>JBDNCJ010000015.1:0-57718 GCA_046719715.1 Chloroherpetonaceae bacterium | reverse complement strand
ATAAGCGATGTACAGGGTTTGAGCGACGTCGTGATGAGCAACGCGAAAAATCCACTTCAAGAAGATGCTGTCGTCGGTATTTATTTCGAGCTCTCGATGCTTGCAAGCATGAACATGTCGTTTTCCATCTTGCCTTTGACTTTCACTTTCAGGTCTTTTTCTTGTTTGAGTGCGATGAGGAAGTTTTTAGCTTTGTCGCTTCCTTTTGGGTCGAACTTGATGAACTTGCCACCGCTGTAAATGCCAAAGCCAGATTTTGCGCAAGCGTCCATCAAGCAACATTCTTTTGTATGCTCCGCCGCCATTTTCACGCTTTCCAAACTTTCGCCGCACTGGCAATCGGAAAGGTAGCCGACGAGCGTCGTTTGGGATTTATCGTTTTTGGATTCTTTTTTGGTGGTTTGGGCGGTCGCAGGCGACACAATCACAAGCAGAGCGAGGAGAACAAGAGAAAACGAGAATTTGAACATGGTTGAAAGTTGATGATTTGATGATGACGCGCCATTGTATCATGGCACAGGCTAAAAACGGCACGGTGCAATTGAACGTTTCGCATCATGGGCTTTCTCTACGTGGCGGGACGCAGCATTTCAAGGTGGGGGATGCCGTCATCGTCGTAGTTGTCGGAGACGCGCACGAAGCCGAACGCGCTGTAGAATGTTTCAAGATAGGCTTGTGCGCCGATTCGAATCGGGGCGTTTGGATAGAGCGCAGTCAGTCGCGAAATGCTTTCTTGCATCAGCCGCCGCCCGAAGCCTTTTCCGCGTGCGGCTTGCACCGTCAGAACGCGCCCGATGGACGGCTCTTGAAATTTGAGATGTGGCGGCACAAGTCGAGCGTAGGCGACAAGGTCGCCGAAGTCGCCGTATAAAACAAGGTGATGCGCGTGCTCATCGATGCCGTCCAAGTCCAAATACGCGCACTGCTGCTCGACGACGAACACGTCGGCGCGCGCTTTGAGAATGTCGTAGAGGGCTTTCGGCGAGAGTTCCGCAAATGATGAACATTGCCACTGCATAAGTATCAGAACAGAATTGAATGTATGTAATGAACAATGATGTGATTATATCTCGGTCATTCCGAGCGAAGCGAGGAATCCATCTTCAATGTGGATTCTTTACTACTTCGCTTCGCTCCGTTCAGAATGGCACACAGAACGATAGCGAATTTGTCTCGATACTTTTTTGCGTCGGTTTTGCTGTAAATTCACGGGCAAACTTTACTTTCTCGTGTCATGTCGCAAGTATCCTACAAAGCCAACCTTGATAAATTTTTGGACTCGCTCTCGCCGGAGCAAATGGTGTTTTTGGGCACGCTCATCGAGCGCGACATCGCCGCAGACGATTTCGTTCAGCTCGATTTACTGGCAACCTTAATGTATGAGCGCGTCAAGGAGTTTGACGTTCAAGAATTGCACGAGCGCACGCATCGGCAGTTTTCGGACATTGTGATTACGTAATTTCCAACAAGAAAACTTACTTCCTCGCCGCTTTTTGAATCCTATCCATCAACGCCAAGCCGAGACCGTGTTTTGGAACGCTTTGGCAATAGATGGTTTTCAAGCCATGGGCGTCGCAGTCGCGGAAGAAGGCGTAAAGTGCGCGGGCGTAATCGCTCAGCCCTTCACAAATTTTTTGATGTGCAAAAGGCTGTGGCGGCTTGCTTATGCCGATGAACGCTTGCGCGAAATCTACGTCGGAAAAATCTTCAATGAGTTTAACCGTTGCTTCGGGCGCATAGTGGCGATACTTCATGCCGGGGCTTTTCGGTGCGTGATGCGAGTCGCTTGTGCCAAGCATCGTTTCAGGCACAACGCGCTGTAATTCTTCAAGCGAGATAGCACCCGTGCGCAGAACCACCAGCGGCGAAACGGAGCAGTCAACAACCGTCGATTCAAGCCCGAACTGGCTTGCATCGCCTTTCAAGATGCACTCAATTTTGCCATCAAAATCTTCCCGAACGGCTTTCCACGAGGTCGAGCTTGGCTTTCCTGAAAGATTTGCCGACGGGGCGGCAACGGGCGTGCCGCACTCTTTGAGAAACGTTTGCGTGAGTTTGTGCGACGGCATTCGAATGCCGATTGTCTCCATCCCCGCGCTTACCACGTCGGGCACATACTTGCTTTTCGGTAAAATAATCGTCAGCGCGCCGGGAAAGAACACTTCCATCAACTGCTCCGCCGCTCGCGGAATTTCTTTTACCAATAACTCCGCGTCATAAAAATTCGAAACGTGCGCAATCAAGGGGTTGTCGGACGGACGACCTTTGGCGAGAAAAATTTTTTGAACGTGTGTTTCGTCAAACAAATTCGCACCCAATCCATAAACCGTTTCGGTTGGAAAAGCCACAACGCCGCCTCTAAGTAGGAACTGCGCGGCAAGTTTGGGTGATTTCGTCAGTTTTGTCTCCATAGCTGAACCAAAAAGAACCGCATTGACTTCGTCATTTCTAATCCTCGCATACAACACTGCAAAACTAAATGATTTGTAAAGAGTGCGAGACGATTTTTTGCGATTTCGCAATGTTCTTTGAGAAAAACTATTTGGGCGATTTCAAAGGCGATGCGGGGCGAATCAACCAAAACGACTAATCGCAATCGGTTACGACCGCTCATGATGAAAATTTGATTCAGGCATCAATAATTCAGAGGTTGAGTTGGCGGAGTAAATTGAGGAGCGTTTCTTTCCCTGCACGCGAAATATCTCTTCCCTGAATCGGAAAACTCGGCAAGGTGCGCGCATAACGGCGAAGTTCCTGAACCGTCATATCGTCAAAGTTCTGCGGTAAAGATTGGGCTACCGACGCGGCAGAAGGCTTTGGTGGCGCAATAGGTTGTGGCGGTTGAGAGATTGAAGATGAAGACGCCGCTGTGGAAGCGGTTGGCGAAGATTGAGCGCGAGACGGTGAGTCAGGTTGCTTTTTTTTGCGCGGGCGCACCTCGACGTAAATCAATTCCTCATGCAGTCCGACATCGGGGCGCGGAATCACATGTGCCGCAACGAGTGTTCCGACGCGTGCCGCCGCCAATCGACCTGCATCAACCGCAGATTGAACGGCGGCAACTTCGCCGACGACTTTCACGGTCATCAAGCCCGCATCGGCTCGGTCAATCGAAATGAGCCTGACGTCGGCGGATTTGAGGGCGGCGTCGCACGCTTCAACGGCGGCAACCAGCCCTCGCGTTTCAATCAATCCAACGGCAAGATCTTCGCGCATGGGCATTTGAAAAATTAAGAACGCTTGGGAAGAATGTTCTCGACATCGGTGTGCGGGCGAGGAATGACATGAACCGAAACCAATTCGCCAACGCGTTGCGCCGCCGCCGCGCCAGCATCAGTCGCCGCTTTCACCGCACCGACGTCGCCGCGAACCATAACCGTTACATAGCCGCCGCCAATGGCTTCTTTGCCAATGAGTTCAACTTTTGCGGCTTTAACCATGGCATCTGCCGCTTCAATTGCGCCGACCAAGCCTTTGGTTTCTACCATGCCTAAGGCGTCCATTGCCATATAAAATTCTCCGTGTTAAGTTTTTGAAAATGTGGTTGCGTATTGAATTTGAAGTTACACGAAAAGAAAGCATTTGCAAAAAAAGAGAGGGCAACCCAAGTGAGTTGCCTTTGAAAACCATGATGCGTTGCGTTAATTCCAGTTGCGCAACACTTCAGCGAGCAAGCGCACACCAAAACCCGAACTGCCTTTTGCGCCGCTTGAACCCATTGCAGGAAACGACGGACCGGCAATATCTAAATGTGCCCATGCTTTGTGGTCGCCGATGAATTTCTCGAGAAACTTTGCGGCGGTAATTGCACCTGCACCTTTGCCCCCTGTGTTTTTGACGTCGGCGACTTCGGATTTGATTTGTTTGTCGTAATCGTCCCAAATCGGCATACGCCAGACTTTTTCGCCGGAGCGCGCACCGGCTTTTGAGAGTTTTTCGGCGAGGTCATCATTGTTCGTGAAAAGTCCCGCCGCTTGGTAGCCGAGTGCGACGACGCACGCGCCGGTAAGCGTTGCGAGGTCGATAATCGCATCGGGCGCGTATTCTTCTTTGGCGTAGGTGAGGGCGTCGGCTAAAATCAGCCGCCCTTCGGCGTCGGTATTGTCGACTTCGACCGTGATGCCTGAATAAGTCGTCAGAACGTCGCCCGGATTTTGAGCCGTGCCGCTGGGCTTGTTATCCGTTGCAGGAATGAAGCCAAGCACGCGAATTGGGAGTTTGAGACGAGCCGCGATTTCCACCGCCCCGATGACATCAGCCGCGCCCGACATGTCGGACTTCATGTCGCCCATATTGTCGGCGGGTTTGAGCGAAATGCCGCCGGTGTCGAAGGTAACGCCTTTGCCCACAATGGCAATCGTGGCTTTGGCTTTGCCCGACGGCGTGTAATCGAGAATTGAGAACGTCGGCGGCTCAGCGCTTCCCAAATTGACTCCGAGTAATCCACCCATTTTCAGTTGCTGGATTTTCTTTTTGTCGAAGACCGTTACTTTGTAGCCGTATTTTTTGCCTGAGGCTTTTGCGGCATTGGCGAGGTCGGTTGCCGTCATGTAGTTGCTCGGCGAATTGATGAGGTCGCGCACCATGGATTGCGCCGAGCCGATGACTTCGCCGACTTTCGCGCCGCTCTCAACGGCTTTGAGCGAATCGGCGGTTGTAATCAGCACCAACTCTTTGAATTCAAACGCAGGCTCTTTCTTGTGCTTCTTGTCTTTAAGGGCTTGGACGCGGTCGGTTTTGAGCTTGTTGTAATCGTATAAGCCTAATTCAAATCCCTCTGCAACGGCTTGCGCCACGTAAGATTCTTCTTCTTGAATTTCGGTTGCGATTGCGCCGATTTCCGTCAAGTCAATGCCAACTTTGGGCAGTTTCATCTCTCTGATTTTCGTGGCAAAGGTCGCTGCGCATTTACGCACCGCATCAAGCGTGAACTTCTGACCCGCACCAAGAACAATGACGCGCTTCGGATTGAAATTTTCCTTTTGCGGATAAAGCGTAAGCACGTCGCCTTCATTGGCTTTGAAATCGCCGTTAAGACCTGTGGCGACGACGCCCGCGAGGGCATTAAGCGACGTGGCGCTTTTTTCTTTTGATGATTTCGGAACAAAAAATCCGACGGCTTCAAGCGCGTGAGAATTGAGTGCGGCTTTGGAAACGGAGACTTTCATTGTAATAGGTTGTTCGTTGAGTTTAATTGTTGTGAATCGTTTTGTGATGAATGGTATAGAGTAAGTTCGTGCTGTCGGCAATGAGTTTTTCAATTGCTTCTTGGAGTGGAAGCGGCACGGTGCACCCTGCGGCGTTTTTGTGTCCGCCGCCGCCGTATTGCATTGCAATTTCATTGACGGCTAAATCGCCGCGCGAGCGCATGCTCACTTTGGTGCGCCCGTCGGGCAACTCGATGAGCAAGAGGCTGATGCGCGTGGTGGGAATTCCGACCATGTAGTCAAGCAGTCGTTCGGTATCGCTCAAAGCGGTTTTCGTCTCGCTTAGCATCGCTTGCGTAATGGGCATATACGCGAGCGTGTTCTGCTCCAACAGTTTGACGCTTCCAACGCCGTAGCTGATGAGTTTCAGTACGTTTTCATTGAGCGTGTTGTAAATCTTCTCGTAAATCTCCATCGGCGAAATGCCTGTCTCTAAAAGGTCGGCGACGATGCGATGAACATGCGATGTGGTTTTGGGAAGTTTGAACGAGGCAGTATCGGTCATGATGGCAGTGTAAAGCCCTGTGGCGGCGTTTTTATCAATCAGCGGTTTGCCGTAGCGTTCTTCCATCGCTTTAATGAGTTCGTAGGCAAGTTCGCCCGTCGCACAGGCGTAGGAAAGGCAGACCATCACGTCGGCAAAGTCTTCGGGGTGAAGATGATGGTCGATGCAGATGACTTTCTGACCGTGCTTCTGCCGCTCCAAAACAATCGGCTTGATGGCACGCGTTCTGCCGATGTGATTCGTATCGAGAAGTATGAATAAATCCGCTTGTTTCAACTGCTGGTGATGTTCGGAAGAAGTTTCGTTGAAAATAAGCGCGTCGGAAAGGTAGGGAAGAAACTGATAATTTTTCGGAATGTTCGTTGGATTGATGATGCAAACGTCTTTACCTAATTGACGCAAGACGGAGTACATTGCGACCTCACTGCCCAGACCGTCGCCGTCTGAATTTTCGTGGGTTGAAAGCACAATGCGCGTCGCGTTTTCGATGAGTTCTAATACCGGTCTCCAAACCGAAGTCAGCGCAGGATTCTTAACACCCACCAGCGGGTTTGACATAGCCTTGCAAGGATAATTTTTTCAAAAATCAAAAACGAATCGGCAATTTATTACAAATTGCGTTTTTTTCAATCCAGAATTTTCCCGTGCATTTTAAGAATCTACGAGGCTAAAACAACAAAGGCGATTCTCGTTGAATCGCCCTTGCTTGCCGTTTGCCTAAAAGCTACTTCACCAGCATCATCTTCTTCGTCTCAACGAAAGTCCCTACCTGCGAGCCTGACGGGCGTACTTCAAGTCGGTAAAAGTAAACGCCGCTCGAAAGCCCGCTTGCATTGAGCGTCGCATCGTATTGACCCGCCGCCATACGCGCATTCACCAGCGTTGCAACTTTTCTTCCAAGCACATCAAAAACTTCCAACTTCACCTCGCTTGGAACGGGAAGTTCATAGCGTATCGTCGTCGTTGGGTTAAACGGATTAGGGTAGTTTTGCGCCAACTGAAACGACCGGGCGGGCGATGGAGTGCTTGTGACCACCGAAAGCGGCGAACTGCCTTCTCGAATCGTGAGGGTTTGGTTGGCTGAAATGTTTCGCAGCAAATCCCGTCGCCCGCTTGGCCAAATGACATAAAGTGAATCCACAACCGCAGTGCTTCCCAATCCGAAGTGCGATATCTGCCTAAAAGGATGAACGACTCGAATTTGTCGCCACCACTTGCCGCCCGTTGTATCAGAGTTGACGATGATGACATTTGCGCCAATACCCTCGCGATTTGAAGACACTCCTTCTAATTTCACTTTCAGAAAGTTATGATGCCCGTCACCAGAGGGTAGCAAATTCTGCCATAGCGTAGTTTTGCCAAAAAAGGGGGAGCGTTCAATAGAACGAAACAAGTCTAAACTACCGTCACCGTTGAAGTCGAATCCTCCGCTAGTCATAAGCGTTTCGGTGGAGGTTAAAAAACTATCAGGCATGATGTTTTTATACTTTACTTTGCGATTAGGCTGTGGCTCTGAAATAAATAAAAGAGTCGGAGAAAAGAGAAAATCAACATATCCGTCATTGTTGAAATCATGATTCATTTCAAGTCCGGCTTGAATGGAGTCAACGGATGCCTCAAATCCTAATGTGTCAGGTTCCCAACACGGTCTCGTTGGAACTTGGGGTGGCGGGATGCCTGTGCCTCTGCCAAAACGATATTTGCGCCAATTCCATCCTAAGTCAAAGAATCCCGCAAAGTCCTGAATACCGTCACTATTGTAGTCAGATTGTTTATCAAGTGTAAATCCAAAAGGACTGTTCATGCTGCACAAGTCGTCTGAGGGTGGAAATATCGGGTTAAAAATCTCGGTGAATGTTCGATTGCCATTGTTGCGAAAATATCGGATTGGATTAGGGCGCGGAGGGTGGTTCGGTGCGGCTTGACTAAACTGCAAATCAAACCAGCCATCCCTATTGAGGTCTAACACAGTTAGCCTGTGCGATTGCCCGAACCCGTCGTTCAGCGCAGAGTCAAGGGAGGTCGTGTCCATCATGCTGAACCCCTCGCTACTTCCCCAAACGATAACATAAGCACCGTTATCGCGCCGTGCACCCAGAATCGCGTCTCTGTGCCCATCTTTATCCAAATCATAAAACTGCATTCCTGTAAAAGGCATAATCCCAACTAAGGTGTCGGACAAATCCAATCCCGAACTGGTGGTAATGTTCTGAAATACGCCAGTGCCTGTATTATGTAAAAATTGTATATGAGAGGTTTGCCCAAAAATGGCTTGACCTGACCAAGTGAACAAATCCTCAAATCCAGTATTATACATATCTGCGGCTCGGGCAACCCTGTAGCTCGTATCAAGACCCGCTTGTTCGGTAACATCGACAAATCGTTGCGCATAGAGCGGCAAAGCCAACAGCAACAGAGAAAGAATCGAACAAATCTTGTGCATATTCAATTACAAATTTTTGAGTTGAGGCGTGTGGTCGGTTTTCCGAAAAATCAATGGGGCACAGCCAATGCGATGCCCCACCCCCATAATTCCGTAAGGGATTACTTTGCTAAAATCATTTTCTTCGTTTGAGTTACGGCTCCGTAACGAAGCGTGTAGTAATAAACGCCGCTGGATAGCGTTCCGCCTGCGTTGAAGGCGACTTGATGCGCGCCCGGCTCGCGTGATTCATTCAAGAGCACCGCCACTTCCCTGCCCAATGCATCAAAGACTTTTAAACTGACCACCGCCCGCTCGGGCAATGAAAAATCAATTGTCGTGGTCGGGTTGAACGGATTGGGGTAGTTCTGCGAAAGGTAGAATCTTTTCCCCGTTGTGGAAAACATATTGTTGCTGTAAAAGATACCTCGCGTCTGCGAGTTCGGCGATGTGTTTGCAGGGGTAGAATCATCGTCGATTGTGATGCGATACTGTGCTTCGGCGTCGTTGCCGAGCTGAGCGGTTGTGATTGTGTTATCAGTCCAAGATTGCGTTTGCGACGCGCCTGATGGCGAGAGCGTGGCACGAAGACTCCAATTTTGTATAATGGTGTTTCCTTGCACGCGTCTGCGGTAAATTCTCACATTCGTCAGTTGCCCTGCGTCGGTGTTCGGATTTGTCCAAGTGAGGCTTGGATAGCGGTAGCCAAATTGGTCTGGAGCAGTCGCCGCTAAATTTGTGAAATTTGGGGCACGCGGTGCACCGTCAACCCTGAAATTACCCGTTGTGCCTGTTCCGCTCACGAAGCCTAAAAATGAACCCGGCACATCCCAAAAACTTTGAATGTAAATTAGAACTTGACCTCCTGCAGGGACATCAACGCTTCCGGTAAAAGTCAACCCTGTATCAATAGGGCGCTCGGCCAAAGTGGCGCGTAATAACCAAGGTGACGGATCACCAGAAATATTAAATGTGTCTCTTACTGCAACCTTGATATACGACACGGTCGCAGGAAAATTGCCGAAGTTCGATTGGGCGATGCGATTATTTCGAGTCAATCTCGCGGAAACCGTGTAAGAACCAGCACGGAGGCTAACGGTTTGCAACGCACAGTCCGAGAAAAATGGCTGATTGAAATTGTCCCCCAAAACAGTGTAAGTGCCTGCGCCCGAACCGGTGCTTACATAGTTGAAGTTCAGCGTAGCGTCTTGCGCGGTTGCGGTCGTCGTGATCGCCAACATCATCAGCAACGGGATTAGGAGTTTGCACCGTAGGAGATGCGAGGCGTCAGAGAGAGACAATTAACGTGCCAAAGTTGTGTGTCTTTTTCATAGAAGGAATTCGTTTAAGTTGTGAGAATAAGTTGTGAGTTAATGCCGCATCAATAAAATGTTGAAGGTGCTTTGCGGCGGTTTCAAAAACGAAAGAACTGGGTAGAAGCACGATGCAATGTAAAATAAAATCCTTGAAATTCCATCAGGCGTTGCCGTTGGCGTCGAAGCGGTTCAGGTAATCTTCGAAGCCTAAGACGCGGCGGGCGTATTCGGTTTGCATATGCGGAGAGACCTCAAACTTGTCCGCTCGCCCTGATTTTCAAAGCCGTTGAAACTCCTTGAAACGCATTAGGGGCGAGTTCTGTATCTTTGCACGGCGGCGAATGCGTCGCTTGCAACCGTCTTCACATGATAGAACGATATTTTTCAAACTTCTCTACCTTTCATCTCGATATTCGCCGATACCTTGCGGGAGCGTTCCTATTCAGCATCGGGTCGTCGATTAACGATTTGCTTTACAATCTTTACCTCAATTCGCTCGGCTATTCGGATTCCTTTATCGGCGGCATGATTAGCCTGCATTCGCTCGGCGTGTTGCTTCTCTGTATTCCCGCCGCATTTTTAGCACGCAAGTATTCGCATCGGACGATGTTGCTGATGAGCATTTCGCTCGTCGCGCTTTTTCAACTGTTACGGGCGATTTTTCCGAATGAATTTTTAGTGCCGTTCTTCAATCTTGTGTTGGGACTTGCGGTCAGCGCGGCGCGTGTGATTCCTGCCGTGCTTTTGATGCGGCTGTCGCGTCCCGAAGAGCGTGCATTTGTGTTTGGGTTCAACGCCGCCCTCTCGATGTTCGGTATCATGCTTGGAAACTACTTGGGGGGACACTTGCCGAATCTGCTCATCGCAAGCGTTGCGTTGCTCGGCGTGACGCTCTCGCTGGACGATGCATATCAAGTGAGTTTATGCATCGGCTCGGGCGTGATGGCTCTTTCCGTTTTCTTTTATGCGAAACTGTCTAATTCGGAAATGCGTCTCTCGGCGACGGAATCGCTGGTTCAGGAATTTTTGGCGCAGATTCCCTCGCGTGAGCGGCTCGTGCACATTTTCAAAATTATTGCGCCGCATGTCATTGTCGGGGTCGGCGCGGGCGCCGTGATTCCATTTATTCCGCTGTATTTGCATCAAACGTTCGGAGCGACTTCGGCAGAAATCGGCAACACGATGAGCCTTGTGCAATCGGCGGTGGTGGTCGGCTATTTGCTTTCGCCGATGATTTCACGACGCTTCGGCGTGCTCAAAAGCATCATCATCGTTCAACTTGCGTCGCTTCCGTTTATGGCAATTATGGGATTCAATTCCAGCCTTGTGATTGTTACGGTGGCGTTTCTCTTGCGCAACGTGCTGATGAACATGTCGGGACCCTTTGTCGAGCAATTCAACATGGAACACGTGCGCGATGAAGAGCGCGAGTTCACAGCAAGCCTCGATATCTTCTTTTGGAATTTAAGTTGGGCGATTATGCCCGCCATTGCAGGCACCGTGATTGAACATTTCGGTTACAAGCCGCTCTTCCTTGTTACGATTGGCTTTTACGCGATATCGAGTTTTGTTTATCTGGCTATGCTTTATGCACAGAAGCGGGTTGAAAGAGATGCCGTGAGGGTTGAAGAACGCGTCGCGTGAAATTGCGTATATTCGTTCCACACAAAGTTTATCCATTCATCGTTCATTCAATTCAAATCTCACTCGAAGTATGTCCAAACAAGAAGGCAAGAAATTCACCCACTCCTACGATTTTGATGTTGCAGTTATCGGTTCAGGACCGGGCGGATACGAAACTGCGATTCGTGCCTCGCAGCTCGGCTACAAAGTTTGCATCATTGAAAAAGAGCCGACGCTTGGCGGCGTGTGTCTCAACTGGGGCTGTATTCCCACGAAATCGCTTCTCAAAAACGCCGAAGTCATTCACACCTTGAACCACGCCAAAGATTTCGGCATTAAAATTTCCAACATCGAAATTGATTTCGGCGCGATTATTCAGCGCAGTCGCGGCGTGGCGGGACAAATGGCGAAGGGCGTCGATTACTTGATGAAGAAAAATAAAATCACCGTCAAGAAAGGCTACGGCAAATTGGCATCGGCACACGACATTGAGATTGAATCTGACGGCAAAGTTGAAAAGATGACAGCACTACACACGATTTTAGCCACAGGCACGAAAGCCAAATCGCTCCCGACTGTCCCCGTTGATAGAAAGCGCATCATCACGAGTTACGAAGCGATGATTCTCCCCGAAAAGCCGAAAACCCTTACCATTATTGGCGCAGGCGCCATCGGCGTTGAATTTGCCTACTTCTATAACGCGGTCGGCACAAAGGTTACCATTGTCGAATACTTGCCCCAAATTCTGCCCAATGAAGACGAAGAAATTTCAACATGGCTGGCACGCGAATACAAAAAGCAAGGCATTGATGTTATGACGGGCGCGAAGGTGGAATCGGCATCGGTCGAAGGCGAACAAGTGAAAACCATCGTTACCGATTCAAACGGCAACAAGAAAGAACTTGTCTCGGACTACTGCCTTGTCGCCGTTGGCTTGACAGGCAATATCGAAAATCTCGGATTGGAAAAAGTCGGCGTTCAAACCGAAAAAGGATTTATCAAAGTTGACGGTTTCGGACGCACCAATGTTGAAGGCGTGTATGCGATTGGCGATGTCGCTGGTGGCATGCTTCTTGCCCACAAAGCCTCTGTTGAAGGAATTAACTGCATTGAAACGATTGCTGGACTGCCCACGCAACCCATCAACCCGCTTGAAATTCCCGCGTGCACCTATTGCCAACCCTCTGTCGCCCATGTCGGCTTGACCGAAAAAGCCGCCAAAGCACAAGGCTATGAAGTCAAAATCGGACGATTCCCATTCAAAGCCTCGGGCAAAGCCACTGCCGCAGGCGAAACAGCAGGCATGGTCAAACTCATCTTCGATGCCAAATACGGCGAACTTTTAGGCGCGCACATCGTCGGACACGAAGCCACTGAAATGATTGCCGAATTGTGTGTGGCTAAAAAGTTGGAAGCCACTGCTGATTGGATTCACAAAACCATTCACGCGCACCCGACTTTCTCGGAAGCCGTCAAAGAAGCGGCGGCAGATGCTTACGGCGAAGCCATCAACATCTAACTCTGCAAGCAACGAAGGCTCGTATTTATTTCAACAGCGTCATGCGCTTGGTTTCCGTGCGACCGCCTGCGGAAAGGCGATAAAAATACACGCCCGAGGTGAGCGAAAATTCAGACGCCACAAAAGAAACCGAGTGCATGCCTTCGCTTTGCCTTGCGCTCACGAGCGTTGCAATTTTCCTGCCCATCATATCAAAGACTTCCAGTCGCACATCGCTCGCTTTTGGAAGTTGGTATGTGATTGTCGTCGTCGGGTTAAAGGGATTCGGGTAGTTTTGGTGCAGTTGAAAATCCGTCGGTGCGTTTGAGGAAGTAGTGCCGCTGGTTGCGTTGAGCAGTGCGACATCGACTTGAATCGAGTCGCCGTTTTCAGGCACCGAGAGCGTGAGCGTATCGGCGCGGTAGCCCGTTGCGGAAAAGACGAAGCGTTTGGCAGTGCCTTGCACCGTGCGAATACGGTAAAACCCATTCGCATTTGAACGACGCGATTTATTGTAATAATCCAACGCTTTGACTTCGGCATTGGCGATTGGTGCGTTCGTTTGTGCGTCGCGAATTGTGCCATAGACCGTTCCTGCACGCGCGTTGTTGAAGGTGAAAACCATCAGTTTGCCATTGTTCGTGGGCGAATTATCAAAGACAATCGGAATGTTGCTGGCAACAATTTTTCCGGACGGGTAGTAAGGATAAACGCCCCAACAACCATTGTAACTTGGCGCACTGCCGCCAGAGCCGGTGAATGTATCAAACGCCCCAACTTCTACAAGGTCATATGGCTCGGTTACATCGACGATTTTTACGCCTTCGGTGTAGTGAGCGAGAATCGCCCAGTGGCTTTTGATATAGGCGTTATGGACAACAGGGTCGTTGCCGCCCGTTGGCGATTTATAGGTGCCTGCGTTGATGATGATGGTGTTAAAATCGCGTGCGTCGTGAGCGCGAAAGATGTTTTGACCCGGCGGCGAAATTTCATCGGTGGTAAAAATGAACTTGCTATCGTCGGAAAGCCAAATGTTGTGCGTGCCAGCATTCGGATACGTGAAGGCTTTCAGGCGCACGGGCGCGGATTTATTCGCCACGCTGACGATATCGACGCCTTGGTTGTTGTTGATGTTGGAGCAATACATGGTGTCGTTGCGCACATACACATCATGCACGTATCGCGCACCATAACGTCCCACCAGCACAGGCGACTCGGGATTGCTGACGTTGTAAATCGCCACGCCGCCCGAATTGCTTAACCCTTGCGTTACTGTTCCGCCGCAAACATAAATGTATGGGCTCACTTGCCACGAGTAGCCCATGCCGTCTGTGCCGATGTTGTGCTGATTGTTGTTGCCACCGGTGTTGAACTTGCCGACATATCGAATGCTGTCGGGATTATTTTCATCGGGACGAAGATGAACGATTTGCACGCCTGCGCCTGATGCTTCCGTCGTAATGTAGGCGTAGCGTCCTGATGTTCTGACTTCGCGCCAGTTATTGTTGAAGTCGTTTGGATTGTTTGCAGAACTCGGAATGAACGCCAATTCACGCAGTTCGGGCGAGGTGATATCGACGATGGAAAGTCCGCGAAAGGTGCACATGAGTGCAAGTTCTCGAATTTTAGGTTTTCCATTCACCATCATGGTGTCGGAGTAACCCCAAATGCCTGCGCCTGCATTGGCGGGGTATTCGCGCTCTGCATACAGCGAGAGATTGTAGAACGCGCCTTGTGCAAAAAGAGACGGCGCAGTGAGCAACAGGGCAAGAGTAAGAATGTTTTTCATGTCAAAGCACAGTTCAGATTAAACGTTGGAAAGCCAATATAGAAGAATCGACGAAGTTTAAGAGGCTTTCGGATAGAAGGAGTAAAACAGGTTGATGCCGCTTCCGATGGTGGCAACGCTGTTGAGAATGATGAACGGAACATCTTGCAAAAAAATGGAGTGAATGGCGAGCGAAAACGCGCCGATAGTTGTGAGCAAGAGAAACCCACGATTGACGTGGCATTGACGATTACGCAAGGTCTCAATGGTTTGCGGAATCCAACAGAGCACGATGCATGCCATGCCAATCCAGCCTGTAAGCGATTCGAGCATGTTCATCTCAAAAGTTGAATCATATCGCGCACGGCTTTGTCAATGCCGACAAGTGCGGCGCGAGCAATGAGCGCATGTCCGATGCTGACTTCTTCAATCACATCGGCAAGCGATTTGAACGGAATGATGTTGATGTAATTCAGCCCGTGTCCTGCCACCACGCGCAATCCCAGTTCGCGTCCGAGTGTTGCCGCTTCGCGTAGGCGCATGAGTTCAAATTGGCATTCGTCGGGCTTGCGCAGTCGGGAGTAAGTGCCGGTGTGAAGTTCAATGTGGGTGGCACCCAGTTCGGCGGAAAGGCGGACGAGGTCTTTATCGGGTTCGATAAACAAACTTGTCGGAATGTCGTGTCGGGCGAGTTCTTCGATGAAGGGTGCGAGTGCGGCGCGCATGGTTTTCACATCGAGTCCGCCTTCGGTGGTGAGTTCTTCGCGTCGTTCAGGCACGAGCGTAACGAGGTCGGGTTTGGTTTGAATAGCGATGCGAAGCATTTCTTCGGTTGCCGCCATTTCGAGGTCGAGTTTGGTTTTAACGGTTTCGCGAAGCAGAAGCAAATCATGGTCGCGAATGTGTCGGCGGTCTTCGCGCAAATGACAAACGATGCCGACTGCGCCTGCAAGTTCGGCTAAATGTGCGGCGGTGGTTGGGTCGGGCTCTTGTTCTTTTCGGGCGTTGCGAAGGGTCGCGATGTGGTCGACATTAACAGCAAGTTGCATAACCAGTGTGGTAGTGAAAAATTAAATGGGCGCGAAAATAATCAAAAGTCTTCACTCCAAGCGAAGCGAGAAATCTTGTTGTAATGATTAGCGAAGAATGAGCAATGAGAAGTGTTGTCGCTATTGATTGTCAGGGCTCATTAACAAAAACAAAAGGCGATTTCCAACATGAGAAACCGCCTTTTTTGATTCTGCTGCACTGAATCAATCACAGCATTTCTTAATAACGATAGTGTTCGGATTTGAACGGACCATTTTGCGGAACGCCGATATACTTTGCTTGCGATTCCGTGAGCGTATCGAGTTCAACGCCAAGTTTAGCAAGGTGCAAACGAGCGACTTTTTCATCAAGATGTTTCGGCAAAACATAAACCTTATTCTCGTAGTTCTTATAGTTTTGCCAAAGTTCAAGTTGTGCCAATACTTGATTGGTGAACGACATCGACATCACAAACGACGGGTGACCGGTTGCCACGCCGAGATTAACCAAACGACCTTCGGCAAGCACGATAATTTCTTTGTCATCAATCTTGTAGAGATCGACTTGGGGTTTGATTTCTACTTTTGTATGTCCGTAGTTTTTGTTGAGCCAAGCCATGTCGATTTCCGTGTCGAAGTGTCCGATGTTGCAAACGACGGTTTTATCCTTCATTAAGCGGAAGTGCTTTTCGGTAACGATATTTTCGTTGCCTGTTGCAGTTACCACGATGTCGGCTTCTTTGATAGCATTTTCCATTTTCTTGACCTCGTAGCCTTCCATTGCCGCTTGCAAGGCGCAAATCGGGTCGATTTCGGTTACAATCACGCGTACATTGTTGTTCTTGAGCGATTCCGCCGAGCCTTTTCCGACGTCGCCGAAGCCCGCCACAACGGCGACTTTGCCCGAAAGCATTAAGTCCGTTCCACGACGAAGCGCGTCGACGAGCGACTCGCGGCAGCCGTATTTGTTATCGAATTTGGACTTCGTCACGCTGTCATTGACGTTAATGGCGGGAAGCGGAAGTTTACCGTTCTTGACGCGCTCATAAAGTCGATGCACGCCTGTTGTCGTTTCTTCCGACAAGCCGCGAATACCTTGAACGAGTTCAGGATATTTATCGAGAACCATATTCGTCAGGTCTCCGCCGTCGTCCAAAATCATGTTGAGCGGCTGTCCGTCTTTGAAGGCAAAGAGCGTTTGCTCGATGCACCAGTCGAATTCTTCGGCGTTCATGCCTTTCCATGCATAGACGGGAATGCCGGCTTTGGCAATCGCGGCGGCGGCATGGTCTTGGGTTGAAAAGATGTTACAGCTCGACCAAGTAACTTCTGCGCCGAGTTCAACAAGCGTTTCAATCAAAACGGCAGTTTGAATGGTCATGTGCAAACAGCCGGCGATGCGCGCGCCTTTGAGCGGCTTGGATTGCCCGAACTCTGCACGCAGAGCCATCAAGCCGGGCATTTCGGCTTCGGCAAGTTTGATTTCTTTGCGTCCCCAATCGGCGAGGGCGAGGTCTTTGACCTTGTAAGGCAGTCTTTGAGTTTCTACGGTTGCCATTGTCTTGTCTTTGTTTAGTTATCGAAAATGATGATTTACTTAAACGCGCGGCGCAAAGCGTTTACTTCGTCCAATTTTTCCCAAGGGAATTGCGGGCGACCGAAGTGCCCGTAGGCGGCGGTGTCGCGATACTTCCACCCTTTTGGTTTGTTTAAACTGAAACGCTCAATAATGGCGAGCGGGCGCAGGTCGAAGATCTTCTCGACTTTTTCTTGTAGTTCAGCGTCGCTGATACCGTTGCCGTTGATGTTCGTGCCGTGCGTGTTGACGAGAATCGAGACGGGGCGCGCCACGCCAATCGCATATGAAACTTGCACCGTGCATTTTTCCGCTAAGCCTGCCCCGACGATGTTCTTCGCGATGTGTCGAGCGGCATATGCGGCAGAGCGGTCGACTTTTGTCGGGTCTTTGCCTGAAAATGCGCCGCCGCCGTGTGGCGCAGCTCCGCCGTAAGTATCAACAATAATTTTTCTGCCCGTCAGTCCTGTATCGCCATGCGGACCGCCGATTTCAAAGCGTCCCGTCGGATTGACGAAATACTTCGTGTTTTTATCAAGCAACTGCTTCGGAATCACTTTGTTAATCACATTGGCAATGACGTCTTCGCGAATCTTCTCTTGAAATTGCTTTTCCGTCACGCCTTTCGGTTCGGGGTCGTGCTGTGTGGAAACGACGACGGTATCGACGCGAAGCACGCTGTTTCCGTCATACTCAAGCGTAACTTGGCTTTTGGCATCGGGGCGAAGGTAGGTCATGATTTTGCCTTCTTTGCGAATATCGGCAAGCTTCTTCACAATTTGATGTGCGTAAGTAATGGCGGCGGGCATCAATTCCGGCGTTTCTTTGCACGCGTAGCCAAACATCATGCCTTGGTCGCCTGCGCCGACGGATTCAAAGCGGTCTTTGACGGGTGCTTTCTTATCCACACCACGATTGATGTCGGGCGACTGCGCGTGAATCGCCGAAAGAATGCCGCAAGAATTGGCTTCAAACATATACTCGCCCTTTGTGTAGCCAATGTCTCGGACGACGCCGCGCACAAGGTCGGGCACTTCAACGTACTTTTTCGTCGTTACTTCTCCGCCGACGACCACTTGACCCGTTGTTACAAACGTTTCGCAAGCCACGCGGGCGTTTTTGTCTTCGGAGATAATCGCGTCGAGCACCGCATCAGAAATTTGGTCTGCGACTTTGTCGGGGTGTCCTTCGGAAACGGATTCCGATGTGAAAAGGTATCTTGCCATTTTTTTGAAAACGATGTTTTTGATTGCTGGATTGACATTGAATAAAATGAAAAAGCCTTTTCCGCAAATAGAAAAGGCTTCTGTCAAACGGTATGATTTTTGGACACGGAAATCTCTTCTATCTGCCGCCAGCAATGATTGCTTTGGCATTCAGCACCGTGTCCATAGATAATGGTGTGCTAAAAGGAATGCAAAGATACAGTGCAAAGCCCGAAAAACAAAAAGGGGCGAGAGTGCTCCCGCCCCACTTTTTACCTCTCCCTACTCTCCTAAACGGAGAGGGAATGTCCGCGCCAGCGGACGAGGGTGAGGTCTATTACTTAATCAGCATCATCTTCTTCGTCTGCACAAAATTTGAACTTGACGCTCCATTCGTCGCGCTCGCTTGCAACCGATAGAAATACACACCGCTTGACAAATTGCCCGCGTTCAAGGTGAAATTGTATGCACCCGCGTCTTGACGACCATTCACCAGCGTCATCACCTTTCTGCCCAGCACATCATAAACCTCTAACTTCACCTCGCTCGCCACCGGCAGTTGATACGCAATCACTGTGGTCGGGTTGAACGGGTTCGGATAGTTTTGCTCCAACGCAAAGGTCTTTGGCAAGCCCGCATTGACTTCAATGATGTTGGAGTATTCAAACTGTCCATCGAAATCCACTTGCTTCAAGCGGTATTGCACCGTGCCTGACGCACTGTTATCCACAAAGGTGTAGGATTGTGCTTCGGTCGTCGTGCCTGCGCCTCTGACAAAGCCGAGCGTATTCCACGAGCCGCCTTGGGATTTGCGTTCCACTTCAAAGCCGGCGTTGTTGAGTTCAGAGGCAGTTCGCCACGCAAGATGCACGGCGCCGTCGCGCACTTCACCTGTGAAGGAGACGAGTTCAACGGGCAAGGCGACGCCAGTTTGAACGAAGAAGGTTGCCGATTCAAGCAAGCGCGTGAGTGCGGCACCGACGCTTTCAGAGGCTAAGGGCGGGCTATCAAAGGCGGCGCGATAGCGGCGAAGGTCGAAGCCGAAGACGGCACTGGCGTAGCCCGCTTCGTTGCGACCGATGGACGAGACCGAGTCCGAAGTCGGCGTGTAGCGTTGGAAGCGATAAAGCACGGTGGTGTTCGGACGCACGGCACGGAAGACGTCGGGGAAAGCCCCTGCTACGCTATCCACAACCCCTAAGCCAACATTGATGATGCGCTCGTTACCTAAATTACCGATTCCGGTCACCGTGCCAGCAGGACGGTCAGCCAAGTATTCGACGCCTAAAAGTTCGCGGGTGAGAATGGTGTCGCGTGCGGTTGCCCCCGTTCGGTCGTGATTCCAACCGAAGTCTTCGGCGAAGATGATGAGTCTCGCTTTGTTGGACGGCGTGCCGTTTTGGAGGTAGTTGCGAAGCGCAGTGCGCGTATTCGGGCTTGCCGTGTTTGCGGCTTCACCGAGCAAGAAGACGAAGGGGTAGCCTGTGAGCGACGGAATGGTAATCGTGGACGCGTTGTCGCCGCGCTGAATCACATCAAAACTTCTGCCGGTGGCGTTGAGGTAACTGATGAGCGTGTCGCGGCTGACGCGCATGTTTGCGACGGTTGTATCGACCAGAATAGCGGCTGTGGCACGTGGCGCGCGGCGAAGCGTGATATTAAAGGTTTGTGTTGAACCTAATGAATCAGTCGGTGTCGAGTATGCGAAAACGCGCCATTGACCTTGAACGGAATCACCGGGATTTAATCCGAGAGAGGCTAAAATACCATCGACGCCGCTTGATGTGAGCGTCAGAACCGTATCAAAACCGCTGGCATTTGACGCAATGGAAAGCGTCGGCGCACCCGATGCCGTTCCAACCCAGTATAGCCATTTGTATGTTGGCGTGCCCGTGCCCGAAGCCGTCCAAGTAATGTTGATTGGCGCACTGCTGAACTGGGAAACCGTAACACTGGCATTATTTGGCGGCGCAACAAGGGAGAACGGTGCAAGCACGGGTGGTGGTGGCGGGTTATCTAAGACGGCATCAATAGAAATTCGGAAAGGTGGGTTTAGAGGACTGAACGTCCCACCGGTTGGCGAGGCAAAGTAGAATGTGTTCGGACGGAGCACGCTCTCAACTTGGTATCCCATGCCGAAGTTGGTCGCGGTGGTTTGCGTTGCGCCGACGAAGAAGTCGCCATTGACGGCGATGTTCGGCACGCTAACCGTTAAAACGCCGCCGTTGGTCGTTTGTGGAGCAGACGTCCAAATGCGAGTCCCTGGTGTTCCATTGATGTTTGCCGTCCAAATTCCGAACGTAATACTTTGTCCCGTTGGAGTGAAGAGCGACGAGAGCGAGGTAATCACTTTTGCTCCGTTTGAGCGCATTTTTACAGCAATATCCGCTCCACCAGCCATCGTTGTTCCCACTCCGAGTGTTGTCGGTATATTTTGACGGTGGCTTACACGGTCGCTTGTTACCACTTGTCTTGTGCCGGCGACGTTGTTGGCGAGGTTCGGGTCGGTGCCACTGGTAACGGCAATCGAGATGGAAATGGTATCGGTCGCACTCACCGATGGCGTCCAGTTAGTAAAGACTAACGTATCAATTTCTCCGCCGGTCATATTGACATTTGCAAAGGTCGTATTATCTGTGAATTTAATTGTTCCCGTTGCGGAGTCTCTCACGGTCAGCGTTGCCGTGTAGGTTAAATTGACACTGCCGTTGTTGCGAACCAATGCCGTGATTGGATTGGCGGAATGGTCGCGAGAGGTAAATCCGTAGGCGTAAAGCCCTAATACTTCGGCGTCAGGTACTGGCGGTCCATCATAACCCCAGCGAATCACGGGGCGGAAGGTCGCGGTTGGGCCAAGCGTTGTTGGCAGTGCGGTGAGCGACGTGGCGTTGCGGGTTATGAGCCCTGCGGGTATTGTGGTGCTGTTGCTTTGATACGTTGCCGAAGCGGCAATTAAGGGGTTGGTCGGGTTGGTATATTCATACATTAAGTAAATGCTCCCACCCGTGTAGGTGAAGGGTGTGGTCAGTGTCACATCAAACGGAATCACTTGACCGGGCACGACGGCGGGCAGTGTAATCGGTCCGTCATAAACAACGGTGGCGGGTGCGGTTGCCGTTGCCCAATTGGTCGGATAATTCGTGCCTGATGTATCGGTGGAGTTCAAGAGATAGAACTTTATGTTTCCGTTCACCGAATCGCGAGCAACGGTGTTTGCACTGGCGTAAATGAAGCCCAGCGAGGTAAATGTTCCACCGTTTTGGAATCCAGCCGCCGCGAGTTCCGCCGCGCTGTAAAAGGCAAGCGTAATCTGGTAACGCGTTGCGCCGTTTGGTCCGCGATTTACCGATGACGTTGCGTTGAACGGTGGGGCGGCGGTAATGGCTTCTGTGTTTTCAGCGGCGCGGTAAGTGGTTTGCGCGGTTCGGGCTTCGCCGTTGGGCGTTTCTTCGAGGATTGTCCGCACTCGAAGGTCGGACGTTTGTGCATGAAGTGCGCTCATGCTCGTCATACAAAGTAAGGTGAGCAAGAGCAATCGAGTCTTTCTCATTTGCGTTGTTGATTAGTGTTAGAGAAAAAGTAGAGATACAATAGAAAGTAGAGATACAATAGAATTGAAATGTAGCACATCGATGTGCAAAATGCAACGCCGAAATCGTCAACGCGCCGTTTGAGAGGCAAACAAAAGCCTAAGTTGCGCATTGCTTCTCTCGCTTAATTTGCGTAAATTAGAGGCTAAACTTTTGTTTTATCATCGTTTATCATCTCAATCCGCTTTTCATTGTTTGAGAAGCAAGAACTAAAAATGGCGAAAAAGCTTAAAATTTTATTCGTTTCAGGTGAAGTTGTTCCTTTTGCAAAAACAGGCGGTTTAGCTGACGTGATGGGGTCGCTTCCGCAAGCGGTAGAAGATTGTGGAAATGAATCCCGAATTATGATGCCGAAATACGGCGTCATCAACGACCGCAAGTTTCGCCTGCACGATGTTCTTCGGCTCAAAGATATTCCCGTTCCGATTGGTAATCGCACTGAACTTCTCAACGTCAAAGTTACCGCACTCCCAAGCAGCAAAATTCAAACCTATTTTCTTTATCACGAAGGCTTTTTTAAGCGCGACGGATTGTATGTGAATCCAAATACGAAGAAGGATTTTCCTGACAACGACGAGCGGTTCATTTTCTTCAATCGCGCCGTGCTCGAAACGCTCAAAGCACTCGGCTGGAAGCCCGACGTGATTCACTGTAATGACTGGCAAAGCGCGCTGATTCCCGCCTATTTGAAGCTCGTGTATCACAACGATTCGTTCTTCAAAAACGTGAAAACAGTCTTTACCATTCACAACTTAGCCTATCAAGGTGCGTTCAACAAAGCGGTTCTTCAAAAGTCAAATCTTCCTGAAAAAGAATTCACGCCCGACGGATTGGAGTTTTGCGACAGCTTCAACTTCATGAAAATCGGACTGACCTACGCCGACACCATCACGACGGTTTCCGAAAAATACGCCGAAGAAATCCGAAACGACGACGAACTCTCGTGCGGATTGAAAGGCGTGCTCAACAAGCGCAAAAAGGATTTGCAAGGCATCGTCAATGGCATCGATGAAAACATTTGGTCGCCCGAAGCCGATGAACTAATTGTCAAGAACTACGACCTTGCCAGCGTCGCCGAAGGCAAATTGGAAAACAAACAAGCCCTGCTCAAAAAACTCAAATTGCCTTACAAAGAAGGTGTGCCTGTGATTGGCATTATCTCGCGCCTCGTTTCGCACAAAGGCATTGACCTCATTCAAGAAGGCTTTGAAAAATTGATGGCTCTCGATGCGCAATTTATCTTGCTTGGCACGGGCGAGCGTGAGTATGAAGACTTCTTCCGCAAAATGAGCAACACGCCGAAATACGCGGAAAAATTCAGCGCAACGATTTCCTTCAACGATGAACTCGCGCACCTTATCGAAGCAGGCGCGGATATGTTCCTGATGCCCAGTCAATTTGAGCCATCGGGCATGAACCAAATGTATAGCCTTAAATACGGCACTGTTCCGATTGTTCGCGCCACTGGCGGCTTGTATGATTCCGTCAAACCTTCTAAAAACGGCAAAGGCGGCGGCAACGGGTTTATGTTCGAGAAATATACAGTCGCCGAAATGATTAAATGCATCAAAGAAGCGTTGGAAGTCTACAAGAAGCCCAAAGAGTGGCAGAAGTTGATTGAAAATGCCATGCAGACGGATTGTTCGTGGGAAAGTTCCGCTGAAAAATACAATGCGCTTTATCACAAACTCGTCGAAGGCAAGTAACGACACGATGTCACTCACCTGAGATGCAAACCATTTCTGCGATCTTTCTCGACCGCGACGGCACCATTATCTATGACTCGCCCGACTCTATCACTTCCATCGAGCAAGTGCGTTTAATTCCTCACGCAGATGATGCGCTCGCGCTGGCTAAACAAGCCGGTTTCAAACTCATTATGATTTCCAATCAAGGTGGGATTGCCAAAGGGATTGTAACTGCGTCGCGGGTTGACGAAATTAACGGCTTCATGCAATCGCTTCTTGCAACGAAAAACGCAACGCTTGACATGCTTTATTACGCACCGTCTCACCCGAAGTATCCGAATGCCGAATACGATGCGTTCAACCACTGGCGCAAACCCGAAACAGGCATGATTGCGCAAGCCATTCGCGATTTGGCGACGCAAGGCTTCAGTGTGGAGCGCGCGCACTCCTTTTTCATCGGTGATAAGCAACTTGATGTTGAATGCGGATTGCGTGCCGAGTTGAGACCGATTCTCGTCAAAACGGGCTACGGCGAAGTAGAAAAATGCCGAGAAAAAAATACCTTGCCCGAATTTATCGCCGACGACCTGTACGAAGCCGTCGCTTATATTTTGAACCATGCATCTCAACCATGCAGTTGAACCATTGAAACGATACGCCAATGACCTCAGAACCTCTTGCCAAAGACGCGATTGCGGATTATGAACGCCCCGCAAACGTGGATTACAACAACGTCACTTACCAACGCTGTCAATTCGCTTACGACCACTTCGCCATTCCCTACATCACGGGAAAAAAAGTGCTCGACGTCGGTTGCGGACACGGCTACGGCACGGCGGAAATGGCGAAACATGCCGCCGATATGACGGGCGCGGATTACAGCGCGCCGACCGTTGAAGCCAACAACGCCCGCTATGCCAAAGCCTTCTCGAACCTTCGATTCGTTCAAAACAAAGTGCCGCCGCTTAACTTCCCCGATGAAAGTTTCGATGTCGTTACGAGCTTTCAATTCATTGAGCACTTAGAAGCACGCTTGGCGTTTATCCAAGAAGCCCACCGCGTTTTGAAGACGGGCGGCACGTTGCTTCTTTCAACGCCGAACATCAAGCGAAGCCTCGCACGCAATCCGTTCCACGTCCATGAATACACCTTCGATGAAATGAAATCCGAAGTCGGGCAAGTATTTAAGTCGTTTGAACTCTTCGGGCTTGGAGGCAACGAAAAAGTCGAAACCTATTATCAAAAAAACGCCGAATGGGCGAACCGCATTTTGAAGTGGGATATTTTCGGTCTACATAAAATTTTGCCCGCATCGATTTTGGTGAAACCTTACAACTTCATCACCAACCTTATGCGCAAAGACCTGAACAAGACGGTTTCCGCATCGCCTTCGATTACCTCAAATGATTTTTATCTTCGGGCGACGAATTTGGACACGACGCTTGATATTTTCGTCGTCGCCAAAAAAATTTAACGGAGTGAAGACTGATGAGCACTACAACGCAAACCCTTATCAACCCGCGAATTTTTGAGCCACAGACATTTGCCGCGCTCAAACAAAGTTACCTAACGGCACAGCCGTATAAGCACCTCTCGATTGATAATTTTCTCAATCCTGAATTTGCCGATGTGCTTTGCGACCGCTTTCCGCCGCTCTCGCAAATGAAAACGCACTACAAAGGGCTGAACGAAAACAAAGCCGAAGACGCGAACTTTCAAGCCTACGACGAAGCCTTTCGCCAACTCAAAGCCGAGTATCGCAGTCCGGAATTCATCAAATTTTTGGAAGAACTCACCGACATCAAGGGTTTATCTATGCCCGACGACGCGCTGGGTTGCGGCACGCATCAAGGCGAAAACGGCAGTTACCTCGATATTCATGTCGACTTCAACATTCACCCGTCGCAAGATTTACATCGCCGCTTAAACGTACTTCTCTTTCTCAATCGCGGTTGGAAAGAAGAATACGGCGGAAAGTTGGAAATGTGGGATTCACAAATGACGCAATGCGTAACGACGCACATGCCGCTTCTCAATCGGCTCGTGATTTTTGAAACGAATGAGATTTCGTATCACGGATACGGCACGATTTCCGTTCCCGAAGGCGTTACGCGCAAATCGATTTATGCTTATTTCTACACAAAGGCGAGCGAGACGGCGAAGTCGCTCGGCTATCACGATACCATCTTCCGCGCACGACCTACCGAAAGCGCGTCGAAGAAACTTAAAACCACGCTCAAAGAATCCGTGAAGAATTTCGTTAAGCAACAGATGAAAAAATCGGGCGTGATTCAATTCTACTACGATACGCTGTTCAACGTCAAGAACCGCAAACGCTGAACAACTTACTTCAAATGAACTTGACGCGCTTTTTCTTTGCTTTTCTGGCACTCTGCTTGTTTGTTTCAGCGTGCGGCGACGAAGACGTCGACCTTATCAGCAGCAACCGCGATTTCATTTCGCCCAACGAAATTCAGACCGACACGCTCTTTTTAGATGAAGGGGTGAATTTTCAGAGCGAGTTTGTCAATACACGCGGCGCACTGTTAGGACGCACCACGCTTGCCGACGGACGTGAGTTTCGCGCCACGCCCGTCTTGCGCTTCGTGCCTGTTGGCGACACGGGATTAGTTCGCGCCCTCTCGGCTCGATTACGTTTCCGATTCTTTGTCGATTCACGTGCAAAATCCTCAACGAAAACGGTTACGTTCGATATTCGCCGCGTTGAAAATCCGCCGCGTTGGGATTCGACGCAGTGGCGCGCCGATAGCGTCTTCTCGCGCACGCCGTTCACCTTTGCCGAAAGCCTTTCGCCCACTTTCACGATGCTGGTGAGCGATACGACCGAGCGCGTCATCGACCTTCCTTTCGCCTACGCCGAGCGCATCATCGAAAGTGCTAAACGCGGAAGCACCTTTTTGCGCGATACTGCCGCCACCACGATTGCCTTTGTCTTCTCCAACGGCGATTCCATTGCCAACATCAGCCTGACACGCACCCAACTCGAACTCACCTACGACAAACGCACTGCCACAACTATTGAGCGCGTTAATCAATTTTTTGACGTCTTGGAAAGCGTTTATACCGTGCAAACCACGCCCGACGCGCTACCCAATGACGCACTCTACATCGCCTCATCAACCGGTGATTGGGCGCGATTGCGATTTCCGCGCGTGCAACTTTCCACGCGCACTCAACTCATTTCCGCTAAATTGATTCTCGTGCGCGATACGCTCTTTTCGTTCTCGCCCGATACGGCGCGTGCGACCATCAACCAAGAAAATCAACTCGTCGTCATCGCCGATACGCTTCAACCCGGATTGAGTCAGGGCTATCGCCCGATTTCCTTCGGATACGTCAATGAACGCGAGATTCATCGCTACCGTGCGAATTTGACCGACACCTACCAACGTGCGATTTCTCGCGGCGAATCGATTGACCTTTTACTTCGCCCGCTACTCTTGCAAGGCTCTACCGTCTCGTTTCGCATTTACGGCAAAAGCGACCCCCTGCCGGAACGACGCCCGCTTCTGATTCTCTCTTATTTCAAAACGCGTTAACACATCTCCCATTACAACCGCTCGGGCTTCGCCTGTCTCAACGAAGCATAAAAAAGTTGAGAGCCGAGCTGATTGAGAATTGAAAAGGATTCAATCCCGTTCAACCTTCAACCCTCGACTCTCAACTGCGCATGATGTTGCGCGACGCCTACCCATGAAGTCGCGCTGAAAACAGACGCGATTTAATTCCTTGGTGGATTAGAAGCGATACGATGAGCTAAACACGGCGAAGAGCGGGCTTGTTGTGTTGCCGCCCACAAAGTTCGGACCGTTGCGCAAGAAGGTTTCGTTGACGGCAAAGTTCATGTTCCACTCGCCGAAATGCATGCCGACGCCGACGGAAATGAAGTCGCCGAGATAATTCGGTGATGAAAATCCATTGCGGGTCGTTGTGTTTTTTGTGGTGTTGTTGCCCACACGCTGTTCAATAATTGATTCTGTGCCGCCCATCGTTTTGAAGTAGCCGAGCCGCACCGTCAGCCAATCGAGCGCGTAGTATTCCAAGCCGAGATTGAGGCGCGGGAGTAAGGTGGTTTTGTCGGTTTCGGTGCGCGTGTCTCCTGCATTTCCGCCCAGGTTTGTTGTTTTGGCTTCTTCCGTTGCGCTCACAAACGAGATGCCGCCGATGAGGAGGGCGTTTTTCGTTTTAGCGTTCAGCCCCAACCCTACTTCAAAAGCACTTTGTGAAAATTCTTCAGCTTCCGAGTTTGGCGGTGGAGGTGGGTCATTTTTGATTTTGGTAGACACATTGTAGAAACTGAAGGTCGGCACAAGGTCGTAGGTGCTGTTGAGCTTGTAGAACGCACGCGCATTCACGCCGAGTTCCATGCCGCCGTCGAGACCGAATTCTGAAGACTGTCCTGAAGCCGGTTGAGTTTTTGTGGAGCGGGAGTTCATGCGCACTCTCACAGCCAGTTCGCCGCGAAGTTGTGCCGTGTTGTAGACGGCGCCGAAGTCGAGTCCAAGCACTGAGAGTTTGCTGGTTTTGGTTGAAGTGCCGTTCGAGGCTTCGCTTTTTTGTTCTGCTGTGCGGCTACCGGTGTAAATTTGCGCGCCAAGCGTCAATTCGGGCGAGAGTTTATAGCCGATTAAAAAGCCGAGCGTGTTTTCAATGTCGGACAGGGTGTCGCCGAATACGTTGAACAGTCCAGTGGTTGCAAGTGCATCACGGGTGTTGACGAGCAAGCCCAAGTAGAGGTTCTTGGTAACTTCAAAGTTCGCGCCTGCAAATGTTTGCGATGTGGCACCCGATTGCGCTCCGTCGAAGTTGCCCCACACATAGTTCCCGAAGTCGCCGATGTAGGCGGGGTTGATTAAAAGGTAGGTGTCGTTGCGAAGGAAGGGGTTGAAGTTGTAGAGCCCGTTTGGGTTGTATGCGCCGCCTGCGCCGAGTGCGAGTTCGCGCGCGAAACCGCCGCCGAGGTCGCGTTGGGTTTTTGGTGGTGCAAGAAGAGCGGAGGAAGATTGCTCTTGGGCGCGCGTTGAAATCGTCAGCGAAAGGGCGACGAGCAACGCGAAAACTGCGCGAAGCGAAAAATTCTTTTTCATCGTCAATGTTTGTTTGTTTTTGGAATTGCAAACGATTTATTCATTTGCGACGCGAATATACGATGTTTGCATGACCGATAAGCGTCGGCGCTGTTAATTTTACAATGTTCTAATCTATCGGGCGAAGGCTCTTGCTCGATATTCCTTCACGGTTGAATGGAGCAAACCACTATCTTTCTAAAATCTCATGCTTAACTTTGATGCAATCTTAAACACTGCGACCATGAAAAATCTATTTCTCTTATCTCTCGCACTTGCCCTGCTTCTTAACGCTTGCGGAACCGCGCCCGTAAAGAGCATTCATCTTGCGTGCAAAATTGAGCCACGCACCTTCGCACGTGAAGCGTCGGAGATTTTAATTAAGAACGAATACAAAATTTTGGAAGCCGATGAACTCACCGGCGCGATAAAAGCCTTCCGCAAAGAATATGAAATGGGCATGGGCGAAACGCCGATTTTGATTTCATCAAAAATTTTGCAGACCTCGCTCACAAGCGATTCGGTCAAGGTTGTCATTTATTCGGTCGGCAGAGATGGCAAAACGCCGACGCGCTACTGGAACGAGCGCGCCACCGATGAATTTGAGAAGACAAGTTACATGCCCGTCTTGAACGCGCTTAAAGATTTATGCAAATAGTTTTTTCTTGTAATGCCTTTGGCATAAATTTTCTGGGCTTTGAAATCGCGTTCACCCTAATGTTTTTGTAGTTTCAAAAACCGTTACTGTGTCAATCTCTATCAATCCGTAAACTTTCCAAAACTATGGCAACCTCTGTCAAAAAGAATCTCGGGAGTAAGAAGTCCGCTAATCCGAAAGCCGCGATGAAAGCGGCAACGACGACGTCAAGTCGGAATGGACAATCGGCGCAATCAAACGGCACAATCCGCTCGGTGCTCAAAGAGAAGCGCGTTTTCAAACCCAGCCCAGCGTTTTCCAAAAACGCACATATCAAATCCATGGCGGAGTACGAAAAACTCTACGCCTTTGCGGAGAAAAATCCGGAAAAGTATTGGGCGGGGATTGCGGAAAATTTTCATTGGTTTAAGAAGTGGCGAAAAGTATTGGAGTGGAAAGCCCCATATGCGAAGTGGTTTGTTGGTGCAGAGACAAACATCTGCTACAACGCGCTTGACCGACACCTAACGACATGGCGTAAAAACAAAGCCGCCATCATTTGGGAAGGAGAGCCCGGAGACCAGCGGGTGCTGACCTACCTACAACTTCATCGAGAAGTCTCTAAACTTGCGAATGCCATTAAAAAGCGCGGCATCAAAAAAGGCGACCGCGTGGCAATTTACATGGGCATGACGCCGGAATTGGTCATCGCCGTTTTAGCCTGCGCACGTATCGGCGCAGTGCATAGCGTCATTTTCGGAGGCTTTTCCGCGCAAGCCGTCGCTGATAGAATCAACGACGCGCACGCCAAAATGGTCATCACCGCCGACGGCGTTTTCCGAAGAGGAAGCGCGCTCAATCTCAAATCGGTTGTTGATGAAGCGTTGGTCAATACATCTTCGGTTGAAAACGTCATCGTCTATCAGCGTACGAAAGCACAAGTGCACATGGTCGAAGGGCGCGACCACTGGTGGCATGAACTCATGGATTTGGCTTCGGACGATTGCCCCGCCGAAAGAATGGATTCCGAAAGTCCGCTCTTTATCCTTTACACCTCAGGCTCGACGGGCAAGCCCAAAGGCATTTTGCACACAACGGGCGGCTACATGGTGCATGCCGCCAATTCGCACAAGATGGTCTTCGACATCAAAGATGATGATGTCTATTTCTGCACGGCGGACGTCGGCTGGATTACAGGGCATTCCTACCTCGCTTACGGTCCGCTCATCAACGGCACAACCGTGTTGATGTATGAAGGCGCGGTCAATTATCCGAACTGGGGACGCTTATGGGATATGATTGAACGGCACCGCGTAACGATTCTTTACACCGCACCGACGGCGATTCGCTCGTTCATTCGCGCGGGCGATGAATGGGTAACGAAGCACAATCTTTCTTCGCTTCGCTTGCTCGGCACAGTCGGAGAGCCGATTAACCCCGAAGCATGGATGTGGTATTACAACGTGGTCGGAAAAAAGAAGTGCCCGATTGTCGATACATGGTGGCAAACCGAAACGGGCGGCATTATGGTCTCGCCCTTGCCCGGCGCAACGCCGCTTAAACCGGGAACAGGCACTCGACCGCTTCCGGGCATTGCGGTCGATGTGGTGCATAAAGATGGCTCGCCATGCAAAGCCGACGAAGGCGGATTTTTGGTCGTCAAACGCCCGTGGCCCTCGATGCTCCGCACGATTTATGGCGACGATGCGCGATACGAAAAAACCTATTGGTCGGAAATTCCGGGCATGTATTTCACCGGCGACGGCGCACGGCGCGATAAAGACGGCTACATCTGGGTGATGGGACGCGTCGACGATGTCGTTAATGTGTCAGGACATCGACTTGGCACGGCGGAAGTAGAATCCGCGCTCGTCGCCCATAGCGCGGTTGCCGAAGCGGCGGTGGTCGCTCGCCCCGACGAACTCAAAGGCAATGCGCTCGTCGCCTTTGTAACGCTTAAAGATGGATTCGAGGGCAATCAGACTTTGAAAGAAAGTTTGAGAGACCACGTCGCAAAAGAAATTGGTTCAATCGCAAAGCCAGATGAACTGCGCTTCGCGGCGGCATTGCCCAAAACTCGAAGCGGCAAAATTATGCGTCGGCTCTTGCGCGAACTTGCCGCAGGCGGAGAGGTCAAAGGCGATGTAACCACGCTCGAGGATTTCGGCGCGCTCGAGAAATTGCGCCAACAAGAAGACGACTGACCGACACGTAAGTCGGAGCAACGTCGTTCTTGACGCTTGGCAACGTCTCTCCCTATCATGCGCGGTCGCGATGGGGAGAGCGTCGCGACTTCACAACCCTCGGAAAACTCTACCCGTTTAAGTAAAACGCACACGTCTGGCACTGAAATCCGCCACTCGCGATTAAACGGTTCGGGAACGGTTCGGGAAAAACTCTTGAATCTGCCTTGCTCCCGAAAATAGCCCGCCTTGAACGCCCAAAGCCTCATTTTGAACCTATTTGGAACTGATATTTCAGGTTGGTGTGCTAACTGAAAAATAAATTTTCCATAGTCAAGGAAACCGACCGGTTGGGAAACCTCTCAATCGCGGATTTGTGTTGTGAGTTTGAACGTCAACAACGCATTCAACTATGAATTTACATCTTCATTGGGTTTGGTCTCGACTTCGTTGGTATCACGGGGTTTTATTTTACATCGGCATCAACTTGTTGTCTGGCGGGCGATTAGCCACACGCACGTATTTGGATTCGGTCGGACGTCCGCCGTTTATGCCCCCCGATTGGGCGTTTGCGCCAATTTGGATTATGCTTCAAGTGCTGATGGTGATGGCGGGATTTCAGTTGCTCCAAAAGATGCAGGCATCGGCGCGGCAAGGCGCAATGTTTTGGTGCTACGTCGGGTTATGGTCGTTTTTCTCGATGTTCAGTTGGGTTTATTTCGGCTTGCACAGTCCGATTTTGGGGTTCGCCGCCACTTTCGGCATGTTTCTGACCAACGCATTCAACCTTTGGTTCGGCTACCAAGAGTCGGACAAGCGTTACGCGCTTCTGCTCACGCCGTTGATGGTTTGGCTCACGCTGGCGACGGCTATTTCAGGTTGGCAACTTGCTTATACGCCCGACGAATTTTTTGCGACTGCTCCGATTTTCAATCACGTATAACCCAATGCCAAAACGCACTTACACCACTGACCTGAACGATTGGGACGACGCTCGCGACCTGCACCTCATCGTCAAAGATAAACGCGCCTCGAAACGCGCCACCGACGAAAAAGCCCGTCGACGCAATCGCCGCTACGAAAAGCGGCTCTTGAACGCACAACTGAAAAAGACTAAATTGGGCGACAATTCAGACGAATCACCATCATGAAAACCATTCTTGTTACCGGCGGCGCCGGCTTCATCGGAAGCAACTTCGTTCGCCACATGCTTCGCACGCACGCCTATCGCATCATCAACCTTGACAAACTTACTTACGCAGGCAATTTGGAAAATCTCGCCGACGTTGAGTCGCACTCGAATTACACATTCATCAAAGGCGACATTTGCGACCGCTTGCTTGTTGAAAAAATTTTCACAGAAGAAAACGTGGATACTGTTGTGAACTTTGCCGCTGAATCCCACGTCGATAGAAGCATTCTCGGCGCAAAGGTGTTCGTTGAAACGAATGTGCTCGGCACGCAAACGCTCTTAGATGCGGCAAAGACCTTCGGCGTAGAAAAGTTCTTGCAAGTCTCTACCGACGAAGTCTATGGCACGCTCGGCGAAACAGGCTACTTCACCGAAGAAACGCCGCTCGCGCCAAACTCGCCCTACTCGGCAAGCAAAGCCGGTGCAGACTTTTTGGTGCGTGCCTATCACGAAACCTTCAATATGCCGACGCTCATTACCCGATGCTCCAACAACTACGGACCTTATCACTTTCCCGAAAAACTCATTCCGCTCATGATTGCCAATGCGCTCAACGACAAACCGCTTCCCGTTTATGGCGACGGCTTAAATGTGCGCGATTGGCTCTATGTTGAAGACCATTGCCGCGCCATTGACATCGTGTTGCACAAGGGCAAATTCGGCGAAGTCTACAACATCGGCGGGCACAACGAAAAGCGAAACATCGATATCGTTAAACTCATCTTGCACAAACTTGGCAAACCTGAAAGTCTCATCGCCTTCGTCAAAGACCGCCCCGGACACGACCGCCGCTACGCCATCGACGCCAGCAAAATCGAGCGCGAACTCGGCTGGACACCCCAAGAAACTTTTGAGACCGGCATTGAAAAAACAATCCAATGGTATTTAGAGAATCGCAAGTGGTGGGAGCGCATTTTAAGCGGTGAATATCAAAAGTATTACGAACTGCAATACGAAAAGCGTTAATCAAGCACGGCTGTCAGCGTGGCGATATATTTTTCGATGAACGCGTCCATTTGCTTACGCCGATACTGCATAATGAATCGCGGGTGTTCAATCGGCATGATGTTTTCAAAGAAGCGATGCGCGTCGTTCAGTCGTGAAAAAACGTCGTAAAGTTTACCTGTGCCGAGACAAATCGCTGTTTTTGGATTTGCGCCAAATTCAAGTTGCGCGGCAATGCACTTGGCGATAAACGGCTCGCATGCTTTCATCAATGCCGCATCGTCATAAAAGTTGTAATTCTTCCCAAACCTTGTAAAACCAAGCGGCGAGAGGCTGTTGATGTAAAACGCTCCGTAGAACTTTTTCGCGCCGCCCCATTTTTCCACAACGCGATAGATAAATTCTGACGAAAGTTCCCGCTTGCCTGTGAGGCGGTGCGGAATCTTCAAAAATGTCGTGAGCGCGAAGGGGTCGGTGAAAGGAATTCCCGTAATGCCGCCGCCGAAGCGTCCCGGATTGATGCCCCAAAGGAACACCCGTTGTGCGTTATCGCTGTAAAATTTTTGGAAGAACTCTTTGACAATGTCGAAGGTTGCCGCGTCTTGATAGGGGTTCATGACTTGAATGGACTTTGGCAAGCGGGCAGGAAAGCGGAGCGATTGAAAAAACGCGATGGCTTTATCGGCGAAGGTGGTCATGCGTGCTTGTGTTGCTGGGCAAAGCGAGCGATGTTGCGCGCGATTTTTCGGACGATGTCATCAGGCACGCCGTCGTAGTGTTTGGATTTCAGGCGCAGGTCAATTTGGTCGTTGATGTAATCGACGGCGACGAGCTTGTCCTCGCGCGTCAGCACAATTTCGGTTGAGAAAAAGTGCAGCTTCGCCACTTCTGCAATGCGCGTCATCATGGATTTGATTTCATCGAAACGCACGCGCGGCTTGTCTTTTTCGGAAAAGGGGCGATAAATGAGCGTCGTGTCGTCCCACCAGACGATTTCAACATCGCCGAAGTTCCAATACACTCGAAACCAACATCGCCAGCCGTATAGGTATTTCGGATACACGCGCTCTTGGGCAAGGTAAGAATCCCAGTAGCACAATTTGCGTCCGTCATGAACATGGTGGTGAGAGGTGACGTTTTTGATAACGCCTTCGCCGCCGCCGCCATGCGCAGGTTTCAAGACAAAGGGCAATGGCAATTTGAAAACTTCCTTCATGAGGGCTTCATCAATCCAGCGCATTTTTTCAATCGAGGGGAGCATCACGGTGAAAGGCACATTGACGCCGGCTTTCATGAGCGCGTAGTGCATCTCGGTTTTATTGAGCGTGCGAAGCGACTCTCTGTATGGGTTGATGATGGCGGCTTTGTTTTGATGCGCCCAAGTTTGAACGGGCGCGAAGGCGTCGTTGGTGTCGATGGCGCGGTCAAGAAGCGTGGAAAAGCGAATGTTGCCCGATTGAAGTTCGGAAATAAACGCGTCAATATCGTACGTGGTGATGTGCTCAAAGCGTAAGTTCGCCTGCGCCGACTCGTCTTGAAGGTATCGGATAAATTCTTTATCAAATTCCCACTCCCACAGGGCGACAAGGTCTATGGTTTCCGTCATTGGTTGATAAAAAAATTGAACGGCTGAAAATACACAATCTCTTTCTTGCGCAGATTGCAGGCTTTGAATTTAGCGAGAAGTGATTAACTTCAATTCTCATTCAAAACCGAAATTCGCTCTCAACTTCAACCGTCCATCTGGATATGGCAAAAGAGAAAACCGCAACCAAAGAGAAAGACACGCTCTCTAAAATTAATCCTGAAAAGAAAAAACAACTTGACCTCGCCGTTGACGCGCTTGAAAAACAGTTCGGCAAAGGCACGATTATGAAACTGGGCGACGACGCGGCGATGCAAGTGCAGGCGGTCTCTACCGGCTCTATCACGCTCGATTTTGCCTTAGGCGTGGGCGGGCTTCCGAAGGGCAGAGTCATTGAAATCTACGGACCGGAATCGTCGGGAAAAACAACCATTGCGCTTCATACGATAGCCGAAACGCAGAAGGAAGGCGGGGTTGCCGCCTTTGTCGATGCCGAACACGCCTTTGACCCCGCTTATGCACGCAAAATTGGCGTCGATACCAAGTCGCTCCTATTTTCACAACCAGAGTCGGGCGAGCAGGCACTGACGATTGTCGATACGCTGGTTCGAAGCAATGCGGTCGATATTGTGGTCGTCGACTCCGTCGCCGCACTCGTGCCCCAAGCCGAATTAGAAGGCGAAATGGGCGAAGCCACTGTTGGCTTACAGGCACGGCTTATGTCGCAAGCCCTGCGTAAACTCACCGGCGTGATTTCAAAATCAAGCTGCCTTGTCATCTTCATTAACCAACTGCGCGACAAAATCGGTGTCATGTATGGAAGCCCTGAAACCACAACGGGCGGTAAAGCTTTGAAATTCTATGCGTCAGTTCGGCTCGACATTCGGCGCATCGGGCAAATCAAAGAAGGCACTGACATCATCGGCAATCGCACCAAAGTCAAAGTCGTCAAGAATAAAGTCGCGCCGCCGTTCAAAGAAGTTGAGTTCGACATCGTCTATGGCGAAGGCATTTCAAAACTCGGCGAACTCATCGACCTCGCCGTCGAGTTCGGCATCATCAAAAAGTCGGGCGCGTGGTTCAGCTACGAAGGCGAGAAAATTGGACAAGGACGCGAGAATGTGAAAGTTACATTGAAAGAGAACAAAGACCTTTACGACAAAATCTACGCACAAACCCGCGAAGTGATGATGCAAGGCGAAACGGATAAATTCACCGGCGCACCCGAAGCCGAAGACGACGGCGCACCTGAAGAATAAGAAGCATAAAAAAGCGAAGCACCCTGAATCCACAACGCGCGATTCCGCCCTCGCGCGTTTTCTTTTCAACTCCATCTCCCGCGAAATCTTGCTCCGATGCTTTTATTTCCGCTCAAAAGTGCTATATTTGCGGCTCTTTTTTCGAGTTTAAGCGTCTTGCAACGAGAACCATGAAGCACGAGCATGAGGGCAAACGCATCGCGCACATCAAAATATCCAATTTGACGAACGGCGTTCATCACTACAACTTTGAGTGCGTGGCAAGCGACTTTGCCGACAAGTTGATTGATACTGAACGGTTTTCCGCGCCGATTTTCATCACGGCGACGCTCATCAAAGCGATGACGGAAATCGTCGTTGAACTTTCCGTGAGCACGATTGCGTTGCTTCAATGCGACCGATGCCTCGCGCCGACGCACAAAAAACTTTCAGGCGACTATCGAATTTTGTTTCTGCACTCTGGCGCAGTAGCAAGCGATTCTGATGATGATGTTCGAGTGCTTTCCAAAAACGACACGCATATCGACTTAACGACCGACGTGCGCGAAACCTTGCTTCTGGCTGTGCCAATGAAAAACGTCTGCCAAGACACGACTTGTGCCGAAAACGACGCGCCGATTGAGCGCGAATTTTCACGCACACACCATCAGGCACATGAAAGCACTTGGCAACAGAAGCTGGCTGAAATGAGCAAAAAATTTAAAAACTAATCTCTATTCATTTTTCAACTTTTTGAGACCATGCCGAATCCGAAACGCAAAATGTCGAGAACGCGCCGCGACAAACGCCGCGCTCAGTTCAACGCCCGCACCAAAGCACCATCTATGACTGTATGTCCAAATTGCGGCACAACGACCTTGATGCACCGTGCTTGCCACAACTGCGGTTACTATCGCGGCAGAATCGTCGCTAAAAAAGCAGAAAAGGCGGCAGAATAATCGCTCTTCATCACTTTTTCAAGTCGCTCGATTTCAAACCAATCGCTTCAATGAAAATCGTCGTTGATGCCATGGGCGGGGATTTTCCGCTTCAACATCCCATCGCCGGTGCGGTCATGTCGCTTCGGCAATCCAACCGACGTTTTGAAATTATCTTGACGGGCAATTCCGCTCAAATCCAATCTGAACTTCAAAAGCAGGGTGCCGCCTCGCTCCCGATTGAAATCGTTGACGCGCCCGATGTGATTGAAATGCACGAATCGCCTGCCTCTGCCGTCAAATCCAAACCTAATTCCTCAATGATGCTCGGACTTCGGCTTTGTAAAGAAGGCAAAGCCGATGCGTTTGTCAGCGCAGGAAGCACGGGCGCGCAAATGGCGGGGTCGCTCTTTACGCTGGGGCGCGTGCCCGGCGTTCAACGCCCGACGATAGGCGCGTATTTCCCCTCACCAAAAGGCGTTACGATGGTCTTTGATGTTGGCGCAAGCATTGATTGCAAGCCCGAACATTACGTTCAGTTTGCCGAAATGGGTTCGATTTACCTTAAATACACCAAAGGCATTGCGTCGCCGAAAGTCGGCTTGCTCAACATCGGCGAAGAAGAGACCAAAGGCACGGAGACCGTCAAGGAAGCCCATCTCGCGCTTCGAGAAGCGCACCAAAAAGGCAAACTCAACTTCATCGGCAACGTCGAAGGGCGTGATATGCTCAAAGGCGACGCCGAAGTGATTATTTGCGACGGCTTCGTCGGAAACTGCCTCTTGAAATTCGGAGAAAGCATTCCCTCATTTCTTAAAGCACAGGCGAAACTTTACGCCGAAGAAAATTTGCTCAATAAGTTGCTCATCGGCATTGCGCGCAATCCGCTCAAAACGATGCTTAAAGGTATGGATTATGAACGCTACGGCGGCGTGCCGCTACTTGGGGTGAACGGGGTCTCGATTATCTGCCATGGCAAATCCACGCCGACAGCGATTATGAACGCAATTTTCCGCGCCGAAGAAATGGTCGAGCGCGAAGTCAATGCGCACATTGCTGAAGTCTTAAAATCTGCGTAAATTACAGGACGAATTTTTTAAACTTGCGAATGAAAGCGGCAATTACAGCCACAGCCAAATACCTTCCACCCGACCGGTTCACGAACTTTGACTTCGAGAACTTAGAAACGAACGACGAGTGGATTCGCACCCGCACCGGCATCGTCGAGCGTCGATTCCTTAAAGACCCCACCAAAGCCACCGCCTACATGTGTTCAGAAGTCGCTCGTCAGATTTTAGACAAGCGCGGCATTTCGGCGCAAGAAATCGACTGCATCATTGTTGGAACGATTACGCCCGATATGGTTTTTCCTTCGGCGGCGTGCTTGGTTCAAGATTTAATCAGGGCGAAAAACGCTTGGGGATTCGACCTTTCCGCCGCATGTTCGGGATTTTTATATGCACTCGTTACCGGTGCGCAATTCATTGAATCGGGGGCGCACAAAAAAGTATTGGTATTCGGCGCGGATAAAATGACCGCCATTTTAGATATGCAAGACCGCAACACGGCGATTCTTTTCGGAGACGGTGCGGGCGGTGTGCTTCTTGAACCTGCAAAAGAAGGATACGGCTTGCTCGACTTTCGCCTTTACAGCGACGGCACCAACGGCAAAGACCACCTTTACATGAAAGCTGGGGGTAGCCTTATGCCCGCTTCGCATGAAACCGTCGACAAACGTTTGCACTATATTCATCAAGACGGGAAGACCGTCTTCAAATCCGCCGTTATTGGCATGGCTGAAGTCGCCGCCGAAATCATGAATCGTAATCAACTGACGGCTGATGATGTCGCCTACCTTGTGCCGCATCAAGCCAACTTACGCATCATCAGCGCGACTGCCGAGCGTATGGGTATCAGCATGGAGAAAGTCGCCGTCAATATCGATAAATACGGCAACACAACCGCCGGAACCGTGCCGATTTGCCTTGCCGAACTTGACGAACATGGGAAACTAAACGACGGAGACAACCTCGTCATTGCTACCTACGGCGCCGGCTACACTTGGGGCGGCGCACTGGTCAAATGGCAGAAAAGTCTTTAAGACCCACCAAAGTGAGCGTTAATCAGACGCAGATTTTTGTTCTTTTGATGAAAGAAGGAAACAGATTGATGACCAGGACATTCAACGATGACCAGAAACCGAGTTAAGTAATGCACCGACGCATTTCATTTAACATTTCACCTATTGTGCGTTGGAGCGGCGACATTTTACTTAACGGAGTTTTGCCGCAGTGAGAGCCGAAGAATTTTAATTCATGAAACAATTAAAATTACGCAAACACATGAAAGCACTTGTTTTTCCTGGACAGGGCTCGCAGTATCGCGGCATGGCAAAAGATCTTTACGATCAATTCGCCGAAACGCGAGAACTTGCCGAAGCCGCCAACTCAATTCTCGGCTACAATTTGACCGAGATTATGTTTGAAGGCGACGACGAAACGCTCAAACAAACACGCTTCACCCAGCCCGCGATTTTTCTCCACAGCGTTCTTGCTTCAAAGTTCATCGACCGCGCCGATGTGATGATGACCGCCGGACATAGCCTCGGCGAATACACTGCTGTCTATTTCGCAGGCGCAATCAGCCTCGAAGACGCGCTCTACATCGTGCAAAAACGCGGCGACCTTATGCAAAAAGCCGGCGAAACCATCTCCGGCACAATGGCGGCAATTATCGGCTTGCCCGACGAACGCTTGGAACTCGTTTTAGCCGAAGCCCGTCCTTTCGGCGTGATTCAAGCGGCGAACTACAATTCACCTGGGCAAATCGTGCTCTCCGGCACTGTGCCTGCCATCAAACAAGCGGTTTCACTTGCGAAAATGCACGGCGCGAAAATCGCCAAAGAACTCACAGTTTCAGGCGCCTTTCACTCGCCATTGATGAAACCCGCTGAAGAAGAACTTGCCAAAGCGTTGAACGATATTGCCTTTCAACATGCTGAAATTCCGATTTGCATGAATGTCAATGCAGAACCGACACGCGATGCCGATACCATTCGCGAAAACTTGCTTCTTCAACTCACCCGCCCCGTGCTTTGGACGCAATCCGTTCAAACCATGATTCAAAGCGGTATTCGTGAATTCGTGGAAGTCGGTCCGCAAAAAGTGCTTCAAGGCTTAATTCGACGCATCGATTCCAGCACAGTAGTTTCTGGGGTTGAGACAGCCGACGACGTGCTGAAAATTCAAACCGAAGTTAGATTCTAAATGCAACTTTCATTGAGCGGGAAAACCGCATTGGTTACGGGCGCGTCGCGAGGCATCGGGCGCGCCATTGCTAAACGCCTTGCTGAAGCTGGGGCAAATATTGCCTTCACCTACAAGGCGTCGGAAGAAAAAGCCCAAGCGTTACAAGCGGAATTGACCGCGCTTGGCGTCAAAGCACTTGCGCTTAAAGCCGATGCCGTCAGTTTCGCAGAAGCACAAGCCGTCGTTGATACCACGATTTCACAACTCGGCGGCGTGCATATTCTCGTCAATAACGCGGGCATTACGCGCGATACGCTCATAATGCGCATGAGCGAAGCGCAGTGGGACGAAGTCATCACCAGTAATCTCAAAAGCGCGTTCAATTACACCAAAGCCGCCACGCGCCCGATGATGCAACAGCGCGAAGGGCGCATTATCAACATCACCTCTGTGATTGGTCTTGTTGGAAACGCGGGTCAAGCCAACTATGCCGCCTCAAAAGCAGGGCTCATTGGCTTTACAAAATCCATCGCTAAAGAACTGGCGTCGCGAAACATTCTCGCCAACGCTGTTGCACCCGGCTGGATTGATACCGAAATGACGGGCGCACTTGCCGACGACCTCAAAAAACAGATGGAATCAGCAATTCCGCTCAAACGCTCCGGCACTGCCGAAGAAGTCGCTGATGCGGTTCTGTTTTTGGCAAGTCCACTTGCAAGTTACATTACGGGCGAGTGTCTTCGTGTTGATGGCGGAATGGCGATGTAAAGCAAGTTTCTCAACGGATTTTCCGTATATTCACGAAATTTTTTCTAACAGCAACTTAGCTACATAACTTTTTACCTAAACAAATTTTGGAGGAAGCAATGACCGTCGACGAAGTGAGAACAAAAGTCTACGACATTATCGTCAACAAAATGGGGATCGCCAGAGAGCAAATCAAAGACGAATCAAAATTCACCGATGATTTGGGGGCGGACTCACTGGATACCGTCGAGCTCGTGATGGAGTTTGAAAATCAATTCCAAATTCAAATTCCTGATGAAGATTATGAAAAGATTTCCACCGTGTATAGCGTAGTAGAATATATCATTGAAAGAAAAAAGTAACTCATCTTGGAATGACATTCAGAAACCCAATTTTGACGTAATCCTGCGGACAAAGTTGGGTTTTACTTTTTGAACCCTCTCCCTGACGCAAGCGTCGGGCGATAGCGAATCAAACTATGCGAGAAAAGAAAAGAATTGTGATTAGCGGTATGGGCGCGGTAACGCCGATTGGGGTGGGAATCGATGCCTACTGGAACGGTCTGTCGAAAGGCGAAAGCGGCGCGGGCGCGATTACGCTCTTCAACACAGCCGGCTACGAAACCAGATTTGCCTGTGAAGTCAAAGATTTTGACGCGGCGCGGTTTATGGAAAAAAAGGCGGCGCTGAGAATGGACCGATTTTGTCAATTCGGCGTGGTTGCGGGCGAAATGGCACTCAAAGATTCAAAGATTACGAAAGAGAACATGGATTTGCGTCGTGTCGGGGTCGTGTTTGGGTCGGGCATCGGCGGAATGAACATCTACGACGCGCAGTTCCGAACGCTCATTGAAAAAAGCCCTGACCGAATCAGTCCGTTTTTTATTCCGATGATGATTGGCAATATGGCGGCGGGATTTCTCTCGATTCGCAACGGACTGCAAGGCGCGAACTATGCCACGGTTTCCGCTTGCGCCACTTCGTTGCACGCGATTATCGATGCCTATATGATTTTGCAGTTGGGCTACGCCGATGCGATGATTTGCGGCGGCTCTGAAGCCTCGATTACGCCGATGGGCATCGCCGGCTTCAACGCTATGAAAGCAATGTCGACGCGCAACGATGCGCCTCAAACCGCGTCGCGTCCTTACGACAAAGACCGCGACGGCTTTGTAATGGGCGAAGGCGCGGGCGCACTCGTCATCGAGCCCCTCGAGCAGGCGGAAAAACGCGGCGCGACGATTTACGCCGAAATCGCCGGCGTCGGAATGAGCGCCGACGCTTACCACATGAGCGCGCCTCACCCCGAAGGCGACTCCGTCGTCGCCGCTATGCAGATGGCGATGAATGAGGCAGGCGTTTCGCCGAGTCAAATTCAATACATCAACACGCACGGCACCTCGACGCCGCTCGGAGACGTCGCCGAACTCAAAGCCATTAAAAAATGCTTCGGCGAGGCGATTCAATCCGTCAACATCAGCGCGACGAAATCCATGACGGGGCACTTGCTCGGCGCGGCGGGCGTTATTGAATCCATCGCTTGCGTCCTCGCAATTCAGCACCAAACCGTGCCGCCGACGATTAACATCGAACATCTTGACCCCGAAGTCGATGTGAATGTAACGCCGAACCACGCCGTTCAACGCGAAATTCAGTTTGTGCTCAACAACGGATTCGGTTTTGGCGGGCATAACGCAACGATTATTTTCAAGAAAGTTTGACGACGATTCGTGCGACGCAATCCGTCCGTCGCACGATGTCCAACGTGTCTTGCGACGAAGTGATGAAAGAACTGTTATGATTGACTTTCTGGACAACTTTTCACGCCGACTCCGACGCCTGTTCAGCCCGCCTGAACCGCGACACGCCTCACCGCTTCTTTCAAAGGGCGTCAAACAAACCCTCGAAACCATCGTGGCATCGCCGATTCACAACGACCAACTTTTTGCAACCGCCCTCACACACCGCTCGGCGATTGATTTTTTGGACAAAGAAAAATTCGTCTCAAATGAGCGATTAGAGTTTTTAGGCGACGCGGTGTTGGATTTGGTGATTGCCGAACATGTCTACAAACTCTATCCCGACTTCAATGAAGGCGCATTAACCAAACTCCGCTCCCAGCTCGTCAACGCCAAAATTTTAGCCCACTATGCCAAACAGTTCAATTTGGGCAACTTGCTTATTGTGAGCGAATCGGCGGAGCAAAACGGCGTAAGGGAAAGCGAAACCGCACTTGCCGATGCCTTCGAGGCACTAATTGGCGCCGTCTATCTCGACAGCGGCTACGACAAAGCCCGCACGTTTTTGGAAGCCACTATGCTTCAACACACTAACTTCGCCGCCTTGATTGACTCCGACCAAAATTTCAAAAGCGCATTGCTTGAATACGCACAAGGCGAACGGCTTATGCTTCCGTATTACTTTGTGATTTCCGAAGACGGTCCGCCGCACAAAAAAGTCTTCACCGTCGGCGTCCGATTGGGCGACGAAGTGCTTGGAGAAGGCTCGGGTAAAAGCAAGAAAGCCGCCGAACAACTCGCCGCCAAAGAAGCTTTTACAAAACTCATGGCGCGCCGCAACCTTCAAGACCAAAAACCTAATCCGCCCGTTGAATCCAAGCCGAGAGATGGAGACGCCGCTCTTCAACCCAACGGCTGACGATGTGCCGCCTCTCAACCCTCAGTCACTAAAATCCAATCGCCAAATCGCCGTCGCCCATTTCGCCATTTGCGTTTGACGTGTTTTTATAGCGTCAGGATTCCATTCAAGAACTTCAATCTTTGACGATAACTCGTATTGGCTTTGTCTGTAAATTTTTTTCTTTTCATCGAACTCTTTTGTTCCCGCCTCTTTGTTCTTTGATTCTTCCAGCAATGTAAAATTTCCCAAACGATTCGTGTAACTCTCTCTTGCGGTCTCATCAAACGCATCAAGCCAACGCTCGCTTGGATTTTCGGGAAGGATATGCTCAATCGTTGCGGAATCCGACGCCCCGTAATCTTTTCCGCTAACATGACTTTCCAATTTGAGTAGAATATATTTCAGTAGATTTTTTCCGCTTTTTGGCGAGATGGTTTTCAAAGAAAAATCGCTTTTGAATTTTTCATCGCTGGTGTAGAGCGGTTTTATTTCTTGGAAAACTGCCTTTGCCGTTTGCAATATGCCTTCGGTCGTTTTGATGGCGGCTTTGTTGTATAACCCTTCGGCGATATTCGGATTCAGCCCGCCGATGACATTGTAGCGAAATGAGACGACTTCAATCACCCTTAGCAACTTGACAAATTCATCTTTGCTTAACTTTTCGTATCCGGCAATAAGCAGAGGAAAGCACTGCGTGACTCTGAAAAGAGACAGTGCCGCAATGTGCGACGTTGCTTCGCTATTCCAACTGTTCCAAAACTCATCGTTTTGGTTGCCAAGCGCAACGAACAAGTCTACGGTTTCCTCTAATCGGTTGAGCAACTCAAATGATTTTTCAGCAGTGTCAATTTGTTTTTTAATGGCTTTGAAGAGATTTTTTTTGGTCTCAATCGGGTAGCGCGACGCCCAATAGTATCGCAGAAAGGCAGGGAGTTCGTTATCTCTTAGCGTTTCGTTGATTTTTTGCCACTGCTGTTCAGCGTGTTCAAAATCGGAATTGCCGCCGCTCGCGGCAAGCGAGAAAATGTAATTTTTGAGCAAATCTGCGGTTGAGAGTTTAACGCCTCGAGCATTGAGCGTTTCAAAAACTTTGTAGGCATTGATGTCGTCATCGACGTAAATCGTTGTAAAAAGTAATCCTTCCGCCAAAGTCTCCTCTAAGAAGAAAGCCACAGCTTCTCCCGATTGGGAGGCTTGAAACTTTTCTCTGACTTTCTTACAAAAGTATTCAAACGCCGACCACAGCAGTTTCTCCGTCGGTTTGAGTTTCGATTTGTTTCTCGGCTCGCGCTGGTCAATGAGATACGATTGGAAAAAACCGTCGCTGTTTTTATTCAGCCGAAGTTTGCTGGAAAGTTTCAACGACGAGGCGGGGCGATTTCCGATGAATCGCTCGATGAGTTTTTCTTTACGCTGTTTGTTGCTTTCAGCATCAATGCCGTTTTGAATCCACTCATCGAGTAGTTTAATGCAAGCGAGCGAAATGATGGCGATGGTAGTGAGGCGTTGTTGCCCGTCGATAATTGAGAACTTTTTCTTTTCGCTTTCCTGCAAGACGACATAACCGGTGTAGTGATATTTTTCTCTTGGAATCTCAAGGATGTCCTGCCACAAATCGTCCCAAAATTCTTCTTCCCAAGCATAGTCGCGCTGATACGGCGGCACAGTGTAAGTAACGCCATTTCCAATGAGTTCGCCATAGCTCATGGATTTTGTGTTCAAAAAAGTGGTCGCCATGTTCTTTGTGTTTGATTCAAAACTTGGGCGGAAAGACTTGCCACGAAATGCGTCATAAAATAATCCAAAAACAGGTTCAAAATCCATTTTTGAACTTCCTCGACGGGCGAAAAAGTTGGGTGCGGCTGTTCGTTCAACTTATCGCGCTCAGTAAGCATTCGGTTCGGATTGAGCGTCAATACCTATCAATTCGGTGTGGGCGCGGTTTTCTCGCAACTCTGTTCGCCCGCCGCGCTTTTAGTGCGAGTAGTGGCATTGGCTTGGCGATGGCGCAGCATCTTGCCGACAAGTGCAAAGAAATTATCACCGTCTCACGACGAGCGTCAAAGTCGGGCAATGTGTCCAAGCCTGAAGTGTTGAGCGATTTTACCCGATACCGCTTGCGGATTTGCTTCGTGTGATTAGGTGCGTGCTCGCGCCCTCGAATCGCGCCAACATCAACGAGATTGATTTTCCGAATATGAGGTAGAGAAGATGAAGTGAAACGTGAATCGGCGGCGATGATTAAGGTTGAAGGAGACACTCACCGACGGCGATGAGTTTTTCTGCGCCGTCTTTTGTAAGCGATTTACTTGCCCACACTTCAAGGCGAAGCAGAACGGGTTCTGGCGGCAGTCGGTCGTAGCCTTCTTGAAGCTCATCAGGCAGTTGAATCATCCACGACGACCACTCTGGCAACGGCAGGTAGTCATCGGTCAGTTCTTTTTCGTAATGCAGTTTGTTTTCAACAATCATTCGATAGATGATACGCTTTGGCATGCCGTCGGGCAATGCGCCGAGATGCTTCGGCAAAAAGAATCGCGCCCAAACGGTTTGATAGCGACGAAACTCGCTCTCGAGCATGGCTTCAATTTCTTTGATGGTGCCAAGTCTCGGAATTTCTTGCGTGGCGAATACAACCATACCCACGCCTTCGGGTGTCGATGTTCGCTTGAATCGCTCCCTATCGTTTTTTTTGAAGAGACGTTGGTGAAACTCTCCTTGCGGTTGCGGCTGCGCCGATAGCGGGCGCGTAAATAGAAATTCAGCCACAAAGAGCGTGGCTGTCAGCAGTAAAAGTCGGTTCATTCAGGCACTGGCTTTTGTTTTGCTTTTTGCTTCACTCAGGTGGGTGTGCGCAAATATACGCCGAAAACCCTTGCGCACAATGTTCATCTGTGCATCGTTACTTCGAGAAGGTTTTAACTAATTCAGTGCGATGTCGAATCAGACGCTCCTCGATTTCCGCTAAACTATCGCCGCCGAATTTTTCAAGCATCGCATTCATCAAGACGGGCGCAACGACGGCTTCGGCAATCACGCCGCAGGCTGGCGCGGCGCAGGCATCGGAGCGTTCGATGTGAGAGAGTTCTTCTTCCATTGAATCCAAATTCACGGAGCGAAGGGGGGTCATGAGCGTTGAAATCGGCTTCATGGCGACGCGCAAATGAATCGGCTCGCCGTTGGTCATTCCGCCTTCAACGCCGCCGGCGCGATTTGTCTTGCGATACGGTTTTCCATGTGCATCAAGGAAGACTTCGTCGTGAACCTGCGAGCCAAAACTAATGGCATTGCGAAACGCCGTGCCAATTTCAACGCCTTTGACGGCTTGAATGGAAATGATTGCGGCGGCAAGTTGCGCATCTAATTTTCGGTCGTGTTGCGCGTAAGAGCCGAGTCCAATCGGCAAGCCGGTAACGAAAACTTCAATAATTCCGCCGAGCGTGTCGCCGCGCTGTTTGGCATCGTCGATAAGCGCGATGGCTTTTTCTTCAGTCTCTTTGTGAAGCATGCGCACAGGCGACGCATCGGCGCGCTCCATCAAGGCTTCTGCGCCTTGACAAAGCAGTTCAAGGGCAAGCGACGAGTCAGGCTCAATTGCGCTTCCAATCGCAGAGAGATACGAGCCGATTTCAACGCCGAGTTCTTTGAGGAATTGACGCGCAACGGAGCAAGCGCCGACGCGCGCCGCCGTCTCTCGCGCCGACGAGCGTTCAATGACGGGGCGCACGTCGTCGAAGCCGTATTTCAAACGTCCTGTAAAATCGGCGTGTCCGGGGCGCGGCACGTGAATTTTCTTAACAACATCAGATTTATCCTCAAACTGGCTCATCTTTTCCGTCCAATTCTTCCAATCTCGATTTTCAATTAGCAGTGTAATGGGTGCGCCGATGGTTTTGCCGAAGCGCACGCCGTTGAGGATATCGACGGTATCGGTCTCAATTTTCATTCGATGCCCGCGCCCGTAGCCTTGTTGCCGTCGCGCCAAGTGTCGATTGATGACGTCGGGCGAGAGCGAAACGCCCGCAGGCATTCCGTCAATAATAGCGGAGAGTGCGCGCCCGTGCGACTCTCCCGCCGTGAAATATCTAAACATCGTTTGTTTATCAAATCAAGTTGAACTTGTAAGGAAATGAGAATCGGGCGAAAATGCAAATCCTGTCCTCGTGAAAGCACGCCGTAAAACGATTGAAGCCGTGTTGAGGTTTACCTTGTTTCTATCAACATTTCATTCAAAATCCATGCTCTATGACAATCACGGGCGACCGATTACATACCTTCGCCTTTCCGTTACCGACCGATGCAACTTACGATGCGTTTACTGCATGCCCGCGCACGGCATCGATGTAATAGCGAAAGATGAAATTCTTTCGTTCGAAGAAATGGAACGATTGCTCCGCCTCGTCTGCGCAATGGGTATTACAAAAGTGCGCATCACGGGCGGCGAACCCTTCGTGCGAAAAGACCTGATTCAATTCCTCCGCCGAATTCATCATCTTCCGAAAGAACTGCATATCACCACCAACGGCTTGTGGTCGGCGCAATATGTTCATGAACTCAAAGCGATGGGCGTTAAAGGCGTGAATTTGAGCCTTGATACGTTAGACCGCGAGCGATTTCAGCGCATCACGCGGCGCGATGAACTGCACAAAGTCATGGAAACTTTCGATGCACTTCTGCAAGCCGAGATTCCGATTAAACTCAATGCCGTCGTGATGAACGGCTTGAACGACATTGACATCGTGCCGCTTGCGGAATTGACGAAGGATTATGCGATTGACGTTCGATTCATTGAGGAAATGCCCTTCAATGGCGAAGGCGCAAGCGAGCCGGTATTAGTGTGGGATTACAAAAAAATTCTTTCCGTTCTCAACACGCGCTACCCTGACTTACAGAAGTTGGACGACGCGCCACACGCAACAGCAATGGAATACAAAATTCCCGGCTACAAAGGCACGGTCGGCGTGATTGCCGCGTTTTCGCGAACCTTCTGCGGCACGTGCAATCGCATTCGCGTAACGGCGAGCGGTATGCTCAAAACGTGCCTTTACGACGACGGCGTTTTAGACATTAAAGCCTTGATGCGACGGGGCGCGAGCGACGACGAACTCCGCGCAACTTTGCTCGACGCCTTCAATAACCGCCCCAAAAACGGCTTTGAAGCCGAAGCGCGTCGTAAGAGCCTTACCCCAGTTTCAGAGTCCATGTCCACGATTGGCGGATAGTAATCCATCAGCGAAGAGCCGTTGCGCCACCTCTTCGGCGTGCGCGATGGTGTCGGGGACGGAGATGCCGCCGCGCCAATTTCCAACAAATGCCAGCGTCTTCTCACGAGATTCCAAGGCGTCGACCGCCGCTAAAATGTCGGAATGTCCGATGCGATACTGCGGAATGGCGCGTTCCCACTTTGCAACGCCCTCGACGACTGGGCGCGCTTTGATGTTCAAGATGGATTGCAGTTCCGCCGTTGCCACTTCAATGAGCGTGCCGTCGCTGTATTTCCGGACGAGTTCAGGCTTTCGCGAGCCGCCGAGAAACACGGTGAAGGCAATTGTTTGATAGCGTGACGGAAAAATCGCGCTGTTGTAGACTGCGCCCAAAATTTGCCGTTCTTCTTTTTCAGGCACAAGAAATCCAAAGCCTTTTGGTTGCGGGACTTCCTCTTTCGTGAATCCCAGAAAGACTTGCGCGACGGGCGAGTGCGGAATTTTGGAAAGCGACTCCGATAAGTCTTTATCCACGCCTTGAATCAAACTTGCCGTTACATCGGCGGGCGTTGCGAAAACAAGGTGCGTTGCCGTGAGCGACTTCATTTCGTTTTGCTGAACGAAGAAGACGCGCCACTGTGAGCCTTCGCGCTGAATGTCTTGCACTTCCGCGCCGCGTTCAATCGTTGCGCCGAGTGCGGCTGAAAGTTTTTGAATCACTGCATAAAATCCGCCCGCAAACGAAAACATCTTTCCCGAATACGGCTTCGGATTTTGCTTTGCTTCTTTGGCGCGAGCGATTGCGCCCTTCATCACACTTCCGTATTGCGCCTCTAATTCACTTAATACTTTGAACGCCGAGCGTGCGGAAAGGTCTTCGGGCTTTGCCGCATACGTGCCGATGAGAAAGGGGTTAATGACGTAGTCTAAAATTTCTTTTCCGAAACGACGGGTTACAAAGTCAGCGATGGTTTCTTCGCGTGTGGCTTTGGCGATGAACGGCTCACGGAGCAGACGCAGTTTTGCGCCGAGCGAAAAGAGCGGTGTGGTCAGAAATGCAGGCGGGGAAGTTGGCAGTGCGGTTAATTTGCCGTTTTTCATAATCCAACGTGCGTTGGCTTGTGGTGAGGCGAACAGCATCTCGTTTTGCAAGCCCAATTCGATTATCAAATTGTGAATGGCGTGGTTGGAGTCAAGCACCGTGTTTGCGCCGACATCGAACGGTTCGCCGCCGACTTTTCGCGCACCGATTTTTCCGCCGATGGCTTTCGACGATTCCAACACGCAAACATCGACGCCGTGTTGTTTCAAGCGATAAGCAACGGTCAAGCCCGCAAGTCCGCCGCCGATAACGATGATAGTCATTGAAAACTTGGGTGATGAATTACGAAAAACTCACATCGCGTCGATGCTTGTAAAAATTCAGCACAATGCCGACGGCAATCATGTTCGCCAGCATCGACGAGCCGCCGTAAGAAAGAAACGGTAATGGAATCCCGACGACGGGCATCAGCCCAATCGTCATTCCGACATTGACGACCACGTGCCCCAGCATCAGCGAAATAAATCCTGTCAAGACGAGAATCGCGAATCGATTTTTAATTTTTTCCGCAAGGCGAATCAAACGAAACACGAGCAAGAGATACGCCCCAACCACAATGGACGTGCCGAAGAAGCCGAACTCTTCCCCGATGACGCAAAAAATGAAATCCGTCCACTGTGCGGGAATGAAGCGTAATTGCGTTTGCGTGCCTTGCAGAAATCCTTTGCCCCACAAGCCGCCGGAGCCGATGGCGATTTTGGCTTGCAGGGCATTGTAGCCTGCGCCTTGCGGGTCGCTCATCGGGTCTAAAAATGTCTGAATGCGTTTGAGTTGATGCGGTTTCAAAAGTTTTGCCGCGTAGAAGTTCGAGCCGATTCCCGCGCCTGCGCCGATGAGCAGAGATGCGAGCGACCAAGCAAAATCGCGACGCAACACCATCATCAAGGCAACGACGCACAGTTCAAGCACGATGAACCCAATAAGGCTGATGAAGCCCAACAGCGCACAAACAAGCGGCACACCCAAAAGCAAGATGTAGTAGAAGTCGAAGCCTGCAACCACAATCATCGGCACGATGAAGGTGAGGTAAGTGAGCGCAGTGCCGGTGTCGGGTTGAAGCAACACGAGCACGCACGGCACGAGCACAATCGCAATGGCGATGGCGAAGTTTTTTAGTTGCCGAATGTCGTTGTCTTTGTTGGAGAGAAATCGCGCCAGCGCGAGAATGGTTGTGATTTTGGCAAGTTCGGAAGGCTGAAAACTCGCGCCGCCAATTTGAAGCCACGCCGCATTGCCCGCAATTTTGCGTGCGAAAATCAGTACCGCAATCAGCGCGACGATGGATAACCCGTAGGCGAGATACGCAAAGTCCTGAAACGAGCGGAGCGGCAGAAAAAACACTAAGACGACTGCCAACAGGCTGATGGCAACCCACGTCGTTTGCTTGTAAAAATTCGCGAGGTTTCCAATGCCGTTAGACGCGCTGTAAATGGCGAGTAATCCAAAACAAATCAACGCCGCAATCGAGAGCAAGACGCTCCAATCGACGGTCTTCCAGAATCCTTCCCGCTGTTCGTAGCCCGATTCAATCATTGTGTTCTGTTGTATATTGATGTTCTCACTTTTGATGCGAAAATACAGTTTCAAATGAACGAATCCGAACTTCTCGGCGAAAAGCCGTATCCGTTCAAGTCGGGCTATGCGTGTATCGTTGGCGAGCCGAATGCAGGCAAATCGACGTTGCTCAACGCCGTTCTCGGCGAAAAACTCTCGATTGTTACGGCAAAGCCGCAGACGACGCGCAAACAAATCGTCGGAATTTTCACTGATGAAACCGGCGCACGTCCGTGCCAAATTGTGTTCATCGACACGCCCGGCGTGATGAAGCCGAAATACAAACTCCACAAGGCGATGCTCAAATCCGCCGACACTGCCGCAAGCGATGCTGATGTAATTGTTTTCATCATCGATTCAAAACTCTACCACGACAGTGGTCGCTCGCTCCAAAACGACCTCGCCTTTCAGCGGATTGCGACTTACGCCAAGCCGAAAATTTTAGTGATGAACAAAATTGACTTGCTTCGCAAAGAGGACGTCTTGCCTCTCTTGGCGCGGCTATCGCAAGAAGCCCCGTTCAGCGAGATTGTGCCGCTCTCCGCCGGCAAATCCTTCAATCTCGTCGAGTTGATTAAAGCGATTCACCCGTATTTGCCGCACGACGCGCCGCTCTTCCCGACCGATGTGCTCAGCACCGCGCCGGAACGCTTTTTCGTGAGCGAACTTGTGCGGGAAAAAATTTTCAAACAGTTCAGCGAGGAAATTCCGTATTCGTCGGAAGTCGTGGTAGAATCGTTTGAGGAAAACTTCGAGAAAAATCCGAAGCGAAAAGACGTGATTCGTTGCGCGATTGTTGTGGAACGTGAATCGCAAAAAGCCATTTTAATTGGAGAAGGCGGAACTGCAATTCGGAAAATCGGCGAAACAGCGCGGTGCGAAATCGAAGCGTTCTTACAGCGTCCGGTCTTTCTTGAACTCTTCGTCAAGGTTCGCGAAAATTGGCGCGAGCACGACAGGCAACTGCGTGATTTTGGGTACCAATAACGCAACTTCCCTTGCGAATTGGTTTTCAACTGACATTTCGTTTAATTCCGAAATTTCCTCCCTATCCGTTTTGCTTTCAGCGCGTATATCAACAAACAACTACTATTGGGAGAATGAACGATGCTAACGCAGATTGAAGAAGAACATTATGTCAAATTAGACGAATTGATTTCGCTCTGTCGGAAACGCTTGCGCAAGTGCGACGACGATTTAATCCGTCGGGCGTTTTTTCTCTGCTACCGGGCGCATAGCGCGGAAAAGCGTGCGTCGGGCGAGCCGTATTTTTATCATCCGGTTGAAGTCGCGCGGATTATGTTGGAAGAAATCCCGCTCGATGATGTTTCGGTTGCCGCCGCGCTTTTACACGATGTGGTCGAAGACACCGACTACACACTTGACGATTTGCGCGATGAATTTGGCAACGACGTCGCCCGTCTCGTCGAAGGGCTGACGAAAATTTCCGGCATTTTCGCCAATCGAGAAATCAAAGAAGCGGAAAGTTTCCGCAAAATGCTTCTCTCGATGATTGACGACGTGCGCGTTATTCTCATCAAGTTTTGCGACCGCCTGCACAACATGCGCACACTCGACGCGCTTCCGCCACATCGTCAGGTTAAAATTGCCACCGAAACGCGCGACATCTACGCGCCCTTCGCCCACCGCTTTGGCTTGGGCAAAATGAAAATCGAACTCGAAAACCTCTCGCTCAAATACCTTGACCGCGAAGCCTTCGACGACATTAGCGCACGGCTCGCCCTCACGCGCTCCGAGCGCATTGCGTTCTTGGAAAAAATTTCAATCCCGATTCAAAAAGAACTCACCCTGCGCGGTTTCAAATTCGAGATTCAACGCCGACCCAAGCACATCTTTTCCATTTACAATAAGATGCGCCAACAAAACAAATCCCTCGACCAGATTTACGACATCTACGCCATTCGTGTCATTTTAGACACCGACAATTCCTCCGACTGCTTCGGTGCCTACGGCTACATCACGCAGATTTATCAGCCTGTTCCGGAACGCTTCAAAGATTTTATCTCCGTTCCAAAACACAACGGCTATCAATCGCTTCACACCACCGTCATTGTGCCTGGGGGCAAGATGGTCGAGATTCAAATTCGCACGCGCAAAATGCACGAGTTTGCTGAAAATGGGATTGCGGCGCATTGGCGATACAAAGAAAAAGTTACCTCCGCCGATGAAGGCATCGACCAACTGATTAAGTGGGCACGCGACCTTATCGCTAATGCCGATACCGCGCAAGATTTCATGGAAGGCTTCCGCCTGAACTTGTATCAAGATGAAATTTACGTCTTCACGCCGAAGGGCGATATGAAGGTGCTTCCCGCAGGCGCGTCGGCGGTGGATTTCGCATTTGAAATTCATACTGAAGTCGGCTCGAAGTGCATCGGCGCGAAAATCAACGGCAAGATGGTCAATCTGCAAACCCGCTTGAAATCAGGCGACCAAGTCGAGATTCTCACTTCAAAAAATCAAACCCCAAAAGCCGATTGGGAGAAATTCGTCGTAACCCACAAGGCGAAACTGAAAATCAAACAGTTTCTCAACGAAACGCGTCGCAAGGAAATTGAAGAAGGGCGAAACGTGTGGAACAAACTCGTCGCCAAAACCAAGCGGCTCTTTTCGGAGAGCGATTTGGTCAAACTCGCTCGATTTCACGGGCTTCCGACGCCGGCGGATTTCTTCCGCGCACTCGGCGCAAAAGAAATCGACAGCGAAAAAGTGCTCGAGCACATCGAGCCGAAGTCGGAGCCGAAGCCCGAACCAAAGCCTGAAAATCGAAACGGCGTACCGCCCGTTACCGTTGACGACTTCGCCCGACACGCCCGCGAAGTGCACGGCTTGAAAGCCGACAACACGGGCGATGCGGTTGTCATTTCCGGACTTTCCAACGTCGCCCATAGCTACGCCAAGTGCTGTAACCCCGTGCCCGGCGACGACGTCATCGGGCTTGTAACCGCAGGCGGCGGCGTGAAGATTCATCGCCGAAATTGCGTCAACGTCAATAACGAGCAAATTCTCAAAAGCCCGAAAGTCGTTACGGTTCAATGGAAGGCGACGTCTTCAAACGACTTCCTCGCGGGCTTGCGCATTCACGGCGAAGATAAAATCGGCATGACCAACGAAATCACACAAGTGATGGTCAAATCCGACATCAACATTCGCTCCATTTCGCTCAACGCCAAAGACGGCATCTTCGAAGGCACGGTGATTCTTTATGTCAAGAACATCGAGCACCTTCAGCGCGTCGTCGAGCGCATCAAAAAAGTCGAGGGCGTTTTCACCGTTGAGCGATTCTCGAATAATTGAGTTCGCTTCGGATTTCAGAATTTTTTATTCATCATTGCTTTTATCACAAGCGCACGCGCAACGTGCGTTTGTATCTTCAACAGCATTTTTCCAATTAACCATCAATTTTAACGACAATGAGCGACCAAACCGCCGTCTCTTCAAAACCCAAAACTGACCTTGAAATCGCCCGCGAAATTCCGCTCAAACACATTAACACAATTGCCGAAAAACTCGGTGTCTCGCCCGACGACCTCGAGCACTACGGCAAACACAAAGCCAAATTGCCGCTTCACCTGATTGACGAAGCCAAACTCAAACAGTGCAAATTGATTCTCGTTTCCGCCATCACACCCACGCCCGCCGGCGAAGGCAAAACCACAACCAGCATCGGCTTGACCGAAGGCTTAAACCGATTGAAGAAAAAGGCAACAGCAGTCTTACGCGAGCCTTCGCTCGGTCCTGTGTTCGGCATCAAGGGCGGCGCAACTGGCGGCGGCTACGCGCAAGTCGTGCCCATGGAAGACATCAACCTGCACTTCAACGGCGACTTTAACGCCATTGAAAAAGCAAATAATCTGCTTGCCGCACTCATCGACAACAACATTCAAAACAAGAAAAACACACTCGGCATTGACTCGCGCACCGTGCGCTGGAAACGTTGCATGGACATGAACGACCGCGCTTTGCGCAAAGTCATCGTTGGACTCGGTGGCAAAAATGGCGGCTATCCGCGCGAGACAGGATTCGATATCACCGCCGCCTCCGAGATTATGGCGATTCTGTGCATGTCGCAAAGCCCCGAACACTTGAAGGAAAAACTCGGCAACATTTTCGTCGGCTACACCAGAGAAAAAAAGCCCGTCTTCGCCCGCGACTTGAAAGCCGAAGGCTCAATGGCGGTTCTACTTAAAGACGCCATCAAGCCCAACCTCGTGCAAACGCTCGAAGGCAATCCCGCCATTCTTCATGCAGGACCATTCGCAAACATTGCGCAAGGCACGAATACGATTCTCGCTACGAAAATGGGCATGAGCCTTTCGGATTATGTCGTAACCGAAGCCGGATTCGGATTTGATTTGGGCGGCGAAAAATTTCTCGACATCAAATGCGGTTACGCCGGCATTGCGCCCGATGCAGTCGTGATTGTTGCCACGGTTCGCGCGCTCAAATATCACGGCGGCGTCGGCTTGAAGGAACTCAAATCGCCGAATGTGGAAGCCGTCAGGAAAGGCTTTGCGAATTTGGAAAAGCACTTGGAAAACGCCCGCAAGTTTCGTCTCTCGCCCGTCGTTGCTGTCAATCGATTCCCGACGGATACGGAAGAGGAATTGCAAACGGTCAAAGCCCTTTGCCAACGCATTGGCGTAAAAGCCTCGATTTCGGAAGTCTGGGCAAAAGGCGGCGAAGGCGCGTTGGAATTGGCGGCGTTCGTGCTTGATGAAATCGAGCACAAGAAAGAAAACTTCAAGCCGCTTTACGATTGGAGTTGGAGCGTTGAAAAGAAAATTGAAACTGTTGCAAAAGAAATTTACGGCGCGGCGGACGTGCAATACGGAGCACAAGCCAAAAGCGATTTGAAAGTCATTGCTGAACTCGGCTTTGAAAAGTTGCCGATTTGCATCGCTAAAACCCAAAAATCGCTTTCCGACAACGAAGCCCTCATCGGCAGACCGCAAGGCTTCACGCTCACCGTCCGCGAAATTGAAATTTCATCGGGCGCCGGATTTCTCGTGCCGATTACGGGCGAAATGATGCGCATGCCCGGCTTGCCTGAATCACCTGCCGCCGAAACCATTGACATCGATAAATATGGCGTGATTTCAGGGCTGTTCTAACATGAAAACCGATAAACTCGTTTATCTGCTTCTGCAACTTGCGCCGCAAAGTTTCTTTTCGCTTATTGGCAGAGATGAGACAGAGGCAGAGCATTACGACTTCAAATCTGTTGAACTGAAAGAAACGTCGTTTCGGCTTGATGGCGTTTTTGTGCCCAAAAACCAAGCGGATTTCACCTATTTCGTCGAAGCACAGTTCCAACCCGATGAAGACTTTTATGCGCGTTTTTTTGCTGAAGTTTTTTTGTATTTGAAGCAGTATCGTGTGAAGAAATGGCGTGCCGTTGCGATTTATCCCTCTCGAAGCGTTGAGCAACGCTCGATTGAAGGCTATGACGAACTGCTTGAAACAGGATTGGTGTTGCGCGTATATTTAGATGAATTGCCGGAACAGGAATCCGTCAGCAAAAACGTCGGTCTGTTCAAGTTGCTCGTTGCCCCAGAGGCGAAAGCACCAAGCATCGCTAAAAGGCTCATTCAAAACGCAACTTTGAAACAAGTGGATTTAATTGAGCAAATCGTTTCATACAAATTTTCCAAACTTACACGAGAGGAGGTCAAAGCTATGCTCGGAATACAAGAAGAACTCTTGAAAGAAACACAGTTCTACAAAGACATCTACAACGACATCTACAACCAGCTCCGCAAGGAAATTTATGACTTGGCTCAAAAAGAAGGACTGAAAGAAGGACGAGAACAAGGACTGAAAAAAGGCTTTGAAAAGGGGATAGTTGAAGGCAGACTTGAAGGAGAGATTCAAGGTAAACTTTCAGCAGTCCCGAATCTGCGAAAATTGGGTCTCTCCGATGAAGCGATTGCCGAAGCCTTGAACTTGTCGTTAGAATTGGTGAAGAATAC
>JBDNCJ010000014.1:0-57830 GCA_046719715.1 Chloroherpetonaceae bacterium | reverse complement strand
ATTATGGAACTGCGCTACGCCGTGCGTCCAGAGGTTTTGACATGGAGTTTTCTTTTGCTCACGATACTTACGCTGGAGCGTTATTTGCGCGGCGATAAAAAAATCGTGCGCTGGCTCGTTGCGATTCATCTTCTTTGGGTGAACACGCAAGGCTTGTTTATTCTGGGCTGGGGCGTGATGGGCGCGTATTGTTTGAGCGATTGGATTCACAACAAGAAAATTGATGCAACGCTCTGGGCGTGGTGCGCGATAGCCGGCGCGATTTGCTTCGTGAATCCGTATCACATCAACGGCGTGCTATTCCCGTTCTACCTTTTCACGCGGCTGAATCGAAACAACATTTTCAAAGAACACGTGAGCGAATTTATTTCGCCCTTCGATGTTCAGCCGACCGATAATTTGCCCTTCATCAGCGCAATTCCGATTTACCTTTTTTATGCGCTCTCGCTCACAAGCATCGTGCTGATGCTCCTGACGATACGTCGGCGCAAAGTGCATGAGTTTCTGTTGCTCGGCGCGTTCTTTTTTCTTTCGGCGTCGCAGATTCGCAACATTCCGCTCTTTCCGTTGGTTGCTCTGCCGATATTTGCTACAGCGTTGCGCGAAGCGTGGGCGCAATTCAATCTGTCAGAACGATTCAACGTTTCAGCACAAAAAGCAATGCGACTTGAAAAAGGCGCGATGCTTGCGCTCGCAATCGTCCTTGTGCTCTTCAGCGTGCGCGTCGTCAATAACGCCTACTACGAATCCGACAGGCGATTTATCAAGTTTGGATTGGGATTGGAAGTTCACGCGCACCCCGTCAAAGCAAGCGCGTTTCTGAACGAGAACGGGTTAGATGGAAGCATAATCAACGACCTCAACACGGGCGCGTATTTCGGGTGGAAACTCAAACAAAAAATTTTCATCGACGGGCGGCTCGAAGTGATGCGCGAAGAATTTTTCAGCGATTACAAAAAAGCCTTTGTGATGGGCGGATTAAAAACGCTTATTGAAAAGTATCAGCCGCAACTCATTGCATTTGACTACATGGCTTCGGTGATTTGGAATCAACAACTGCGGCAGATGGACGATTGGCGGCTGATTCATTTGGACGAAGTCGCCGCCGTTTACGCGCATAAAACCTACGCGCAACATCTTCCAGCCCTTTCGCTCACCGACGCTTTGAACCGCTTAAATCTTCCTGAATCGTTCTCAGAGAAAGAGCGAAACGAGTTGCTCTCGCTCCCTGAACCGTCTCGCCTTGAAAAGTGGCTGTCGGGATTTTGGAGAAATCAACCGTATCCGTATCAACTCATGAAACTTGGCGTCTTCTGCTACCAAAACGGCGACGCGCCTGCTGCCGAGCGATGCTATTTGCAGTATATCAAAGAAACGCGCGGCGAACTTTCGGAAAGCTACTTCAACTTAGCCTCACTTTACTACCGCTCCAAAGAGCCCGCACTTGCACGATACTGCTACGAAAAATACGTGCGAATGGGCGGAGCGCATCCGCTTGCACAAAAACGACTCTTGGAATTGAAAGCGAAGTAACGCGGAGCGAATAGACCTTCTCTACGTAGAAACCCGTAGTCCCTTATCCCGCCTTAAAATACAGGCATTTGCGAATGGTTTCGCATTTAACCCTCGTTGTAGATTTGCGTAAGAAATTTGAGAAATCAAATGTGGTCTTACAAAACTTAACGCAAGGATTGAATTATGAAAAAGTTACTCTTCTTATTCGCAAGCCTTACGCTCACGCTTGCGCCGCTGAACGCACAACCGAAAAATGAAACGCTCGATAAGTTGGTCAATATCGGCGTTACAAACGGTGAAGTAAGTGTGAGCGACGTCGAGATGCTCTTCCCTGAATGGGTTTCTAAAACTTATACGATTGAAAACGCTGGAACGAAACGCGCTCCGCAAACCGTGCAAGTCAAAACAGTGAATCACGAAAAACTTTTGATGCTGATTGTCAATGCGGTCAAGTCGCACAACGCGCTCAGGATTTCCGATGAAGCGTCGCTTCTTTCAAGCGTCAAGCGGGGCGAGATTGACTTTCGCGAGGTTACAGCATCGGTAACGAAAACGGAATTTGAGAAAGGTGTTTCGCCGAAATCTGCACCGCGAATGAAAACCACGAGCGAAAGCGCAACGCGCGTTCAAACCGACCTTGCTAAGTTGGAAGCGCGTTTTCCAGAACTCGTCAAGCCCGTGTATGCGATGGAAAGCCGCACCAAGCAATCGCCTGTGATGACTGAATCCAAAGTGTTAGACGTTGCGAAAGCAACGACAACATTGCTTGAATCCTTGAAGGCAGAAGTCAAGAAGCAAAGTGTCGCAGAACTGTAAGCAGAAGTTGTTGTTCTTTTGTTGTTGATCTTTCTGTTATGCACTGACAGGGGAGACGCACCGAGCTGAAGGAATTTTCCTGACGTTGCGGTGCGTTTCACTTTTCCAAGATTTTACCGCCGCTATTTTTTCTCTAACTTAACCCTCCATTCAAAATAACCTCTTTCAATGGCGGACGGTATTTATTCGGTGAGCGAACTCACAGCAGAAATCAAAGAGCATCTCGAGACTGAATTTCCAGACCTGTGGCTGCGCGGTGAAATTTCCAATTTCAAAAAGCACACGTCAGGGCATCTTTACTTCACGCTCAAAGATTCAGGAGCACAAATTCCAGCGGTGATTTGGCGTTCCACCGCCGAGCGACTCGCGTTCAAGTTGAGCGATGGGCTTGAAGTGCTGATTCGCGGCAAAGTCGAAGTCTATGCGCCACAAGGTAAGTATCAACTCATTGGCAGTCAGGTCAAAGCCGTTGGCGAAGGCGATTTGCAAAAAGCCTTTGAACGGTTGGTTAAAAAGTTGCAGGAAGAGGGTTTATTTCAGCAAGAGCACAAAAAGCCCTTGCCACGCTTGCCTGAAACGATTGGCGTGATAACCTCGCCGACGGGCGCAGTCATTCAAGATATTTGTTCGGTGTTGGGACGGCGATACCCTGCCGCGCAAGTGGTGCTTTATCCCGTGCGCGTGCAAGGCGAAGGAGCGGCAGAGGAAATCGTAGAAGCCATCGGCTATTTCAATCGCACGAAAAATCCCGCGCACCAAGTCGATGTGCTGATTATTGGACGCGGCGGCGGTTCGCTGGAAGACTTGTGGACATTTAACGATGAGCGCGTTGCTCGAGCCGTCTTTGCATCAAAAATTCCAACGGTTAGCGCAGTAGGGCATCAAACGGATTTTACGATTTGCGATTTCGTCGCCGATGTTCGCGCTGCGACGCCCTCAATGGCGGCGGAAGTGGTTGCGCCGCTTTCTTCGGACATTCTCAATGCCGTTCATGCCACGCTTCAAGAGATGCAACGCGAACTCCTAAACCGTGCCGAAGAACAGCATGCGCATGTTAGAGGAATTGTTGGAAGTTTTGCCTTCAACAAACCGGTAAGCGACTTCCATGCACTCCTGCAAACGCTCGACCGATTAAGCGAGCGGCTTGACTTTGGCATCAAGCAAAAGCTCGAGCGCGCCACCTCATCGCTTGAAAATCTGACGCAACGGCTTTCGGCACTCGGCTACGAGCAAACGCTTCGACGCGGATTCAGCATCGTCTTCAAAGATGGGCGTGTTGTTCGCTCAGTGGAGGAAATGCAATCGGGAGAGACGCTCGTCATTCGATTTGCCGACGGCGAGAAATCCGTGCGGGTGATATAGAACATAAAAAACATAAAAGCGTCCCGCCGTTTCCAGCAAGGACGCTTTCACCTAAGAGAAACAAAGAACAAAGCCAGCGAGAAACTTGCTACTTCAAATACGATGAAAGTTTGACGGTCTTCCCGCACATAGACGCATCAATCGTGAAAATGACTGAACCTTTCTTGCCTTTGTTGCTAAAGCAAATTTCTTTGCCGTCTTCGCAAGAAACCGAGGTAGAGCCGCCGCCGTGCGTCAATCTCACGTGCCCTGTGCCGGTGTAGATGTGAACGTCTTGCTTCGTATCATTAACAATTTTCACCGAGCCTTTGGCAAGGAACGCTTCCGGTTGTTGATGTGCAACAGCTTGAACCGAAAGGCTGCAAAAGAGGATAAAGCCAGCGAGGAAAAGGATATGCCGTTTCATGATTAGATATGGTTTAAGGTTGAAGAAGTTATTTTGAAAGAGGTTCATATTTTGAGCCGTCAAACTTAAGGATGTTGCCCCTCAAGGTTTCATCTGGCACATCGACGAAACTTCCGCCAATGTAGAGCTGTCCGTTGTAGTAGGTTGCGACTCTCACAATTAAATTATTCATCTTTGGAATCGTGGAGAGCTGATTGCCGTCCCAGACAACCGCACCGCCTGTATCTTTGCCGCCCGCTTTGTAAAATGCGCCAGAGATGCACACTTTGCCGTCAGCACAACTGACGGTATAGGCTTCCTCATTGAAGCCGCCACCAACTTGAGACCACTTTGTGCCGTCCCATTTGGCAACGCCGCGCATCTCTTCGCCTGTGCCCGATTTGAAGAAACGACCAGCGGCATAAACGTTTTTGCCGTCGTTTGCAAGGGAAGTTACATCATTATTAAGACCCTTCTTTCCGACTTCCATCCACTCTTTGCCGTCCCACATTGCGACGTACGCGGCAGGCTCATCGCCAATCGTTGAAAAAAAACCGCCGACATAGAGAGTGTTGCCAACGCAAGTCATTGCAATGACGCTTTTGTCAAACTTTGAGCCGCCGACGGGCTTCCAACCTTTACCATCCCACATGGCAACGCTACGGGCGTCGGTTTTACCTTCAAGTTTGGTGAAATTGCCACCGATATAAAGCGTCTTCCCGTCAAACGCCAGCGCAAAAATTTCGCGGTCGATGTTGAGTTTAGAAAAGATGTTCCATTTCTTGCCATCCCAACGCGCAATCCGATTGGCTTCAATCCCGGGATTATCGCTTGATTTATCGACATAACTGAAATCACCCGCAACGACAAGGTCTTTGCCCATCGCGCACATGGCTTTAACAGGACCGTCAACTCCTTTTGCAAGACCACTCCACTTCGTTCCGTCCCAAACGGCAACATTATTGACGACGCGACGGTCTGCTTTTTCAAAGCGTCCGCCAACATACAGTTTGCCATCAAGAACAACCATGTGATAGACCTGACCGGCAATGTCATCGGCAGTAGTGAATATCGGCTCGCCGTATTCATTGACGAACGTTGCAGGATTCTGGACGTTGACAATGGTTTCAATGTTGGGCTTAACCGTTCCGTCAGCATTGAGTATTGATGTAATCGGCAAATCGCCTGCTGCAGCGCGAAGCGAAAGGCTCAACGCAAAGAGCGCGAGAATGATGCGTTTTTTAAGTTGCAAAGATTGCGATGTCATGTTGTCCTCCGTTTTTTGTTTGGATTGTTTTTGATTCCTGTAAAGAGCAGTAAAAAAGCAATCGGTTGTGAATTGCTCGGAGCAAAGATGAGGGTGCATCGGGAAAAAAGCACTACGATATTTCTACGATATGTTGAGCGTGCGATATGAACCCCAAAAAAAAAGCGTCCCGCCGTTTCCAGCAAGGACGCTCTCACCTAAGAGAAAACAAAGAACATGAGCCAGCGAAAAAAAACCGATAGTATCGTCGATAACGCCGACTTTATGATTGCTTTCTGGGATTTCAAGTCAAGCGGCACACAGCACACGATTTCGCTTTGGCGCAATACGCTCAAATCTTTTGAGGTCGTTAATACCGAAAAACTTTAACCTCTTTTCCGTGTTCAGCCCGTTTCGCCGTTGAAGCGGGCTGTTGATTTTATTTGAGATGCGCGTTATCCGCGTGGGTGAAACGTGGTGTGAACTTCTTTCAAAAATTGACGGTCAATGTGCGTGTAGATTTGCGTCGCTTTGATGGTGCTATGCCCCAACATCTCTTGCACGGCGCGTAAATCGGCACCGCCTTCGAGCAAGTGCGTCGCAAAGGTGTGGCGCAATGTGTGCGGACTAATCTCTTTGACGATTTCCGCCCGCGTTGCGTTTTCTGTGATGATGTTGTAAAAACTCATTCGAGTTAATTTTTTTCCGCGCGCGTTGAGAAAAAGATAATCTTCGGAATGATTGCACATTAAACTGACGCGCAATTCGGTTTGGTAGCGTGTTACCCAAAAAATCGCCGAGCGACCCACCGGCACAAGCCGCTCTTTTGAGCCTTTGCCGAACACGCGAATAAATCCTGCCTGAAAATAGAGGCTTTGCTGTTTGAGCTCGACGGCTTCACTGACGCGCATTCCTGTTGCATACATCAGTTCCAAAATGGCTTTATCGCGCAAAGCAAATTTTGGCGAAGGGTTTTTCTCGCTCATTGGGGCTTCGAGCAAGCGGAACACTTCGTCGTGCGTGAGCACACTCGGCAAGTATCGGCTGGATTTCGGAAGCGCGATTTCTTCCGCCACATTTTTGGAAATGACTTTTTCCGAGAGCAAAAACTTGTGCAGGGAACGAATCGCCGAGATGTTGCGCGACACGGAAGTAGATTCTAATCCGAGTTCCGAAATTTCTTTGAGGAAGGCACGAATGTGGTCGCTGGTGGCGTCGTTAAGCGTTGGGCATCGTTCTTGAAGGAAGCAAAGGTATCGGGTGAGGTCGCGCTTGTAGGCTTCGCGGGTGTTGTCGGAAAGGTTGCGTTCAAGTTTGGTGAAGTTGAGAAAGTCGCGCAGGTAGGATTTGAATTGTGAGTCGAGTTCGATAGTCGTCACAAGAAAAACGGATTTTGAATCAAGAGATAGTTTTCAACATTCAAGTTGTGATGTAAATCTTCAGAGTAAATAAATCTACAACTTGACCCAATTGCTGTTGAAACAATGAGCGCGTCATAGAAAGAAAATGAGTATGTGCGCATCAAAGTCAAAGCGTGCAAAGTATTTTGTTCGTTGAGAATAGCAACTTCACAAATGCTAAGTATCTTCTTCACACAAACCTCGATGCTCTTTAAAGAAAACTTATATCTACGGTGCAGTACATTCGCTGTTTCGTTTAAGACTTGTGTGGAAATGAAAATGGAGTCGAGTCTGCTGATTAAAGCAACCGCTTTGCGATACTTTTCCTTTTCTGCAGGAGATGTGCTCTCCAAGAAAAAGTAAATCCAAATGTTTGAATCAATGAATATCCTATCGGGCATTGCGCTCCTCCCTTGTTAGGCTCACGATTGGTTCGTCAATTTTGACGCGGTTGGTTTCTGTCCATTCTAAAAACTCCTTGATGCGCTGTTTTCGCTCTTCATGTGAAAGCCATTCTATTTGTACAGTCGAGCCTTTGAGCAGCTGTGCGTATTCGAACGCGCGTTGCCACTCTTCTTCAGTATGAACTTCAATCGTAATTTTTGCCATTGCTTGATGTAGGTTCAAATTTCACAAAGATACTTCAAAATTTTGTCCGTCGCGCCTAATCGCGCCTCAACAAACGCCGCCGCTTTTTTGCCTGCGCTGAATCGTCTCTCGTCATTTTCAAAGAGCGTTTTCAATGTGGGTTGAAGCGACGATTCGGTAACGATGAATGCGCCGCCCGATTCCGCCAATTCTTTTGCCTCGCGCGATTTGTGAATGTTTCCACCGAATAAAACCGGAACGCCGTGAACGGCGGCTTCAAGCGTGTTATGCACATTGACGCCGAAACCGCCGCCGATGTATGCCACGCTTGAAAGGGCGTAGAGTTCGGCGAGATAACCCATTTCATCAACGATTAAAACCTGCTCGCTTGAAAAATCCGTTGGCAAACAGGAAATCCTCCCACATTTCAAATTCTTCATTGATAACAGCGATTCAAGGCGAGCGAGATTGTCTTTCCCAAGTTCATGCGGCACAAGTATCAGCGCAACATGCTTCAAGTGCGTAAAGGCTTGCACAAGGAGTTCTTCGTCAATTTGCCACGTGCTTCCGCCAATCAAGACGCGCTTGCCGCGATAAAACTGTTCCAAGTGTGCGATTTTTTCTCGCCCTTTGCTTCGCTTGTAGACTTGGTCGTAGCGCGTGTCGCCTGCCGCTTCAATCGTCGTCAATCCAAATCCATTGCGCAACAGGGTTGCATCGCTTTGTGAGACGGTGAAAATTTTGTCAAAGAGCGAGAAGAGCGTTTTGTAAAACGATTTCAAAATCGGCTTGAAGTAACTCGATTTGGCTTGAACCGACGCGGCGATGAGAATGAGTGTCGCGCCAATGCGTTTGGCTTCAAGGAGATGATTGAGCCAGAAGTCATATCGCACGACGACGGCGACATCGGGCTGAACAAGGGCGCAAAATCGTTTCGCATTGGCGAGGGTGTCTTCGGGCAAGTAGGTGATGAGGTCGGCGTCGGGAAAGTTTTTTCGCGCTTCATATCCAGAGACGGAAAGAAACGACACGATAATCGTCCATTCGCCTTGTTTACGCAGGTCAGCAATTAAGGGACGCGCTTGTTCAAATTCGCCGACCGATGCAACATGAAACCAAATTCGTTTGCGCGACTGCGGAAGCGTTTGGACTTTATCCGTGAGCGTTTCAAAAAGATGCTTGCGCCCCTCGAGCGTGGCGCGAATTTTAGGATTGACTTTGCCGAGAATACGCACCAACAAAAGAAAGAGAGGAAGAAGCAAATTGTAAGTCGTGCGCCAAAAGATGAGCATTGAACTTGAACGAAGTTCGTTGGAATGTTGTAAGTTGAAGTTGTCGTTTGTAAGATACGGTTTCTTCAACAATCACAGATTCAAACTCGCACTTCAACGTTATGCGACTGACTTTCGCGCTTATTATTCTCGCCGTTGCCTTCATCGGCGCGTTTCTCTTTTTTCTTCGCGGATACGCACGCACGCCGAAGCCGATGGGCAGTTCAACCGCAAACCCAAGTCCCGACTGGGTGAAAGGCGCAATCATCTACGAAGTTTTCTTGCGCAACTTTACGCCCGAAGGCACATTCAGAGCGGCACAAGCAAAACTCGCCGACCTTAAAGCCCTCGGCGTTAATACCATTTGGCTGATGCCCATTCACCCGATTGGCAAAGAAAAGCGCAAAGGCTCGCTGGGAAGTCCGTATTCCGTCAAAGATTATTTTGAAATCAATCCCGAACACGGCACGAAAGAAGATTTTAAAAATTTCGTCAAAGTCGCTCACGAGTTAGGCTTGAAAGTGATTCTGGATTTCGTCGGGAATCATACCGCGTGGGATTGCGCGCTCGTCAAAGCGCACCCCGAGTATTATCGGAAAGACAAAAAAGGCAACATCGTGTCGCCGAATCCGGATTGGTCGGACATTGCGCAACTCGATTACAAAAATCCCGAAGTGCGCACCTACTTTGCCAATGTGCTCAAAACATGGCTCAAAGATTACGACGTCGACGGATTCCGATGCGATGTCGCCGAAGCGATTCCTTCCGACTTTTGGCAAACGACGATTGCCGAACTCCGTCAGCAGAAGCCCGACATTCTCATGCTCGCCGAAAGCACGTTGCCCGAACATCACACGGTTGGCTTCGACCTCACTTACAGTTGGAACGTCTACGACGTGGTGTTGGATATTGTGAGCGGAAAGAAGTCGGCGCAACACTTGGACGAGATTTTAACGACGGAAGAAAAAGTTTTTGCCAAAGGCTCGTTGCGACTTCGATTCAATTCCAATCACGACCGCGTCTTGGAGCACGGCGCGCCGATTGAAGCCTTCGGCGGCATCGAGGGCGCGAAAGCCACCGCCGCCTTGATGTTCACGCTGGGAGGCTACGGCACAATTCGCTCCGTTCCGCTTTTCTACAACGGCGACGAGGTCGGCTACAACCAACGCACCTCGCTGTTTGAAAAAGAACCGATTGCTTGGACGACGCCACACGCCCAAGCGTTTGAGACCTTCTATCGCAATTTGATTTGGCTACGCACGACACAACGCGCAATCGTTGATGGCGCGATGGAAAAAATTAAATCTTCAAACGATGAGGCGGTTTATGCCTTCACGCGCACCAGCGACGAGAGCAAAGTGCTTGTGGCAATCAATCTGCGCAATGCACCGATGAGCGTCTTTTTGCGCGTTGAGCCGAATAAATCGCTTTATGATTTTTTTGAATCTGATAAACAAATGACCACAAAAGATGGCAATCTCAAACTCGCGCTCAATGCCTTTGAATTCAAATGTTTTGTGTTCAAATAATTTCTAAACCATGTTCACGGGAATCGTCAAAGACGTCGGTGAAGTCATTGCAACCACGCGCAAAGGCGACGGGCTTCGTCTGAAAATTCGCTTTCAATCGAGCGAGTTCAGCGATTTAAGCGTTGATGAAAGCGTCAATTGCTCAGGCGCGTGCCAAACCGTCATCGCCGTTGATGGAAGCGCGTTTGAGGTTGATACCGTCGCCGAAACGCTGAAAAAAACAACGCTCGGCGGCTGGCGCGTTGGGACAAGGGTTAATCTTGAACGCGCCCTGCGTCCGACTGACCGAATGGGCGGACATTACGTTCAAGGGCACGTCGACGGCGTTGGAAAAATTACATCAATTCAAAATCTTTCGAACAGTTGGGAAGTATGGATTTCGTTTGAGGCGTCGTTTGAGCCGAACATTGTGCCAGTGGGCTCGATCGCCGTTGATGGGATTAGTCTAACCGTAGCGGAAGTTGTGGGCAATACTTTTAAGGTGGCAGTGATTCCATACACATGGGCGCATACGACGATGAGTGCAAAGCAAGTCGGCGACGCTGTGAATTTAGAATTCGATATTCTCGGAAAGTATGTGCAAAAGCAGTTGCTTTTTCTGCGCGAAACAACCCCGAAGTTAAGTGAAGCGCGTTTGAAAGAATTAGGCTACTGAATATCTTGTATTGAACGGTGCAATCTTTTTTAACTTCACATCAAAAACCTTTTAATCCATCGCTTTATCGAGAGCGATACTAACGCGACCCAATGACCATGACTTTGCCGAATCAACTAACGACGCTGCGTATTCTGCTTACGCCGGTGTTTGTATGGTTGATTCTTTCCGACGCGCCACACCTTCGCATCTGGGGCATCGTGGTGTTTATCGTTGCCTCGCTCACCGACCTCTACGATGGCTATCACGCCCGCAAATACGGACAAACGACGCGCTGGGGCGCATTCATGGATCCGCTTGCCGATAAAATTCTCATTACTTCCGCGTTTATTTATTTCGTGCATCTTGGGTTGCTTCCGCTTTGGATGGTGATTGTCGTTGCGCTTCGCGATGTGATGGTTACGCTCTTGCGCCTGTATGCAGAGTGGAAAGAAAAGCCCGTCATCACGAGCAAATCCGCAAAAATTAAAACGATGCTTCAAAACGTGCTGGCATATCTGTTGCTACTTCTCTCACTGCTTCGCGAGCGCGTCTTATTCAGCGATTCTATCAGTATGGTAGCAGAGCGATTGCTCTTTCACGAGTGGGTCTATTGGGCGATGCTTCTTCTGACGATTTACACCGTCTATACGGGCGTTGGGTATCTTGTTGAAAATTGGCAAACGCTTCGCGCCGCTTACTTCGGAACGCGCTCCACGCTTAACGCTTCGTAAATATGCGCGCACTTGCACGGCTCTTCGGCACAGGATTCGGGACGGGCTATTTGCCTTATTTTCCCGGCACATGGGGCAGTCTTGCCGCGCTTCTGGTCGCGTGGTTTGTGCCGCAGTTTACGTCGCTTCCGATTTTCTTCTATTTAATTATTGCATTTTTTGCAATCGGCGTTTGGGCGGGCGGCGAAGTGGAAAAAGAGTATGGGAAAGACGCAAAAGAAATTACGATTGATGAATTCGTTGGACAATGGATTGCGCTCCTTTTCGTTCCGAAAACGACGCTTGCCTTCGCATTAGCATTTATCTTCTTTCGCTTTTTCGATGTTGCAAAAGTTGAGCCTATCAACAAACTTCAAAAATTGCCGAAAGGCTGGGGCGTGATGGCGGACGACGTTGTGGCGGGCGTTTATGCCAACCTTTGCGTTCATCTAACGCTTTGGGTCGTTGGACGCTTTTCATAAATCCCCAACTTTCGCAACATTTTTTTAACTCACACCGCGCGTTGTATATTATTTACAATCTTCAACTTTAAGAACTTCAACTTGCTGATGAGCCGCGATTCCATCACTAAAAGCGATATCGAAAAACTCTTTCTTCAACACTACGCCGACGGCAAACGCGACGAGTTTTTCCTTACCGACCGCTATAACAACTTGAAGTTCCAGCAACTCGAGAAAGAAAACGCAAAAAAAATCAAAGACGTCGCAGTTAGTTTAGTTCGCGCTGGATTTTTGAACGGACAAATCCACCAAGATAAAGGCGACATTACCGTGACCACCAAAGGCATTACGATTGAAGGGTTGAAGTATTTGAAAACCTTTGCCCGATAGACAGGGTGCCTATCTGCTCTTGGTTGCTACCATCTCTTACCCCTTTTCCGAAAACTTCTTATGCAATTTTTGCGTATAGGTTGAAGCAAATTTTAACCTTAAAACATTAACAGAGGAATAACGATGAATCAAACACTCTCATCTTATACCAGCGTTGGCGGCAGAGCCTCCGCGCTCTCGGCGGTTCAAACCCGCGTGATGAATCAAGTGTATTTGTGGATGACGCTTGGACTTGCGCTCACGGGCGCGACGGGCTTCTTTGTCGCCACGACCGACGGCGTGAAACAAGTCATCTTCGGAAACCAAATCGTGTTCTGGGGATTGGTCATTGCTCAACTGGGTCTCGTGTTCGTCATTAGCGGGCTTATCAATCGGCTTTCAGCGGCGGCGGCAACAGGACTCTTTTTCCTTTACTCGGCACTGAACGGGCTGACGTTAGGGGCGATTTTCCTCGTCTATAGTCTCGGCTCGATTGCGGGCGTATTCCTCATCACCGCGGGAACGTTTGGCGTCATGAGCCTCTACGGAATGACGACGAAAACCGACTTGACGAAAATTGGAAACATCTTGTTCATGGCACTCATCGGCATTGTGATTGCCGGGCTTGTGAACATCTTCATCGGCAGCTCAATGCTCTCGCTCATTATCAGCGTGATTGGCGTGATTGTTTTCACAGGTTTGACGGCTTACGACGCGCAACGCATCAAGGAAATGTCGGCGTCGGCACTGGACGGAGAGTCGGAAGGTAAAATCGCCGTGCTGGGTGCGCTCAGCCTTTACCTAAACTTCATCAATCTCTTCCTCTCGCTCTTGCGGCTCTTCGGCTCAAAGGACGAATAAAGCATTTTTGAACACATCAGTTCAGATTTAGCGGCACAATGCAACATGCATTCTGCCGCTTTTTGTTTTGAGGAAATGCCCTGTCATCGCCCTTTGAGACGCGCTAAAAATTGTCGACCTTTACAGACTTTATCACGATTATCACTTCAATGCGTCACACATCGATTCTCTTTTTCCTTTGGTTTGGGTGTTCAATTTCGCTTTCAGCGCAGATTGGCGGGGCGGCGGCGGCGTATTCGCGCATGGGCTTCGGCGCGCGCGGCATTGGGCTGGGCAACGCAGGCGGCGCCGTAACCCAAGAAGGCGAGTATCACCCGTATTACAATCCTGCTGTTTTAGGCTTCGCCGAAGTCTACTCCGTATCGGCGACTTACGGCTACCTTCCGCTCGACCGACGGCTGAACTTTGCAACTTTCACGGGCAAAATCGGACCTGATGCGGCGGTCGGCTTTGCGTGGATTAATTCCGGCGTGAGCAACATCGACGGGCGCAATCGCGACGGCGACCCCACCGAAACGCTCTCTACATCTGAAAATCTCTTTATTCTTTCATTCGCACGGCGATTCACCGATGAGCTCTCCATCGGCATTTCGCTTCGCGGTTACCTTGCTTCGCTTTTTGCTGAAATTCAAAACTCGTTTTCACTTGGCTTCGATGTCGGTGCCGTCTATCGCGCTTACAGCGATAACGTCTCCTCACTTCATCTCGGCATTGCCATTAGCGACATTAACGCGAAGTATGAATGGAACACCGCGCCGATTTACGGTCAGCAAGGCACAACCACCAAAGACGTGTTGCCAATTTCCTACAAACTCGCGGCGGCGTATTCGCGCGAAAACGTCTTGGGAATGAAATCGATTTTAATGGCGTCTGAACTGCAACTCCTGTCCAAAAATTTTGACGGATTGCAAACGGTGTTCGTTACCGAAAACGGCGTTTCAATTCCGCGAAGTGAAATCGTGCCGCTGAAAAAATCTGAAACCTATTTGAAACTCGGCGTGATGCTTCAACCGATTCGCGAACTGCGATTGCGCGTGGGCATTGACCGATTAGGCGTGCAAGGTGTTTCTTTGATGGAAATTGCTCGCGCGTCGGCTGGCTTTACGATTGAATATCCGATTCAAGAATATCTTGCCACGATTGATTACGCAATACTCTTCGAGCCTTACGCGCCGATGGGCACAAGCTTTTTCACATTTGGCATAAGATTTTAATCCAACCACTGATCATGAAACGAACACTGGTCGTGATTTTGGCTACACTCTTCGCGGCGTCGTGCGGCGACGATAAAACGCTCAACGAGCCCCAAGGTGTTGCGCCTGAAATTGTTGCTCTTCAAGTTTCGCCCGACACGATTTTTTTTGGACAGTTACCGCTTGATGCACAAGCACGGGCGCGTATTGCATTTGGCTTTTCCGTTACAGTCCAACAAGTCGACTTACGTGCCGAGCAAGTACGAGCCGAATTGCTCAACGCACGTGGGGAAAGCATCGCAATGAAAGAAATCACGGTTGCGAGCAGTGAGCGGCGATTTGTAGTAAGCGATACGCTTGCGCTTTTTTTGCGGCGAAGCGAGATTGAGCCTTTTACGTTGGTTGTAAATGCGTTTGATGAATTTGGTCGGAGCGGCGGCAACGGCAGAGCGCGCGTGGTGGTTCGTCCGCCGAATGCGCGTCCGCAACTGTTGAGCGTGGTATCGCCTGATACCGTGCGCGTGGGTCAGTTTCTTGTGCTCAAAGCGACGGTTAATGACAGCGACGGACTTGGCGATATTGCATCGGTCTTTTACTTCTCGCGCCGTCCCGACGGTGTTCTCGCCAATCAAGGCAATCCGATTCAGATGTATGACGACGGCGGCGCTAATCCATTCAGCGGCGACGACATTGCAGGCGACGGCATCTACTCCTTTCGTGCGCAAGTGCCGCCGACCACGCTTCTCGGAACATTCACTTACACCTTCTACGCACGCGACCGCTTCGATGCACAGAGCGACAGCCTTGTGCGTCAAACCGTGATTCTGCAACCTTAATTCGTTCAGCATGTTTTGGAAAGTCTTTCTCGGCTTGATTTTACTAACGAGTGCGGCAGTCGCCCAACCGAAGTTTTCATCAAAGTATGAAAAGCGGACGGCGCAATCGCTCCTCCTTTCCTCGCCGTCTTCAAATCCAAGTTCAAACATCATCAGTTACTTCGGCTTCAACGACCTGCGCAACGAGCTCTGGCTCGGCACGCTCGGCGGCTTGAACGTGCTTCAAGATACATTGCTGGTGTTTCGTGCGGTTACGGACTTTGCGCGATTTAATCGTCAAGGCATTCAAAGCCTTGCAGTGCTCGGCGATACCATTTGGGCGGCAACCTCGACGCGACGCGACGGACAGCCGACCGGCGACGGACTTATTTTCTCGCTCGACGGCGGCAGAACTTGGTTGGAACGACCGCAACCCCTTGACCGCCAAACCGACACGCTCGAACAATACGGCATCAATACGCTCAAAGCCTTGCCGATTATTGTGCCGCAACAAAATGTGATTTACAGCATGTCGCTTCGCTCGGCATCGCCCACTCAGCCGAACGGCAGTATTTGGGTGGCGACTTGGTCGGGCGGCACTCGGCGTAGCACGGATAACGGGCAATCGTGGCAACGCATGGTGCTTCCGCCCGACAATGTCTCGCGCATCGCGCCTACGGATACACTTCGCTTCGCCTTTGAACCCCGACGCGGCACAACAGGCGAACTGACCTTTTTGGGTTTCTCCGTGCTTGCCGCCTCCGACGGCTCGGTCTGGTGCGGCACGGTCGACGGCGTTTGTCGAACCACACAAGCCGATTCGCTTTATCCCGCTTGGCAAAAGTTCAACCGACGATTCAGCGGCATTTCAGGAAATTGGATTATCGCCATTCGCGAACAGCGCACCGCAACCGACACCCTCATCTGGCTTGCCTCGTGGCGCGCCGACGATAACGCCGAACGCTTTGGTGCATCTTACACCTCCGACAACGGCAGAACTTGGCAAATCGCGCTCGACAATGAACGCCTCTACGACTTCGCCTTCAACGGCGATACGGTTTATGCCGTTGGCTCAAACGGACTTTTCATCTCACCGAACAAAGGCAGAACTTGGATTAACCAACGCCACTTGATTGACAAAGACAATCCGCGCCAATTCATCGGCGCATCGGCAGAATTTTTTGGTTGTTTTGTTCAGCCACTTTCAAGCGGTCTGAAACGACTGTGGGTAGGCACGGCAGATGGCACGGCGATTTCCGATAACGGTGGCGCATCGTGGCAAATTCTTCGCGCCAATAAACCCGTTCCGACGTCCGACAATCGCACCTATGCGTATCCGAATCCCTTCGCGCCAAATCTCGACGGGCAAGTGCGCATTCGATACAAACTCTCCGCCGACGCAACCGTTACGATTCGCATTTTGGATTTTTCAATGAATCTCGTCGCAACGCCCGTCAAAGCCGCTTCGCGCCGAAGCGATAGAGAAGAAGAAGACATTTGGAACGGAAAAACGGATTTCGGCGGAAAAGTCGCCAACGGCGTTTATTTCTACATGGTTGAAGCCAAAGGACAAGAACCGATTTACGGCAAAATCATGGTGCTGAATTAACGCAGTTTTAACGCACGCTTTTCTATGTTCTGGCTTTCTTTCAAAACAATCTAACCTTCATGAAGCAGACGCATCGTCAAGCATATCTTGTTCTCTTCTTTTCACTTGCACTTTTCACCGCAACTTCCTTCGCGCAAGAACGTCCTTCGCAAATTTCTACACAACTCCGCGAAACAGGAAATTGGAACGGGCTGTATTTGAGGCTTCGCTTTGCGGAACGGTTTGCATACTACGCAGAGCACCATTGGCGACTGCGCAACAGCGAAGATAATCTATATGATTTCATCGGTCGACAGCGGCAGAGTTACAACCGCTTTGGATTAGCGATTCAGATTAGCGATAATCTTGAAGTCATTATTGGACCGACGCTGGTGCTGAATTTTTCGCCAAGTCCGGACAATCCGAATTTCGAATCAGTCGTTTATGAGCCGCGCATTTGGCAACAGTGGCTTTTTGGCATGAACATTGATAGAGTCAAAATTTATCATCAGTTTCGATTTGAGAACCGTTGGCGGCGTAGCAATGCGGTCGGCTCGGAATATGATTTCACCAATCGGTATCGCTACAAGTTTCTCTTTTATGTGCCGATTAACAAGCCGAAAATTGAGGTCGGCACATGGTTTATTGCGCCCAGCATGGAAATTTTCATGCAGTCGGGAGACAACATCGTCATGAATCCCTTTGAAGACTTTCGTATCTACACAGGCATCGGGTACATTCTCAACGAAAACATTACGTTTTTTGGCGGACACATGTGGACGTTTGGACAAGACCGTTCCGGATTTGAATACAGTCAGAGCCACATTATTCGCTTGAACGTCTTTGTCGGATTTGATTTCCGAAACGTCGAGAACAAAATTCCACGCATCAACATTGGAGATTAACGATGCAAAAGAATCTCTTATTTGTGGTAATTGTCGTTTTGGGCGTTGGACTCATCGGGCTTTTGATTGCCTTTGAAAAGGTCTCTTCGGAGCGAGACGAGTTGAAGCGTCTCAATGAGCAACAGCGCGATTCACTGCTTTATCTGCGCTTGCAAACGCTTGGCGATTCGCTTCTTCTTTCAGGCGAAGATTCATTGGCACTGCTTGTCTTTAAGCGCGCCGATACACTCTTTGGCAAATTCGCTCTGGCAGAACGAGCACAATCGTTCATCAAAACCCGCGACAGCCTGCGTCAAAACAGGCGTGAAGCATTCGAGACGCTTCGGAAAAAAATGCAAACGACTCTCCGCATATTGCTCTCTCGCGAGGAAGATGTTCGTTCACGCGACAATCAACTGCGCGATATGAATCAAGAGTATGAACTTCTTCAACAAGAGATTGCCACACTGCAAAAAGAGCTTGAAGAGAAGGCGCGTTCTATCGGAAAATTGGAGTTCAAAACGTCGCGCGGCAATGCTGTTTATTATGTCGGCGATGTGAGAGACGGAAAAGCCAACGGCTACGGGTCGGGGTCGTTTACAACGGGAAGCATTTATGTCGGAACTTGGAAAGACAATCGCAAGCATGGCATGGGGCGTTACACTTGGAAAGATGGAAGCATCTACGACGGCGAATATGCCGAAGATCTCAGAAACGGTATGGGAACATATTTTTTCACGACGGGCGAAAAATATGTCGGCGAATGGCGTAATGATAAGCGCGAAGGCAAAGGTACGCTTTATAGCAAAAACGGTGAAGTGTTGCTCGACGGCATCTGGAAAAATGACGAGTTCGTGCGATAAACTTTTACACTTTGCATCTTCTCCCCGACTTGACGACGGATTGAGCGCAAGCATCTTCACATTTGTGGGCGATTGGCTGTATATTCACGCGAACTTAACAAACAATAGAAATCAATGGACATTTTTGCAAAATCGCTTGCACCTGCATTAGGATACCCTGAAGAAGAGGTGGTTGGGTGGTTGGAAGCGGTATTTCAAAAAATCGCGGAAGAATTGGCGCTAAGCGGAGAAGCACGCTTGGCGGATTTAGGTGTTTTAAAGCGCGTGCATATTCCCTCCGAGCCTCGCGAAGTGAATGGAAAACTGATGCTTGTGCCTCCGCGCCACGAAATCAAATTGGTTCAAAAGGCAATATCGGAAGGCGACATCGTCTTTGAAGTCGGCGTTGAGCAATTAGAGTTGGAAGAAGATGTGGCGCAAAAGTTTTCAAAGGGATTTGCGCGTGTCATTGAAAAAGTCGTCGAAGTGCGCGGGTCGTTGCAGGTGGGAGAATTAGGAGAGTTCGTGCGCGCCGAACAAGGTGGCTTGATGTTCAAGCAGTCAGCGACTTTATCTGAACTATTGGATAAACCGTTTGTTGGGCTTTCCCCTGTAACAATTTCGCAACGTCGCGAGTCGTCGCCTGCAGCGTCGCCAATGCCCACGCCGACTCATCAGCCTGTCAGTCAACATGTTCATGATGAGCCGAAAATCGCCCTCGAGCCAGAACCCTCGGTTGCACCGACGGCGTCTGCACCCGCCGCGATACAGGGTTCTTATCCTTCTCCCGAACCGGTCGCTGAACTCGCGCCGTCCGACGCCGACGCATCGTTTTTGAAATCGCCTGCGCTCTCACCGAGCAGTGCGCCGCCGTCACTTTCGCCATCGTTCTCACAAAGCAAAGACGCGCTCTTTGAAGAAGAGGACAAGCCTATATCAACGCCCCCGAATGTGCCGAAGAGAGAGCCGCTCTTTGTGGCACTCGCCGCCGCCGCCAAAGCCCCGCCAGAGTCGGAATATGAAAGAGATACGGCAAGCCGAAAGTCTGCAAACGCCACAGAAGAAAATGGTGAGCCGTTTCGATATGAAGCGTCGGCTTCGCGGAAAGCATCTTATAGACCGCTCGTTGAGGATACTTTGCCCGCGCCTGTGGCATCTTCAACCGAAGACCCTGCGACTTGGGTGGACGACAGCACAGAGGATAAAGAAGCACCCGTTTTGCGCAACATCGCGATTGCAACGGCGATTGTGTTCTTCACCGTCATCATCGCCTTCATTGTGATGAAGTATGAATCGATTTCCTTCACGCCGCCCGCACCGCCCGCGCCTGTCGACCGCGCTAAGCTTGAAGCCGAAAAAGCCGCCGCCGCCCGTGCCGAAGCCGAGCGCATTCTCGCCGAAAAATCTATCCCGAAAAAGCCCGCCCGTATTGATAGTTCAACCATAAAAGCCGAAGGCACGCTTCTAAAAAACACTACCAAAGCTGCCAAAGAATTGCCGCCAGAACTTACGACGATTGACCTCACAAAAGGCGGATATACCATCATCGTTGCCTCTCAGCCAACGCGAGAAGACGCGGTAGCGATTGCTGAGGAATTCGGCAAACTCGGAGTAGCCGCAACCGTCATGGAAAAACAGGTCGGGAAAGCCATTCGTTATCGCGTGCGCGTCGGACAATTTGCCACATCTGCCGCCGCCAATGCCGCAAAGAAGAAATACAAGAACATTATTCCATCTGACGCATTTTTGGATAAAGTGAGCGAGCCCTCGCTATAAAACCCAAATGCATCTCATAAAAAGCAACAGGGGCGATAGTCGCCCCTGCTTTGGTTGTGCAATTTTAGTTAGTAACTACTTGCCGTTTGGCGATTCCACCACAATCGGCTTAATGCCCCAAATCTCTTCGGCATATTCTTTCATGGTGCGGTCGGTCGAGAACTTGCCCATGCGTGCGACGTTGAGAATGGCGCGGCGCGTCCACTCGGCTTTATCGCGATAGACTTTGTCGACCGCTTGTTGCATCTTGATGTAGGCATCGAAGTCGGCGCAGACGAAGTATTTGTCGACGTTGAGCAGTTCATCGAGAATCGGTTGGAAAATTCCGCGTTCCGTCGGTGCGAAAACGCCTGCGGCAATCATTTCAAGAATTTCCTTCAACGACGGCGACTCGCCGATGTAGGTGCGCGGGTTATAGCCACTTTGTTTTTTGGTGGCAACTTCGTCGGCAGTTAATCCAAAGATGAACATATTTTCTGCGCCGATTTCTTCTGCCATTTCCACATTCGCGCCGTCAAGCGTGCCGATGGTGAGCGCGCCGTTCAAAGCGAACTTCATATTGCCCGTGCCGCTTGCTTCCATGCCCGCCGTTGAAATCTGCTCCGATAAATCCGCCGCGGGAATAATTTTTTCCGCCAGCGACACCGAATAGTTTTCAAGAAAAAGCACTTTGAGCTTATCGCCGACCTCGCGGTCGTTGTTAATCACGTCGGCAATCGAGTTGATGAACTTGATAATGAGTTTCGCTTTGAAGTAGCCGGGCGCGGCTTTTCCACCGAACATAATCACGCGCGGCACAACGTCTTTTTTCGGATTGCGCTTGATTTGATTGTAAAGGTAAATCGCATGAAGCGCGTCCAAAAGCTGACGCTTATACTCGTGAATCCGCTTGATTTGAATATCGAACATTGCGTCCGTATTCAACTTCAATTTGTATTTGTGCTTGACATACTCGGCGAGCCGCTCCTTATTGGCGAGTTTGACGGCTTGCCACTTCTTTTGGAAGGCTTTGTCTTCGGCAAATTTCTCCAATCCTTTGAGCTTGTAAAGGTCAGTCGTCCACCCGTCGCCAATTTTCTCTGTGATTAAGTCTGAAAGTTTCGGGTTGCAGAGTTTGAGCCAACGCCGCTGAGTGATGCCGTTGGTTTTGTTGTTAAATCGTTCGGGATAAATCGTATAGAAATCACGAAAGAGCGTGGCTTTCAAAATATCGCTGTGCAACGCCGCCACGCCATTGACGCTGTGAGAGCCGACGATGGAAAGATACGCCATGCGCACCATGCGCTCCGAACCTTCCTCGATAATCGAGACGCGACGCAAGAGCGCGTCATCATTCGGAAACTTCGCTTTCACTTCTTCAAGAAAGCGTCGATTGATTTCATAGATGATTTGCAAGTGACGCGGCAAGACTTTTTCCATCAAACTCACCGACCAACGCTCTAAGGCTTCGGGCAGAACTGTATGATTGGTGTAGCCCATCGTGCGCACCGTGATGTCCCATGCTTTTTCCCAAGGCAGTCCTTCTTCATCGACCAGCAAGCGCATCAGTTCAGCGACGCCAATGGCAGGGTGCGTGTCGTTGAGTTGCACGGCGACTTTATCGGGAAAGGCGTCGAACGTCGTGTGCGTTTTTTTGTAGCGGTAGATGATGTCTTGAAGCGACGCACAGACAAAGAAGTATTCTTGTTTCAAGCGCAATTCTCTGCCGACAGCAGTGGCGTCGTTGGGATAAAGCACTTTGGAAATAGTTTCCGTCAGCACTTTGTCGGCAACGGCTTTGCCGTAGTCACCATGGTTGAAGTAATCAAAGTTGAAGTCGCGCGTTGACTTTGCTGACCACAAGCGAAGGTTATTAACCGTGTTGTTTCCATAGCCCGGAATCGGCGTGTCATATGCCATCGCCATCACGACTTCGGCGTCTTTCCATTCGGCGCGGAACTGCCCGCGTGCATCGACATATTGATGCACATAGCCGTAGAATTTGACAGGATAAAGCGATTCGGGACGTTCAATTTCCCAAGGATTGCCATAGCGGAGCCAGTTGTCCGGCGTTTCGACTTGATAGCCGTTACGAATGTGTTGGAAGAAAATGCCGTATTCGTAGCGAATGCCGTAGCCGTAGCCGGGCAGGCTCATGGTTGCCATTGAATCCAAGAAGCACGAGGCAAGCCGACCCAAGCCGCCGTTACCAAGTCCCGCGTCAAACTCTTGCTCTTCTAATTCTTCCAAATTGTAGCCGAGTTCCTCGAGCATTTTTCGGGAGTTTTCTTCGATGCCGAGATTGATAAGCGCGTTGCCTAAGGTTCTGCCCGTCAAAAATTCCATTGAAAGGTAGTAAAGGCGTTTGGCGTCTTGGTTGTAGTAGGTTTGTTGGGTTTTAATCCAACGGTCGACGAGGCGGTCGCGCACGGTGTAGGCAAGGGCTTTGTAGCAGTCGCGCTCGGTAACCGTGTATTCATCTTTGGCAAGTGAATAGCGGATACGATTGATGAATGTTTTTTTCAGCGATTCAACGTCGCCACCTTTGAAGTCTTCTCGGGCGATGGAGGCGTTTTTTACTTCCGTCGCAACGTCGCCAGACACGGCGTCCGATTTTTTCTTTCTTGATTTGGCTTTCGCCGTGATGGTTTCACTCATTGTTTCTCTCCTGCATTAAAAGTTTGAGTTTCAAGTAATCAGTTGTTTTGAGTTGCTGGCACACATCGTGGATTACTCCACTTTCAAAAGTTTGGCTTGAAACGGTGCAAGGCTTACGAGGGCGTCATCGTTGACAAGTTCCAACAAGTCGCCCGTTTGCAAGTCTCGCATTTTTTTAGCGTAATAAAAACTTGGAAATTTCACGCTCACCTGTTGAGGCATGTGTGATTTATTGAGCACGATAAGAATTCGTTCGTTCAAATCAGAACGCAAATAAGCCAGCACGTCTTTTGAGGCGAAAAGCGTCTGAAAGTCGCCGTAACGAAGCGCACTGTGCATGTGGCGCAAGTTGATTAAGCGGCGCACTTCGGCGAAGACCGATTTTTCAGCGTCGCTCACGCCGTTGCCGAAACGCATCATGCGGCGGTTGTCGGGGTCGGAGGCACCCGTCATCGCGATTTCATCGCCGTAATAAACGACGGGAATGCCCGGAATCGTATGCAAGTAGGCTTGATAGAGTTTGACCTTCTCGTAGGTTTTCTCGTCGTCAATCTTTGGTGGGTTGTTCCAAGCGCGTTCAGCGGAATTTTCATCGAATCGAATATCGCCTTCAGCAAGTGCAGGAAATCGAACTTTGTCGTGGCTGTCCATGAGGTTGCCCATCAAATGCGCGGTGCTGTAAGTGCGGTGAGTTCGCTCTAACTCGGTGGCGAGTGCGGTGAAATCGCCCTGCGGCGAGGCAAAGGTGTAGACCGCAACATCATACAAGTTGAAATTGAACTGCGCATTGAGTTGCCCATTGCTTACATAACTTTTGATGAGGTCGTAACTGCCAAAGGTCTCGCCGATTTGATACATGCGTCGCTTTTGCGGAATCTCGATTTCGGATTTGATTTTGCGGGTAAGTTCGCGCCAAAATTCGTTGGGAATATGTTTGACAGCATCGTGTCGAAAGCCATCAATGCCCGTTTGTTTGAGCCACCAAATCGCGTTATCGGTCATTGCCTTCATGGGTTCAGGCTTTGAATAATCAAACGAGGGCAAGTAGGGTTCAAACCAAGTGGTGAGCCGATATTCGTCCCAGAGTCGCAAGTTTTTGCGTCCGTCGGGCAAATCAAGCGTGCCGAACCAGTTGGGGTGCTGTTGGAAAAAGGGGTGTTCGACATGCGTATGATTAGCGACGAAATCAAGAAGCACCTTCATGCCGCGCGCGTGGGCTTTGGCAACGAGACGTTTAAGGTCTTCCATAGAGCCGAATCGTGGCTCAACTTCTTCGTGGTGTGTTGTCCAATAGCCGTGATAGCCAGCGTAATAGCGGTGCGGCGGTGGATACTCGCGAAAAGCGGCATTAGTCGAGCGATTGACCGGCGAGAGCCATAAGACATTGACGCCGAGCGAATCGAAGTAGCCTTCATCTAACTTTTGAATGATGCCCGCTAAATCGCCGCCGTTCCAATTCGCCGGCGCAAAGAGCGAATCGTGCTTCACGGGACGGTCGTTGGTGCGATCGCCGTTGGCGAAGCGGTCTATCATGATAGAGTATATCACGGCATCATGCCAACTCCACGACTTGACCGGCGATTTTGAGGCAAAGGGCGCAACGACTTCCGAGCCTTTGGGTCTGCCGTTGAGCAAGTAGACGGTTTGAATCGGCGCAACATTGCCTTGCTTTGAAATCGCCACGCGCACGACTTTTTCGCCCACCAAATCACGCTGTTTGAGTTTCACAACAACGCGATTTTCAACAATCTGAAACTGTTGCGGAGGAATGCTTTGATTGCCTTGCAAGGCAACAATTTCACTCGTTAAAATTCTGCTCGAGTCGCCTTCGTAAATAAAGTGAAGTTCGGTCATGTCGTTGCGCACGCGCGTTTCAATCGGATGAAGGTAAGTGCGTTTGGCGTTCAGAGATTGCACATCGATAATCGAGTTGTATCCGCCAAAACCATTGGGTTGCTTAACAGGATTGGGTTCGTCAATCACTTCCTTGCCGTCAACGACGAACTTATATTCGTAGCGACCAGCGTCAAGTTCAAGGCTTCGTTCAAAGACGCCGTTTGTGAGCGTCATCGGCAAAGTGGTGCGATTCCAACTGTTGAAACTACCCATCAAAAACACTTTTGTCTCGTTGGGTTTTGGCTTGTATCTGAATGTGACTTTTTGAAGTCGCTTGATGAACACGGGAAGTTGGTAAGTGCCGTTGCCGTGCCGAAACCCAATCAACATCAAGCCTTCGGCGCGCTCATCGGGGCGCAAGACGAGTTTGCGCGTCGCTGTGTCCAATGCAACTTGAACAAGCGGATTCGGCTCAAATTGAACGTCGTAATTTTCAGCGTAGAAAAGGTCGGAAAGAAGAAGTGTATCGGGTTTGCCTGCAATAAGTTGGACGGGCTGAATCAAATCACGAATCGCCGAAACCTGTGGCGGCGGCGGCTGACATCCACTAACCCAGCACAGTCCGATACACAACGCGATAAGCGTGAAACGAAAAAACAGCATGGGAACTACCAATTATTCTCCTTGAAAAACTTCATCAAAGATACGACACAGCCCAGCGAATCGGAAAAAAACTGCCCGCCCGAACGGGACGCAAAGCCAAGAAACCTGACAACAACAAATGCCGAACGCATAGCCTCATTGAAATTGCCGAACATCTCGCTCTTAACATCACTTTTGGAACTTCAAGTAACTTTTTACACCGATGACGCACACCCGCATGACGCGACCACCCGAACTCGACGACGAAGAACGGTTCTTTCCGCCGTTTCAAGGGTTTCCGAAGGAAGCCTTATCGTTTCTGAAACGGTTGAAGAAGAACAACACAAAAGAGTGGTTTCAAGCGCACAAAGACGAGTATGAAGCGACGGTCAAATTTCCGATGCAGTGTTTGGTCGCAACGCTGGGCGTGATGCTCAAATCGGATTTGCCTGATTACGCGTTCAATCCCAAAAAGTCGATTTTCAGAATTCACCGCGACGTGCGGTTTTCAAAAGATAAATCGCCCTACAAAACCAATATCGCGGCGGCGTTCAATCTCGCCAATCGCACGAGCGAAGCCGTCGAGTTGCCCGGATTCTATTTGCACATTGAGCCAAAGATGAAAGACGGTTGGGGCACGTTTGCAGGTGGTGGCTTGTATATGCCCGCTTCGCCTCATCTGAAAGCCATTCGTGAGAAAATCGCGCACGAACCAGAACGCTTTTTGAGCATCATTGAAGACAAGACGTTCAAGAAATTTTTCAAGGGAATTGAAGGCGAAAAATTGAAAACCAATCCCAAAGGCTACGACCCGACTCACCCAATGATTGAACACTTGAAGCACAAGCAGTTTTTCGTCTCTCGTCCATTCGAGGAAGAAGAAATCCACAATTCAATCTTTGCGAAGCACGTTGCCGAGACCTTTCGCGCCACGATTCCGCTCGTGAATTTTCTGAACGCCGCCGTTAAACAAGTAACGCTAAAAAAGCTGAACGAAAAGTAGATTAAAACGAACGCAGAACGGTGTTACGCAGAAAGTGTTTGTCGTCTTTTTCGGGGTAATCGGTCGTGAAGTGTAAGCCGCGCGACTCGCGTCGCTTCATAGCACTTTCGATAATCAAACTTGCAACCTTGATAATGTTGCGCAGTTCCAAGAGTTCTGCGGAGACTTTAGTTTTCTTGTAATAGGCTTCGGTTTCTTCTTTGAGGAAGTCAATGCGGCGTTGGGCGCGTTTTAAGCGCAAATCACTTCTGACGATGCCGACGTAATCGTTCATCACTTGCTCGACTTCGCGGCGGTTGTGCGAAATGAGAATCCACTCTTCGGGATTTTCCGTGCCGCTTTCGTCCCAATCAGGAAAATCTACGGAGTTGTTGACCGTTGCCAGGCGTTCTTTCATATCCAAGAATGCTCGATGCGAGAAAACAAGGGCTTCGAGCAGGGAATTGCTGGCTAAGCGGTTTGCACCATGCACGCCGGTAGAGGCGACTTCGCCGCAGGCATAGAGGCGGTTGATGGTGGTTCGTGCGAAGAGGTCAGTGGCGACGCCGCCGCATGAGTAGTGCATGGCAGGCACAACGGGAATCATTTCGCGGGTGATGTCAATGCCGAACATCAAGCAACGCTGGTAGATATTGGGGAAATGCTCTTTGATTTCGCTTTCAGGCATGTGGGTGATGTCGAGGTAGACGAATTCGTCGCCGCGTTTTTTCATTTCGTTGTCGATGGCGCGTGCGACAATGTCGCGCGGGGCGAGAGATTTTCGCGGGTCGTATTTGTGCATAAACTCGCGTCCGTCTTTGGTGCGCAAGACGCCGCCAAATCCGCGCACGGCTTCGCTGATGAGAAACGATTTAGCATCGGGGTGATAGAGCGTTGTCGGGTGAAATTGGATAAACTCCATGTTGTGAATTTCCGCACCGGCGCGATATGCCATTGCGATGCCGTCGCCTGTGGCGATAGGCGGATTCGTCGTGTGCAAATACACATGCCCGCAACCGCCTGTGGCAAGCATGGTGAATTTGGCTAAAAATTTTTTGAAGCGACCGGTTTGGGTGTCGAGCGCATAAGCACCGTAGCAAGTGATGTCGTTAGTTTTCTTGCGAAGATGATGTTCGGTGATGAGTTCAATCGAAGCGTGATGTTCAAGAAGGGTGATGTTTGGATTTTCGGACGCTTGTTGAAGCAAAGCGCGCTCGACTTCTTTGCCAGTGAGGTCGGCGGCATGAACAATGCGATACGCCGAGTGTCCGCCTTCGCGCTCAAAGTGCAACTTGCCATCTTTCTTCGTGAAATTCACACCAAGTTCGATGAGGCTTTTGACATGCTCAGGTCCTTCTTTGACGAGCGTTTCGACAGCCTCGCGGTTACACAATCCTGCGCCAGCATTGAGCGTATCGGCAATGTGTGCCTCGAAGGAATCTTCGGGTGTGAGCACGGCGGCAATCCCGCCTTGCGCCCAATTCGTATTGGAGTCAAAACTTTCTTTTTTCGTGATGATAACCACTTGCGCGATTTGAGCGGCTTTGAGCGCGAAGAAAAGCCCTGCAATGCCGCTCCCAATGACGAGCACGTCGGTTTTAATGGTTTCGGTCATGGATTAAGTCGAGCGTTCCGGAAAAAATTTCGCCTTGACAAACTCCCAAACAATCGGCAAAATTGAAATCAAAATGATTGCGAAAATGACGAGCGAAAAGTTCTTTTTGACAATCGGCAACTCGCCAAAGAAAAAGCCGAGAAACGAAAGCGAAAAAATCCACACCAAGCCGCCAACAATGTTGTAAGTGATAAAGTGCGAGTAGGTCATGCTCCCCATTCCGGCAACAAACGGTGCGAAGGTGCGCACAATCGGCACGAAGCGTGCAATGACAATCGTGCGTCCGCCGTAGCGTTCATAAAAATCGTGCGTCTTATCAAGGTATTCTTTCTTGACGATTTTGGATTGATGCGTGACGAAGTAATCGCCGAACTTATGTCCGATGAAATAATTGACGCTGTCGCCCAAAATGGCGGCGATGGAAAGAAGCAGAACAATCAGCCACAAATCCACCGCGCCCGTCGATGCCAACGCGCCGACGGCGAAGAGCAGTGAATCGCCGGGCAAAAACGGCGTAACGACAAGCCCCGTCTCGCAAAAAATGATGAGAAAGAGAATCGCGTAAATCCACACGCCGTAGTCTTCCGAAAGCGTAACAAGGTATTTGTCGAGATGAAGCAGAACATCAACGAACTGTTTGAGCAATTCCATTTATGAGAGCGATTTTGGTGAACGAGATTTGAACAAGTTAAAGAGAATCGTGCTGATTATGACGATGAGAAAGATGGCGATGCCTTTGTTGATGTAGTCTTCCAGTTCGGGAAATTGTTTGACGACGAAGTAGCCCAAGAGCGAAAACGAAAGAATCCAAATCGACGCGCCACTGACGCTGAACAAGATGAAGCGAGGATAAGGCATGTCAGCGATGCCTGCAACCGTTGTTGCGAAGTTGCGCACAACGGGGAAGTATCGAGCGAAGAAAATCGTCTTCCCACCGTGTTTATCGTAGAAGGCTTGCGCTTGAAGCAAGTAGGCGCGCTTAAAGAAAAGCGAATCTTCTTTCTCGAAGAGTTTGCGCCCGAATTTTTTGCCAATGAGGTAACCTGTGGAATCGCCCAGAATAGCGGCAAGAATCATGACGAAATTGACATGCACGATGTCGAGTTTGCCCGTTGCCGCAACAAGTCCTGCCGTCAGAATCAGCGCGTCGCCCGGAAGAAGGAATCCAAAAAACAGCCCTGTATCGGCAAAGATGATGAAGAAAAGCAACGCATACCCGCCCCAGCGAATGAGGTCGTCGAGCGAGCTGAAGGTGATGGTGTCGAGCATAGTTATTTTGAAAGTTCTAACATCCGCTCCATCGGCTTCAAGGCGCGCACGCGCAGAGACTCACTCATCGTAATTTCAGGTGTGCGATGCTTCATGGCAAGATACACTTTTTCGAGTGTGTTGAGCTTCATATATGGGCACTCGTTGCAAGCACAATGCTTTTCTTCGTTGGGCGGAGCGGAGATGAAGGTTTTGTGCGGTGAGCGTTTTTGCATCTCATGAATAATGCCCGCTTCGGTTGCCACAATAAATTCCATGTGCGGACTTTGAATCGTGTATTCAAGCAAGGCTTTGGTAGAGCCGATAAACGATGCATGTGCAAGCACTTGCGCTTCACATTCGGGGTGCGCAATGATAACGGCATTCGGGTGCTTGACTTTGAGCGCGATGAGTTTGCGTTCGCTGAACGTTTCATGCACGATACATGAGCCTTGCCACAAAATCATCTCGCGACCCGTTTTCTGAACGAGATACGCCCCAAGATTTTTATCCGGCGCGAAAATGATTTTTTGAGATTCAGGCACGGAGCGCACGATTTTTTCGGCGTTGGACGATGTGCAGATAATATCCGACATCGCTTTGATTTCCGCCGAACAGTTGATATAACTAATCACAATCGCGTCGGGGTGCTGGGCTTTGAACGCGGCAAAGAGATTGGGCGGACAGGAATCGGCGAGCGAACAGCCAGCGGCTAAATCAGGCAAGAGCACTTGCTTGGTCGGATTCAAGATTTTCGCCGTTTCCGCCATGAAGTGAACGCCACAAAAGACAATTACATCAGCATTCGTGGATTTGGCTGCTTGCGCCAGTTGCAAACTATCGCCCAAAAAATCGGCAATGTCTTGAATATCAGGCTCTTGATAGTAATGCGCCAGAACAACGGCGTTCATCTCTTTTTTCAGCCGAGCAATTTCCTCAAAGAGGTCAAGCGAAGCGAGGGGGCGGTCAGAACGAACAGCGGTTTCCATACTGAATACTGAAAAAAATTAAAATTAAAGTTAAAAGTCAGTGATGCCGACCAAGCGGCATGAGTGTTCCCAGAAGCGTTTTCGGATTTCGGAATTGTCGGCAATTGGGTTATACGCTTGCGGTCGCTTTTTGACGAAGTATTTGCCCGAAACGCCTGCAACTTCGGGCGACATGGCTAAATACACTGATGTTTCTGCACCTTCTTCAAGCGAGGCGCCTTTCATTGCAAATCCTGCTTCCAAAAGTTTGGTGCTAATCACGCCCGGATGTAAGGCATTGGAAGTCAAGGTGCTTCCTTTCATCGTGTTGGCAAGTTCAACGGCGAAGAGCACATTCGCCAATTTTGAGAGCGAGTAGGCGTTGTATCCCTCGAACTTCTTTTCGCCTTGTAAATTATCCATATCAAGCGTTGCGCGCATGTGCGCAATCGAGCTAACCGTAATCACGCGTGGCTCGGACGAGGCTTTAAGCAACGGCATACACAGATGCGTCAAAAAGAAATGCGCAAGATGATTAACAGCGAAAGTCATTTCATAACCATCATGCGAGAGTTCGCGCGTTTTCATAAATACCCCAGCGTTGTTAATGAGCACATCTAATCGTGAATACTTTTGGCGTAAGTCAACGACCATTTTGCGAATAGCGTTCAACGAGGCAAAATCGGCGTTGAAGCAATCTAATTTTATGCCGGGCAACTTAGCCCGAATATCACTCATCGTCTCAATCAGCCGTTTGGGATTACGCCCATGCAAGAGTACGGTTGCTCCTGCTTTGGCGAGGTCGAGAGCCGTCTGTTTGCCAATGCCATCAGTTGCACCCGTTATGAGCACGATTTTCTCTTTCATGGTCAGTTCGTAAAGAGTTGTGCAGTTATCAAACGATGTCGGCTTGATGGAAATGAATTGTAACTTCAAACCGTCAAGCGATTAGACTAAAACCGTAAGGTGCAAAGATGCACGTAAAAACTTGAATTTCGAATCTGATGAAACGCGTCGTTTTTTTGTCGTTCATGTTTTTGCCCTGCCTGCTTTTCGCCCAGAAGAAGCAAGTCCCGATGCCGATTGAGCTATACGGCGCGACGTTCAGTTTCATGTTTCAAATCAGCAATCTTGAAGAATCAGAACGCATCGCACTCGTCGACCCGCGCTTTGCCGATATTGCTAACGCCGCTATTCATAATGCGATGCCATTTGCAAGCCGATTGACCGACCTTTGCGACTCGCTCAATTTTCCCGATTGGCTTCGCTTGAAATTGGTTGGGGAGATTGCTAAGCGTGCCTCCAATAAAAACAATCAAAAAGTTTTTACGGCGATGATTTTACTTCGGGCAATGGGCTACAATGCGGGAATTATTTTGCTCTCGAGACAATGGCGACTCGCAATTGAAATTGACCAAAAAATTTTCTTCGCGACCCTATTTGAAGAGCAAAAAAAACGCTATGCCATTTATGACGTCGAGCGTGGCGAACTCGTCAAAGTCGCTGGCGAATCCGACGGCTTCTACGATGCCAACGAAACCCTCGGCAAAGTGTTAGAGCCGCTCGCACTCTTTCAAGACGGATTGCCGACGCTTCCTTACGCGCCAATTCAAAAATCCATCACTTGGAAATTCGGGATTGAGACTTACACGCTTACTTACACGCTCAATCGGAATATGGTCAAGTATCTGGAAGAACGACCGCAAACCGATGTTGCGACGTATTTCAACGAAAGCGTCTCGAGCGATATTATTCAAGCCGTCGTTGAACCGCTTAAAAAAATCGTGCAAGAAAAAGGATTTTATGCGCGACAAGCCGTCGCCTTCTTGCACGCCTTTGTGCTCAATGGCTTTGCTTACAAAGACGATATGAAAACCAAACGCGGTGAACATACGAGTAGCATACACGAAACACTCGTGAGCGACTTTTCCGATTGTGAAGACCGCTCCATCTTACTTGCCGCACTCATTCGCGGGGTATTGGGGCTCGAGGTCGTTGCGCTTGAATTTCCAAACCACATTACACTGGCTGTGCATCTCCCCGATTTTGTGCCCGAAGAGCAGGACGAAGTGTATCGCTACAACGGCAAACAGTATTTGAGTGCAGACCCGTCGTGCTTTGGAGCACTGGGGACGGTCAATCCTGATTTCAAGGGCAAAGAGCCAATTCGCTTTATTCACATCGAACCGCTTACGATTTTCAAGACAGGACGATGAGCCGAAAAAAATAGACTTCTTTTCTCACGGCTTCCGTCGTAACTTTGAATAAAACCGACATTTATCTTCATTCAACCAATGAAGTTATCCGACATTTTTCATCATGACTGACGCATCAAAGAGAGTGCTCTCGCCGATTGAAAAACTCAAAGCACATCTTGAACTTTTAGACCCCATCACATGGGTCGGGGTGTTGCAGGGAATTGTATGCGGCGCGATTGCATCAGGGCAGATGAAGTTCACGATTGAGCATCTCGGCGAGTTCGCTTTGCTGGCACTGCTCTTCGGACCGCTTGGAACGGGCTTTTCTCAATCCGTCAATGATTACTATGACCGCGACCTTGACCGAGTCAACGAACCAACGCGCCCGATTCCGTCAGGACGACTATCCGAAAAAGAGGCGTTATGGAATTGGATTCTGGTCGGTGTGGCTGCGATGACAGCCAGCGGATTTTTCGCACACTATCTCGGCGGTATGCGCGGCGGCACGCTATTTCTCTTGTCCGTCTTCGGGTTGATTATGGGATACATCTATTCAGCACCACCGTTCAAACTCAAAAACAACGTGCTCCTTTCCGCGCCCGCCGTCGGAATTAGTTACAGCCTCATCACTTGGATTGCCGGAAATTTGCTTTACGCTGATTTGCGCACAGAGGTCGTTTGGATGGCGGTCATCAATGCGTTTATCGCCATCGGACTGATTTTCCTCAACGACTTCAAAGCCATCGAAGGCGACCGGGCACAAGGGCTGAAATCGCTTCCGGTCATGATTGGCGTGAGAGGCACGTATCTTGTTGCCTTCACACTCATCGACCTTGCGTTCGGCACATTTGTGTATCTGATGCACGCATGGGAATTTACACTGATGTTTTACTTCTCGCTCACTTCGTTCCTCATCATTCTCGTTACACAAATCATGCTCTATCTTGACCCCGAAGATGGTGCATCGGCTTTGGAAAACACTATCCAAAAAACTGGGTTGAGAAATGTAGTGGGGAAAAGCGAAGTCAAGACGCACAAGTCCTATTTACGCTACCTCGTCGTCAATAACGGCTTGTATGTTTTGAATGTGATTTTCGCCTCGTTGCTCATCGCACAAAAACCACTCTAACAACAAAACTCAAAAGCTAATTGCGCTATGTTTGGGTTGCCGCCGCTCTACAACAATCTTCTTGCCGCACTTCTAACGGTCATTTATGTGTTCAGTCTTGTGGCACTGATGGAAGTATTCGTAACTCGCTTCGGGTTGGCTCGCGATTTAAGCCGAAAAATTACGCACATCGGCGCGGGTATGATTATCGCTTTCCTGCCGCTGTTTGATGATTCACATTGGAGCAAGTATCTGAACGTCTCGATTTTTGTCATTTGGATTGTGCTTCTCGTTCAAAAGGGACTTTTCGCCGATGTCAACGATGAAGCCGTCAAAACTATGACGCGCACCGGCGACCGACGCGAACTGCTCAAAGGTCCGCTTTACTTCGTTATCGTCGCGACCATTTGCGGCACGCTGTTTTACAAGACGTTTGAAGGCGTTTTAGCCATGGCAATTCTCGGTTGGGGCGATGGCATGGCGCCAGTCATTGGCTCTCGCTACGGAAAAATCAAGTATCAAATTCTCTCGCCGAAAAGTGTAGAAGGCTCGCTGACGATGTTCGTCTCGGCGCTTGTGGCGTCGCTCTTGCTCGTTCAGTTCATCGTTCCGCAAGAATACAATTTCAATCGTATCTTAATTCTCTCGGCGATTGCAACCGTCGCAGAAGGCGTGAGCCCGAAAGAATTTGATAATTTCATCATTCCGCTCGCCGTAATTGGCAGTGCACAGTTTGTTTAATTGTTGGAGAACATGAATCGATGAAATCGCTCTTGAAAATATCCAACGAGGAATGCTATTCGCTCTCGGAATACTTCGCGCTTGAAACGGCGAACCGCGAGACGAAACATGAGTATTTGGACGGCGAGATTGTCGCAATGGCGGGCGCACAACCCGAACACAATTCCATTTGCACAAACTTAATTACGACGTTAACGAATCAAATTCGCCGCAAAAAGAAGCCGTGTCGGGTCTATCCAAGCGACCAGCGCGTGAAGAGCGAAAGTAAAGCGAGCGGCAAAGTGGGTTACTTTTATCCTGATGTGTCAGTGGTGTGTGGCACACCTAAATTTTCGGACGACAATCCCAGAACGCTCTTAAATCCTGCGTTGATTGTTGAAGTGCTTTCGGAATCGACATCGCAATATGACTTTAACGAGAAGCGTGTTTATTATGCAGGTCAAGAGAGCGTTCAAGAGATGCTTTTTGTCTATTACGAAAAGCCTGCGGTCGTTCAGGTCTTACGTGAAAAAGAGGCGTGGGTAATTGCTGACTATCAATTACTCACGGAAAAGATCCCGCTTCACTCAATTGGGATTGAACTGCCAATGAAGGAAGTCTATCGTGATGTGTTGTTTCCCAAATCAACCAAGAAAGACATTAAAACTGTAATTCGCTGATATGATTTCGCTTCCGCTGAAATATCACACGCCGAGAGAATGGGCAGTGCAAGTGCTCGAAAAACCGATTGCACTTCTTTCTGACCATGCCTATTTAGAGCGTAAAGCCGCAACGAATGCGCTCGATTTAATGAACCGATGGGTTGATGCGCGCTCTTCGGAACAATGGGTTTTGACGCTCTCCAATATCGCCAAAGATGAGGCGGCGCATCTTTACACCGTAACCAAACTGATTGCAGAGCGCGGCGGTAAACTTCAACGCACGCACAAGTGCCAATATGCCAACGACCTTCGCATGCTTGTGCGCATTGGCAAAGGCAATTTGGAAGTGCTCGATAGATTGCTGGTTTCCGCGTTGATTGAAGTCCGCTCTTGCGAACGCTTTTTGATTCTCGGAGAAGTGGCAGCAGAATCAGACTTAAAGCATCTCTACAAAAGCCTTTTTGCTTCCGAAGCAGGACACTACAAAACATTCTTGAAACTCGCCGAAACTACTGCGCCAACGCACATCGTCGCAGAACGCTGGGAAGAACTGCTTGAAAAGGAAGCGGAGGTCATTCAAGCGCAACCCGTCGGCGCATCAATGCATAGCGGTGTTGAGCAAGTCTTAGCATAATTACTTCATCAAAATCATCTTGTGCATGGCTGAAAAGCCGTCGGCTTTAAGAAGGTAAAAATAGACCCCGCTTGTAAGATTATATGTTGTAGAATTAAACCTGTATTGATAAGTCCCTGCCTCTTGACGCGCATTGACAAGCGTCGCGACATTTCTGCCCAACATATCGAAGAGTTCCAACTTTACCGTGCTTGCTTTCGGCAATTCGTAGCGAATCATCGTTACGGGATTAAACGGGTTTGGATAGTTTTGATAAAGTGCATATTGACGAGGCTTTTCAAGCGATTGTGATTTGATGCTCACCAGCGCCGTAGGTGCGTAATCGTGAATCGTGCCGTCAAAGTCAACGGAGCGCAGTTTGTAGCGATAGGTATTTCCGAGTTCAACGGTTTCGTCGATGAAGGTGTAAGTATGTTCCATGTTGGTTGTGCCTTGTCCGCGCAGGTGCGGGTGCTGTCGATAACTTGCGCAAAGCGTCCAATCGCTATCGGTTTGTCGGAGAAGTTCAAATCCGAGATTATGCTGTTCGCTTAATGTTTTCCAGTCTAATCGCGCATAATTGCCAACTTGTTGTGCTGTGAAAGCGGCAAGCGAGACGGGAAGCGGATTGTCGCCTGTTGATGCAATCACGAAGTCGCTGAAATCCGTCAAGCCTGAAACCACAATAAAAGGCGGACTGTAAGTTAAACTCGCGCCTAAGTCTTCCACATTTTGCCAAACGCTGGACGCATCAGTCCGCTTCAAAACTTTGAGCGTCGTGAAATTGGAAATCCCGCCGAAGCCTGTCAAATCAAGGGTGAGCGAATATGTGCCGACGCTTGAACCATGCGACGGCGTAATTGTCCAATATCCATCTCTTGAAATGTTTGTAATTCCACTTGGCAGCGTGCCAACAATCGTTGCTTGACCGATGCGACGGATAGCAGTAAAGCGTGTATTGGCTGTAACACCTGACGGGAATTGAAGCGAGATGCCTGTATGACCGATGCTGAACAGTGATGTGCCTTCGCCCACAACAAACATGCGTGTGGAAGCAAGTGATAAGATATTGGTATCAATTGTAGGCGTTGTAAAAATGAGAGCGACTTCACTCGGCGAAAGGGCTTGCTTGGAAGGCTCTTTGCCGCGCATGGAAAAAGTGTATGTTGTGTTTGGCGAAAGTCCGGTCAGCGATTGCGACGTTGCCGTTCCATCATAAATCACCACGCCATTTTGTTTGACTTGAAAAGCAGGCGCGTTGCCCGACCAGGAAAGCGTAAGCGAAGTCGGAGTAATGTTGCTTATCGAGAGCGATAAAGGCGCAAGCGGATTTTGCCGTTGCAGAGCGCCAAGTGCATTAAGTTTTCCGTATCCCCAACTCGTGTTGAAGGGTGGGATTGCGCCGGTTTGTGCGTCGGTGCGCGCACTATCCAACAAGAGTTGTTTGTAACGACTAACGGAAAGTGTCGGTTCGGATTGTAGGAGCAATGCGCCGACGCCGGCGACATGTGGTGCGCTTGCCGATGTTCCGCCTTGTGTGCCAGCGGTGGTGGCGACGTTTGTTGGAGCGGTAAGTTCTGGTTTGTTGCGTTCATCGCGCGTTTTGCCGATGCTTGAAACGGGTGAAATTGCGCCATCAGAAATTTGGAATGCGGCAACACAAATGGCTGAATCGGCGGTGCTTGGCGTTACAATCGTTTTTTCGTGAATCGGATTTTGCCAAAGCCCATTTGCGCTACTACTGGTGCGCCACGCATCGACCTTGCCTGTGCTGACAATGCGTCCGCCGTGCAAGCGTAGTCGCCATGTGCCGGTGTTTCCCGCCGTTGGTCGAATTCCAAATTGAATGTTCCAATCACCGTTCGGCGCATAAAGCGCGTTGGAAAGTTGGAATTGTCCTTGTGTAACAGTGAGAACCGGCGTTGTCGAATCGGTTGGAATTGTTGAAAGCGTGGTGCCGCTTGGCGCGACGAGCGAGACACCGACGGAATCCAATCCGCTTATCCATGCGTTGCCGACAAAGAATCCTGCAGGATTTATGGCTGTGAAGAGTAAATCAGTGGTAGAACTTTGTGAGACATAGACGTTTGTGTAGACACCTGTTGTGCGGTCGTTGCCTGCGGCAGTGGCAAAGAGGACGCCGTTGCCAGAGAGCGAATCGATGGCGAGTTCTTGGTCGCGGGTGCCGTCGTGTGCGCCCGCGTGTCCGCCAATGCTGTAACTGATGGAGACAGGCATGCCAAGCAGTTGAGCCTTCTTTTGAATGTAGTTAAAGGCATCAATCACGTTTGCGCTGGTTGCGCCTGTGCCGGTTTTTCGGACGACCAAAATGATGTTTGCATCGGGGGCAATTCCTTTTTCACCGCTCTGTGAGCCATCGCCAGCGGCAATGCCGAGGCAGTTCGTGCCGTGCGCATTATTCGGAATCGTTGCAAGTCCAGCGTTAATGGCGGTGCTATCCCACTCCGTTCCATAAGCGTAGGCAGGCGAGGTTGGAAATTGCGCAGGCGTATCGGTCATTTGATTCCACATATAGAGAATTCGCGTTTTGCCATTTGCGTCTTGAAAATCGCCGTGATTGAAATTGAACCCGTCATCGACGACGCCAACCAAAACGCCTTTGCCTGTGTAACCAAGAGCGTGAACGGAATCGACATTGATGCCGCGCCAAGCACCGCTAATTTGTGAGTTGCCACGACTGATTGACATTGAGAGGGGTTCATCGGGCGGTTGAAGGTCGGGCGTTGCAAAGTCTGCAAAACGTTCAAGCAAATGAAGTGAAGAATGAGGAATTGAAACTGTAAGCATGTTGCCGAATTCAGTGCCAATCGTGCCGCCAACTTTTTCCAATTCAGATAAGATGAATGTCTTTTCTTGAAGTGAAAACGCCCCGTGCTTGTGGCGAAGTGGTACTTGAACAAGTTTAGAAGTATTCTTCTCGAGTTCAACACCGAGCTCGAAAAAGTGTCGGGAAGAATTGTGCTGCGCAAGAGCAGAAGACAATGACGAGCAGAAAAACAGCAGTGTGAGAACGGCTAAACATGGGCGCATAGTCAAAGTTGGTTTTTTGAACAAAGCAAACCTCGTTGAAGCACGCCGCAGAGAGAGGCTAACTCATGATGGCGTCAAAAGCCGCCTCGACATTCGCAAAGTTTTCAAATGTGTGATCAGGATTGAACACTTGTAGTTGCGCCACTGTGTAATGCCCTGTGGCGACAGCGATGCATTTAGAGTTGAGCACTCTGGCGCACTTGACATCGTGTTCGGTGTCGCCGATAATCACAACATCTTTTCCTGTGAAGCGAATGCCTGTGCGCTCAAAAGCGCGCTGAACAGCCACAGCGGGAAGGTCGTTGCGTGTGTCTGCATCGTCGGCAAAGGCACCAAATTCGAAGTAGTCGTTAAGTTCTGGCAAGGCGAGTTTGTGCCGTCCCGATTCTTCGAAATTGCCTGTCAGTAGTGAAAGTACGACGTGTTCTTCGCGTGCAAGTTTTTCAACGAGTTCATAAATGCCTACCATGACTTCGATGTGGTCGCGCTGGGCGTGCTGTTTGAAATTACGAATGTAACGGCGTTTGGCTTCTTCAAAGCCTTTTTGAATATCTTGATCGCTTAGCCCTGATGCACGCATGACCTCTTTGATGATAACGCTATCGAGTTTGCCTGCAAAGTCATGCGTCGCCGCCGAGCCTTCGGTGCCAAAGACCTCTCGCAGTGCGTCAATGAGTGATTGACGGCTAATTCCGCGCACGCGCAAGAGCGTTCCATCAATGTCGAAGAGGACAAGTTTCTTAGACATTAAACGCTTTTGACTTTTTCAAGAGAGAGATTAAGTTCTTTTGCAATGGCATCGTCGCTCATGCCAAGTTTTCGTAACAGTGGAACAGCCGCTAACTTACCTTTCTCTTCACCTTGTTGAAGTCCTTGTTGAAGTCCTTGTTGAAGTCCTTGTTGAAGTCCTTGTTGAAGTCCTTGTTGAAGTCCTTGTTGAAGTCCTTGTTGAAGTCCTTCCTTGATTCCTGTTTCGCGTCCTTCTTCTAAAATTTCTTGGAACGCACGTGTCTTTTTTAATTCTTCCTCGAATTCTTCTTGGATACTTAACATGTTCAAAATCTCCTTTCGCGTTAAGGTTGGAAATTTGTAAAAAAGCACCCGTTCAATAAAATCGAGATATTCAGGCGCGCGCGTAAGCAGTTCTTTTGCCGTGCTCGCCACCGTTGCGTTTGGCTCAATGAGCAACTTGAAGATAGCAACAGACGGCTCTAAACCCTCGACGCTTGCCAACTCATCAATGTAGATGCGTTTGACCAGAGAGGTGTTAAACAATTCTTCAAACGCTGATAGATTGTCCTGTTCGATTTTACGACTCGGATAAATCACAACGGCTTGCCAACGCCTCACAGGAAATTGCTTGATGTAAAGAAAAATTTCAGCGAAAAACCGTGCGTAAAATGTTTCGTCTCGCTGAAACTGCACTTCCACAAAGAAGGTCAACTCATCATCACCAAGCGGCTCAAAGACGGCATCGAGACGAAATGCCGTTTCTTTAAGCTCGACGGATTTGAAAACATAATTTTTCGGATTGAGCCCGCTTCGTTCAATCAGAGCAAAAAATCCTTGTGGAATTTGCTGAAACCAATAATAAGCGAGTTTATCCGTCCGCATTAGTTTTTCTGAAAATCGTCGAATTTTACTGCGACGAGTTTTGAGACGCCTTCCTCTTCCATCGTAACCCCGTAGAGCATTCGGCAGGCTTCCATAGTGCGTTTGTTGTGCGTTACGATGATGAACTGTGTATCGTGTGAAAACTTTTTGATGAGTTTGACGAAGCGGTCGACATTCGCGTCGTCAAGCGGCGCATCGACTTCGTCCAAAATGCAAAATGGGCTGGGCTTAACGAGATAAATCGCAAACAGAAGCGCGGTTGCCGTGAGTGTTTTTTCGCCTCCTGAAAGTAGCGTAATGGCTTGTGGTCGTTTGCCCTTCGGCTTGGCGATAATCTCAATGTTGGCTTCGAGTTTGTCTTCGGCTTCTTCCAAAATCAAATCGGCTTCGTCGCCTTCGTTGAACAGTTCCCGAAAGATGGTGATGAAATTCTGACGAATTTGCTCGAAGGTTTTTTGGAATTGTTCTTGTGCGGTGGTGTTGATTTCATCAATCGTATCACGTAACTGTTTTTCGGCATCGATTAAATCTTGACGCTGTGAGGTGAGAAACTCCAATCGCTTCTTTTCTTCCTCGAACTCTTCAAGCGCAAGTTCATTAACTGCACCGAGATTACGAAGTTTCGCTTTGAGCGCGGCGACTTTTTCTTCTGCTTCTTCGCGATTGAACGGCGTGCTGTCGTCAAAGGCTTTGACTTCCAATTCAGTGCCGTATTCGGTCTGGATAATTGTGCGCGTGTGTTCTTCTTTAAGTTTGGCTTGTGTGAGGGCATGTTGAAATTCTAAAATCATTTGCGAGATGATTTCGCGCTGGCGCGTCAAGTCGCGCAGTTCTGATTCGCGGCGCACGACGTCGCTCTTGATGATGGTGTAATCTCCTTCAACTTTTGAAATCGCGGTTTGCATGTCTGCCTGCTCGGCATAAAGGCGTTGAAGATTCACATTCATGGTTTCAAGTTCAGAGCCGAGTCGGAAGTGCTCATCTTGTGCCCGTGTCATCTCTTCACTCAAACGCTCCATCTGACGCTGTGCATTGCGCGCGTCCGCCTCGACGGTGTTGCGTTTGGTCTCGATTTTTTCTACTTCAAATTCAGAACTTTTGAGTTCCAATTCTTTCTGACGAACCAGCGAGACGAACTTTTGCACGTCATTTTCCGATGCCGATACTGTTTCACGTTCCAGTTCAATCTGCTGATTGATTTCAGAAAGCTTGCTTTCAAGCGATGAGAGCGTTGGTGCAATCGCGGCTAAATCGTCGGTAAATTTTTGAGATTCCGTTTGGTCAAAGGCGATTCGTTCATCGAGCAAGAGTCGTTCATTTTCAAACGAGGCTTGTTCGAATGATTGTTGTGAGAGACGCTTTTCTTCCGCCGTAATGCGTTGTTCCATCTCGCGCACATGCTGTTCAAGCAAGGCAAGGTCAATATGATTGAGTGCGTTTGTATTGGAGGCAATGCTTTGTTCCAACTCTTGAATTTGAGAAAGCAGATTGGCTCGCTCCGATTCAAGGCGTTCCAGTTCTTCACGCTTTCCGATTCTGAGCGTTTCAGAGCCTTTGTTTGAGCCGCCGCGCAAGGTGGCGTGGGCATGCAATTCTCCTGAAAGCGTTGCAAATGTGGCGTGAGGATATTTCTCTGAAAGCGTTTTTGCTTCTTCGAGCGATTCGGCGAGAAATATGTTTGAAAGAAGTTGACGAACCACCAAGCGCACGTCGTCGGAGCACCTTACGACATCTATTGCCCGTCGAAGCCCGTCAAGATTGGGGGATTCGGGCAACGATGCTTCGGAAAGTTTTTCCAAAACAATGAATGTCAATTTGCCTTTATCGGCAGATTTAAGCGTGGCGATAGCTTCTCGTGCTTCGGCTTCGGTGCGCGAAATGTAGAACGCCAACGCCGCACCGAGGGCAACATCAATTGCGAGTTTGTATTGTTCGTCGGTCGCAATTAAATCCGAGAGTACGCCTAATCCGAAGGCTTTCCCTTTATCCGAATCCAGAAACTTGACGCCTTCGGGCAAACCTTCGTAACTCTCAAGCAATGCGTTTAGAAACTCAATGCGATTTTGTTTGGCGCGTTCTTCGGCGCGTAAGTTGAAAAGCGATTCTTTGGTTTTGCTGATGGTCTCCAAGAGAGCGGCGCGTTTGGCTTGTGCGTCGGCAAATTCGGCGCGTGCATTTTCCAAAGCGCGTTGTAATTCGTTCAGTTGCGCTGTGCCGCTGTCTATGATTTGCTTGCGCTCTTCGATTTGGCGTGCGAGCATGGCTTTACGCTCTTGGCTGCGAGCAATTTGTGCGCTGAAATTTTCGATACGCGCTTTAAGCGATTCAGACTGCAATCGCAGAGAGGCGATTTGCTCCGAGAGTTTTGCGCTCTCACGACGTTTGGCTTCGAGCGATTCGCGTTCCGATTTAAGCATGGCTTCGCGCTCTATGAGTTTTTCGGATTCGGACGCAAAGGCGTGCCGAGCGGCTTCCAAGGCTTGTTGGGCTTGTTCAAGGTCGGCTTTAAGCGTTTCGCGAAGCGTGTGAAGGTCGTGATGGCGTTGTTGGATGAGTTCAATTTCGTTTTGGGCGCGAGTGGCACTCTCCATCAAGGCTTTGCGCCGTTCTTCATGCGAGAGAATTTGCTTTTCCGTTGCGGTGATAAGCTCACTTTTTTCGTTGTATTGGCGTTGGAGGGCGGAAAGCGATTTTTCAATTTCAATAATTTCGATTTGCTTTTGCGCGACTTCGGCATCGAGCGCATCGATTTTGGCAGTCAGTTCGACTTTTTCGTTTTCGTGTTGCACGTATTTTTCTTCGAGCGGCGCAATCTGCGCATGCAGGTCGGCGATGATTCGTTCTGCAAGTTCAATTTCCAAGTTTTTGAGTTCAGCACGAACTTGTTTGGCTTGTTCGGCTTTCTTGGCTTGTCGTTCAAGTGAGGCGACTTTCTTCTCGACTTCAAGCACGATGTCGTTCACGCGCGAAAGGTCTTGCGCTGTTGTTTCAAGTTTCTTGAAGGTTTGTTTGCGCCGTTGTTTGTATTTGGTGATGCCAGCGGCTTCTTCAAAGAGTTTGCGGCGCTCTTCGGCATTTTCAGAAAGAATCTGCTCAATCATTTTCAGTTCAATGACAGAGTAAGCGTCGCTTCCCATGCCGGTGTCGGCGAAAAGGTCGGTGATGTCTTTGAGGCGACAGGGCACTTTGTTCAAGAGATACTCGCTATCGCCGTTGCGATAAAGGCGGCGGGTAAGTGTAACTTCGGTGTATTCGGTCGGAAGAATGTTCTTTGTGTTTTCAATTGTGATGCTCACTTCGCTCATGCCGAGTGGTTTTCGGGCGCGCGTGCCGTTGAAGATGACGTTCTCCATTTTGTCTGAACGAAGCACGCTCGTTTTTTGCTCGCCGAGTACCCAACGAATGGCATCGACGATGTTGGTTTTGCCGCACCCGTTTGGTCCGACAATCGCCGTCATGCCGCTATCAAATTTAACATTGATGCGTTGTGCGAAACTTTTGAATCCAAAGAGTTCAAGTTTAGAGAGATACATGTTCGCGATGTGTTGAAGTTAGCAGTGAAGTTATGCGATGCTTTTGCGCCGATGACGAGGCGAAAAACATCGGTCATTTCAAAATGTGCCAATATTGAAAATAGGCGAAGGTTTGTAAGGCGTTGTTGTAGAGCGCGAATAGTCCGCCCAAAAACACAACCAGAATGGGAAAGCCGAAGAAGTAAGTTGAATAGCGATTAAGTTCCGCAATCGTTGCAACGCCCATCAAAAATCGCAATATCGTGAAGGCGAGAAAAGCAAACGACGTTAAAATGACGCCATAGACGAACGCTTCGCTTTCCATTCGCTCGATAAATATGGCGAGCGCAAGCATCACGAACCAATGTGCGCATGACCATGTCCACACGTTCAACAACTGTGCATAGCGCGCACGATGATTGCGTATGATGAACAACCAAAGTTGTGCAAACGCCGCTACGAGCAATGAGAGAATCAAAAAAAATACGGCTAAAATCGGAACAGCAAGAGAGGGATTCAGGACTAATAGATTCAAATACTGCTTGAGCTCACGGTGCGATATGATATGCGTCAGCCAAAAGTCCAAGAGAAATGTCTCTCGCCCAACATACAAAATCGCCGAAAGCGTCGTGCTCCATGTCAGCGACAAAAGTGTAAGCAGTAAAATCGTATCCATCGGAATGTAGATGCGCGAGTCGCGAATGTCGACGAAGAGATTGAACGGACGAAGCAGCGCGCGCGGAAAGCTATCGCGCAGTCGTTTGTTGCTGTTGAGCACATAGACAAATGCAACCACCAACAACACGCTCGACAAAATCAGAAACGGCGAAAACTCTGCATCGGCTTTACCAATTGGTGGATTATAGACCCGCTCGCCTGCATAAAGCAATTTCACCACTTCAAACGATAACTTCTTCTCTCGCGAAAATGTAACCAAACCCGCAGTGGCGACATGTGGTTCAGGATTTTCTGCGTTGAGTATGGGCGCAAATGACAAACGATAATCGCACAACGCTTCTACAAATGAGCCTGCAATCCAGCGCCCCGATTCATTTAGCCGCTCAAACATCTTGAACGAATCCATCAAAAATTTGGCTTGATATTCAAGCGAGTGCTCATCGCTGTATCCGTTATGATTGTTGGGCTCGGCATAAACGCCATAACTGGTAATCACGACGGGTTTTTTGAGTGCGCGCGCGTCTTTGAGATACGATTCAAATTCAGAAACGGAAAGGTTCAAAGCGTTTGCGGCGAGGAAGTCGCAATAGCGATAACAGTCGCTCGGCGCAAAAGACTTCGGCGAAAAAAACGTGAGGGCGCGCGATTGCTTTTTGGCAAGCGCGTAGAGACGCTCCAAATAAATGTCCAAATTTGGGCTCGAGACGTTCAAGCCTGCGCCAAACCCATATCCAATCACGCTCGGCGAAAACTTGGTCGCGCTAATGGTTTCACGCAACAGTGCATCGGCGTTCTCCAAAATTTTCGTCTTGAGCAGAAGCGGAGTCGGGGCGTATCGGAACGGCAAATTGACGAGCATCAGCACGCCTAAACTATCAGCATACTGTTGCCAAAGCGGATTTGGAATTTGACTGAAATATATCGCATTCGCACCAAGACTTTGAAGCAATGCAAAGTCGGCTTCAATTTCTTTGTTGGAAATCGCACAAGCCGTTTCAGGATTATCCTCAATGATGTGGACGCCTTTAAGTTCAATCGCTTCGCCGTTGAGGACAATCGCGCCGTCTTTGGCTTCGAGTGTTCTGAATCCGGTTTGAAACGATATATCGTCCAATATCTCCCCGTTTGGTGCGAGCAGTGAAAGCGTGAGCATGTAGCGCGTCGGCGACTTCGGCGACCAGCGAGAAAGGTTCGGGACAGAAATCTTCTTTTCGCTTGTGATAAACTTATCGCTCTCAGGCACGAACTCACTGATAATGCCTGACGCAACCACGAGCGAATCTTTCGCCAAAGTAAATTTCAACGTCGCAACACGAGTGCCCGTAGAATCCGATGGAATCGAGTAGTTTCGAAGGTTCGATGTTTTACACCGTGTCTGCAAGGTGAGTTCCAGCGTATTGTCAGATGCAATTTGGTAATTGAAATCTACATCGTCAATGTGAATCGGGGCTTTTGAGACAAGTGCCAAATTGCGAACCAATCCGCCGAAAAACTCTGGCTCAAACGCTTGGGCTTTCAATGGCACAGTGTTCTTGACGTCCAAGCGCGTATCGACTTCAATCGTGATTTTATTCTCTGCACCAAAGCGCAAGTATTCGGGAGCAATATCGACGCTAAATGGCACGAAACTTCCGAGATGAAGTGCGACGAATTGGTCGTTGATTAAAACATTGCACGCACCCCCGATTCCGTCGCTTTGAAGTTCAAACACATTCGCCTCTTCCGACTTCTCTAATCGAAACGTCTTCTCAAACTTTATGACGCCTTGAAAGTTTGTTGCCGACGGCACATAGATTTCCTGCACCTTCCCGTTCGAAAAACTTGCTGTCCATTTGCCCGTCAGCGATTGCACCTTGCGCGAAAGCGAGCGCGTCAAACTGACGGCGTCGGTGGCATCAATCGTGCGGTTTTCATAAAAAACAGGTTGAGCGAAAAGAGAAATCGGAGAGAAAATGAAAAGAAGTATGAAAACAATGTCGGCTTTTTTCACGTCAAGGGTGAAGTTCAAAATTTTTGAAATCAAAGTTTTGAAAATTTAAGGCGGCAAAGTTAATGCTTTTCGTCAATACTTCCGTCCCGATTGAATCGGTGTTGGTGCGCTTTTCCAAGTTTGAGGGCGGCAGACGCCTCGCCCTGTCGACTGCCGATTTGCTCATAGAGCCGCATAGCCTGTTCGAGCAATGCTTTGGCATGCTCAGTGTTTTTTTGCAAGAGAAAGGCTTCACCAAGACTTGACAGAGCGCGTGCTTCTCCCAACTTATCCTGAATGCGTTGCTTCATCGATAAGCCTTTTTCGAGAGCCGCAAATCCACCAGCTTGGTTGCCTTGTATGAGCAAAATATCGCCGATGTTGAGGAGCACATTGGATTCAAAGTGCGCATTGCCAACCTCACTGAAAATCACCAAACTTCTTTGATAAAATTCAAGTGCGCGGTCGTAATCGCCCAGCGTCGCATAGATGTTGGCTAAGTTGTTGAGCGCGGCGGCGGATTCATACCGCTTTCCAAGCGACTGAAGAATGGCGACGCTTTTTTGCATCGACTCAACGGCACGAGGGTAATCTGTCAGCAAACAATACACATGCCCGAAATTATTGAGCGATTGCGCCGTCCAATGTGCGTCGCCCAACGCTTCAAAGGTTGCAAGTGCTTTTTGAAGATGCGAAATTGCATCGGAATACTTTGAGAGATAAATGTTTGCTATGCCAAGAAAGTGGTGCGCCTTCGCGGCACGAAATTCATCATGGTGTTCTCTGAAGAGCATGAGGGCTTCGCTTGCAAGTGCGACCATGTCGCTGAACTTCCCATATCGATAGCGGCAATAGGTTAATACCAGCAAGGCTTCACCGACGATTTGCCATGCTCCGCTTTGTCTCCCTTTTACAGCCGCTTTTTGTGCCAAACCCTCGCAACGGCTTGTGTCTGTCTCTTTGAGGGCTTGTGCTTCTTTGAGCAATTCCTCTGCCGATTGCGACTCACCCGCGTTCTCCATTTGCGCCAAATTTGCATGCCTTATTTCACAAGCATCATTTTCTTCGTCTGTGTAAATGTGCCTGCACTAATCCTATAAAAATACGCGCCACTTGAAAAGCCGCTTGCATTCAGCGTGTAAGTATGCGTGCCTGCGCTTTGCTTTTCACTTAAAAGCGTCGCGACCTTTCTGCCCAGCATATCAAAGATTTCAAGACGAACATCGCTTGCAACAGGTAAGATGTAAGTGATGGTTGTAGTTGGATTAAAAGGATTTGGATAGTTTTGTTCAAGCATAAATTGCGTTGGCGCGCCTGCCTCAAGTTCAATCACGGTGCTGTATTCAAACCGTCCGTCAAAGTCAATTTGCTTCAAACGGTATTGCACTTTGCCCGATGCGCTGTTATCTAAGAACGAATAGGATTGCGCGGCGGTCGTTGTGCCATTGCCGCTCACAAACCCTAAGACTTGCCATTCCTCGCCGCCCACATCTCGGTTCTCGCTTCTTCTTTGAACTTCAAAGCCTGAATTATTTTGTTCCGATGCGGTTATCCAGGAGAGCAAAACGCCGCCCTGTATCTTGCGCGCCTTGAATTCTATGAGTTCAACGGGCAAGGAAATATCGCCGGGCGCAAAGGGTTGGAAGGTGACGGAAGGTGGATTTTGAACATCGCCCACGCCCCAAATCTGTTGTTGAATCAAGGCTAAATCGGTTGTGCCCCAGAAGTTGTTTTGAGCGCGCACGGCGTTGCTCGTATTGTTGTAGAGTGCATAATTGGTGGTTCCTTGCAGGTTATCGATGAAGGTGTTGCGTCCGTCGTCGTCCAGACTGCTGTTGCTTAAATCGCCCAAATTAGGTTGAGCCGTGCCTTGAATCGTAACGCCCCACAAATTGCCTTTGATAAAATTTCCCGTGATAATCGGCGCGGCGACTGCACTTCCCGACGAATTGACATTGATGCCGCTTCCCGCTTGAAGCGGATTGGGATTGCGCGTGTTATCCTCGATGCGGTTGTTACGCACAATGCACTGCGTTGAGCCTGCAATCACAATGCCAAAAGCACAATCGTGAATGTAGTTGAACTCAATGAGCGGATTTTGAACCGTCGTATTGCTTCCCAAACCGACGCTAATTCCACCTGCACGAACAGGCGACGGAATATCTGCGCTGTGAATTTCATTGAAGCGAACGATGGGATTATTGTTGCCTTGAAAACTAATCGTGATGGGATTGACAGGACTTTGATTGCGAACGTTGTTATTGGCAATGTAATTGTGCTCGATAATCGGGTTTGAGGTATTGCTAATTGTAATGGTGTTTTGCGAATTGTTGTAGAGGCTGTCGTGTCGGATAATAGCGTTGGAGTTGAAGCATTGAATCGCCGTGCTTCCACCAACGAGGGTCAAACTGCCGTTGAAACGCAGGGTTGAAAACTCAATGGTCGGGCTTGAACTAATGCAAGCAATTCCGCCCGTTGAATATTCAATCACGCAATGACGAAAAATACAGGCTGAATCGACGGCGGAATCCTCGATGCGAATGTTGCGCCAAGAGGCGGGCGTTGGCGTTGCGCCCGTGAAAACAATACGCGCCGACGCTGTTCCAATCGCTAAAAGTTTACCGCGCACCACAAAGCCATTTTGCGTGAAAGTCAGAATGCTTCCTGCTTGAATCGTGAGCCTATCGTTTGGCGCAATGATGACGGAATCCAAGACGGCGTAATTCGGAAACGAGCCTGTTACCGTGCCGTTGGAATTGGCAACGAGGTCGTTCATCGTCCAATCAACACCCGTGTTCGGCGTCGTGTAGGTGGCGGCGAAAACAGTGGAAGAGAAAAGTAAGATGGAAAGCGTTATGCGAAAAGTCATATTGAAAGCATTTGGTATTGCGATGTTCAGAGTGCTTTCGATATACAATTTTTTCAGCAGAGTTTTAAGGTATCGTGTAAGCGTACAACATTCGGGAACGAAAATCGGGGGTTCTTTCGTCTCTCCCGTTGTATCTTGCACAGTCAACTTCAATTACAAAAAGCAATGAAACCGGAAATTCTTGAAACATTTGAAAACAAATTCCCTGAACGCGATTACACGATTGAAATCGTCAACCCTGAATTTACCTCCGTCTGTCCGAAAACGGGCTTGCCCGACTTCGGCACCGTTACCGTAAAGTATGTTCCCGACAAAGTTTGCGTCGAACTCAAATCGCTCAAATACTACTTCTTGGAATTTCGCAACGCCGGCATTTTCTATGAAAACGTAACGAACACGATTCTCGACCACCTGATTGAAAAAATCAAACCGCGCGAAATCATGGTGAAAACGGAGTGGAAAGCACGGGGCGGAATTACAGAAACCGTAACGGCGGAGTATCGCGGGAAATCACAAAAGACGCGTGTCGGATTCGCCGTTCAGGAGTAAGTTAGAATCAAATCAAAACGAAAAAGCCCGAATTGTCTCGGGCTTTTTTCATGTCGGAATTCGGCTTCAAGACACCTTAGTAGAGTTTATTGCCAGAGCGAATAAACGCCGTGATTTGGTCGACTTCCGCATCGGAAATGGCTTTTGAGCGGTCTTGCTTGGCAAGGCGCTGCATCCAAACGACCAACTCTCTGGTTTTATCTTCCGAGCGCATCCACTTTTGCTTCATCTTTCCTGCATTTGCAGAAAGTGAGTGGCAACCTGAACATTTCTTCTTGTAGACGCCTTCGAATTGTGCTGGGTCTCCGCTGACCGCGACGACGGCGGCGGCAGGAGCGGCGGCGGGTTCAGGAACTTCTGCGGCGGCAGGGGCTTCAACTTTGGCGACGGGCGGCGCAGGTGCAGGCGCAACTGAGGCTTCCTTCGACGCTTTAGCTTCTTCGCGCTTGCGCAGTTCGTTGACGAAGTGATTGATGATTTTGAACATATCCGCATCGTCAATCTTGACGGCTTCGCCGTTCTTGTTCTTGACGTTCAGGAATTTGGCAGGCACGACTTCATACACTTTTGATGAAGAGGTATAAAGTCCTTCGTCAAACTTGGCGAGTTCATCAGGTAGATTATACTTTTGCATAATCAAATCGAACTCGGTTTTCGCACCTTCGCCCGTTACAACCGATGCGGCAGTTGGAACGGCGACCGCAGGCGGCTCTGAGACTTCTGCACCGAAGTTTTCAAATTGCTTGACGGTGCGCGGCGCGGGCGGCTGTCCTGCAACCGTTTGCGTACGATTGCCCGATGAAGCGACAATGCCAATCCACGCAAAAAAGACGGACGCCATTCCAACCAAAATGATTTGTAAAAACCACCCTGAATTGTATTGCGCCACAAATTTGCCCGCTACCCACAAAATCAGACTCGCCGTCAAGAAAAGCGCGACGTAGCGAATAAATGTGTATCCGACCTTTGAAATCTGCACACCCAAAATAGCACCTGACCCGGCGTAAATGATAAAAAGCAGGAGTGCTCCACCAATGGCGACACCAGCAAGCTTCAATGATGAGTTATTCATAGCGTTAAAAAGTTTAAGGTTTGTTGAACTGAACTTCTAAAACTGCAAGAACTGCTATACTGCGAATGCGTGAAAACAGTAGAGTTTCAAAAGAACAACCAGACCGCAAACGCTACTGAAACCATTGCAATTTAGTAGAAAGTTCATCGTCATTTCAAGTTTCTACACAGAAATCTGCATCAATTTGTCAATATGTTGAGATGCCAAACTGCAAGACGATACCCCAGAAAACAGCCGAAGCGTCTATTCAGCGAAAATGCGGGTGAAAGTGTTAGCAAAATCACAATCGGGTTATGCGTTTGGGCGTATTTTTTATTCACAATTTCCTTACCTTAACTGACATCAAAAAAAATTAACAAATGAAGTCACCGCCGACCGACCTTAAACGAACCTCGTCTGCGCCCATCACACCCGAAATGATGGCTCTTGAAGCCCTTGACGCCCGTGCGCAAAAAAAAGCACATAGCAGTTGGTTTATTTTCAATCCTGCCGCCAATAAAGGCAAAGCCAAAACGCACTTGAAATGGTTGGAAAATACTTTGATGAGCAGACACGAAGAAGGTGTGATTCAACTGACAAATCAAACGGGCGACGCCATTCAGTTTGCGGAATCAGCGAAAATGAAGTCGGAAACCATTGTCGCGTGCGGCGGCGACGGCACGGTCAATGAAGTGGCGCAATCGCTGGTCGGAACCGAGACGCGGCTTGCCATTCTGCCGATGGGCTCTGGCAACGATTTCTTCAAAAACGTATCAACGAAGAAAAAATTGAACGATGCGTTTCGTCTCGCGTCGCAAGGCAAGGTCCGAAAAATCGACGTCGGAAAAGTTACCTTTCGCGCTAACAATCAACTGCATATACGCTATTTTCTCAACTCGTTTGGGCTGGGATTTACGGGCGCAATCGCCAAAGAAGCACGCACATCGACACGCAAGGGCGACCTTGTTTATCTCGACGCATTGAGCAAAGTCGCAAAAACTTACTTTGCCACGCCGATGCAAGTTGTGCTTCACACCGAACATGGCACACTGACGATTTCAGAATCAATTTTTGCGCTGACGATTGGAAATGGAAAAGTAGAAGGCGGAAAGTTCAAAATTGCGCCCGACGCAACGGTGAGCGACGGCTTGCTGAACCTCTCTGCGCTGACGGCGTTTCCGAAGTGGCTTTTGCCGCTCTGGGTCGCACGGTATCTGCGCGGTAGTCATGTGCGACACAAAAAAGTGCATTATCACAAAATTGTGTCTGCAACGATTTCACTGACGGTGCCGCTCGACTTGCATTTGGACGGAGAAGTGTTTGAAAACATATCGGGTGAAATCCAAGTTGAGTGCCAGCCAAACGCGCTGAACGTGATTACAGAATAGACATGCCCGACCGCTTACTTGACAGGTTGAATTTTCATGGAAATATCCATGGCTGTAACACTGTGCGTTAATTCGCCGACGGAAATAAAATCCACGCCCGTTTCCGCAATGGCTCTTACACGTTTGAGCATAACGCCGCCTGATGCTTCAAGTTTGATTGTTGGATTTAACTCCCGCGCCAGTCTAACGGCATGTTGAAGTTCTGAAACGGAAAAATTATCAATCAAAATGAAATGCGGTTTGTGTGAAACGGCTTCACGCAGTTCGTCGAGCGTTCGAACTTCAACTTCAATTTTGGCTTTGAGCGATTTGCGTTTGAGATAGGCACGCGCGCGTTCAATGGCAATGCCAATTCCGCCCGCCGCATCAATATGATTATCCTTGATTAAAATCATATCGTAAAGTCCAAAGCGATGATTGACGCCGCCGCCGAGCCTGACGGCTTCTTTGTCGAAGTATCGAAGCGCGGGTGCGGTTTTGCGCGTATCGAGAATGCGTGCGTTCGTGCCTTGAACGGCTTGAACAAATGCGGCAGTTTTTGTGGCAATGCCCGACATGCGTTGAAGCAAATTAAGCAACGTGCGTTCAAGCATGAGCAAGTGCGCTGTTTTGCCTGAAATCTCACCAATGACTTCGCCCGCAGAAACGCGCTCGCCGTCTTTTTTCTTGGCGATAAGTTGAAGTGTCTCAGGCCAAGACGAAAGAATTAATCGCGCCACGCGCAAGCCCGCTAAAACACCGTCCGACTTTGCCAGCAAGACGGCTTTGCTCCGATGCGTATCGGGAATTGTGGCGGCTGTGGTGATGTCGTCTTGTCCGACGTCCTCGAGCAAGGCTAAGGCAAGCGCGTCGGCTTGGCAAGCATGTTGAAATGATTTGAGCGGCGAAGTTAGCATGATATTGATGAATGACGTTAGAGTAAAAGTGAAAGATTATCGGTGAAAGATTATCGCGGCGTTGTGGCTTGTGCCGATTGCGTCTGGACGCGCGGGCAATATCGTTTTGCGCCGTCGGGCAAGGTGAGCTCGAGCGATTCGTCAATGCGTCGCGCTTTATACGGCTTGCCTTTGACTTTGAAGAAAATCGAGCCGTCGCTGTTGAACACCAAGTCGGAGATAGCAAATTCGTAGTCATATTTGCCGATGCCGAAAAATCGTCCGCGAAACCAAGTATATTTTGATTCTTTGGAAATGTAGAACTCGACGAATTCATCGTCGCCGCGCTTATATGTGCCAATGAACGGTTCGGCTTGTTTGCGCTCTCGCTCTAACTGCGCTTTGTGGGCGCGCCAATCATACTTTTTTTCTTGCGCACACACACACAGAGCCGCAATGCTCCAAACAAGAAAAGCAAAAAGTATGCTGATGCGGTGTATCATGTTTTGTCGCAAAATTGGCTCAAAGAGGCACTCAAAATAAGTCTGCCTTAGATTTCTGCAAGCATATTTTTGTGCGACATGCTCTTCTAAAACACAAACACAACGTTCAATGCGACACGATTTATCTCTTGGGCATCGCTTTCTCCGTAATCCTTTCCTTCGCTTTTTCGTCATGTTCATTGCCGTTACGCTCGTCTACTCGGTGGGGTTTGCCGTCACGTTGAAACTTGCCCAGCGATTGCAACAGCCACTGATTGACATAGCGATTCCATTTGTCGTCACATTGCTCGGCATGATACTGGCGCTCGTCGCTGCTTACCTCGTCTATTACGGATTGGTGCGCGGAATGGAAGGACGGAATCCCGTTTCGGAACTCTCGCTCAAAGGCGCAGTGCTTGAGCTCATCGGCGGCTTGGGCATTGGCGCAGGATTGCTTGCTTTTTCCACCTTGCTTCTTTGGCTCTTTGGATTTTACAAAGTTGATGCGGTCAATGATGTTTCCGCGCTCTTTGCGGCGCGACACTTGCCGCTTTCGCTTGGCGCAGGCTTTTTCGAAGAGTTGGCGTTTCGGGCGATTCTGTTTCGAATCGTTGAAGAAAAACTCGGCTCGTGGGTTGCGCTCTTCGTCTCGTCGCTTTTTTTCGGTGTGGCGCACATCGGCAATCCGAATGCGACCTTGTTCAGTTCAATAGCGATAGCGATTGAAGCGGGCATCTTGCTTGGAGCGGCGTATATGCTGACGCGGCGCGTGTGGTTTGCTGTCGGCATTCACATCGCTTGGAATTATGTGCAAGGTGCGGTGTTCGGAATTGCGGTTTCGGGCGGCGAAGTCAAAGGGCTGATTTCATCGCACATGGAAGGCAACGAGTTATTTTCAGGCGGCGCATTTGGGGCAGAAGCCTCGCTAATTACGCTGGTGATTTGCACATTGGCAGGCGTATTTTTCCTGTGGAAGTCGCATCAAAACGGGGCTTTCGTTCAACCTTTCTGGAAACAAACATATCTGAGGGCTTAAATGAAACTCACGACGCGCCTAACGCTTCTCGCGCTTGCTATTGCGCTTGCGGCGGCGAGCCTCTATTATTTCTTGTTCAAACTCCCACAAGAAAACTCACGGAAAGCCCTTGTTGCAACTCAAGAGACGGCGCGTAAAATCGCCGGTGAATTTCAGCGTGTGTTTGGATTTACGCCCGAAATTTTGGTGCGCGATTCTGTCATCGTGGGTGCGGCGTCGCCGATTCTCGAACTGGCGAGCGTCTCAAAGCCTATTGTGGCTGAAACGAGTTTCGGCGAAAGAGACGCTATGACGTCATACAGCGTCGTCGTCAAAGGTGATTACATCGTAAAAGCGGGCTACGATTTGCGCAAACGCTTTCGAATCACGGTTACGGAGCAAGGCATGTCGGCGGAATTTCCAGAGCCCGAGATTCTTTCTGTTGAACTTCTTGATTACAAAATCATGAGCGAAGGCGGCACGCTTGATATTTTTTGGAAGCGAACTTCGAAGCAAGCCGTTCAGGAGGAGGCACTCAAACGCAATAAGGAACGTGCAGTGCAAGCCGCCGATTCATCAGGCATTTTGAACGAGGCGCGCGAAAAACTTTTGCTTCAAACACAATCGATTTTTGAACGGATTTCAGAGTCGCCAAAGGGTCTTTCAACAAAAAGCCTCTCGATACGATTTCGCGATTGAAGGAGTGCTACTTCCTTCCCCCCGATGCTTCGCCGCTTGTTCCCGTAAAATAAGGCTCATAGACGCTTCCGCGTGAGGGGTCGACGCGGCGCAAAATGGCATAGACTTCTTGCTTCAATTCAGGCGACGCATTTTTGAAAATCTCTCCGATTTCAATCGCTTTGGCTTCAAAGAATCGCTTAACAACCAAACTGCGTGGAAATCGTGCATCAATCTCGGCGATTTTTTTGAGCGATTCAACGATTCGGCGACGTGCTTTATCGGAATCCTTGTGAAACTCGTCCAAGCCGTGATAGTGGTAGGCATAGAACTCATCGCGGAAGGGCAAAAAGCGCGGGTCGAGATATTCTTGAATCATTTGAGCGCGATTGTCGCCGCCGCCGTCATCAACGCGCCAGCCGCGTGCAAAATTGCCCGTCGCTTGTGATTGGGCAAGTTGGCGAATGTTGAACGCTTTGGTGAAGAGTTGCGTGCCGCCTTGTTTATCAAAGGTTTCCGCGTCAAAGGCGAGAATGAGATAGGCATAGTAATCAAAGAGGCTGGCTAATGGTGTGAAGACGAGTTCATTGTGCACCAAAACGCTCTGCCGCTCGTCGTAAAAAAAATTCACGTTGGCGTCGAGTGTTCTTAACAGCGATGAGGCGCGAAGCGAACGGTAAATCGGACGCGAGGCGCCAATGAACATTTGTGCGCTATACTGCGCGGGCGCAACATTGATATTTGCAGAAAGAAACGTGAATTCAATCTGGCACTGAATCCTATCCTCGTCAGTTTCAAACTCCGTGCTGTTCGTCCAACGATGTCGGTTAAGATAATCCAAAACGGTCTGGCGGAAATTCACGAGCCGAACGCGTGCTTCGGTGGGTAACTGTTCAAGATTCACGCGAACATCAACCAGCAACTCTTGTGCAACTGCCGTCGGTGCAAAGAGCGCAAAAAATACTCCGACAAAAAACAAACGTGTCATAGTGTTGAATGGGTTTCAATACGGAAAAACAACGATGAACGAAATGTAGAGAAATTCATCGGTCGGAATCAAGGCTAATTGCGGTCGCTCGACCTTGAAGTCGGCGAGTTTAACTGTCATTTTCCCTTCAACAAGAGTTTTGCCGTTCTGTGATTGAGAAGTTGCCGAAAACGAAATGGGTTTCGTAACGCCGTGAAACGAGAGTTTGCCCGATACGCTTAATTCGTTGCCACGCGTTGAAATGGCATCGCTCGTAAAAGACACTTCGGGATAGGTGAAGGCGTCAATGACTTCCATCGCGTGGGAATCGCGATTGGAGTTTCCGCTATCGAAGGTCATCACATCGGCGGAAACCTTAACCGATTGAATTTCTTTGGCGTCATTGACCTCGACTTCGCAGATGAAATCTTTCGTTGTCGCTTCAACTTTGTGAAGCGGGTGTGAAAGCGAATACATCAACCGCGATTCACCTTTGAGGGCGGAAAATTTTTTTAGGTCGCGGCTCGGCGTTGTGGCGAAGAGCAATCCGATAAGAAGAAAGTGAAGCATCGTTCAAAATGCAAGTGAAATGATGGACGCGCTGAAAGCGGCAGTTGTGATGTATGCCGCTGTTTGATGCACGCGCACTTTTTGATTGTAATCTCCGCTGGGACTGGCAATCCGATTGGCTAAAATCGGCGTAATAATCATGCCCGTAAAGTGAATAAAGGCAAAAAGTTTATGCGTTGAGATGGAGTTCCACTCGTCGCGTCGGACGGCGGGCGGCGGCGCAAAGAGCGAAAATCCCGCCGTCGTCATGTAAGCCAAAACCGTCGCATTGCCGAGACGGCGCTTTGCGTCGTAAAGCGTGAAATCGCCGTCGATGTAACGCTGTCCAACGACCACCGTTGCAATCATCAAGCCGAGCGTGGCAATGCCTGCAACTTGATGCATTGTGAGCATGGTTCGGCGCACGTCCAACTCTTCTTTGCGCGATTCGGGTGTCAGCGGTGCAATGCCCGTCGCTCTGAATACGCCGTTCTCTCCCCAGAAGGCACGCTCCATGAGGCTGATGTTTTTCGGAAGCAACCGACGTTTTCGCGCTTGTTCAAGCGAGTCGGATTCCACTGCAAGCGTTGTGGGCGTTTCTAAATCAACGGCGTGCTCGGCTCTTTGTTCGGCAAAGACGCTCAAACGCGCATCACGAAACGCGACTTGCGCTGAGAGCATCTCTGAACAAAGCCACAGCAGGGCAAGAGCAAGCATGGGCTTCATTAAAAAGTGATGGTTAAAGTTTGCGTTTCCGCATTGAAGGAGGTTTCAAATGAATCCAATCCGCGTGGCGCAGGTCCAGACAAGCGGGCTCCGAAATTGCCCGATTGCATACTGAACTGCGATTGATGGCAAGGGCAAGTTACGCTGGTTGGGTTCGGCGAGCCGACGTCGCACTGTGCGTGCGGACAGACGACCGAGACGGCTCGAAATTCCGTTTGAGATGTTCGGCGAATAATCACGTCGCGTCCGCCATTGCGATTACTTCCAAAATTGCGTCTTAAAATTCCGTCCACTTCGCGCAAGGCTTCAAAGCCGGGGTCGTTCAAATTAAGAGGCACTCTTTCGCCTGTGCGTGGCGCGGTTGGCGTGTCTTCGCCGCA
>JBDNCJ010000133.1:0-2651 GCA_046719715.1 Chloroherpetonaceae bacterium | reverse complement strand
TGCCTAAATCTTTTTCACAAGCGGCGCGCATGCGCTCAAAATCAACTTTGGTGCGAAGCGGGTTGGTTTGTGCCGTTCCGTTTTGAATGGATACACCGTTTATGGCGGGTGAAGCAAGCGTTTCGGTTGTCATAGTTTGTTGTTGGATAAAATTTTGCGCTGATTGCAACACAAAGTCAAGCGGGATAAATCATTTGAGTTGTTTGCGTTTGAGATGTTTGAATAACGCGACGAAATATATCGATTAAAAAATTTACCATGAAATTCCCAACGAGCGACTTTTGAGTGAAAGAGAGGATTGATTACATTCGCCCACTGCTGAACGATAAATCAACAAACCAACAAAAACCAATCTAACAATGAGAACCATTACGAGACTCTCGGTGCTTCTGCTCGTTTTTCTTCTCCCGTCGCCGTCAACAAGTTCTGCAAAAATTTGGCTGGTGGATAACACCGGTAATCCGAATGCAAATTTTACAACCCTCACAGCCGCGCTCGCAAGCACGATGGTTCAGAGCGGTGATACTCTCTTGATGGCGGCGTCTGCCTCGCCGTATCAATCAAGCGTTGAAGTAACAAAGCGTCTGGTCTTTATCGGTCCCGGATACTTTCTTGGCGAGAACGTCGCACAAGCAAATCTCAATTCTGCTGTGATTCAAGGTCAGGTGACGCTGCGTTCAGGTGCATCGGGAAGCGTGTTTAGCGGATTGACGATTGAAGCCAGCGGCGGAAGCGCATTTTACAATGTGGATAATATCAGCAACATCGTCATTCGTCGCTGTCGGCTGTTTGGAGGAAACAATGCCATCAACATCGGGGGAGTTACGCTGAACGGGCTTATTGTGGTTCAAAACTATATTGTGGCGCAGGCTTCGCCTGTAATTTCAATTCAAGCAAATTCGGGAACGAATATCCTTATCGAGAACAACTACATTCGCAACACAACCTCCGGCGCAGGGGCGGGACAAGGGGCAATTGGAAATTCATCAAGCAGTTCGATAACGGTTCGGCACAATGTGGTTGAAGGGGCGATTGCAGTCAACAACGCGCTTGTGGAGAACAACATTATCGCGACCAACAATAACTTTACCGCCAATAATTCAATCGTGCGCAACAACATCTCCGCAACCAATAATCTCCCAGGCGGCAACGGCAATCAAAACAATATCACCATGTCAAATGTCTTCGTCGGGTCTGGAAGTGCGGACGGACGCTGGCAATTAAAAAGCGGTTCCGTCGCGATTGGTGCAGGCTTCAACGGCGTCGACTGCGGGATGTTCGGCGGTTCAGAGCCGTATATCTTATCGGGCGTGCCTTCAATTCCACGCATCATCGAGTTTGTTGCGCCTAAAACGGGTTCTTCGCAATCCGGATTGCCGATTCAACTTCGTGTGAAAGCACAAAACTAAACGATGCACGACGATGCGTTACAAACTGATTGGTCTCGTATTGCTGTGCTCCGCCGCGCTGAACGCGCAATCGCTCACGCGCATTGAGTATTATATGGACAATGATTTGGGGTTCGGGCAAGGAACGGTGATTGAACTCCCGAACGATACATCGGGAATCATCAACTTCAACGCCGATTTAACCAACATCGCCGACGGCGTTCATCGATTGTATGTGCGTGCGTTGGACGATAGCGGTCGGTGGGGCGCATCGTTTTCTTATCCGTTTCTCAAAGTTGCGACGGCGGCATCGGAAGCACCTCCTTCGCTGACGAGAATCGAGTATTTCATTGACGAAGATTTAGGGTTTGGAAATGGCGTTTCCGTTCCAATCACAAACGATAGTTTTCAAGTGGTCGTCAATTTGGATACGGTTGGCGTCGGTGTTCATCGTTTGTATGTGAGAGCGCAAGACGCTCGCGGCGCGTGGAGCATGATGAATGTGCGCCCATTCGTCCGCGAAGGAGACTTCAACCCGCAACGCGCTCCGATTACGTCGGTTGAATACTTTTTCTCAAAGAATGGTGTAAGAACCGATACGATTACAAGAGTTGTACCGTTCCTGCCTCCGCCGTTTGATACAAGCTTCGTCTTGAACGCATCACTGAGCGGATTGCTTGCCGACAGCACGTATCAAGTCAGCGTATTTGCGCGCGACGCGAGAAACCTTCTTAGCCAAAGCGTTCAGCATTCTTTTTTGGTGTCGGGAAATATCTCGACGAAAAGCGAAGAGAATCCGCGACCTCAATCCTACACGCTGTTGCAGAATTACCCAAATCCATTCAATCCTGAAACGGTCATCGAGTATGAGTTGCCGAAAGCGAGCCTTGTTAAAATGGAACTTTTCGATGTGATTGGAAGAAACGTGGTAACGCTGGTTAATGAAATGCAAAGTGCGGGAAGATACCGCGTGTCGGTTCTTGCCTCGCGCTACGCGCTGGCATCGGGCGTGTATTTTTATCGGTTGTCGGCGGAAGCGTTTATCTCAACAAAGAAAATGATGTTGTTGAAATAGCGAAAAGCAGAGTGAGAATGTGAAGGCGAGAGAATCAGCTCGCCTTTTTTTATGCGGTCAATCAAATCTCAAGCAGATACTTGCAGATTTTATCTTCAATGGCTTTGGCGCGACGCTTACCCGCATTGTTGCCGATGATGGAGAAATAAATTTGCTGTCCGCTGCGACTTGTCAGGTAGCCTGAAAGC
>JBDNCJ010000132.1:0-2688 GCA_046719715.1 Chloroherpetonaceae bacterium | reverse complement strand
CGCACGCCGGCACGGGCTTCATGCACGAAGCATTTCACAAAGACGACGCGAAAAAGTTTACGCGCTCATGGTTTGCTTGGGCGAATACGCTTTTCGGCGAACTTCTTTTGAAACTTGAAAAAGAACGCCCCTCTTTACTGCGTAGGTCAATATGAAATTATCATCGCTTTTTATTCTCATTCACTTTTCGTTTTCGCTTCATGCGCAAACCTACTTCGAAACGCAAGGCGTCGTCTCGATTGAAGCCGAAAACATCAAATCACGACAAGGTTTTTCGCTCAAACGCCAATACACGGGCGAAGGCTTGAAAAGCGATTCGTCTTACAGCGCGTTTGAAGTTGAGATTGAATTTTCACAAGCGGGCAATTACGACGTGTGGATTTTGGGTCGTGCCGAAAAACCCGCGTCGCGCAAAGCCTCAATTCGCCTCGCAAATCAAACAGCCGACCTTGACTTCGGCGCACACTTTTCGCTCATCTGGCAAAAAGCCACTCGTCCGCTTCCGATTTCTCGAATCGGCAAACATCGTCTCTCGGTTCAAACTGCGCAACAGCAAGGACTTTTAATTGATAAACTCATTCTCATTCGCAACGGGTTCACCCAACCAAGCGGCATCGGGTTTTCAGAAACTTCATCTCGCACCGCAACGCCAATCCAGACGGGCTTCGACAGTTCGCTTGTGCTTCCGCCGCATTGGGCTTTCGGCGTGCTCTACGGCGGATATACGAATCAACAAGAGTCGGAGTCAACCGTTCAACGCCTCATTGACGAAGGCTATCCGATTGACGCGTATTGGATTGATTCATGGTTTTGGGATTACCAAACCAAAGGCAAAGGACCGAAAGGCTACTTGGATTTCATCGGCGACACGCTCGCGTTTCCGAACATTGAATCGATGTGGAAGAAATTTGAATCGCTCAACGTCAAAGCCGGCATTTGGGTTTGGAATACGATTTTGAAAGACAGCAACGAAGCGGCGTTCAACGACTTTGAATCACGCGGCTTGTTCGCGAGTGTTTATCTCAATAAAGACCGTTGGCATAATAAAGACGGTAACTCGCTCACCGGCGATATTGACTTCGCGAAACCCGACGCCGCTCAACTTTGGAAAGAAAAACTCAAACCGTTTTTCGACAAAGGATTGGATTTTCTCAAACTCGACCGCGAAGCCGACTTATCTTACCTCAAAGCCAGTTTCGAGGCAACCGCAGAACTCGGCAAAGAGACAAAGGGTCGCGGTTTCATTCTCTCGCACCTCATGCATTCCGACAATCCCGAATTCAAAAAATATCCGACCAAGTGGACGGGCGATGCAAAAATCGCTTGGACGCAACCCGACTTTCCCGACTTTTCACAATACGCGATGGGCGGCTATAAAGAAAACATCGACATGATTGCCAACCCGCGACGCACCACCTACGAGATTCCATTTTTAGCCCACGACGCCGGCGGCTACGACTTCTTCGGCACAACTGATACACTCGCGCATTGGGACGAACTCTACATTCGTTGGATTCAATTCGCCTCGTTCAGCCCGATTATGACCGTGTTTTCAACCGCGAAAAATCCCCGACGCAATCACCCATATCTGTTCTCAAAAGAAGCGCAAGAATCTTTCAAGTATTACGCCGCGCTTCGTCTTCGTCTTTTTCCTTATCGCTACACCCTTGCCTTGAACGCACGCCTGAACGGAACGCGCATGATTTCATCATTGCCCGAAACCCCTCATCAATTCTTGCTCGGGCGGGATTTATTCATCGCACCCGTTTTGGAAAAAAGTGCGACGTCGATGCTCGTTCATCTTCCCGACGGAAGGTGGATTGATTTTTATTCCGAAAAAATTTATGACGGCAATCAAACGATTCGCGTTCAAACGCCGCTCTCACAAATTCCCCTCTTCATTCGCAAAGGCGCGATTCTTCCCACACGAAACCTTGCGCGAAACATTGAGCTTGGCTCCAACGACACGCTCACACTCGATATTTACCCCGACGGACACTCGTCATTCACCTTGCTCGAAGATGACGGCAAAAGCAACGACTACTTAAACGGCGGCATTGGCAAGACTGTCGTTTCTTATTCCGAGCAAGAACATCTTTTAACGATTGAACCGATGCAAGGCAAATTTGAAGGCTGTCCGAAAGCACGATTTTTGAACGTTAAAATTCACTTCATCAGAGAGGTCAAACGCATCTCGCATAATGGCAACACCCTTTCAGACTTCACGCTTGAGAACGGCAGGTTGCACGTTCCGATGATAATTTCAACGCAGGAGCGAAATGAACTTCGATGGGAGTGATTACAGTTGTCTGACGAGCGAGATGCCGAGATAAGTCGAAAGAAAGCACAAGAGAAGCGAGCCTGTGATGTTTAAGACTCCAACGAAGTATTTGCCGTTGAGGAAGAGTTCGACAGTTTCAAAACTGAATGTGGAGAATGTGGTTAATCCGCCCAAGAATCCTGTGGTCAGTGCAAGCCGCATGGTAGGCGACATCACACTGCCGCGCAAGGCAACCTCGAAAATAATTCCAATGACAAATGAGCCGATGATATTGACGGCAAGTGTGCCGTAAGGAAATGATTTTCCAAGCCATGCGTTTAATCCGCTTGAAATCAGGTAGCGTGAAATACAGCCCGCTCCACCGAAAAGCCCAATCAAAAGAATCGTGAAAATTTTGCTTTGCTCCA
>JBDNCJ010000131.1:0-2718 GCA_046719715.1 Chloroherpetonaceae bacterium | reverse complement strand
TTCGTTTCGCGTTGGGCGAAATATCGCCCAAGCGAGAGCGCGCACTGGGCTTCAAAGGCTTTTGCGTTCAGGCTTTGCGCCAAAGTCAGCCCTTGAACGAAATACGAATAGGCTTCTTCCAATCGGTTCAACCCAACCAACGCGACCCCCATCATGTGCATCGACGAGGCTTGGCTGAACACGTCGCCCAATTCTCGGCTCAACGCCAAACACTCTTGATGATAGTCAAGGGCGCGGGTAAAATCAGAAAGTTTACCATACACGCTCCCGATGCCGTTCAGAGAAAAGCAAACGCCGTGTTTGTCATCCAATCCGCGTTTGAGTTCAAGGCTTTTGAAGTGATGCAGAAGCGCGTTTTGATAATCCGAAAGGTGATAGTATAAAATGCCGAGATTGTTCAGCGATGAGGCGACGGCGCGCGTCTCGCCCAATTTCTCCATAATCGTGTAGCATTGGTGATGATGTTCAAGGGCTTTGGCGTAATCGGAAAGTTGATAGAAAACGATTGCAAGGTTGTTGTGCGAGCGTGCGACGCTTAAGTCGTTGCCGAGTTCGACATCGATTTCCAAGCAAGCCTGATGATGGTGGAGCGCGTTTGAAAATTCGCCCAGCCGATAGTAGATGTTCCCGATGTTTCCTAACGCGGACGCCACGCCGCTTCGATCGCTCATATCCGTCCAAAGATGAAGCGCGCGTCGGTAGTAATCGAGGGCGTCTGGATACTTTGAAAGTTTTTCCGAGACGACGCCGAGCATGTTGAAGGATTTCGCCTCGTCGGCAACGTTCTGCAACGCGTGGAAACACGCTTGTGCTTCCTGAAAGCAGGCGAAGGCGCGATGAAAACTTCCTAAACGGCGGTGCGCCACGCCTTCGGAAAAGCGTGCGACGGCTTTTTCTTTTGGAAACTCTTCCAACGCGCCGAAGCGACGGCTCAATTGTTCGGCGAGGGCGAGGGCGTGACGCGGTTCTTTATCGCACGTCGCTTTGAGACGCTCGCAGAGCGAAAGCAGGGCGTCGTTGTTCAAGGTTGCGCTTTGCGTTTTGATGGTTTCTTCGCGCCGCGCTTGGGCTTTCCGGGCGAATCGGATTTCGGCGCAAAGTCGGGCAAGTGCGTTCCGGCTTTGATGTGATGAAAGCCGGGCGTTTCGCGAATGAGCACGTAAATATATTCAATCGGCGCATCGAGGGTTTCATGAACGACGCGCGTCAGTTCTCGTGCTAAGGCTTCTTTTTGCGCCTTCGTGCGCCCTTCTCGAATATCACATTGAATAATCGGCATGTTGGTATGCGGTTTCGTGTTGATGAAGTTGTGCCAATCAGGTTTTTCGTCTGCATGCGCAAGGCGTTACGACGTGCGATTTGAGTGCATGCGGCGTTCTGAAAAAAATTTCCCCAGCGAAAGATAGCATTCGAGTTCCGTATGTTTCGTGCCGAGCTCAACGGCAAGCGTAAGCCCTTTGATGAGGGTCGAGTAGGCGTCGGGATAGCGGCTCAGTTTCATCAAAACGCCGCCGAGGTCGACCAGCGTGAGAGCAAGTCCGTGTCGGTCTCCGATTTCTTCGCGGATGGCGAGGCATTCTTGGTGCGCGTCGAGGGCGCGGTCGTAGCGAGCTTGTTGCTCGTAAAATTTGCCGTTGTTTCTCTGCGACATCGCTACTGCGTATCGGTCGCCGAGTTTGCGAAAAAGCGCGAGGCTTTTTTGATGATGGTGCTCGGTGCCTTCATAATCTTTCAAAGCGAATAACACGCTGCCGATGTTCATCAGTGCCGACGCCGCGCCGCGCATGTCGCCCTCTTGTTCTTTTTGTTGCAAGACGTCGCGGAAGTTTGACAAGGCGACATCGAAATTAGCAAGTGCAAAATTGACCGCGCCGATATTGCCGATATTGACGATTGCGCCGCGACGGTCGCCGATTTCACGACGCAAGGCGAGGCTTCGCTCGTAATGCTCAAGCGCGTTTGCATAATCGCCGAGGGTTTGGTAGACGTTGCCGAGATAGTTGAGCGCGGACGCCATGCCTTTTTTTTCGTTCAAGCGTTCGTAGCCGTTGAAACTCGCTTGATGCCGCGCAATCGCGTCGGAAAAGTTCGCCCGATTGAACTGCAGAAATCCAATCAAGTTCAAGGCGTCGCAGGCGGCGAGCGAGGCACCGTGTTTGTCATAAAGGTTTTTGTTATAAAGGCTTAAGGCGGTTTCGGCATGTTCAATGCCGAGTTCGGGATTGCCGGTGCGCGAACAAATCGCGCCAAGAATAAAGTGCGCCTCCGCTTTATCGCATTCAAACGCCGACGCGGCACCGATGAGCGATAAGGCTTCTTCCGCCAGTCGCCGCGCTTTTTCAGGCTCTTTTTCCCGCAAGGCTTTCGCCTCTTTGAGAACGGCGACGTGCGCCGCCTCAATATCGTGCGCCGGACGTGTTGGAGCGTTGTTCATGCTTGCAGCGATTGTCGTTTGAAGTTGTTAAATACTTTTGCGCGTTTGATTTATCGCTTTGTAAGTCGGTATTTGAGCAATATCGTATTTTTGCGTTTCAACATTGTGATTTCAATACGCTTGTTATGAACGCACCTTACCGAATCACGCCGATGCTTGAAATTCCGCCGTCGGAACTCTCGTTTTCTTTTGCTCGAAGCGGCGGCAAGGGCGGGCAAAATGTCAATAAAGTCGAAACAAAAGTTGAACTTGCCTTTGATGTTCTCAATTCGCCATCTTTAAGT
>JBDNCJ010000130.1:0-2749 GCA_046719715.1 Chloroherpetonaceae bacterium | reverse complement strand
AAGCGGTGGAGCAGTTCCGAAGTCGGGGGCGGTGTTTTCTTCGGCGGCTCAATTTGTGCGGCGGTGAATTTCAAATTTGCGTTGGGTTGTGCGCGATAAATCGTGCTTCGCGCCGCCGCGTCCATGAGGGCGCGCTCCAACTCCTCTTGCGTTGCCGATTTCGGCAAATAGCGAAAGACATTCAGTTCATTGACGGCTTCGGTAATCAAACTGACATCGACGGTATCGGTGAGCACGATGACGATGAGTTGAGGATTTTCACTCACAACGGCTTGCAGAAAATCGAGTCCTTCGTAATCGTCCAACTTTAATTCGCTGACAACCACTGCTGGCGGCGTGTCGCCGATGAGTTTCAACGCCTCGACCACTGTGGCGGCGGTGCGAATGGTGAAATGCTTCGAAAGTCGAAGTTGAAGACGTGCGATTTCATCAAGCGTAAATCCGACGAAGAGCGCGTCATATTTGGGAATCGTCAGGTCAGGCTTCACGTCGTTTTTTGACACCGCCGCCGTTGCCGTCGGCTTCAAGGTGGAAAGGCGGTCGTAAATCTGAACGCCGAGTCGAACCACGTTCAACAGCGCGTCGTTGCGGCATGGCTTATTGAGGTATCGGAAAATTTCGCCTGCGTTCACAGAGTTCATCACGCTTTCTAAATCAGCGTAGCCCGTCAGCAAAATGCGAATCGTGTTCGGACTTGCCTGCTTGGCGCGTTTGAGTAACTGATGCCCGCGCATCTCAGGCATGCGCTCGTCGCTAATGAGCACCTTAATCGGAAACTTGGATAAAATCTCCAATGCCTTCTGCCCTCTTTCCGCCGTATGAACGACGTAATCAACTTCCAATAAATCGCGCATAGACGAAAGAATCAGCGGCTCGTCGTCGACAAGAAGAATATGTGATGTGTTTTTCATAACCGTGCTTTGTGATAGACTTTGGGTAGGATTCAACCTATAAAGTTACAGGTTTCTCGCAAATTAAAAACGACGTGAAGAAAACTTAATCGTATCAACTCTAAGGAACGAACAACAGTCAAATAGCCCTTCAATCAAAGACAGCACAAAAGGCTTGGCAAAAAGCCATTGAAAAAATGTATATTCGCGCCCGATTTTAGAGTTCGTAGTTCCTTTATTCGCAGTCTCAACTTTTGCAACCTATCTCTTAATCCATTTATGACCATCCGTCGCCGCGAAGACATTCGCAACATTGCCATCATCGCTCACGTTGACCATGGAAAGACCACGCTCGTTGATGCGATTCTCAAACAAACCGGCACGTTCCGAGACAATCAGAAAGTCGAGGAGCGTATTATGGACTCTAATCCGCAAGAAAAAGAACGCGGAATCACCATCTTTGCCAAAAATGCGGGCTACAACTACAAAAATCATAAAGTCAATATCGTCGATACGCCCGGACACGCCGATTTCGGCGGCGAAGTCGAGCGCATTTTGAAAATGGTCGACGGTGCGCTTCTGTTGGTTGATGCGCTTGAAGGACCAATGCCACAAACGAAGTTCGTCTTGCGCCGCGCACTCGAAGCAGGCTTGAAGGTCATTGTTGTCATTAACAAAGTCGACCGTCCGAATGCGCGTCCCCTGCAAGTCATTGATGAAGTCTTAGACCTCTTCATACATTTGGGCGCGAATGATGAGCAAATTGATTTTCCTTACATCTTCGCCTCCGGCAAGGCAGGCTACGCCAAACACACACTTGAAGAAGAAGGCAAAGATATTACGCCCTTGCTCGATATGATTTTGGAAAAAATTCCTGCGCCCGAAGCCGACATCGACGCTCCGTTTCAAATGCTCGTCAATTCGCTCGATTACAGCGACTACTTAGGAAAAATCGTCGTCGGCAGAATTATGAAAGGCAAAGTGAAACCGACCGACCAAGTGGCGTTGGTGGAAAAAACGGAGTCGGGCGTTTCGGTCAAAAAGGCGAAAGTCGCTAAACTTTTTCTCTTTGAAAAACTCGGCAAAGTCGAAGCGACGGAAGCCAGCGCGGGCGACATCGTCGCACTCTCCGGCATCGAGGAAGGCAACATCGGCGCAACGCTCTGCCACCCCGATTTTCCCATCGCGCTCGAACCGCTCTCGATTACCGAGCCGACGGTCTCGATGTTTTTTTCCGTCAATAATTCGCCCTTTGCCGGCAAAGAAGGCAAATATGTTACCAGCCGAAATATCCGCGATAGGCTCTACAAAGAAGTGATTACCAACGTCGCAATGAAAGTCGAAGACACCGACAGTGCCGATACGTTCAAAGTCTCCGGTCGCGGCGAATTGCATCTTTCCGTGCTGATTGAAACCATGCGTCGTGAAGGCTTCGAACTGCAAGTCTCGCGCCCCGAAGTGATTTTGAAGCGTGACGAAAACGGCAAGTTGCTCGAACCCTACGAATCCGTTACGATTGACGTGCCGCAGGACTTCGTCGGCATTGTCATTGAAAAAATGGGTAAACGCAAGGGCGATATGAAAAACATGGTCTCGCTCGAAGGCGGCATGACCCGATTAGAATTTGAAATTCCGACAAGAGGACTCTTGGGCTTCCAATCGGAATTTGTGATGGATACCAAAGGTGAGGGCATTTTGACGCACGTCTTTAAATCCTACGAGCCGTATAAAGGTGAAATTAATTCGCGGCAACTCGGAACGCTCATTTCCGCCGAATCGGGCGAAGCCGTGCCTTACGCGCTGGCGCAACTCGACGACAGAGGCATTTTCTTCATTGAGCCGGGAACGCCCGTTTATGA
>JBDNCJ010000013.1:0-58541 GCA_046719715.1 Chloroherpetonaceae bacterium | reverse complement strand
AAGACGGCGCACGCTACTTCCTCACGGGCGCGTGGAGCGAATACGGCTACGTGCAAGTCTCGAGCAACGCGAAGATGCCGATTAAGTGGTTCTTCTTTCTCTGCAATCAAAACCTTTCGGGCAACGAGTCCATCGATGTCTTCGCCGACGTCGAACTCTTCAAAGACGGCAAACTTTACGGCTCGTGGAATCAACAAGCGGGCGTGAAAGGCAACGAAGATAGAGCGAATTGGCTCAGCGCAAACCGCATCTGGCGCGCGGTCGGCGACGGCGACGGCATGCCGCTCTACACCCTCAACAAAGACGGCGGCGAAATCATGCTTCCCTCGCACCTCAAAGACGGCAAGTATGAAATTCGCATTACTTACTACGACAAACAAAAAATCCGCGACAAACCTAAAATGATTGCCGGTCAATTTCAAAGCAAGCCGGGCGCAGACGTCTTCGCTTTTGAAATCAAAGGCGGAAAGGTCGTGCCACAAGGGCGACAAGTTTCCGCACCTTCGCCCGAACAGATGATTCAAGCCGACCGCTTCGACGCGTTCGTCATTCGCAAAGGGAGCAAACTCAACTAAATCTTTAACTCAATCAAAAAACCAACATCATGAAACGCATCACTTTCTTTCTCGCGCTCTGCGCCTCTATCAGCGCGCTTGCACAGCCGAAGCCGCTCGTTTATGACAAGCCCTTTCCGCCCGCCATTGCGATGAGCGGCTTTTTGGAAAGCGGAAAAGGTCTGCGACTCGATAACGAAAGCGGACGGCTCGCCTTCAACGGAATAACCGTTTCGTTTTTGCCCGATAAAGAAGAAGGCGGCGGCACCGCCAAATACGGCTACGAACAGAGCGAGCACAAACTTTACGCCGTGCTGTCGCAAGCGGGCAAAGACCTTGCGAAGTTTCTCTTTCAAACGAGCGGCTCGGAAGGACCTTTTACGCGATGCTCGATTTTAAGCGGCTCAATGGAAACCCAAAAAGAATATGCGCTCGATTATGTTTTAACAAGCGGCGGCGACTACCTGCTTTCGTTCTTCATCGACGGCAAAAAATTCTACGATTTCCCGTTCAGCGTTTTGAAGAAAGAAAATCCCGATAAGTTCGCCGAAGTCAAAGCGCGCTACTTCCTGAACGGCATGTGGAGCGACTACGGCTTCCTCACCTTTGACCCGCAAAATGAAGGACGCGGATTTCGCTGGGTGTTTTTTCATCAACAGGAAGAATTGGAAACCCCGACCGCAACCCAAGAATACGCCGTCGATATTGAACTCTTCAAAAACGGCAAACTCTACGGCGGCATCACTAACGATAAAGGGCAAAAATCCTATCAGCCGCTTCGCCTCAAATCCAAACGCATGTGGCAACGCGAAGACTTGACGCTCTACGACCTCGCGCCACAAGGCAAATCCGGCAAAGCCCTCAAGCCCGCCGACCTCGCCGACGGCAAATACGAAATCCGCATGACTTACTACGACACTTACGAATGGCAAAACGGCAAGCCGTCGAAGGTCGTCGCCGGTCCGTTCCAAAAGAAAGCCGGCGCGGACGTCTTCCCGTTTGAAGTCAAGGGCGGAAAGATTCAATACCAAGATCGCCAAGTGCGCGAGAAAACCCCGCCGGAACAATTCATCGAGGGCGGCAACAGCGAATGGTGGTCGAGACGCAAGTAAGCATTAACACACTCTTTAACAACTAAACACAATGGACAATGAAACCGAAATTCTTCTTCGCGCTTCTTGCGCTCACGCTTTGTAGTGCCGCGCTCTTTGGACAAGTCGGTGGGCAAGTCGGGCAAGTCTCGCTCTCGCAATATGCTTCAAAGAACGACGGCGCGACCGCGTTCAAATCGGGCGACTTCATTTATGCACACGTCAAACTCTCCAAGCCGCTCGCCGACCTTGTTACAGTTGAAGATGGCAAGCCCGTTACGCTCTCGATTGAAATTCTTGAAAATGGCAAATCCATCGAGCGCGATGATTTCCCGCTCGATGCCAAACAAGTGAAAGGCAAAATGGCGGCGGAATTTGTTTTACCGATGATTTCCAATCCGACCGTGCCGTGCGAATCTTTTGGCAAGTATCACTATGCCACTTATCTGCCGAAAGCCTTTGCGAAGTTTTCTGCCGGCACGCATGAGTTGGAATGCCGCGTGAACTGCTACGCCTACAAAGGCGGCAAAGAGCCGCTCGCGTCAGTGAAGTTTTCGCTCGCCGTAGAATCAGACGCAAAAGCCTTCTATGAAAAAAACGCGAAGGAAGTTTACAACGAAATGGTGAAGGGTATTGCGCCGCCTTCACAAGCAGAGGTCGATGCGGCAAACGCGAAGATGAAAGCAATGCCGTCGGGCGATATGGACGATAAATACTTCAAAGTCTCGTTCAAAAACATCACCTCAAAAGTCCTCAACATTTGGCTCGATGACCGACAGTCGCCGCTCAACGTCAATCCGGGCGCAACGACGACGGAGCGCATCAAAAAAGGCAGAACCGTGAACGTCTTCGTCGGCGAACCGCACAAAGCGCAAGACCGAAAGGTAACGACGATTACCGAAAAGGACGCGGGAAAGACCATTCCCATCAACTACATCTACTAATTCTCTAACGCTAAACCATTCAAAAAATGATTCAACGATATTTTCTTTTCGCACTGCTCGCGCTGTTCTTTTTCTCGGAAACCGCCTTTGCGCAACTTGCCTCGCAACCGACGGTGCAAGCCTCAAACATGAAAGTCGTTTCCGCCAATAGCAACTCGGTTTCACTTCGTTGGACGAATGGCAACGGGCAACGGCGATTGGTTACCATGCGCTTAACCAATTCCGCCGCCTCACCAACCGACGGGGCGACTTACACTGCCAGCACGACCTTCGGCTCCGGCTCGCAAATTGGCACGGGCACGTTCGTCGTCTATAACGGCACCGATACGACCGTTACCGTAACGGGTTTAAGTGCCACTTCCGGTTATTCGGTGGGCGTGTGGGAATACAACGGTCTAACGGCTGGAACACAAAACTACAATACAAGCAATAGTAGCTCAAACCTTGTTTCGTTTTACACGACGACCCTCGCACCCACCACATCGCCCTCTAATCTTTCATTCAGTAATGTTACGCCGACGTCCATGCAAGTAAACTTTACCGCAGGCAACGGACAAGGGCGGGTCGTCATTGCTCGCCCAAACAGCGCCGTGAACGTCGCACCGCCCAGCGGCGTGATTTTAATGACGGGACAACAACTCGGCAACGGGAACTTCGTTGCTGGCATTACATCGGGCGGTCAAGTATTTGTCAGCAGTTTGGCACCAGGCACGCTCTATCACTTCGCCGTTTATGAGTTCAATGGCGGCAATCTCTCGCTTCCTGAAAGCAACTCGTCAAATAGAATTATTCGCACCGCGTCGCCGCTTCTCGGAAGCCGTTCATCGCTTGCAACCGAGCCGACCGTGCAAGCGTCGGGGATTACAAATACATTTCGCAGTTCGACGTCCATTAGCGTGAGTTGGACGAATGGCAATGGCAATCAGCGCATTGTGGTTGCTTGTCCCTCAACATCTCCCGCCGCCAACATCGATAACTTTGACGGACAAACGCTCAACGCCAGCCTGATTTTTGGCAACGGCTCCGATTTAGGAAATAACAACTTCGTCGTCTTTAAGGGCACAGGCACAAGTGTATTGGTTAGCGGTTTGAGCAGCAGCACCACTTACAACTTCCGCGTCTATGAGTTCAATGTTGCCGCGAATGGAACGGAGAACTATCTCGGAAGCATTGGCGTCGGGAACAATATTACCGTATCGACGCTTGCGCCGGTACCGACGACCCAAGCGAGCGGGGTTAGCGTTCAAAATCCTGCGACCAATGCGCTTACAATTCGCTGGCAAAACGGCAACGGTGCGCGACGCCTTGTGGTCGCAAGCCAAAGTTCGATTATCAGCGCACCTCAAAATGGGCGGGGGTATGTCTCTAATTCCGCTTTTGGACAAGGCGATACGGTTACTGCGGGCGTTTTCGTCGTTGCAAATACGACCAACGATTCCGTCAGAGTTACGGGATTGTCGCCGAATACCCTTTATTATTTCCGCGTCTTTGAGTTTAATGGCGCGGCAACAACTCCACCCACGACGGCTTACAATACCTCGACGATTTCCAACGGTTCTTCTCGCACCACGTTGAGCAATCAACCGACTGTCAATGTAACCAACCTTTCTGCGCTCAACCGTACGGATACCTCTGTCACCCTGCGCTGGACAAACGGCAACGGCAATCAGCGCGTCATTATCGCACAAACGACTGGCGGGTTGGTTAATCCCGTCAATGGAACGGTTTACAGTAGCGGCGGCAATCGATACGCAAGCGGCACGCTTCTGGGCGGCACCGCGTATTGCGTTTATGTCGGCTCCGACACCAGCGTTACTATAACCGGACTCTCTCCCGCAACACTTTACACCTTCGCCGGCTACGAGTTGAACGTCGGCAACGCCGGCTCGCAGCATTATCAAACGATTAATCCTTCCACTCTCGGCATTCCGAGTTTAGCAACACGACCGACCGTTCAGGCTTCGGGAATCGTCATTACTCAAACAAGCCAAAATGTGTTGAAGGTTAAATGGACAAGTGGAAACGGTTCTGAACGCATTCTCGTCGGCAAACTCAATTCGCCCGTCGACTATGTGCCGCAAAATGGAAGCAATCCCGTCGTTGGAAGCACTCAATTCAACACAGGCACGCCGCTCGGAAACGGAAATCTTGGGCTGTATTCCGGCACAGGCGATTCGACCACGTTTTCTATCGCCCAAGCAGGCACGTATCACTTCCGCGTCTTTGAACTCAATGGCGCAACTACGCAACAGGGCGGCACACATCACTACTTGACCACCACTGGGGCAAATAATCCAAACAGCGGAAGCGGAAGCATCTTATCGCCTGCGCCGACCTCTCAAGTCGGGGCGTTGATTTTCTCGGAAATTACCGACACATCGATGCGCGTCTCGTTCAGCCAGCAGGGCAACGGCATTGGAAAAATGCTCTTTGCGAAAGCCGGAAGTCCTGTTGATGAACTTCCACAAGGCGGGGTTACTTACACGGCAAATACCAATTTCAACCAAGCGCAGAACCTCAACGGCACTCGCGTCGTGTATGACGGCGTCGCAGTATCGGTTTTGATTACAGGACTTTCTCCGAACACGACCTACCACTTCCGCGCATTTGCTTACAATGGGTCTGGAACAAACATCAATTATTTAACAACGGCGGTAACGGGGAACCCGGCATCGCAAGCGACCGAGAACGCCTTCACTGGAAGCGGCAACATTCCGGGCGGAACATACACGAGAATCACCACATCGGGCGCGTCAACGCTCACGGGCGACGTAACCGTTACGGGCAACATTTCGCTCACGGGCATTTTGAACACCGGTTCAAATACGCTCACGCTGGCGCAAGGCGCAACCTTGACGGAAACCCCGAACAACTACGTCGTCGGCAGAGTGGAAGCCATACGCGCCATTACCGGCGGCGCGATTGAAGCCACCGAAACATTCAGCGGCATGGGCGTTTCGCTCACCACCACCAATAACTTGGGCAATGTAAGCGTTCAACGGTTTAGCGGGGCGCAAGGCATTGTAACCGTCGGAAGCGCAACCGGCATCGCACGCCGATGGAATATCTCCTCCCAAGCCCTGCCGATTACGCCTGCAACGCTCGCGCTCTCGTGGGTTTCCAACGACGACAACGGCAAGAATCTCTCGCTCGGCAGAGTCTATCGCCGACCCACTTCCCCAAACGATTGGATTCAAATTGCGAGCGGCAACTATACGTCGCGCACCGCGTCGTTCAGCACGAACAGTTTCGGCGAGTTCACCATCAGCGACGCCAATAACCAACTGCCCGTCGAGCTCGTCAGTTTCATCGGCGGACAGCACCGCGAAGGCGTGATGCTTCAATGGTCAACCGCATCGGAATTGAACAACTCAGGCTTTGAAGTGGAACGCAAATCCGAAGGCGCAACTTGGAACACGCTCGGCTTCGTCAGAGGCAACGGCACCACGAACGAAGCAAAATCCTACTCATTCTTAGACCGCACCGCCTCAGGCAAAGTCCAATACCGCTTGAAGCAGATTGACTTTGACGGACAGTTTGAATACAGCCCCATCATTGAAGTCGACGCCGGCTTGCCGAAGCAATTCACGCTTTCGCAAAACTATCCGAACCCGTTCAACCCGACGACGGTCATCAGTTATCAACTTCCGACGGCAAGCACCGTCTCGCTGAAAATCTACGATGTGCTTGGAAAGGAAGTCGCAACCTTGGTGAATGGTCGGCAAGACGCAGGGACATACAATTTCAACTTCAACGCAAGCACTTTGGCAAGTGGCATTTACTTCTACCGTCTGCAAGCGAGCGCGACGAATGGCGCGTCGGGTTCAAACTTTGTGCAGACGAAGAAGATGATGCTGGTCAAGTAATGAATAATGAGCAGTGTGGAATGGGTAACGAGAGTCGCTTTCAAATTATTCATTCCTCGTTACTCATTGCTCATTAAAAAGTTTTTTTCTCGCTGGCTTGTTCTTTGTTTCTCTTAGGTGAAAGCGTTTCGTTCAAAACAGCGGGACGCTTTTTCTTTTCGATGGAATCCTCAAATGGGATTCGCGTGAGTTTTTACAGCAATGTTATTACGAGCGACGCGAAGACTCCATCTCTAATGAATAACGAGCGATAAGGGGTGAAGAGCGGAAAGAGACCTTATCCTTGCTTATTGTTCTCAATGCATGAGAGTTTGGCTATATTAAGCCAGTATTCGTTGTAATGAGAAAAAGGGGAAAAGAGGATTTTGCAGTGAGTAACATTTCACCCAACAAATCGAAACCACCAGTAGAGCAAACCCAGCTTGAACGTCTTGCCTCAACATCAGGCATTCGCAATACGCGCCCTGTGGGTCACTCGGCGTCGTTTGCCGAGACGCTTCTTTCCTTTCTCAAACCGATTACTTGGATTCCCGTCATTTGGAGTTTTGTTTGCGGTGCAGTAGCGAGCGGTGCGTTTGGTTGGAAAAATTTAGGGGACGGGATTTTTTGGCTCGGTGTTTTGCTCACAGGACCAATGGCGACGGGCGTTTGTCAGATGCTCAACGATTACTTCGACCGCGATATTGACGTCATCAATGAGCCGACGCGTCCGATTCCCAGCGGCGCGATTTCACTGCGCAACGCGACGATTCTCATCTCCATTTGGTCGGTGCTGACGGTGCTTATAGCGTGGCTCATTCACCCCTTCGTGGTGGCGCATGTGATTTTGGGCATCATCAACGCGCACCTTTACAGCGCGAATCCCATTAAACTCAAAAAGCGGCTATGGTGGGGCAATATCATTGTGGCGTTTTCGTATTTGCTTTATCCATGGCTTTCAGGCGAAGTGGCGTATCGCGGCGAAATCACGGTTCACTCGGTGGTGATTGCGTTCTGCTATGCCTTTGCCAGCACAGGCACGATGACGGTGAATGATTTCAAATCGATTGAAGGCGATGTTCGTGTAGGGATTCGCACGCTTCCGGTTGCGTTTGGCGAGCGCAAAGCGGCGTTGGTTGCCGCGTTGCTCATCAATCTCGGACAATTTTTCGCCTCGCTCTATCTCTTCTCGCTTGGTCAATACACAAACGCATGGCTCGCGCTGTTGTTCATTCTTCCGCAAATTGCTCTGCAAATTCGCTTCGTTTCCGCGCCGCGCAAATACGACGTGTGGTATAATGGCATTGCACAAAATTTTTTAGTCGCGGGCATGATGGTCTGCGCGCTCGCGATTGCCAATTTGTGAACGCTTGTGCGCGATTAGAACGGCGCGTCGTCGGGGTTGAGCGGCGGTTCGGGCGGCGGCAGTTGGCTCTGCTCGATTTCACCTGCCGCTTTGTTTGCACGAAATTCATCGCTCGGCGGCAAGTCTGCACTTGTGTAAATCGTTGAGAGCGATTCAAATCGACCGTATTGCTCCAAGAAGCGCAACTTCACCTCACCCACCGGTCCGTTGCGTTGTTTGCCGATATCGACCACAATCACGCCTTTGGTTGAAGAGCCGTCAGGGAAATTTTGCACGCCGTAGCGTTCAGGGCGCGAGAGAAACATGACGACGTCGGCATCTTGCTCAATGGAGCCGGATTCGCGGAGGTCGGAAAGTTGCGGCTTGCGGTCGGCACCGCGCTGCTCAATGGAGCGATTGAGCTGGGCGAGCGCGATAACAGGCACGTTGAGTTCTTTGGCGAGGGCTTTGAGCGAGCGCGAAATTTGTGCGATTTCCTGCTCGCGATTGGCTTTGCCGTCGCGCACGGGCGTAATGAGCTGAAGATAGTCGATGATGATTAAGCCGATGTTTTTTTCCTGCTTCATTCGCCGCGCTTTCGCGCTCAGTTCGATGATGGAAATGCCCGCCGTATCGTCGATGTAAATTTCAGAGCCGGAGAGCGGGTCTAACTGCCCCATGATGCGCGTCATTTCTTGCGGGGAGATGCGTCCGGTTCTTACGGCGTTGGAGTCGGCGTGGGCTTCGGCGCACAGCATCCGCATGGCTAATTGAATTTCCGCCATTTCAAGGCTGAAAATTAAGACGGGGACTTTGGCATCGACGGCGGCGTTGCGTGCAAACGAAAGTGCAAGCGCCGTTTTTCCCGTCGAGGGACGTGCGGCGATGATAATCATATCCGCCGGCTGAAAGCCCGCCGTCAATCGATCCAAATCCGCGAAGCCCGACGGCACGCCCGTTACCGCGCTTTTTTTGCTTTGCAACACCTCAATGAGTTTTGTTGCATCTTTGAGAAGTGCTTTGATGTCGGTGGCTTTTTTCTTAATCCCCGCTTGCGAAATTTTGAACACTTCTTGCGAGGCGCGCTCAATGAGTTCGAAGACGTCAAAGGATTGGTCGTATCCTGCGTGCGAAATTTGCGTGGCGATATGAATGAGCCGACGGTAGAGATACTTTTCTTTAACGATGATGGCGTGGTATTCGACGTTCGCCGCTGTTGCGACTTTGTTGGTGAGTTCAGCGATGTAGTGATAGCCGCCCGCCGCTTCAAGTTCTTCGGAGCGTTTGAGTTCGTCGGTGAGCGTAACCAAGTCAATCGCTTCTCGGCGTTGGTAGAGCCGAAGCATGGCTTTGTAGATAAGACGGTGCTTTTGGTCGTAGAAAATTGTGTCGGATTCTTCGCCGAAGACTGAGATAACGCGCTCGATGGCGTCAACAGAAATCAGCGTTCCGCCCAGAACTTCCTGCTCGACTTGAACGGCGTTGGGCAAAATGCGCCCGTCTTTAATGTCGACTTCCTCACGAAATCCTTTGCGAATACCGGTCAGTTTTTGCAAAGGATAACTGCCGCTCATTTCTTGGCTTCGTTCAATAAATCCGCTCATGTGTTTCGTTCTTGAATCTCGTGATAATGGTGTTGTTTGATTCTGACTGCTAAAAAAAATTCTAAATCGTTGGGCAAGCGATTTCAATCGCCGCTGTCAGTCGTTGCTATCAGTCGTGATTATATTTCTCGTCGTAAATGCGTCGGAGCATTTGCACGTCTTCCCAACAAAAGCGTTTCCAATTCGGATTGCGCAAGAGCGCAGCTGGGTGATAGGTTACAATCACATCAATGTTGCGCCACTTATGGACTTTGCCGCGCATCGCTTGCATGGCGAGGTTGTTTTCTAAGAGCGTATTCGCCGCCACCTTGCCTAAGGCTAAAATGAGTTTCGGGCGGATTATTTCTAATTGCCGATAGAGATAAGGCAAACATGCCGCCACTTCGTCTGGCTCAGGATTGCGATTGTTCGGCGGGCGCGATTTGATAATGTTGCAGATGTAGACGTCCCGCCGTTCAAATTTGATTGCCGCTAAAATATTCGTGAGCAGTTGTCCTGAACGTCCGACAAAAGGCAAACCTTGTTCGTCTTCGTCAGCACCGGGGGCTTCGCCGACAAGCACCACTTTGGCGCGCTCGTTTCCGTCACCGAACACGTAATTCTTCCGTGTTTCACCCAAGCGGCACTTCTTGCACGTTTTTGTTGCTTCATAAAGTTCTGCGAGCGTTTTGCAACGCTGTAAGTCTTCTTCGGGGGAAGGAAGAGACGGCGACGGCTCATCGAATAATCCGCCTTGCATCATTTTCCGTTTGTGTGTTTCAAAAAATGTTAGAGACAAAAAAACTGCAAAGAGGTCTTGCAGTTTGGCGTGTCGCGTAAGGTGTGAATACTACGCTTGCGTCATTGCCGAAGTGATGTTAAAGAACTTTTTTGAAAGAAAAAATTTGCTTTTTCAAAAATTGTTTTTGCCGCAATTCGCTTTGCTTGTAAAGGAAGTTGTTCGATAGTGCCGTCTCTGAAAATGAGCGTGAGTCGGTTGGTGTCGACTTCAAATCCCGCGCCGGCTTCGTGTGCATGGTTGAGTGCAATCATGTCGCAATTCTTGACCATGAGTTTGGCTTTTGCGTTTTCAATTGGGTCTTGAATTTCGAGCGCGAAGCCGATGGAAAATTGGTGTGCTTGTTTTTCTTTTCCGAATTGAAGCAAGATGTCGGGATTTTTGACGAGATGTAGCGAGAGCGAATCCGACGATTTTTTGAGTTTGCCGTCATAGACTTCGGCGGGGCGATAGTCGGCGACAGCGGCGGCGGCAACGAAGAGATCGAGGGAGTGGAAGTACTGTTGCGCGGCGCGAAGCATATCTTCTGCACTTTCAACATCAATGCGATGCACGTTCGGCGGCGTTTGAAGCGGTGTTTTGCCGGCAATCAAAATGACTTCCGCGCCGAGTTCGGCGGCGACTTCGGCGAGCGCGAATCCCATTTTGCCAGAGGAATAGTTCGAGATAAATCGCACGCCGTCCATTTTTTCGCGGGTCGCGCCCGCAGTAACGACCACCTGTTTTCCTGCAAGCGGTTTTTCTTTCGGCACCAGCGAATCAACGACGTGCCGAAACATCGTCTCGGGTTCAGGCAGTCGACCTTTGCCGATTAAGCCCGACGCGAGTTCGCCGATTTCAGGCTCAACGATGACACAGCCGTCATGCATGAGCGTCTTCAAATTGCGTTGCACGGCGGGCGCGTCGAACATTTCGCCGTCCATTGATGGGAAAATCAACTTTGGCTTGTTCGGACGCATTGTTAGGAAGCAGACCGAGAGCATCTCGTCGGCAAAGCCGCCGGCGAGTTTAGCAATCGTGTTGGCGGTGGCGGGCGCAAGCACGAAGCAATCCGCCCACTCACCCAAGTGAATGTGTGTCGTCCACGCGCTTTGCGTTGAAGACGCGTCGGGAAAAATTTCGGACAGCACATTGCGCCCTGAAAGCGTCGCGAGCGTGAGCGGCGAGACGAACTGCGATGCGGATTTCGTCATAACGACTTGCACCTCTGCGCCGGCTTTTTTGAAGAGGCGCACAAGGTTTGGAATTTTGTAAGCCGCAATGCCGCCACTTACGCCGAGTAAAATATGTTTTCCAGAAAGGTCGGTCATTTGTTTGCAGCAGATTCAGTTTCAGAGGGTTGGCTGACACGCTCGTCTTCATCGGGCGGTTGCTGTTCGGTTTTCTTTTTCTCGTTTGGCTTGAGCGTGTCTTTTTTGCGTCGGAAAATGCGGTCGCTCAGTTCGCTCCAAGTATGGAAGTTGTCGCGATACGCCACGCCGAAGCCCCACAGTTCTTGCATCTCTTGATTGAAGATGGTGAAGTTGTTTTGACCAAAGACGCGGAAGGCTTCGAGGACGACTTTATCGCTGACGCGGTATTCCAATTTTTGTGAATTGGTATTGCCTCCGCGAATGGCGGCGGAGTCGTTGTTGGCAAACGAGCCGGAGCCGATGACGACGAGTTTGCCGTCGGTGCCGGGAACGGCGTAGGCGACGGCTAAATCGACGCCTGAAAATCCGCCGCTCGCGTCGCGCGCCAATCCGATATTGACCGATTGCACGCCGGCAATCGTTCCAGCAACGCGCGAGAGTTGAGAGGAGAGCAAGCCTGCGCCTGCACCCAATCCGGCACTTGCGACTGTGCCTGCCCCGATTCCAGCACTGCTTCCGCCAAGTTCGACGGGCGGCGCATACCACTGTCCAGCCGAAAGTAACAGCGCAAAGTTCAACACGGCATTTGGGTCTTCGAATCCGGGCAAATCCGAGTTTGGCATTTTGAATTCCAATTCTTCAAAGCGATAGCCCATCGCCATGTTGGGCGCGAGCGCGGTGCCAGTAATTTTCACGATTAAAAACAGTTCGGCTTGAACACCAGCGCGGCGCGGGTCGGGATTGTCGGCGCGTGTGCGCGTTTCTGCCGTTACATTGATGCTGGCGTTCAAAATATCTTCTTCGTTCCAAGAAATTTTTCCGCCGGGCTTCACTTCAAAGTTTTTTGTGAACGCCGTGTAGCTGCCGCCCGCAATCGATGCGCTTCCGAAGGCTTCAAGGTTGATGCCGCGTTTGCGCACACGAATGTCGACGTCTTCAATGCTCACTTTCATTTGCTCGCCGAGATACTTATTGAAAATGATGGTGTAAAGCATTCGCCGTTGGGTTCGCACGCGCAAATCCATCGTCATCAGGTCGTAAGGCGTGATTTGATAGGCTTGAATGCGGGTGCGCGTTTCGTCCATTGAAAATTCTTCGCTGAGCCGACGCTCTTTCTTGATGCGGGCGCGCTCTTCTATCGTGAGCGTTGTGTCTTCGCGGGCGCGCATCGTGATGAACTTTGCCGCTTCGGCGAATTGTGTAGCGTTGTTGGCGTTTTTGGCGAAGGAACTCATGTCGCCTTCATTGATGGTGAGCCGTCCGGTGAGTTTCGGCGCGTCTAACGTGCCGAAGTAGCGCAGGTTGTCGGAAGAGGCAATCAGCGAGCCGAAGGGCAAGCCGTCTTTGCCTTCGGGCTTTCGCATGAGGTGAAGGCGATTGAACGCAATGCCGACGTCGAGCGTCTCAACGGCGAAGTTGTTCATTTTAATCGCGCCGCTGGTTGAGCCTTCGCCGCCGAAGCGGTCGTTGAAGGTGATCGAAGTCCATCTCGCGCCACTCGGCGTGGCGACAATTTCGCCGTCGAGCGTGTATTCGACTTGCGTGGCAATCGGCGTGGTTTTGACCTTGTCAATCAACAGGCTGATGCGAATATCGGGCGAGGGAAATCGTCCGCGAACCGTCGCGAGCAATTTGATGAATCCCGTCGTGCGCTCGAGCGGGACAAAGGCTTCAAGCGCGGAGGCGGCAAGGTCGTTGGAGCGCACTTCGGCGAACACCTCTTCGCTCTTGATGAAGCCGAAGGGCGTGCCGTCGCTGTCCAAGTTTATCGGAATGCGCCCGCGCCCAGAAATGCGATTCACGATGTCGCCTTGTCCGAACACCCGCGACTTCTTCGTGCTATCCAGATTAGCGGCAAGCACGATGTCCATCCATTTGCTTTGGTAATTGGCTTGGAGCGTGATGTTTCCACCGCGCACCGAACTGTAAATCAAATTGCGAATATCTAATCCGAACGTGATGACTGGACGTTGCAAGTTGCCGCTCACATCGAGCGCGAGATTTACTCTGCCGCCGAAAGGCGCGTTGGACATTTCGGGCAGAACCCATTTTCGGAAATCGGCAAGATTGAAATTTTTCAGCGCAAGGCTCACGTTGCCATCGCCGTCGAATTCAAGGAAGCCTTTGAGCGAGAGTTCTTGGTCTTTGTTGCGGAAAGCGACGTTGCTGAACCGAATGTTCTGCGGGCTGATTTGAAATTCCGAGTTTGAATTTGCCTCCCAACTAAATTCGCTTGTGGCGAATTTCAAGTTTTCGAGCAAGATGATGTATTGCTCGTCAAAAACGCCCGCGAGCATATCCATCTCGAGCCTGCCGCGCGTGTTGACGTTCGAGGCGCGCAGTCCGACTTGCATCGCTTGTTTATCGTAGCGCATCTCGAACTTCGTATCTACAAATCGCTGGTCGCCTGTCTTCAATCGGAACGCGGAGAGATTAAGTTTCGCACGAAGTTGATGCTCTTGCTGGTCAATGACATCGTCGACGTAGCCGAAGGTCGCGCTAAAATTTTGCGCGAAAAACATATCGCTATACGTCGTGGAGTCGATATTGACTATGGCAGTTATGGTGCATTGATTGGGCTGGCTGATAATTTTTCCGCTCAGTTGTGCCTTCGCGTTGAAGTAGCCTGCTTTTGCAATCAGCGACATTGCCGAAAGGCTTTTGAGCGAGATGTTGAACTTGACGTTCAAGGTCGGAAGCACCACTTTGGCAACTGTGGCTTTTTTCTTGACGGATTTCTCCAATGTTTTGACCTTTTTGCTCACCTCCTTAAATCGCTCTTCCTGCGCTTTGGAGCGGAAAATGTTGTTCTTGTAAATCTCACGCTCAATGACGCCTGATTCCAACTGAACAAGCGTAACGAGTTGCGCTAAGTCATACTTGCCCTCGACTTCGACGTCGAGTAAATCGCTGTGAAAAACGAAGGTCGCTGACGAATCAAATTGATTTTGAACGAGCGTTACATGCGCCGCCGTGCCTTTTGGAATCGGAAGTTTCCCAAGCGTTGAGGAGTCCAATTCCAAATTGAAATCGAGGCTGACGTCGCCGAGAGCAATGCCGCTTCCTTCGAGCGTGTATTTGAGCGTGAGATTGCTTTTGAGGCTGTCGTTTTTGGTGAAAGTGGAAATATCGAAGTTGCCCAAACGTCCTTCCCCTTGATAAATCGGAACATCTTTGGAAAGGTCAAATATGCCAGAGAACTCGGCGAATTGTTCGCCCATTGCAACGAAAAAATCGCCTGTGAATTTCTTTTTCGACACGCCCGCATTTACCGAAAAATCCGTTACGGCATACTCACCAAAGCGCGACTTCGTCATGGTCGCAACAAACTTTGCGTTCAAGGTTTCCAGCGAATTGCCGCTTCCTTCAAGTTTAGCGGAAAGATTCAAGTCGCTCAGAAGCGCGGGGTCTTTCAAGGCTTTGCCGATGTTAAGATGCTCGAAGGTGAGCGCGCCCGCGTATTCGGGCGGACGATTTTTCGGAAGTGCAATTTCCACGTCGGCATCTATTGTGCCGAATTGCGATGCCGCCGCAAGCCGCGCTCGAAATCGATTCAGTCTGCCGTTGAATCCGCCTTTGAAATCCACCCGACCTGCATCGCGCATATCGGGCATTGAGAGTGAGGGCATCACTTTCGCCGCATCAGCAAGGGTCAAGTAGGTGTTTTGCAACGACACATTGAGTTCCGACTGCTCCGGCGTGAAGGCGTTTTTGATTGAGCCTGAAATTCCGACTCGGCTTTGCTCTGTGCGAAGCGAGACTTCATCAATCTTGAACGAATCAGGCGTGCCGCGTAGAATCGCCTTTGCACGAAAATTGCCCTTCAAAAAGTAGAGCGTCGGCACAAGCCGCTTTACATCATCGAGCGCAAGTTGCTGAACATCGAGGTTCATCTCAAAGGTTGCGTGTTTGAGCGAGTCTTCGGAATACGGCGCGAAAACATCGTAGTGGTGTAGTGCGGCGGTCGCCTGAACCTGTGAGCGCGACGTTTTAAGCACAAGCCCCGTCAGTTCAACGCGGTGTGGCGTGAGCGAAAAGTAAAGGTTTGTTTCCGCAACGGAAAAGTCCGCTTCGGGCACATCGAAGGAGAGTTCTTGAAGCGTTGCCGTTAAGAAATTCGCATCAAATTCGCCTTTGAGCAAGAGATTGACTTTGGCAAGGTGCAGGCTGTCAAAATTGACGGGTGTGATGTTTTGCTCGCGAAGCGAATCGATGGCGAGTTTCATTTCTGCGTCTATGGGTGGCGCGCTTTGGTTAATCCACCAAAAGTCGCCGTTCCGAATCGCAATTTCATCGACGAGAAATTTGATGGGTTTGCTCTCGATAGTGTCAACGGTTTGCGTTGAATCAGGCTTTAAGAGCCGTAAGAAACGCAAGGCGCTGTCAGGCTCTTGCACCACAACGGCTTTGGGCGTTTGCAGTGAAATTCTTCCGATATGCAATTCCTTGATAAATCCATCTTCGATGTTTCGATGAAGCGATACGCCTGCAATGCTCAGCGAGAGTTGTTCGAGCGAAAGGCTTTCGGTCGAGTCGTCGGCAATGAAGACTTTGACTTGATGAAGCGAGAGCGACGTTGGGAATCCGAGTTCGGCGCGTTCAATCGTGAGCCGTCCGTTGAAGAGAAGTGCGAATTGCTTTTCAGCAAACGATTTGAGAAACCGCTCGCCAATTTCCGTGTTCAAAAAAATATACACGCCGACGATGGCAATGAACACCGTGATAAGTAGCGCGTAGAGCGTGCGTCGTAAAAAAGTAAAAATTCGCGGAACCGGCATCGTGTCAGGACTTAACGGAATAAGCGTTCAAAATTTTTTCAATTGTGCCCGTGGTTGAGTGCCCATTTAAAAACGAAATGGTTTGAACACTTCCACCATGCGCCTCAACAATCTCTTTGCCGACAATGTTTTCGACTGCCCAATCTGCGCCTTTTACGAGCACATCGGGCAAGAGCGTTTCAATCACGGAAAGCGGCGTGTCGTCTTCAAACAAGAGCACTGCATCTACGGCTTTAAGATTTTTGAGAAGATATGCTCTATCTTCTTGCGTGTTGATGGGGCGTTTTTCCCCTTTCAATCGCTTGACCGACGCGTCGCTGTTGATAGCAACCACAAGCACGTCGCCGAGCGCTTTGGCTTTGCTCAAATACTGCACGTGCCCCGCGTGCAAGATGTCGAAACAGCCGTTGGTAAAAACGACCGTCCGACCTTGTTGCTGGTGCAAGGCGACGAAGGCTTTGGCTTCTTCGAGCGTAAGAAGCGGTTTTTCGTCATCGATTGAAAGTGCCGTTGTCATCGTATTTTACTTCATTATTTATTGGTGCGCGGACGAGGTGTGCGAAGATACAAAACCCAGCACCTTCTTTCGGCAAGAAAAATCAGCAAGAATTTCAATGTGATTCCAATGAAGCGCGTATTCAAACTCATCGTCGACGCGTTGGTCTACGGCGTTTTTATGCTGATAGGCATGGTGATTCGTCGGCTCTCGATTGAGCGGGTGTATCGACTTGGCGAAGCGGTCGGCGTCTGGCTTTATGAGCGCGTGAAGTTGCGCCGCAAACTTGTGGAAACGAATTTGCGCCTCTGTTTCCCTGAAAAGTCAGAGGAAGAACGAAAGCGCATTGCGCGGCAAGTCTATATTGAACAGGCGCAATCGCTGTTTGAAATTATGCGCGCGCCGCTGATTCGCTCCAAAGCCGATGCGGAAAAAATTTTCGAAGTGAAAAATATGCACCTTGTCGAGCGCTGTTATGCCGAAGGCAACGGCGCGATTGTCGTCTCGGCACATTTTGGAAATTGGGAGTTGAAGGCGATGTGTTGGGCGTTTTTAGCAAAGCCATGCGCGATTGTCTACAAGCCATTTTCCAACAAATTTCTTGACAAGAAGATGCTCGAGTGGCGCACGCTGGGCGGCAATGAATTTATCTCAATGAGCGACGCGCCGAAACTCGGCTTGAAACGACTGCGCGAAGGCAAACTGCTTGCCCTGCTCAGCGACCAAGCCGCTCACACGGACGATTACTTTACCACCTTTCTCGGACGCGACGCCGCGATTTTTCTTGGTGCCGCCGTCTTCGCGCTTCGTACCAAATTGCCTATCATTCTTTCTATACCTCGACGTGTCGGCGTCGGAAAACACGTCTTGGAACTCACCGAAATCAACACTGACGACCTCGCGTTCTCTTCGGAAAATGTCAAGGTGTTAGCCGAGCGATATACTCGCTCGATTGAATCTTACATTCGCCGCTATCCTGACCAATGGTTCTGGCTACATAATCGTTGGAAGCGCACGCCGCCTCAAACACCGTTGCCTGCCGCTACTGAACAGACGGCGCATTCCGCCTAAAAGAAAATCAACTGCACCAAAACAAAGAGCGGCAAAAGCACCACGAGCGAAAATTTCGCCACATAGCCGACGAAACTCGGCATCTCTACGCCTTGCTCTTCGGCGACAGCTTTGACCATAAAATTCGGCGCGTTGCCGATGTAAGTCATCGCGCCAAAAAAAACCGCGCCGATACAAATCGCTTTGAGCAACATTTCCGGAATGCCTGCAACCATCATGGGGTCTTGTTGCCCCAATCCCAACGCCAGCGAGTAAAAAGTAACGGCGGTCGGCGTGTTATCCAAAACCCCGCTCAACACGCCCGTCGCATAGAAGAATTGCACGGGGCTTGATATACCCAACGTCGGCGCATTGGCTTCCAAAAAGAGCAGACATGGAATCATCGTGATGAAAATCCCCAAAAAGAGATACGCGACTTCTTCAATCGGGTGCCACGAGAATTTATTTGCCTCGCGCACTTCTTTTTTCGTCAACCACAGTGAAAGTCCCAACAGCAACAAAATCACCGCTTCACGCAAAAATTTCGCATACTCGTTTTGCTTGAAAAGCGGAATGTATTGCTCGTTGAGAAACGCCACCGAGAAGACCACGCCTAAAAGCAACGCGAAGTTGATGGTTCCTGTAATTTTTATCGGGCGAACTTCTTCGACATCGCGCTTCAAATCGGCAAGGCTTTCTTTTTGATAGTAGTAGTAGGAATCCACGCCGAAGTACGTCGCCAGCAAGATGATGTTCGTGAAAAGCCAAACGGGCAGAAGGTTCAGAAACCATTCAAAAGGAACGCCGCGCAAATAGAGCACGAAGAGTGGCGGGTCTCCAAGCGGCGTCACCAATCCGCCGCAGTTGGCGACGATGCCGATGAAAAAGAGGACGGTATGCACCTTGAACTGCCGCTCGGCGTTGGTTTCCAAGAGCGGACGAATGAGGAGCATCGCTGCGCCCGTCGTTCCCATCAACGACGCGAGCACCGCGCCAACCGCCATAAACCCCGTGTTGATGCTTGGCTTCGCCTCAATATCTCCTGTGATATTGATTCCGCCCGTAATCACAAAGAGCGCGCCAAGCAAAATGAGGAATGGCACGTAGTCAAAGAGAAGTGCGTGCTTGATTTCATGCCACATCGAGTTGTAGATTAAAAAAACCAATACGGGCAGGCTACACACCAGTGCCACAATGAGTTTATTGCGGTTGCTTTCCCAAAAGTGAGCAAGCACCAGCGGCATTATGGCAATGGCGGCTAAAAGCACGGCGAATGGAATGAGCAGAAAAACGGAAATTTCGTGCTGGTCGTGCATGATTTGGATTTGGTTTTTATGAAATGCGGTTGATAGTCGGCAAAAATACGGTATGTTTCTGCTTTCGGAAAGCCATTAAAAAAAAATGACAATATCGAAACAACTCCTACTCTCGTTCCTCCTCGTTGGCTTAGGCGCGATTGGCATTGTGTCGTACTTTTTCTATCAAGATTCCCGAACCGCCCTCATCGAGCGTGCTTTTGAGCAACTGACTTCCGTGAAAACGTTAAAGAAAACCAACCTGCATGATTTATTTGCTTCGCTTTCCGCACGCGCTGCTGAGCTTGCTTCCATGCAGGATTTGACTCGTCTGATTCAAATTCCGAAAGGGCGAAGCTCGCTCGCCAATATCGTTCTGCTTGATAGCACGTGGCAGGTCGTCTATTCACAAATCCCTTGCTCGTCGTTGCCGATTCCGCCTGTCGCTCACGAAACCGTCATCTCCGACCTCTTTTGGTGCGATTCTGCCCAACTGCCGATGTTTTATGTTGGTGCGCGGCATATCGGCGGCGGATGGATTTTACTTGTTCAATCCTTTGACGCCATTAACGATGTGCTGACCGAGCGGAGCGGCTTAGGCGAATCGGGTGAAAGTTATCTTGTCGGAAGCGACTTCATCATGCGCTCCAATTCGCGCTTTTTCAGCACGCCGACGGTGCTTAAACTGCCCGCCAAAACCGATGCCGTTGAAGCGGCATTTCGTGGCGAGCACACGCCGATGATTGTGAAGGATTATCGTGGCGTTGAAGTGCTCAGTTCATTTTCCGTGATTGAATTTTCCACACACAAATGGGCGATTCTTTCGGAAATTGATTACGCCGAAGTACTTGTGCCAATTGACGCGATGCGTCGGCGCGTCTTGCTGATTGCCTTTGCTGTCGGCGTCTTGCTCGGAGGGGTTTCACTGGTGATTGCCCGCACACTCTCGAAGCCGATTCAAGAAATCCGTACGCTCATTGAGCAAGTTTCCGTTGGGGATTTAACGGTTCGCTCGTTTCCGCGCACAAGCATCAGCGAAATCAAAGCGATTGCGACGTCGCTCTCGCGGCTCATCGATGCGCTCAATCGCACGCGCACGTTTGCCACCGAAATCGGAAACGGTAATTTTGAAGCCACCTTCTCACCGCTCAGTGAGCAAGATGAAACGGGCAAGTCGCTTCTAAAAATGCAGTCGGAATTAAAGCGATTGATGGAACTTGCCGAGAAGGAACGCGCCTTGCGCACCGCCTTGCTTCTTGAAGGGGAAGAGTCGGAGCGCAATCGCATTTCGCGAGAGTTACACGATGGGCTTGGACAAATTCTCACCGCCATCAAATTTCAGGCGCAGTCGCTTCCGCCGTCGGAAAAGCGTGACGAATTGCTCATGTTGCTTGATGATGCGATTGATGAAGTGCGACAACTTTCCTACAACCTGATGCCGCGCGTGTTGATGGATTTCGGATTGAATGCCGCGCTTCAAAAATTGGTCTCGCAAACGGCGAAACGCACTGACACGACACTCCACTTCACCTCCGCCCTTGATTCGGAGCGGCGATTTGATGAACGGTTGGAAATTGGGATTTTTCGAATTGCGCAAGAAGCCATGAACAATGCGCTCAAATACGCCGACGCTTCCGCGATTCATCTTTCGCTTGATGAACGCGCAAACAAGATTTACTTCTTGTTTTCCGATAACGGCAAAGGGTTTACTTTCAACCGCCTTGCTCATCAAAACGGACTTCGCAACATGCAAGAACGAGCTAAACTTTTAGGCGGTACATGCACTATCGACACACACCCGAATCAAGGCACAACGATTGAAGTCACGCTTCCAACGCTTGACCGAACCTGATTATGAAAAAAATCACGCTGATTCTTGCCGATGACCACCGCCTTGTGCGCGACGGCATCAAATCGCTCCTGAGCGGCGTAACCGACATCGCCATTCTCGCCGAAGCCGAAAACGGCACACAAGCGATTGAGTTTGCCAAAACGCACAAGCCCGCCGTGATGCTTCTCGACATTTCAATGCCGCAACTTGGCGGGTTAGATGCAATCAAAGCCATTAAATCACTTTCGCCCGATACCAAAGTGATTATGCTTTCCATGCACGAAGAGCCCGAATACGTCATCAAAAGCCTTAAAAACGGCGCAAGCGGCTACTTGCTCAAAAGCGTGGCACGCGACGAACTGCTCAAAGCCATTCACACGGTTGCAAGCGGCGGGGTTTATTACCAAAGCGACGTCGCTCAAACCGTCATGCAAAGTTTTTCACCCGAGCCACCCAAAGCGTCACCCCCGAAAGAGGAACGCACGCCAACACTGACGGAGCGCGAAAAGGAAATTCTTCACTGCGTCGCCGAAGGACTTTCTACAAAACAGATTGCAAAAAAACTTTTCATTAGCCCGCGCACCGTTGAGGTGCATCGAAGCAACATGATTAAAAAATTGGGTGCCCAAAACGCCGCCGAACTCGTCAAACTCGCCTTGCAGTATGGCTTAATTGCGTAAAAAAATGCCTGTTTCAGCGCACCATAAAAAAATTGTTAACTTTTTTTCAGAAACCTCTTGACAAACTTTCAAAATGTTGTATTTTTGCATCAGCAACAAAGCAATGGACGCCCTGTTCATTGTGATAGGTGATGTGGGGGACACCTATCAGTTGCGTAGCGGACGCAAGTCCGCTATTTATTTGGGTAGCAGTAAAGTAGTAGGCACCCTGTCTACTATGGCAAGTGATGTGGGGGACACTTGTCAACTGCGGGGCGACTTCGGTCGCCTTTTTTATTTCGATGAATTTTGAAGGGTTTCGTAAATCCTCTTTGAACGGCGGATTCGATGGGGTGAACGATCTTCAGGCGTGTTTTACTCGGTAAGCGTGCGCACGAAATGCCCTGCGGTATCGACATAACCGATTGCGCCTTCGTTCAGCACCTGCGCCAATCCATCGACGAACTTTCCGACGAAGTCGTATTGAGGCTCAATCACCCACTTGCCGCTTTTGTCAATCACGCCGACCTTGCCGTTCTGCCTGACGGACGCATAGCCACTATGAAACGATTCGACGACGCTTTCAAATTGCGGCGCAATCACGCTTTTGCCTTGTCTATCGATGAATCCCCAGCGATGCGAGGCGGTATCTTGCACGGCGGCAAGTCCTTCGCTGAATGAAAGTGCATTTTCGAACTTCAACTCAATGACGGGCTTCGCGCCAAAATTGACATAGCCCCAGCAGTTGCCGATACGGACGGCGCAAAGGCTGTCGGAAAAATCACGCGCGTCATCAAATTGCGGTTTAATAACGATTGTGCCTTGCTTATCGATGAATCCGCACTTGCCGTTTATCATCACCATAGCGCGTCCTTGCGAGAAGCGCGCGGATAAGTCATACTGCGGCGGAATGACTTTGCGCCCTTCTTTGTCGATGAACCCCCACCTTGCGGAGTCCATCATTTCAACAGCGGCAAGTCCTTCACTGAATCGCATGGCGTTTCGGAATTCAGGTTTAATGGCGAGCGTGCCTTCGCTATCGAAGTAGCCAAAGGTTTTGCCAATACGCACGACCGCAAAGCCTTCGGAGTAGGGACGAATGTCGCTGTATTGAATCTGCGTGAGAAGCGAACCATTCTCGTTCATAACCCCGAAGTTGCCTTTCTGACCGACAATCGCCCGTCCTTCGGAAAACGCCGTTGCCGCGTCGTATTGCGGTGTGATAATCACCTTTCCCGTTCTATCCATGTAGCCATATTGACGACCTTCGGAAATAACATACAAACCGCCCTCACGGCGCGAACACGAAGCGAAGAGTATCATCAACGCGCACGCAAGCAGTCTAATTTTCAACGGCATTGAAGTGATAGTCAACCGATTTAAGAATGTTGTAGAAAGTTTGGGCAGGATTATTTGAGCGATAGAGTTCGTCCATAATCATGGCTTTGCCAATAGGGTAGGTGAGCATATAGGCGCGGAAGTCGTCGTCGCGCAAGCGTGAAACGGTGCGACGAATCAGCGTGTCTTCGCTTGGAAGGTATTGACGCAAGTAAGCAAAGACGGCTTCATCGGTTTCGGCTTCGTCATACATCAACAGTGCGGCATTGACGATGGGCTTTCGTCCAAGTTCTTCAATGAGTTCAATTAAGCGCGCGTCGTTTTCTGAAATCGTGCAACGGTGCAAGTGTTCATGCGATTGTAGCCATTCAATCACGGCGGGCGTTTCGCCGAAGATGATGTAGTTTGCCGCTTCGGCAAGTCCTTCGGAGAGTGTGCTACACGGCGTGCCGAGCAAATTGATACTGAACTCGATGAATCCTTGTTTGCGTACGAGTTCGGATTCTTTGACAACGGCTTCGGTATGATGTCCGCAAAAGGCTTCATGTGTGGTGGTGTGAAGCACGCCCCAAATGGTGGTCGGGACGTCAATGTTCAGTTCGTAGAGCGATTGGTAGTTGCCGCGATACCAATGGTAGCCCGCCCAAGGCTTTTCGCGCACAAGGCTGACCTCGACGGAATTTTCGGGAAGCGGAAAGAGTGATTCCGTTTTCAATTTCGCATACGCCATTGACGATTGAATGAACGCCATGAGGTCTTCGCCTTCGAGTTCAAACCGTTTGCGCCAAGTGATAAAGCGTTCAGGAAGGCTACCGTTTCCGAATTGCTTTGCATCGAGCCGCTCGTCAATTTCAAGGAGAAGGTCGGTGAATTCGCGCTCGCTGGCATACTCCAGCGTTGAAATGCCGTAGCAGAGCCGTGCTTCGTCGCGATAGGAAATCGGCTTGCGTTGTTTTTTTTCAATGATGGTTTTGAGCGCGATGGTTTGTTTTTGAAGATAGACGGCGCGTTCAGAGTCGTCGCCGTTGAGGGCGTTCAAGAGGCGTTGCGCGTCAGCAAAGAGCGTATCCAGCGGGCACATTGGCTCGCGCTCAACCTGTGATTTGAGTTCAGACGCTCTGCCGTAATGCGCATCGACAAGCCCTTGCTGGTGCTTATCCAAGCGATGCGACAGTAAAATGTATTCTTCGGCGACGTGGTTTAAGGCACTCATTTGGCGGTCAATTTTGAAGTGATTGTAAATATACGATGTGCGACGCGCTTTGGGAAAGTTTGAATTTGCTTTTCAAGGTGATAACTTCCTCACACTCAACCGCTTTCATTCCAATATGCTCTTGTGGATTGACTGCAACTCTCAGTTTGTTACATTTTCAATATGCTTAAAGAAAAAATTGAATCGCTCTCGCAAGAAATCGGAGAACAATACTGCTCCGATAACACGCCTTGGGTCATCGGCTATTCGGGCGGGAAGGACTCAACCACCGTCGTTAATCTCATCTTATACGCACTCTCGAAATTACCCAGAGAGAAACTCACCAAAGAAGTTCACGTGCTTTCCAACGACACGCTTGTCGAAAATCCCGCCATCGTCGATTACGTCGACGGGCAACTCGACCTTATTCGACACGCCGGAAAAGCCAAAGTCTTTGGGCATCACCCCGATTTATTTCAAACCGTCAAAGTTACGCCGAAATTAGAAGACCGCTTTTGGGTGAATCTTCTCGGCAAGGGGTATCCCTCGCCGAACCGTTGGTTTCGTTGGTGCACGGATAGAATGAAAATTAACCCCACCAACGACTACATTCTCTCACAAGTGAGCAAGCATGGCAAAGCGATTATCGTTTTGGGAACACGCTCGATGGAATCGGCGAACCGCGCCAAATCGATGAAAGAATACGATTTAGGGTTTGAAGGAATGAAGTTCCGCAAACATTCGCTTCCAAACGCTTGGGTATATGCGCCGATTCACGATTGGGAAACGAACAGCGTTTGGGAATACTTAATGTCCGTTCCTTCATTTTGGGGCGGCGACCATAAAAAACTCGTTACGCTCTATCGCAACGCCTCGCCGAACGCGACGGAATGCCCGCTCGTCATTGATACCTCTACGCCGAGCTGCGGTAGTTCTCGGTTTGGCTGTTGGGTTTGCACTGTTGTTGATAAGGATAAATCAATGGAAAACTTGATTGAAAACGGCGAGGATTGGATGGAGCCGCTTTTGGACTTCCGCGATAAACTTGCCGCATATCGCAACGACGAAACGAAACGCTTTGATAAAAGCGAAACCTATTCCAACCGTAAAGGCGCGTTTTTGTTCAGCGTCCGCGCCGAATTGCTGAAAGAACTCTTGACGATTGAATCCGTCATTGAAGCGAAAACCGGCACGCCGCTCATCACCAAAGCCGAACTCGCATCCATTCAACTGCAATGGCAGTTTCAAGGAAATTTTGAATACAGCGTTGCTGAACTTTATGAAGAAGCCAAAGGGAGGAAACTTTCAATGATGAACCGTTTGCAAAAAACGCGCGAAGAAGAAGAACTCGAGTTGCTCCGCGAAGTCGCAGAGCATCACAAGGTCAATCCCGACCACATTCGCACGCTCATGATCTTAGAGCGCGACCACGCCGCGCTTCTGCGCCGACGCAACATCTTGGACGATATTCAAAAGAAAATTGAAAAATATGCGTCAGAATCTTTGCAAGAATGATGAACGCCGCGCCCACACCCACAACCGTTTCACGTGTTGACGGCTACCGCGTTCTCAGCGGGGTGAACACCTCCGTCCGAATCCTGCGAATATGTAGCGTCACGGTTCAAACGCTTGGCGAATACACGCTTCATAAAGAAATTCTCAAAGCCAAAATGTCGGCGTGGAGCAACGCCCTGCATGGCAATGAAGATTACGCCGAACGAAACGGAACACTGACCACGAAAGAAGGCAAACCGACAACCGCCTTCGGACATTACCTCTCGTTCGCCGCATCAATGAAATGGATTTCCGTTCAGGGCGACGCGATTCGCAATTCAAGGCTGGGTTTTCTACTCAATCATCTTATCAAAGAAACTCCAACAACCGACGTCGCGCTTTCCGCCGCCGAAAAACTTTTTTACTTACATCAACTTTTCAAAAACGACGGCGATACGCTGATTACGCTTCTCGCTCTGATTTTAGACGGCGCTTCGTCCAAAGCCGATTTGCAAAAACGCTTTGAAACGGCGCAAGCGGAACGACGGAAACAAAAACAACGCCTCGCAAATGATTTATCCAAACTCCTCATTCAAGACGCTGACCGAGAGATACGCGCGCAGCCAAAGCACTTGAAAGATGAAAAGTTAAGGCACAAGCACCTTGTTCCGACGCGCTTGGCGTGGTTGGAAGATTTAGGCGCGCTTTCGCCGAATCGCTTTGAATTGTCGCAGGAGGGGCTTCGTTTCTTCAGGTCGCTCCCAATGCTTGAAGGTTGCGCGTTGCGAGAAATCAATCAAGGGTGGATTGAGCGCGAGGCGACACGCGTATTTTGTCGTTTGATTCTTCCATCAACGCCGTTCCAACTGTGGAACAGCCTCGCCACAGAGACGAAAGCCGATTTGCTTCTGCCGCTCTTGAAAAACGCCGATGCCCTCTTTGGAAACGACGGCGCGATGCGCTTGCCACTCTACGCCACGTTGCTTTATCTTTCCATATCGCTCGCGGCACAGCATCACATCATCGCGGAACTTGCCGACCTTGAATCAACGCTTGAAAATAATTTTCTTCTCGGGGGTCGCGCATACTCCGCGCGCCGCGCCGCCCGCGAAAACGAAAGTTATATCACCTACAACCTGCGATAAACGTTATGCCTCAAAAATTGACGTGCATCATTGACGCATCGAGTTGCAATTATCTCTCCCGATGTCAAATCAACACCGGTGCAGGAAAAACGTTGCTTGAACTATTATCAAATCAAGTTGTCTTTCGGTTTAGCTCAAAAGTGCATACAGAAGTGAACGCCGGTCGCAGACAGCCTCTCGTTTCAAATGCACAAGTGTATCCCATCAACAAATCTAAAATGGACGAGTATGAGCAAAGCCTGTTTGGAAACGTCGCGCAAATTTCAAAAGACAAAGGTGAAAAGCACAACTTCGCTGTAATGTTGGATTTATTTCTTGAAAAAAAGCAACGCGGATTGATTTTTCTCATTGACGATATAAGCGCAAAGCGGAACATTTTTTCAAACTTGTTTCCTGCATTTCCGATTGCGCTGATATGGTCGTCGCTTGATGTCGTCTTGTTTCTTTATCTTCTGAACGGCAGGAGCAACAACGCAGAAAAGACGTTTAGCTATGAAGTCGCTCAAACCGCGCTTAATGATTTGAACAGCGCGCTGGCAACCGACGACCCAAGAATGAAAGAGGAAAAAACAAGGGAACGGCAAGAGACGATTAAGAGATACAGAGAACACCTTGACCGAATTAAAGCAATTGTTGAACCTTGACGGAGAACAACACTATGACGGACTTTAGCGCGCTTAACTTAAAAGCGAATCCCTTTGAAGATATTACGCCCGCCGTTGCAACGGACTCACGCCGACTCGTTTGGGCGGGCGCGGAAGGCATTAAGAAAAATCTTGAAAAAGCGTATCGAGACTTTGGCAATGCGCGCCTTGTCGTCCTCAATTGGGGGCAATGGGGCGGCGGTAAAACATTCGCGTCCTATTACTTCGCCCAAACCCAAAAGGACATTACGCATATCTATGTGCGGTTGCCAAAAGACGGCGCAACCGCGATTGAACAATTTTTTAAGGACATTTTAGATGCGCTCGACTTAGACAGCGTTAAATCGAGGGTAAGAACATTTCAAGAAACAGTTGGAAACGACGACGCACTAAACTTTCTGAAACAGCATCTCCGAAGCAAGGAATTTGCCGAAGCCGTCCTTGCGCTTGGCGAAACTGACGAAGCGAAAAGCGCTTTGATATCGAAATACATTTTTGGAACAGCCAGTAAAACGGAACTCAAAAAATTAGGTCTCTCGCGTGCTATTGAATCCGATACGGATTATATCCGCGTGCTCTGCGGCATTTTGCTGTGCTTTATCGGCACCAATCAAAGCGAACAGAAACTCGCGCTCTGGATTGACGAAATGGAAGACTTGCTTTACTTCAATTCCAAACAAGCCGTAACTTTCACGCAATCCTTGCGCGACCTTATCGACACGCTCTCGGAACGCTTCTTGTGCGTGATGAATTTCAGCCTCGCCACCAACGCCGAAGATGATGTGAAAATTTTTCTGCGCGACGCGCTTTGGAGCCGTATTAATCGAAAAATTCACTTTCCGCAACTCACCCTCGACGAAGCCTTGCGCTACTGCAAAGACCTCTTAAACGCCTATCAAATCCATTCAGGCGGCTACGCGCCCTTTGAGGAAACGGCGTTGAAAGCGGTGTTGGAAAAAATTCCATTCGTGGAACGACTGCCGCGACGAATTAACAGCGACCTATCCGAACTGCTTTATTTCGCGCTTGAACATGATCTTGATAAAATCGACGTCGGCGTCATTAACGATTTTTTTGAGTCTTCAAAAATTGGTTTATGAGCCTCCAACACTACATTCAAAAATTTCAAAAACTTCGCGTAGATAGAGCGCATGCAGGATTTGCGCCTCATAAGCCGATTCTTCTGCTTTCCGTGATTGAGTGCGTCGCGCACGGTTATATTCAAACGAACAAAGTTTTTATCACACCTGAACTTGTCGCCACGTTCAAAGAAAATTGGTCAATCTTAGCTTCGGATACCTTTCAACCGCGATTTGCACTTCCATTTTATCATCTCACAAGTGATAGATTTTGGAAGTTGCATGCCAAAGAGGGCTACGAAAACGCCGTCGCCATGAGAGGAACAATGCGAAATTTTGCGCATCTGAACGAAGCGATTGAGTATGCAGAACTCCCCGAAAATCTCTTTCAACTGCTTTTAGAAAAAGAAAGCCGCGAGATTTTGCGTCAAGTTCTTCTTGATACTTACTTTCCTGCACAAAAAGCGGCTTATCTTTCCAAACGCGGTGAATATCTTCAACAAATTGAGGATAAAATTTTGCATCTCTCTCCCAGTGAGTATAAAAAGGAAATAGAGCAAGCACTCGCCTCAAACGACGAGGAAGAGGTTTTCTCGCGAGGCGGGTCTTTCAAGAAAAAAGTTCCACAAATCTATAACTATACTTGTGCGATTTCGGGAATGAAGGTAACGGCGGTTGCGGATATTTCAATGATTGATGCCTGCCATATTATTCCGTTCAAAATCTCTTACGACGACACGATTTCAAATGGAATCGCCCTTTGCCCAAACTTGCATCGCGCCTTTGACAGAGGTTTAATCACAGTTGACGATACTTATCGCGTTGTTGTCTCGAATCATTTCGTCGAGAACAGCGACTCAATGTTTAACCTTCGGCAATTTTCAGGCAAGCGATTTCAACTTCCGAACAATAAAGAGTTTTTCCCCGCTCTTGAAAATTTTGCTTGGCATAGAGCGCATCGGTTTGAGCGATGGCTGAATCCAAACTTATCAACACTTTCATGACCCATGAAGCCCTAATGCGCGAGGCGATTCGACTCTCGCTTGAAAATGTCGAACTTGGAGTGGGCGGACCTTTCGCCGCACTCGTTGCTCGCAACGGTGAAATCATTGCAACGGGCACCAATCAAGTTACAACCCTCAACGACCCGACTGCCCACGCCGAAGTTACCGCCATTCGCAACGCCTGCCGCGCACTTCACACCTTTGAACTTCGCGGCTGCGACCTTTACACCACTTGCGAGCCATGCCCCATGTGCTTAGGCGCGATTTACTGGGCACGACTTGACCGCATCTACTTCGGCAACACGCGCCACGATGCCGCTCGCATCGGCTTTGATGACGCCTTCATTTACGACGAAATTCCGCTCGAGCTTTCCGCACGCACAATTCCCACCGTGCAACTCTTGCGCGACGACGCCCTCGCCGCCTTCCACGCTTGGGAACGCTCAACCACCAAAAAGCCATATTGAGCCTCAATGTCTGCCATCGTTTTAGCCACGCACAACCTCGATAAAGTCAAAGAAATCAGCCATGCCTTGCGCTCTCTTTCAGGCATAAGACTTTACGCGCTTGATGCCTTGCCCGATATGCCCGATGTCAAGGAAGATGCGCCTACGCTTGAAGGCAACGCCCTCAAAAAAGCCCGCGAGATTTACCGCTTCGCACAGCCGAAGTTCGGAGACGTCTTGGTGCTTTCTGACGATACGGGGTTGGAAGTCGACGCGCTCAACGGTGCGCCCGGCGTCTATTCCGCACGCTACGCCGAAGCCGACTTGGGCAGAAAACCAACCTACGCCGAAAACGTCGAGAAATTACTTCGAGACCTTGCTGGCACAACGAAGCGTAACGCACGCTTCCGAACCGTTGTCGCACTCGTCGGCAATTGGCATGGTCAGTTTCTTGAAACCACCTTGGAAGGCGTTGCCGAAGGCGAAATTCTCACCAAGCCATGCGGTGCGGGCGGATTCGGATACGACCCCGTTTTCTTTTCACACGACGCGCAAAAAACGTTTGCCGAACTTACGCTCGACGAAAAAAACGCCGTCAGCCATCGCGGCAAAGCCCTTCGTGCTGTTTCGGCGTTTCTTATGCGTGAAATAAGGTGACCCTGAATTTCGAGGAAATCCTTACATTTACAAATACTTCAAATGAACTTCTTACACTATGAGTGAAACCCTCGATGCCGTCGTGCTTGCCAAGCAAGACCTCTTGAAGAACGCGCACAACGAGGCGGAATACAAATCGGTCTTGACCCGTCTTGATGCCAAGCAACTCAAAGACCTTCAAAAGCAGTATTGGGATTTTTTAATTGAGGAGTCACAAACAACGAAGAAGCCGATTTCGCGCGGCGATATTCTTTCACGCTTAGAGCCGACGGCGAAGTACCAACAGCGCGCCCGATGCAAAGAGCCCGAAGGCTATTGCACGATTTCGATGTGCGTGCGCATCAATCCGAAGTGTGCCGTTACGCGCATCTCTGAAATTATGCTGGCGATTCGTCCGCTTATCGTTTCATTGCTTAATGAGCGACCGGAATTGCTTGATAGATTCAATCCCGTTCCGATGGCGACGTCGGTTTCGCAAACCCTGCCTGAAGTTTCAAGCCAACCGACTTTTTTAGAGGAAGCGCCGTTGGTGCGACGCGAGCGCGTGCCGGAAGTTATCTCCGACGCTATACGCCAAAAATTCCAAAAGTATAAAGAGACGCTCGGCAGAATGGTTGAAACGGAAGGGCTGGAACATGCGATTTTAATGAGCGAAGGCGGCACGATTTTAGTTCACGCCTCCTCACGTCCGCATGAATTGGAAACACTCTCTGCCATTGTCGGCAACGAAATTTTCGCCGTTACCGAACAAGGCGAAGCGGCAAACTTGAACCGATTGCTCAGCGTCATTAAAGAATACAGCGAGGGCGTCGTCGCCATTCGTTCAATCGGCGAAAAACTGTATCTTGTCGGCGTGTCGCGCATCATTTTGCCTGCCAAAATTCATAGTTTAATGGTTAAACTCGGCACTGAACTCTCGAGAGAAGTTTCAAAACCTTAATCACAACATCAATGAAATACAGCGAGTCGGAAAAAAACGGCGTTATGATTCTGCATCTCAAAGGCGATTTGCTCGGCGGCGGCGATATTGCCGAGTTTAAAGAAAAATTGAAATCGCTTCTCGACGCGGGCAAGAAAAACATTCTCATCGATATGAGCGATGTTACTTATGTCAATTCGTCAGGCATCGGAATGTTGATTTCGGGCATGACAACCGTCGTGCAAGCGGGCGGAAAGTTCAAAATCTGCAATATCGAAAAAAACATCAAAAACGTCTTCGTTATTACGAACCTCGTCAAAGTCTTTGACACGTTCAACACCGTCGACGAAGCGATTGCGACGTTTTAGATTTCCTTCGCGCCGTGAATGCTTGAAACATTTTGAAAGATGGGGCGCGAGGGTTGCGCCCTTTTCAATCTGATTACTTTTACAACCTTTAATTTTTACTGCATTGACACACGCAATTAAACTTCTCGGCTCTACGGAGCAAGAAATGACGCTCACGCTTGAGCCGTCGGAATATCAACCCAAACTTGATGAAAATTACAAACTCGCGCAAGAGAACGTTCAAGTCAAGGGCTTTCGCAAAGGCAAAGTGCCAATGGAGATGGTCAAGCGTCTTGTTGGAAAAGAAGTGGAGTCCGAAACCGTTGAAACCTTAGCCAGCGAGGCTTTCTCGAAAATTGCGTCCGAACAAAAGTTGAAATTGGTCGGGCGGGCGCGCATTCGCCACTTTGAATTCACCGACGACAAATTGCTCAACATCTACTTGATGTATGAAGTGCAACCCGAATTTGACCTCGCGCCTTACACCGACTACGCCTTCAAAAAAGCCGAATATGAAATCACAGAGGAAGATATCGAGCGCGAAGTGAAAGGCATTTTGAGAGAACAAGGCGTGTGGATGAGCAAAGAGGGAGAATCAACGGAAGAAGATTTAATCGTTGTCGACTACCAGCAATTGGACGAGGGCGGCATGCCGATTATCGGAAAGCGGTCTGAAAATCAAGAGATTGTCTTGAAAATGATTCGCAAAGATTCGCCGATGCGTGCCGCACTGACGGGCGTTAAGGTCGGCGACGAGCGCATCATTCACCTTCCTGCTCCCGACGAGTCAGGCGCGCCTAAACAATACAAGTTCTACATCAAAGACGTCAAGCGGTTAGACTTGCCCGAACTCACCGACGAGCTCGCCAAAGAACTGACACAAGGACACTTGCAGACGGCGGCAGAACTTCGCGCCGATATTGACTTTCGCCTCAAAGAAACCTTCAAGCGCAAATCCGAAGACGATTTGCTCGAAGAGGTTGCCAAAAAATTCATTGAGGATAATCCCATCGAGGTGCCGCACACCATGATTCACTCCTTTGAAGACATGATGATTGAAAACGCCGAGCGACAACTTGGCGGCAAATTCCCGAAAGGTTTCGATGTGCAAGCCTTCCGCCGCGAAATCAGCCCGAATGCGAAGCGGCAAGCCCAATGGATGCTCATTCGTTACAAACTTGCCGAAGTCGCAGGAATCAAAATTGATGAACAAGCCATTCGCGACCTCGCCGAAGCCGATGCAAAAGAAATGGGAATCTCCGACGTCAACCAAGTGCTTCAATCTTATCTCAAAGAAGATATGCAGAACTATGTTTTTGAGCGGGCGATGCGCGAAAAACTTTTCGCCTACCTTCTCTCGACGCTCAAAATCACGCCCGAATCCAAGCGCGTTTCCGACGAAATGATGAGCGAAGAGACCGTGAATTAATCGCGCCAACGCAACGCCAAACACAGCCAAGGCAATGTGCGTCATGCGCATTGCCTCTTCTCCCGTCGCCCCAATGCTCAATCACGGCTCGTTGTATTTTCTACGTCCACCTTTTCCAGAGAAAATAAACGGGCACGCCGAGAAGCACAATGAAAAGTCCGGGATAGGTATAGTTCGGCTTGAAGATGAGCAGGTCGATGCAAATCGCCGTCGCTACGGCGATGTAGAGCGCGGGCAAAAGCGGATAGCCGATTGCTTTGTAAGGACGCTCGGCGTCGGGCTTTGTTTTGCGCAAAATGAAAATGCCCGCAATGGTCAGAATGTAGAAAAGCAATACGGCAAAGACGACGTAGTCGAGCAAATCGCCGTAAGAACCTGAAAGGCAGAGCAAACTCGCCCACACGCATTGAATCACCAGCGCGAAAGCGGGAACGGATTTTTCGTTGAGCGCGCCGGCTTTTTTGAAGAAAAGCCCGTCGTTGCCCATCGCGTAATAGACGCGCGCGCCGGCTAAAATCAAGCCATTGTTACAGCCGAAGGTTGAAATCATAATCAACGCCGCCATGACAAAGAGCGCAGTATCGCCGAAGACGACGCTCATCGCCGCCGTGCCGACTCGATCGAGGTCGGCGAATTGGATTCCGCGAGCGATTGCATCAGCACCGTCCGGCGCGCCTTGAAGCGGAAGCACCACCAAATAACTCACATTTGCAAGCAGGTAAATCAGCGTTACCGCGCCCGTGCCAAGCGCGAGCGAGAGCGGAATGTTGCGCTTCGGATTGATGACTTCCCCTGCGGTAAAGGTGATATTGTTCCACGCATCGCTCGAAAAAAGCGAGCCGACCATCGCCACGCCGACCGCAACCCACAAGCCCACTCCCGACAGCGATTCTACCGAGACGATTTTTCCGTCGGCGACTTTCGTCCAAGCACTTTGCCAAAACGCTTCACCGAAGTTGGCTTCGATTGCCGTTTGATTCGCGCCCACGAGCAAGCCGAGCAGAATCAAGCCGAAGAGGGCGATAATTTTTGACGTCGTAAAGACATCTTGAATCACTTTTCCTTCTTTAACGCCGCGCATATTTACTGCCGTTAGCACCACAAGCGAGAGAATCGCAAGGAGTTGTGCAGCGGAGACTTTGAACTTGCCGAGTGAGAAGAGGATGTTTTTTTCGCTCAATGCCGGAACGAAGATGCCGGTAAATTTTGCGAAGGCGACGGCGACGGCGGCAATCGTGCCGGTTTGTATGACGAGAAAGAGCGTCCAACCGTAGAGAAATCCAATGAGCGGATTGTAGGCTTCGCGCAGATATACATACTGCCCGCCCGCTTCGGGCATCATGGCGGCAAGTTCGCCGTAAGAAAGCGCGGCGATGAGCGTAATCACGCCGGTAATCGCCCAAACGACCAAAAGCATGCCGGGCGAACCGACGGTGCGCGCAATGTCGGCACTGACGATGAAAATTCCCGACCCAATCATCGATCCCATGACGATCATGGTCGAAGAGCGTAAGCCGAGTTCACGTTTGAAGGTTCGAGTTTGTGGTGCGCTTGAAGTTGCGTCGGTAGGTTGCATTCTGAAATGACCGAATTGGTGTGAAATTGTTGCTGGTTGATAGCGTTGTCGGGAATCTACAAATGTTTATTTTCCGTTCAAACACACCTTAACCTAAACCATGCCAACAAACGACACCCAAAAGCCGACGCTTTATCTTCTCGATGCAATGGCTCTGATTTATCGCGCCTACTTCGCCTTTCTGCCGCAAAAACTGACGTCAAAATCAGGCGTGCCGACCGGCGCAACCTACGGTTTCATCAAAACACTCCAAAGCATCATCGAGCAATACAAGCCCGATTACCTCGCCATTGCCACCGATACCAAAGAAAAAACTTTTCGGCACAATACCTACGTGCTCTACAAAGCCAATCGTCCCGAGCCGCCCGAAGACCTTGTTCAACAGATCGATATCATCTACAAACTCATCGACGCCTACGGCGTTAAACTGCTCAAATTTCCCGGCTTCGAAGCCGACGACGTTATCGGAACGCTCGCCAAACGTTACGAAGACACTTGCCAAGTTTTCATGATTACGCCCGATAAAGATTTCTCCCAACTCGTCAGCGAGAGCGTGCAAATTCTTAAACCTTCCAGAGACGACGACAAATTTGAACGATACGACCGAGAGCAAGTTCACGCCCGCTATGGCGTTTATCCTGAACAATTTGTCGATATGCTCACACTCATGGGCGATACGTCGGATAACATTCCCGGCGTTACAGGCGTCGGACCGAAAACCGCCGCGCAACTCATCAACGAATACGGTTCAATCGAAAACCTCTACAACAACATCGGCAACATCACCAAATACAAAATGAAGCAGAACTTGCTCGATGCCAAAGAGCACCTCAAAATCGCCAAGTTCCTTGTTACCATTAAAACCGACGTGCCACTTAATTTTTCGCTCGACGATTTCCGCATCAAGCCCGCGAACATTGACGTGCTCACGCCGATGTTGGAAGAATTACAGATGAAACAATTTCTCTCCAAATTGAAAACGCAACAGCCCGCAACCGTCGGCGACGCCGTTGAACCTGACGACGAACTTTCCTTCAACTTCGGCGCGAACATCGGCGAAAGCGTTTCGCTCACTTATCCGCACACGCTTGGCACTTACCACACCATCACAACGCCCGAAGCCTTCGATTCACTTCTTTCCGATTTGCGCAACGCCGATGAATTTTCCCTCGATACCGAAACCACCGGACTCGACGTCTTCAAAGACGAACTCGTCTGCCTTTCCGTCGCGATTCGTCCGCACGAAGCCTTTTGTATTTATTGCTTGAATGAAGCGCTTCCCCGCGCAACGGTGCTTTCCGCCTTAAAGCCGATTCTTGAAAATCCTGCTCAAAAAAAAATCGGTCAGAACTTCAAGTTCGATTACCTCGTCTTGAAGCAGTATGGCATTGATGTCTCGCCGATTGCTTTTGACACGATGCTTGCCAGTTACGTGCTCAATCCCGACGCGGCGCACAACATGACCGACATGGCGTCACGCTACTTCAAGTATCGCTTGATTGAATTTACCGACCTCGTCGGCACGGGGCGCAATCAAATTTCCATCAAAGATGTGCCGCTTGATAAACTCTCGCAGTATGCTTGTCAAGATGCCGATGTAACGCTTCAACTCAAACATCACCTTTCAGCAGAACTTTCAGAATCCCATGCGCTCTTGCGCGTCTTCAACGATGTTGAAATGCCGCTCTTGCCCGTTCTTGGAAAAATGGAATGGGAAGGCGTAAAGATTGATACCGCCATGCTCTCCGATATTTCCAATGTGTTGGAATCGGAAATTGCATCGGTTGCACAGCGCATTCTTGCCGAAGCCGGAACGGAATTCAACATTGATTCGCCCAAGCAATTAGCCGAAGTCCTCTTTGAAAAAATGGGATTGCCCGCAAAAAAGCGCACCAAGACGGGCTTCTCGACCGACGTGCGCGTTTTAGAAGAACTCTCGGAAGAATATCCGATTGCGACAAAAATTTTGGAGTATCGCAGTCTGCAAAAATTAAAATCCACTTACGTCGATGCGCTTCCGACGATGGTCAATCCGAAGACGAGGCGCGTGCATACCTCGTTCAATCAAAGCGTGGCGGCAACGGGACGGCTCTCTTCAACGAATCCAAATTTGCAGAACATTCCGATTCGAACTGAAATTGGGCGACAAATTCGCAAAGCCTTTGTTCCCAGCGATGCTCAACGAAAACTGCTTTCCGCCGATTACTCGCAAATTGAACTGCGCATCGCCGCTGAACTCTCGCAAGATGAAACCATGCTCACAGCCTTTAAGAACGGCGACGACATTCACAGCGCAACGGCGCGCGTCATTTTCGGCATTGATGATGTTTCCAAAGAGCAACGTCGTAAGGCGAAGGAAGTCAACTTCGGCGTGCTCTACGGCATTCAACCGTTTGGCTTGGCGCAACGCTTGGACATTCCGCAGAGCGAAGCCAAATCGCTCATTGAGCAATACAAGCAAAAGTATCCGAAGATTTTTCAATACACCCAGCGCGTCTTGGAATCGGCTCGCACGCTCGGATATGTGGAAACGCTCACAGGACGGCGACGCTACTTTCCCGACATTCACAGCAAAAATTTCTCGATTCGCAATGCCGCTGAACGCGCCGCTATCAACACGCCGATTCAAGGCACTGCCGCCGATATGATTAAACTCGCCATGATTCAAATTGACCGCATGCTGACTGAACGCCGTCTTCACTCGCGCATGATTTTGCAAGTCCACGATGAATTACTTTTTGATATGCCCATCGAGGAGCAAGAAGAACTTTCCGAACTCGTCAAATCCGCCATGATTTCTGGCGCGAAAGCCGTTGGCATCAAAGATGTGCCGATTGTGGTCGACATTGGCGTTGGCGAGAATTGGCTCGCCGCTCATTAACAAATCCAACAACAAAACTCACATTCTAACTATGGGCTTAATGGTCAGCATTTCAGGGATTCGCGGCGTCGTCGGCGAAAGCCTAACGCCGATTGCACTCACCACCTACACACAAGCCTTTGCCACGTGGCTCTTCGAGCAACGCAAATCGCGGGCGGTGAATTTGCGCGGAAATGTTCCAACGGTCGTTATCGGACGCGATACGCGACCAACGGGTAAAGTCATTCTCGACTATGTTCAAGGCGTGTTGATTCAAGCAGGCTGTAACGTCATCAACTTAGGAATTGCAACCACGCCGACGGTTGAACTTGCCGTCATTGCCGAAGAAGCCGACGGCGGCATCATCATTTCCGCCTCGCATAATCCGCTCGAATGGAACGCCTTGAAATTGCTCAATCACTTGGGCGAATTTCTCACGCCGTTGCAAAGCAAAACCATGCTCTCGATTGTAGAAACGGAGGAATTTCATTCGGCAAGGTGGAACGAATTTGGCATGGCGGTTTCACGCGAAGACTATGACGACTTTCACGTCAAAAAAGTGCTCGCGCTTCCGGAATTGGATTTGGAGAAGATTCGGCGGCGCAATTACAAGGTGCTGGTTGATGCCGTCAATGGCGCAGGTTCACGGATTATTCCGAAGCTTTGTCGTGCGCTCGGCGTTGCGGAAGTGGTTGAAATTTCGTGCAAGCCGACGGGCATTTTCCCGCGCAATCCCGAACCGATTGAAGAAAATTTGGTCGAGTCGCAAGGGCTGACGTCGCACTACGGCGCAGAGATTGGCATTGTCGTCGACCCCGATGTCGACCGCGTCTGCTTCATTTGTGAAGACGGCTCGCTTTTCGGCGAAGAATACACGCTGGTCGCATGTGCCGATTTTTGGCTCACGAAAAAGAAAGGCGACGTGGTGAATAATCTCTCGAGCAGTCGTGCACTTCGTGATATTGCCCAAAAGCACGGCGTCGGATTTCACACGGCGAAAGTCGGCGAAGCCAACGTGATTGAAGTGATGAAGTCGGTCGGAGCGGCGATTGGCGGCGAAGGCAACGGCGGCGTCATTTTGCCCGATGTGCATTACGGACGCGACGCGCTTGTCGGCATCGCGCTTTTTCTTTCCGCGTTTGCTCAATGGCAAGAACACAATCCAACAGGAAAACTCACAGACTTCAAAAACACGTTTCCGCCCTATTTCATCGCCAAGCACAAGCTCAAACTCGATGCCAGCGTAAATCTCGATGAGTTGCTCAGCGAACTTGCCAGCCGCCACGCCCACGAGCGACTGACGACGATTGACGGCGTGAAAATTGATTTCGATGAAAGCTGGGTGCATTTGCGCAAATCCAACACCGAACCGATTGTGCGCATTTACGCCGAAGCCAAAACCAAAGCCGACGCCGAATCGCTCGCTAAACGCTTTGCCGATGAACTCTTGCAGTGCGCCTAATGCGATGCTGTGCCGCTTCGCTCGCAGAGAGGCATTTGAGCATCACGCTGATGTTTCGTAATTGGGTTTCGGTCGGGTTTCCAAGTAGTGCTGGAGCAGAAGGGCGGCGGCGACTTTATCGAGCCGACCTTTGGTGTTGCGCTCTTTTTTTCCGACGCCGCTTTCCACAAGCGTATGCAGGGCGGCTTTTGAAGAACCAAACTCGCTGACTTTTTCAATCACGATATTCGGAAATTTCGCTTGAAGACGCGCTTCGAATTGGGCGACGATGTTCGTCATTCGGTTCGGAGAGCCGTCGCCGCTCGTCGGGTTGCCGAGCAGAATTTTCTCGATGCCGTCTTCCCGCTCAATCGCGGCGAGTTGTTTGTAGAGGTCGGATTCTGAAAACGTGCCGACGCTTTGCGCGAAGAGTTGAAGCAAATCGCTTTTTGCCAGCCCAATTCGCTTTGTTCCGTAATCAATCGCCACGATGCGCGGTTTGAGCGTGCTCATGAAGTTTTTTTGGCTTTTGCATCGTTGCCGAGAAGCACCTTTTTAATTTGCTTGCTTGGGCGGAAGTGCATTTTTCGGCGTCTGCCTTTGTAATCGATGAGTTCAAGCGTGCGCGGGTCTCGGACGATGGCGCGCTCTTTCATGAACTTGACTTCAAAGACGCCAAGCCCGCGAAGCTCGATGCGCAATTCGGGGTCTGCGCTCTTAATCAGTCCTGCAAGTCCGTCAATCGTGGCATCGACATAATCTTGCACCTCGCTCGGCTTTGCATTGAAGCGTTTGGCGACTGCGTGGTAGAGGTCGGTGCGCGTCAAGGTTTTTGGAATCTTGCGCGTGTTGCTTCGCTTGGGCGTTTTGAGTTCATTTTCTTGGTCAGGCATTTTAAGCAAGTTTTGTTTTGGTGTTTGGTCTCAAAGAACAAGTCTGTTACTGTGTTTCATTCACGCGCTCACCAATCAGAGTGGCGGCGGTTGAGCTTGTGATACGCACTTTAACAAAGTCTCCGGGTTTTTCTTTCCCGGTTTTTGCAAAAACGGCGACGCGATTGTTATCAGATCTGCCCATCCACATATCCGACGAGCGTTTGCTATCGCCTTCGATTAAAATCTCATAGACTTTTCCGACGGATTCGGCGTAGCGTTCCGCAGAAATGCGTTTCGTGAGCACGACGATTTCCTGCAAGCGGCGTTGCTTTGTGGCTTCATCGACATCGTCTTTGAGGCGTTTTGCCGCAGGCGTGTTCGGGCGTTCCGAGTAAATGAACGTGAAAGCGTAATCGTATCGGACTTGCGCCAAGAGCGAGAGCGTCTCTTGATGGTCTTCTTCGGTTTCGGTGCAGAAGCCCGCGATGATGTCAGTTGACAGCGCGCAGTCGGGAATTTTGGATTGAATCATCTCGATTTTCTTGAAGTAGTCGTCGCGTGTATGATTGCGGCTCATCAGTTCTAATATGCGCGTCGAGCCAGACTGCACGGGCAAGTGAATGAACTTGCACAAATTCGGACGCTCAGCAATTGCGCTCACCAATTCATCAGAAATATCTTTTGGGTGCGAGGTTGTAAATCGGATTCGCATCTTTTCGTCAATCAAACTTGCGCGATACATCAGTTCCGCGAAATTCACCTTGCCTGCGTCGTCGTTGTAGGAATTAACGTTTTGCCCTAAAAGCGTTACCTCTTTGAAGCCTTCGTCGGAAAGCATTTTGATTTCATCGAGAATGGTTTGGAACGGTCGGCTTCGCTCTCTGCCGCGCGTGAAAGGCACGACGCAGAACGAGCACATGTTGTCGCAACCGCGCATAATCGAGAGAAACGCGCTTACACCTTCGCGACGCACGGGCGTGATGTCGGCGTAAGTTTCTTCAAGCGAGAGAAACACGTTCGCGGCTTTCTGCCCCGACTCCGCCAGTTCAATCAGTTGTGGAATTGAGCGATAGGCGTCAGGTCCCGCAATTAAATCGACGATTTTTTCCTGTTCAAAAAGCGACTGCTTCATGCGTTCCGCCATACAGCCCAAAACGCCGACAACAAGTTTCGGATTCTTGCGCTTGAGCGGTTTGAGCGATTGCAATCGGAAATGAATTTTCTGTTCGGCGTTGTCGCGAATGGCGCATGTGTTGAGGAAAATGACGTCGGCATCGGCGTCGGAATCCGTCGTGCTGTAACCCTCGGCTTTGACAACGGCGGAGACGATTTCCGAATCGGCGAAGTTCATCTGACAACCGTAACTTTCAATATAGACCTTTCCTTTTTTCGCTTCACCGCTACGCTTGGATTTGGCGGCGTAAGTTTCTTCGCCCGTTGTCGCAATTTCTTTTGAGCCTTCAATGATGTTCAGAGTTGGCAATTCTATCGACATGGATTGCATTGATGTTTGTATGAACAGTTGCTTGAACGACGGCTTGGCTTCGCGTTCATTTTTTTTAGCAAAATCAGATTGCCTAAATCAGATTGCTTGAACCAAATTGATTCAAGGGTTGTGAAAATACGGCAATCGCGCTACTGTATCAAAAGTTACGGACGCGATGCGCCGCGCGCCGATTTATTGTGCTCCATCTGCGTCAAGAAACGAGGGGGTCGTCGGGCGTTAGGGTTTCGCCCGTGTAGATTTTTGTGGTTGTAATCAATCCGTGCCGCATTTTGCGTTTGACTTCGTCGACCGAAAGTCCGTCGCGCTCAATCCAGAGTTTTGCCGCCGTGTGTTGAAGGCTGTGAGGCGAGATGTTTGCCCGCTGAATCCCCGCCGCGTTAAGCCAATGCTCAATGCGATAGTGAAGCGCGCGCGTGGTCAGGCGCGTATTCTGCACGCGGCGACTGTTGCTCACAAAGAGCGGCGACGTCGGCTCAACGCTTTGACGCCGTTCAAGATACGCCTCAATCTCGCGTGCTAATTCCAACGGCACTTCGACCGTTTCATCTTTCGTTTTCTTGCCTTTGGCTTGCACGAAAAGCACGCTGTGAGTAGAAAACTTTTTCAAATCTTCAACATTGGCTTTCACGATTTCATGCGAGCGCACCGCCGACTCGAGCATGAGGCGAATGATGAGATAATCGCGATGCTCTTGCAGTTTTTCCGTCGGAATAATCGAGAGCAACTTTTGCACTTCGGCTTCGGTGAGCGCACCCACCGTGTGGCGCGTCGGACGGCGATTGCCCTTGACCTTCTTCGCCGGATTTTCAACGAGCATGCCTTGCGCCACAAAGTAATCAAGCAATCGTCGAAGCGCGGTGAGGTAGGTTGAAACCGAAACTTGGGAAAGTTTTTTTTCTTCCATCAAATACTTCTTGTATTGCTCCACGTCTTCGGTGCGAAATTGAAACCACTCTTTCGCCCGCGAATAATACTGCTGAAAGGTGCGTAAGGCGCGTTGATATGTGCCTTTCGTTTCGTCGCCTCTTTCTTTGAGATAGTCGGCGCAGAACGCATCGATTTCTTCTTGCAAACGCGAGAGCGATAAACGCAATGGCTTCATTGAGATTTCAGATTGTGAGTTTCGGTCGAGGCGAAAGATACGGATTTCAGGTCATGTAACTTTTTTGTGTTTGTCATTATTCTGAATGGTGCAGAGCGGAGTGAAGAATCCATCTTCCAAATGCAAGTTTATTTACGTCACCCAGATAAAAAAACATGGGCACGGGGGCAAAAACAGTAGGAGTTTTCAGATTTTATTAATAAACATCTAAAGCCGTTCAAGGAGTAAGTCATTTGGTTTATCATTTGCTCTGAAATAAAAATGTCGCGCACGCATCGCCTTACAAATAGACTTGACTTCTTTAAATTTCACGCTGAACTCACAACAATCGCTTGAACTATGATGACGAACGACATCGCAAAGCTCAGCCTTGCAGAACGCATACAACTCGTGGAAGAAATTTGGGACAGCATCGCCGATGAAGTTGCCGCAATGCCGCTCTCGGAAGAGCAAAAAAATCTTCTTGATGAGCGCATCGCCGAACTGGAAACTCGTGCGGGCAATCTATCGACGTGGAAAGAGGCAAAAGAGCGAATCCGTAACGCTTTATGAGTTATCAATTGTAGATTTCAGCCATTGCCCTAAACCACAACATGAGTTGAGAATGAAAAGTTAAGCGTTAAAAGTGACGTGCTTAACGCTTCATTATCAACCATGAACTATTTAGTATCAGTCCTATCCATTTGCTTGTTTCACCGTGCGTCGTCAAGCGTGGCAATTTCATATATTTCGCCATTGAAATCGTTGTGAAATCACCTTCCGCGAAGGCGTTGCCAAAGGAGAATAACGACGCACGCGCGGCAGAAACCTTGCCACAAAAATGAAAACCAAACTTCAATTCGCGCTGTCCAAGTTTGCGATTGCGTGGATGTTCGCCCTCGTTACCATCAATTTCAATCACGTTGGTGTAGTGGAGTTCGGACTCCCTGCGATTTTGATTGCGACGATGGTTGGGCTATATCCGTTCTTCGGTCCGTTTCAACCAGTTTTCGGGCGACTGACCGAGCGGTTTCCGCTGTTCGGGTATCGGCGCAGTCCGTATTTGTTGCTCGGCATGTTGATTGGAAGCCTTTGCTTTCCGCCGTTGCCGAGCGTCTTGGTCGGGATTCAGAACGGCTCATGGCTCGCGCTCCTTGCCGGCTTCATACTCTTCTTCATTTTCGGAACGATGATTGCGCTGATGGCGAATACCTACCTCGATTTAATTTCCGAATGCACCAAAGAAGAAGAACGAAGCGGCGTTTTTGCAGTGGCTTGGACGGGACAAACGCTCATCATCGTTGTCTGGGCGAGCGTCTTTCGCCTGCTCATGCCGACTTACTCGTTTGAATCAATGGAGCGACTTTATACGCTGACGCCGTTTGTGGTCATGACGCTGGCAGTTTTAAGCGTTCTCAACCTTGAACGGCGGCTCAATGCCGATGAAATCAAGCACCTTCGGACGAAAGCCGCTACGCTTCCAGAAAATCCCGTTCGCGACTCACTCCAACGCTTAACCCGAAACCGCACGGCGCAAGGCTTTTTTCTCTTCGTCGCCCTGTGCTTTATGGGCATTTTCACACAAGATATGTTACAAGAAATCATGGGCGCGGAAGTCTTCAAGATGAGCGTCGGCGAGACGACCATTTTCCAACAAATTTTCAACGGTACGGTTGCCGTTGGTATGGCGTTCACCGCAATTTTCGGCGGGAAGTGGTTCGGCGCAACCAACACTGCAACGCTTCCGCTCGCGCAAAAAAAACAAATCGCAACCGTTGGCGGCTTAATGGCGACGGTGAGTTTTTTAGGCATTGCGCTTGCGATTTACATCGAGTCGCTCACGTGGCTTTATGTCGCCATGGCGTTCAATGGCTTGACGGTGGGCGTCTTCACGTTCGCCGCTGTTACGATGATGTCGGATATGACCGTTGAAGGTGAGACGGGAAAGTATCTCGGCATTTGGAGTTTAGCACAAGCGATTGGCTTGGGTGCATCGTTTATCGTGAGCGGCATTTTGCACGGACTTTTCATTCAATCGCGCGTGCTTGATGTTGCATCGGGCTATGCGGTGATTTTTAGCATTGAGGCGGCGTTTATGCTGTGGTGCGTGTTCTCGCTTCGTCCTGCCAGCGTTGAAGATTTGCGCCGATATGCCACTTCGCCTTTAAGTGCCACTCCTGCACAATCGCTCATGGCGAAATGACGACCATTGCGACGGCGTATTCGTGCGTATGCGAAAGCGAGAGCGCGATTTGTTCGGGCTTAATGCCTTCAATCTCGCGATTGAGTTTGAGAAGTGGCTTGCCGCTGGATTCGCGCTCGACTTCAATATCGTGCCAATGCACTTTGCCGGAAATCCCCGTCCCAACTGCCTTCGCGAAGGCTTCTTTGGCGGCGAATCGAACCGCGATACTTTCGTAAGGATTGTTTTTCTGAAAGCAATAGCGCACTTCGGCGTCCGTGAGAATGCGCCGAAAGAAATGTTCGCCGTATCGCTCACACGATTCTTTGATGCGGGCAATTTCAATTAAATCAATGCCGATGGAAAGGCTCATTGTGCGGTCGGTTAACTTTGTGCAAGATAACGATGATAGTTGTTCAAGATGACTTGATGGGTTTCGGCTAACAGTTGCTCATCGCTCTTGCCGTGAGATGAAATTGGCTTATCAATCACCATTGTAATCGTGCCGCCGTTGATTTTCAAGGTGTCGCGCGGCATGATTTTATGGCTACCCAAAATCGTAATTGGCAGAATCGGTTTTTGGGATTTCGCGGCAATCGTAAATGCACCTCGCTTGAAGGGGTTAATCGAGCCGTCGGGCGAGCGTGTGCCGTCGGCGAAGATGTAGGCAGATTTTCCCGCATCTAACTTCTGTTTGGCTTCCATCAAACTTTGCAAGGCTTCGCGATTGCCGCCACGCCGAATGAAAATGAAATCTCCCCGCTTTACTGCCCAACCCCATAGCGGCACTTTGGAGAGTTCTATCTTCGCCATAATCCGCAAGTTGTTTTTGATGCCCGCCAACACTGCAAGAATATCATACATACTTGCATGATTGCTGACAATCACATAGGACGCCTTAGGGTCGTAATTTTCCTCGCCGATAATGCGCAGTTTGACCCCTGAAAGCCATAACCCAATCCAGCCCCATATTCCGCCGAGTTTGCGAAACTGATTTCCGGTCTTGTCAAAGAGCGTGATGACCAGTGCTATGATAGACATCACAACGGTAATCAAGACGAAAATTGGAACGAAGAAAAGCGTGCGCAGTGAAATTTTCATTGATGATGATTCATGATTAAAAGTCGACTTTGCTTGGCTGGATACCGATGCAAAGTAAATTACAAAATGCTCGTTGTCTTTACATGAAAATTCAAGGTGCAGGGTTCGGGTTGCGATTCCGTGCGTCCCCGCGCTCCACGCTTATGGCGATTGATTGGCTTTGAAGCGCGCACTGTGAAAGAGCAGTGCGTCTATGAGGTGCTTCGTCCAAAATTCAAACGTGTTGCCGCCGTCATGTTCGGCAACGGTGCATCGAGTGGTCTTGGTTTTGAGCGCTTGAAGCACGCTTTCGGTGGCGGGGCGGAAGTAATCCTCTTTGCCAACGGTGAAGTGAAAGGTGAAGGGCGCAAGGTCGGCTTTGGAGAGCCGTTCAAGAATCGAAGTAATGCTGTAATCGTTCCAGAAGGTTGGGTCATCGCCGTCGAGTCGTGGTTCATTGTGTCGGCGGTTGAAGGTCGGCATTGTGGCACTGACAGAGGAAAAGTGCTTACGCCCGTCTTCAGATTTGAGGGCGAGAAAAAATGCCGCACTGCCGCCGCTTGAAACGCCCGTAATGCCGCGAAACTTCGCATCGCCCAGTGCACGATAGTCTTCCTCAACGGATTCAATGAGTTCTTTGAGAAAAAAATCTTCGTAACGATGCTTTCCGTCTTTGGAATTCACATAGTAAGAGCCGCGTTCTTCGGGCATCACGACAATCATTTCTTCCATTTTTCCTGAAACAATCAGCGAATCGAATTGCTCATTGAGTTTCACTTCGCGCCATAGTTCCGCGCTTGCGCCGTGCGGCGAGAGAAGGTAGAGGCTTGGATATTTTCGTCCGACTTTGCGCATGAACGACGGCGGCAAATAGACCAACGCTTTGACCTCGCCGTTCATAAAGGCAGAGCGAATCGTGATTTCAAAAAAGCGCGATTGATTTCCGATTTCCTTCCATTCGTCTTTGACCTTTGCGAAGTGCCGCTCGTCGTAAGTGGTGGCGAAGCGTTGACCATTTTTGTAGAGATGCGTTTCGTAGTCGGCGACGTAACGGTTCGGGGCGCGTTCATAGACGACAAAGTCGCGATACTCCGCGCTTGCGCCTTGCACCTTCGGCAAAATGCTTTGCAAGAAAAGGAGTTGTTCGCGATACGGCGTGCCGTTGTTAAAATAGGCTTCCGACAAAAAGAGCGTGTAGACGTCCAACTTGCCTGCAAAGAGCGCGTTATCCATCGCCCGCACAACTTTCTGCAATTCCTCGCTCACAGGCTTCGGCGCAAATTTCAATGGTTTGCCCAACAACTTGACCAACGCGGTTTTGCTATAAATCCCAATGGCTGACTTCTTCTTGCCGAAGCCTTCGTAGATGCCTCCGTTTAATTCGCGCGAGAAGACGCGCACCGCAATCGTGTTTTTCTTGCCGTATTGAATGAGCGAATCGGGAATCACATAAAGACGCGGCTCGAGGTCTTTGCCTGCGGTTACTTCGCCCGTGCGTCCAATCAATACGCCGTTGAAATAGGTTTCATCGACGGAAGCAATTTTTCCGAGCGCGAGCGTCAAGGTTCTTCCGTTTGCGCTTGTCGGAATGACGACCGACTTGCGATACACGCCAAAGCCCGTAAAGCCCTCGAATCCCTTTTGTTTATCCCACGCTTCGGGCGCGTTCACGGTTTGCCAATTTGAATCGTCGTAATCACGGAAAAGCATCTCTGCCGATATGGCTTGCTCGCCAGTGAGCAGTTTCCACTTGCCGCTCAGCGGGAGTTCAATCTCGCGCACTTGCGCCGATAACGATTGTGAAGAAAGTTGGACGAGAAGAAAGAATAGAACGGTGAGATTACTTCGCATTCGGCAACGGTTCGGATTTCTTTGAAGTGATTTTTGGTGAAGCCTCTTTTTGAGACAAGGCACTACGCCCTTTGTAGAGAAGCCAATTTAATTCCGCACCCAAAAGAAAGATGAGAGAATTCGTCCACATCCACACAAGCATGGCAATGAGTTTGGCAAGGACGTCGTAGGCGCGCGTGAACTGTGCATTCTTGATGAAGTCGCCGAACCAAATCGTGAGCAATATCCAAAGAAACGCCATCAGCATCGCGCCGGGCAAAAGGTTTTCCAACTTGTGCCTTATGCGCAAGGAATACTTGTAGACGATGAGCGTTGCAACAACAATGACGATGAAGGCAATCGGAAATCGCGCATATTGAACGACGTTTTTCAGCCACTTCATTTTGTATTTGTAGTAAAGCACTTGCTCGAGCTCCACGCCGAACAGCAGCAGGCTGAAAACCACCGTGAGCGCGACGCTCACCAGCAAGACGAGTTCAATCGCGATTTGCTGACGCTTCAAAAAACTGTAATCCGTCTTTACGCCGTAAATGCGCTCCATCGCTTTCATGACGGTCGTAAAAATTCCGGCGGCAGAAAACAGCGTGATGAAAATACTGAGGGTAAAAATTCCGCCTTGTCGCTCGGAGACGATTTTTTCAAGCGTCTTATCAATCGGGTTGTAGATTTCTTTTGGCAGAATTTGCCCGATTAAATCCGAAAGCGTTGAGATGGCTTCGGGCGATTGAATGAGCGAGAGAAAACTGACGAAGAGAATGAGCGCGGGAAAGAGCGAAAGCGTTACGGAATACGCCATTTCAGAGGCAAGCCCGACGCAGTCATCGTCGTCAAAAATTTTTTTCAAAAAGTTTTTCGTCGTCTCAAACCACTTCATGCGCGATTACTTTTTGGCAATGTAAAGAATTGCGGTTTCAAAGGTCATCGTGTAATAGCGTGCTTCACGAAAGCCGGCGCGTTTGAGGTAGGTCAAAAAGTCTTCGCCTTGTGGAAATGCGGCGACCGAACGAGGCAAGTAGTCGTAGGCGAAATCGGATTTGGTAAAGAGCGACGCCATTTTCGGAAGCGCGTTTTTGAAATACCATTGATAAAAGTTTTTGACGATTCCGTTGCGCGGAATCATCGGCTCTAAAATCGCCGCCACGCCGTTTGGCTTCAAGACTCGATAAAATTCGTTCAAGCCTTGCTGTAAATTTTCGAAGTTTCTCGCGCCGAAACCGGCTGTAGCCGCATCGAAGGTTTCATCAGGAAATTTGAGCGATTCGGCTTCGCCAAGCTCGAAGCGAATGTTCGGCTTTTTGAGGCGGGCGCGTTTGAGCATTTCGTCGGAAAGGTCAATGCCGATGATTTCCGAATTTGGAATGCGCGAGAGCATCACGGCGAGGTCGCCTGTGCCGGTGGCGACGTCCAAAAGTTTCGGCGCGTGGCTTGACGGCAAGTTGGCTTTCACCTTGCGCACGGTTTGCCACCGCCAATAAATATCGGTGCCGCCGCTGAGGAAGTGATTGAGAAAATCGTACGTCGGCGCAATTTCATCGAACATTGCGCGAATCTTTTTCTGAGACTTTTCTTGCACCAATGCGTCGGCTTTGGACGAGGTCGGGTTCATGTGATTTTCAGTTCCTTTCGCTTTTACTTTTTCCGATAAGCTTCTTCGGCATCGAACGTCATTTTATCGACAACTTGAAACGAGAGGTCGTCCTCGACTTTTCGGAAAAAGCATGATTCGTAGCCCGTGTGGCACGCGCCGCCTTTTTGCGTGATTTTGAAGACGAGCGCGTCGCCGTCGCAATCGATTAAAATTTCTTTGACGTCTTGGGTGTTGCCCGATGTTGCACCTTTGCGCCAAAGTTCTTTTCGGCTTCGACTCCAATAGCACATCTTCCGCTCTTTGAGCGTGATTTCCAAACTTTCACGGTTCATGTAGGCGAGCATCAAGATTTTACCTGTTTCGGAGTCTTGTGCGATTGCAGGCACGAGTCCGTCTTTATCAAATTTGACCGCGTCGAGAAACGATTCTGTTTGCGTCGTCATTTCCGTTCCGATTGTTTGAATGATTGAATGAGCGAATCAATTTCCGCATTTTTCTTCACGCCCTTTGAGAGCGGAAGAAGCGCATTTTTGTAGGAGAGAATTTGGCGTTTCTCCGTGTCAATTACAAGCGCGAGTTTGCCGACTTGCTCTCCGTCGCTTCCCGAAGATACGGCGAGCGTTTGCCTCATGCGCAAGGGTTTTTCGCGCGCTAAACGTTCATCGGTCGAGACGACGAGATGAATTTCAGGAAAGCGTTGTGCGAGCGACACTTCTGCTTCGTAATCTTGCGAGCGTAAGAGAAGCACAATCAGGTGCGGTTGCTCGTTCTTGATTTGAATGAGCGTTTTTGACAGTTCTTCTTCAACGGGCACGAGCGAAAGGTCGGCACGAATTTCTTCGGGCAGATTTTGAAATGCACTTTCCGAAAGAACCCCCGTAACCGCCACGCGCAAGCCCTCAAAGGCAAAGATTTGAAACGGTGGCGTAAGCCGTCGTCCGTCTTTATCGCGTAAGTTTGCCGATACCGCGTTGAGCCGCCGCCCGTTTTCCTTCCAAAAGTTCAACCCGTAAGAAAATTCTTGCTCGCCCAAGTTCATGAGGCTGTATGAGAGTTTTTCGGTGAGTGCGTAGAGCAGTTTTTCTTGTGCTTCGTTTTTGCGATACGGCGACGAGAGATTGCCCGCGTCCAAAATAAGCGTGTTGCCGCTTTGATGTTGTTCAAGAATAGTTTTGCGACGCGCCACGCCGCCAAGCCCATCTTTTGAGCACGGACATTCTTCCAAGTAGCCGTTGGTATTAGCAGTGTAAAAAATCGTGAGCGATTGCACCGACGGAGATTGCGCAACAACCCCTGCGCCGTTCAGCATGACCCACACAAGAAGCGCGTATTTCATTATCAATGATGGAAAAGTGAATTGGGACTTATTCCAACAACTGGTTACTTCATCAACAAGAGTTTTTTCGTTTCAGAAAATCCATTTGCGATGAGCCGATAAAAATACACGCCGCTCGTTAAACCGTAGCGTGCGGCGTTGAAGGTGAAAGAATGTTGACCTGCGGATTGCACACCGCTTACAAGCGTCGCGACTTTTTTGCCGAGCACATCGAAGACTTCAAGACTGACATTGCTCGCCGTTGCAAGGTCATAAGTGATGATTGTTGTTGGATTAAACGGGTTCGGATAGTTTTGATAAAGTGTGAAGCGTTTCGGCAAAGTTGTTTCTTTTGGGAGCGCGAGCGAATTGCGGTCGTAGAGTTCAATGCCGCCGCGCTGTGTGCCGATAAAGAGTTCTTTGATGCCGTCAGCGTTGATGTCTGCCCAAATCGGCGAGGCGTTTCCGCCGGCGTCGAGCATTTCGTATTGCTCGCTCTGCAACGCGAATACAGGCGTTTCGCCTGTTCCGGTGTTTCGGTAATGCGCAACCCAGCCTTCGCTTCCACCGACGAAGAGTTGCGCAATTCCATTTTCCTTGATGAGACATGGCGACGCATTCGCGGCAAAGTTGGGCAGACGCACCAGCGCGTTGCTTACGAGCACAAACGTCGGGTTCTGCGCAGTGCCGGTGTTGCGATAGAATTCCACATTGCCGTCGCTGTCGCCGATGAAGAGGTCGAAGTCGCCGTCGCCATCAATGTCGAAAAAGAAAGGTGAAGCGCCTTGCCCAACGTTAATTGAACTTGTTGGAATAAAGGATTGCTCTTCAAACATTGGCGCAGTCGGCGTGCCGATGTTGCGAAAGAAGCGCAAGCGTCCGATGAAAAATCGTCCGACGAATAAATCCAAATCGCCGTCGCCGTCGATGTCGACGAGTGCAGGTGCGACGGGGTCAGTATCGGCAATCAGGAAGGTTTTGCTTTGAAGCGTCCATTCAGGCGTGGTTGGTGTGCCGGTGTTGAGGTAAAAGGCAATTTCGCCGTCGCTGTTTCCGATAAGCAAATCCAATTTGCCATCGCCGTTCAAATCGCCGAGCGCAGGCTTTGCGCTAAGCCCGACGTCGAAGGGCGCGAGAAATTCGTCCGTTTCTTTGATGAAATTTGGTGCGGTCGGCGTGCCGATGTTGCGGAAGAAGATGAAATCGCGTTTGGATTGTCGGACGCTTAAACTCGACACAAAGAGGTCTAAATCGCCGTCGCCGTCGTAGTCAAGCGTTTGCGCCAAATTGAATCCGCGCGTTTCCAACAGTTTGAGCGAAGGGAAATGTTGTGCGCCGAGTTCGAACTGTGGCGATGTGGGCGTGCCGATGTTGCGGAAGTAGTAAAGGCTTCGTTCAATGAAATCGCCGAAGAGCAAATCGAGCGTGCCGTTTCCGTCGAGGTCGCCGAAAGAAAGCGCACTCGCGCCGTGCTCGAGGACTTCGGCACCTCTGGACGCACCGTGTTCAGAACGGCTGTTGCAGTTGTCGACGAAAACGGTATCGGCGAGGGCGCGAATGCAGCCAAATTCCCCCGTTACGAATTGCCAGCGAAGGGTATCGCTCGTGGAAGTGTTTTTGTAAAAGTTAATCGTGCCGATGGAATTTCCTGAAAGAAGGTCGGGCTTGCCGTCGCCGTCAATATCAGCGATGACGGGAATCGAGAGGCTTTCAACAATGATAGGGCGATTTTGCTGGTCGCGAAGCGTATCTTGAAAGCGCAAAAATTGTGGCGACTCGACCGTGCCGACGTTGCGATAATAACTCGCCGACCCCGCCGCCTCTTTGAGCAAATCCACTTTGCTATCGCCGTCGAAATCGTGAAAGCGAAACCAATCGAGGATTGGCGGAAGAAATCCCGTGTTCGGCTCGAGCCTGAAACTTGGTGAGCCGACTTCGCCCGTGTTTTTGAAAAAGAGAATTTTGCCGTCGCCATTAAGCAAGAGCAAATCGGGCTTATTCAGAGAGGTGAGCGGGACAAATTGAAATCGTGCATTTCCAATGCCGCCTGAAAACGGCGACAAATGCGGCACGCCCGTCGAATCTTTCACCACAAATCCGTTTGGATTCCAATTAAGGCTCTGCCCAACAAGCGGCGAGCACGAAACGAGCCAGAGCATCAAGGCAAGTTTGAACGCCACAAGTATGTGCGGTTGAATGTTATTCATCGAAGACAATTTCGCGCGAATCAATCACGCTTCCGTATTGGCACAAAAGTTTGTTGTGAATTGCTCCCTCTGAATCTTTGATGCGGACGGGACAGCCGTAGCAAATGCCGATTCCGCACCCCATCGTCGATTCAATCGAGACTTCGCATGGAATTTGGCGCGCATTGCAAAATTTGGAAAGCGCGTTAAGCATCGGATTCGGTCCGCACGCAAACACACGCATGCGTTTGTTTTGAAGCGACAGCAAGAGTTCGGCAAAGAGTGCCACCACATTGCCCTTGAAGCCCGCCGAGCCGTCATCAGTAGCAAGATGCACGTGGGTGAGGTAGCGCGTTACGAGTTCTTCGGCTGTTCTTGCGCCAACGATGTTGAGCACGTCTTTGCCCTTTTGGCGCAGGGTTTCTTCGAGCATCGCCATAGGCGCGACGCCGATTCCGCCTGAAATCAAGATGCCGATATCGAAATCGTTTTTGTCGTAGCCGAAGGTGTTTCCAAGCGGCGCAAGCGTTTGCAGGGTTTCCCCCGCCTTGACCTCGTAGAGCAATTTTGTGCCAATGCCCACGACTTTGCTCATAATTTCAATGTGCTCGCCTACCACACGATGAATGCTGAACGGACGACGCAACAGCGGAAAGAGCGAGTCGCTCACGCGAATTTCCATAAACTGCCCCGCCTTGAATCGTGCGGCGACTTCGGGCGCGTGTAGCACCACAACATTGATGCTCGAGGTCAGTTGCTCGTTTGATACCACTTTAAGCGGAAGGTCAAGAACGTCGATGTCAATTTCGGTGTGCATAGATTTGTTAAACTTGTTGTTGGATTAAATTCCGCCGTCAGGATTTGACTTATCAGGCTGTTCTTCAATTGGAATTTCTTCGCCCCTATTTTCTTCGCCCTTGATGGGCTCTTTGGGTTGAATCGGTTCTTCGTCTTTTCTCACGCCGTTATTTTTCCCACCGTTTTTTCCATTGTTTTTCTCGAATGGATTTTTCTTCGGCTGTTTGTCAGGCGCATCTTTCGGCGACTCGGTCGGCGTTTGTTTTGCGGTCGTGTCGGAAAGTGCGGCGAGCGAATCGTATATGGCTTTTGCGGCTTGCAGCGTTGGCTCAATGAACTTGGCTTCTTCGGATTCAGGATAGAGCGATGCTAAGAGTTTGTATTGCGAGAGGGCGGAATCGGGACGTGCGAACTTTTCATAGAGCAAATACGCACCGGCAAGCAGTGCCTTCGGGCGAAGGTCGGACGATGGAAATTGATTGTAAAGCGAATCGAGGGCTCGAAACGCCAATTCATATCGGCTGCTATCTATCAGCGCGAACGCGTGTAAATACAAGGCTCTATCGGGCTTTATGCCTTCCTCAACGAGCGGCATTCCGTAATACTCACGAATGCGGTTGGTGTATCGACTGTTTGGGTAAGAAGCCAAAATCATGCGATAGAGCGAATCCATTTTCTCTTCTTTGTTCATCGTTCGATAGACATCGGCGATGGCAAAAAGCAACGGCACTTTGACGTTTTCCACTTGTCGCCTCAAGGTGTCGGAGAGGTTGAAAATCGTGTTGAAGCTGTAACGAAACGCACGCTCATACCACAGAATCGCCGAGTCGGGCATTGGCAAGGTGAGATGATAGAAGTTTCCAATGGCAGCGGTTCTATCCAAGAAATCTTTGTGATACTTGACGAATGTCGCGGTGTCGCGTGCGGGCGCGAGGGTGAATTTTTGTCGGCGTTGTTGCTCTGCCGTGCTTCCTGCGGTTTCAGCGAAGACGTCGCGCCCGCCCAACGCCAGCGTAATGCTTCGGCGATAGTCTTTGCGCAACCGTCGCGACAAAGGGTTACTCTCATCGTCTTTGCTTGCGACGGCGGCGGAATCAATTTTCTTCGTCGTGTCTTTTTCAATCGGCTTCAAAATACCGAGTTTGATGACGCTGTCGATGACGGCGCGTTCGTCGTAGAGGCTTAAAATTTTATCCATCTTCGCGAAGGCGTTTTCGGCAAGTTCTTTGATTTCGCCTTGTGAATACTCGATGCGCGAACTGTCGTAAAAAGCGCGTGCTGTTTCGTAATCAACGGAAATTTCTTGCTTGATGCGTCCAAGTTGGTAGTAGCTTTTTGCAGAGGCTTCGGTTTTTTTAGCGCGACGAATAATCTCGATGTAAAGGTCAATGGCTTTGCCCAAGCGGTCTTGCTCGACGAAGCACTCGGCGAGTTCGTAGCGAATTTCGGCGAACTTCACGTAGTTCTTATCGTCGTCAAGCATTTTTTGTAATCGCTTCTCGGCTTCCGAAATGTTGCCTTGTTTGCGCAGGTCGATGGCGTAGTTGAGTTGTGCGGCGTAAAGCACTTCGTAGACGGGCGGGTCTAAATCGATAACGATTTGATAGGCGCGAGCGGCGTCGCGGAACTTGCCGGTGCGGTCGTAAATTTTCGCCAGCGTAAAGGCGGCACGCGATTTCAAGTTTTCATCTTTGACGAGCCGCAATCCTTTCTCGATTTCTTCCGCCGCTTCTTCCAACTTTTCATCTTTAATCGCGAGCTCCGCGAGCGCAAAATAGGCATCGGCTCTGACCACATCGCTCGTCTTTCTGGACGCAATCACCGACCCCAGCACCGACTTCGCTTCTTCGCTTTGTTGGAGTTGTGCCAATGTTCTGCCATACCAAAACGTCGCTTCATCGAGAACATCGCCGTCGGGATAGTTCGTAATGATTTCTTTGAACTTGCGCTCCGCCGCCTCCAAACTCTTCAAGTGAAAATACGCCTTGCCCATCAGGAGCAGGGCGTTGTCGGCAAGTGCGCTGACGGGGTGCGAGGTGAGCACAATGGACGTTTTTTTTACGACGAGGTCGAAGAATTGCTTTCCTGACGCCGCACTTTCAATCGAGGGGAAAATTTCCAACGGCGCGTCTTTATCGTATTTCAGCGAGCCTTCAATCGCCCGCATGCCGCGCTGGTATTCAAGGCGTGCGTTGTAATAGGCGTTGAAAAACGCCGTGAAGTTGTGATACGCTTTTCCGACGAAACTATCGTCGTCGCGCCCGCACGACGCAACGAAAAACGCCACACACGCAAGCGGCAGTATGAAAAACTTTTGACGAATCAAATTCACTTTTTGTGTTCAAATTGCACTCGGACGAGGGCGACAAAATAACGAATCATGCAGAACGAAGAATGGGCTGAACACGTAACCGTTCAATCACACGCTTCCGCAACCTCAAAGCCGACCTCAATTCAATTTCGTCCAGCCGCGCCGATTGAAGTCGTAGTAAATTCCCAACGCCGCGCCAATGCCAATGACGCACAGCACCGCGCCGTGAAGCCACTGCCCGAAAATGATTTTCCCGATGCCGAACAAAAACGCATACACCAGCACCACGCCCAAAAACCAATTCAAGAACAGCGAGAAATAACTGCCGTCAGATTTGACTTCGGGGAGAAGGTCGGAAATCGGCTTCCAAAACGCGCCACCAACGCGCGTGCGACGATAAAAATTCTTTAAATGCTCCACGCTTTCGGGCGGTGTGAGAAATGTTACCGCGAGCGTTACGGCAATCGTGAATCCAACAATGTAGAAAAGCGATTCGGGAAATTGCACGTCGGTGAAGGCATAGAGATACGTATAAGCCGCAAACGGTGCAATCATTGACGCGATTTCCGACCATGCATTCAGCCGCCACCAAAACCACCGCAAAATAAGCACGAAGCCGATGCCCGCGCCGCATTGCAAAATAAACGACCACGCGCCTTCAATCGTCTTGAGCACGAAAAAGGTAATCACAAGCGAGACCACCGTTACCAGCGCCGTCATCACTCTTGAAACGCCGACGTAATGCGCCTCTTCTTCTTCGCGCTTTATGAAGCGTTTGTAGAAATCGTTCAAGAGGTAACTTGTGCCCCAGTTCAGATGCGTTGAAAGCGTCGACATATAGGCGGCAAGAAAAGCGGCGATGAGCAACCCTTTCAAGCCGCTTGGCAAGATGTCGCGCATCACCATCACGAAGCCATCTTCTTTTTGCTCAATTGGAAGCGTTGGGAACATGACGACGCTCACAAGCCCGACCAGAATCCAAGGCCATGGTCGCACGCAGTAATGCGCGATAATGAACCAAAGCGTTGCAAAGAGCGAGTGTTTTTCATCTTTCGCGCTCATCATGCGTTGAGCAATGTAGCCGCCGCCGCCCGGCTCTGCGCCCGGATACCAACTCGCCCACCACTGCACGCCGATAAAGGCGATGAACGCCCCCGCGCTGAGTGCAAAAATGCCGCCCGCCTCCGCCGCTGGTGTTGAATCGGCAATGCGCGGCAGAAAGCTGAACATCCAATCGGGCAGAATTTTCATCAAGCCGCCTTGCTCCGCGACCACAGGCTGATTGAGCGCGAGAACCGCTAAAATCACACTTCCGAGCATCGCTATCACAAATTGAACGGCATCGGTAATGCTGACGCTCCACAATCCACCCAAGCCGGAATAAAGCGTGGTAAGCACCGCCAGCGCGAGAACGGCGAGCTCGGCATTCATCTCGGGCAACATAATTTTAATGACTTTATACATCGCTAAATTCACCCAGCCGATGATGATGCAGTTCATGAACAACCCGTAATACATCGCTTTGAATCCTCTTAAAAATCCCGCCGCGCTTCCGCTGTAGCGCAACTCGATGAACTCAAGGTCGGTGAGAATTTGCGCCCGTCGCCATAACCGCGCGAAGAAAAACACCGTGAGCATGCCCCCAAAGACGAATGACCACCAAATCCAATTACCTGCAATGCCGTTTTTGGCGACAATGCCCGCCACGGCAAGCGGCGTATCAGCGGCGAAGGTCGTCGCAACCATGCCTGTGCCGGCAATCCACCACGGCAATTTTCTGCCCGAAAGAAAAAACTCCGTCGTGCTTTCCGACGCACGGCGGCGATACCAAACTCCAACAAGAAAACTAAACAGGAGATAGAGAAAGATGATGCTGAAATCGAGCAGTGATACGTTCATTAAGGCAGTACGTTTTGCTGACGAGCGCGTTGAGCTGAATAGCGTATTAATGTTGCACGGCAATTTATTCGCATCGCCTCAATTCGTCAAAACGTCGTGCGAAACTGCACGAAAAAGTGCCGTATCGCCCATTGCACGCCGCACGGTATTATCGACAGATTCGCTTTCCATTTAGGAAAAGATCATGGTGAGGTCTTGTCCCCTCTCCATTCAGAAAAAGCTCAGGGCGAGGTCTTGTCCCCTCTCCATTCAGAAAAAGCTCAGGGTGAAGTCTTGTCCCCTCTCCATTCAGAAAAAGCTCAGGGTGAAGTCTTGTCCCCTCTCCTTTTAAGGAGAGGGTCAGGGTGAGGTCATAGAACGGATTCTCACGGAATCATTCCTTCGCACCTTGCCGTTCAAAAATTTTTTTTGTTTTTCTTGATGAGAATTTTACATTCCTGTAAGATTTACCCCGTTCTTTCGTCCGCAACTCCGATTCATACCTTTTATCCAAAATGAAGGCGGGCGTTTTCCACAACTTAATCCGTTACGACCATGACCACTCGTACACACACACACACAGCCGTACTACAAATAAATACAGGAGCCAACCATGAACAAACGATGCTATCTCGTGTGTCTTGCGCTTTTGGCGATGTGCCATGTCGGATATTCGCAAGAGAAATCCGATTTCTC
>JBDNCJ010000129.1:0-2774 GCA_046719715.1 Chloroherpetonaceae bacterium | reverse complement strand
TCGTCGCCGCTTTCTTTGCAACTTTCGGCTTTGACGCTTTCTTTTTGACACCCTTCTTTTCAATCGCGACGGGTATCTCCGATTTAAATTCTTCAAGGGCTTCGGCAAATTCGTCGGCGGTATATGCCTCTTTGGCGATGGGAAATTCAATCGTGAATCGTGTGCCTTTGCCTTCCTCACTTTCCAATGCAATAGTACCGTGATGCAGTTCAACCAATTCTTTGACAAGCGCAAGACCAATGCCTGTGCCTTGATACCGACGCGCGTAGGAGTTTTCCACTTGATAAAATCGGTCAAAGATATTTTTCTGTTGCTCGGCGGGAATTCCGATGCCCGTATCTTCAATGACGACGCGAAGCCGTTTTTGTGCAGAGCCTTCTACTTCGAGACGCACCTTCACGCTTCCTTCTTTGGTGAACTTGAAGGCGTTGGAGCAAAGGTTGGAAAAAATTTTCTCGAGTTTATCGCGGTCAAAAAATCCAACAAGTTCGCTCACGTTGGTTTCAAAGCGCATCGACAAGCCTTTTTGTTCGGCGAGCGATTCAAATGATTGAAAAATTCCGTTGAGGAAAAAGACGACGTCGCCTTCGCCAACGCGGAGTTTGAGTTTGCCCTCTTCTAACTTGGAAAGGTCGAGCAGTTCATTGATGAGCGTCAGCAGGCGCGACGCCGAGCGAAGCATCACTTCGGCTTTGGGGCGCAAGACGTCTTTATCGGGGTGGTCGAGTTGATCTTGAAGCGGCGCAATGATTAAAGTTAAAGGCGTTCTAAACTCGTGCGAAAGATTGGCAAAAAATCGTGTTTTGATTTTATCAAGTTCTGCAAGTTGCTCGGCTTTGGTTTTTTGAAGTTCTGCATCGCGCTTCGTTTGCTCGACTTGATGCACGACTTGAAGGTTTTTAAGTTTCTTATCGGATTCTTCGTTGAAGACCTGCCGCTCGACCTCATGGTATTTCTTGAAGTGCGCGTAGGCTTCGGCGACATCGCCTTTGAGTTCGTAGGCTTCGGCAAGCGAGCGATGAAGTTGGGCGATTAAATCTTTTGCGTCAATGGCTTCGGCAATCGTAAGGGCTTCGTGAAATGCGGCGAATGCGGCATCAAGGTCGTTTTCAATCGGGGCGGATTGTTGTTCGATACCGTCGCTCATGGTCGATTTAGCGATTGAATGTCTTTAAGATTTGCGAATGTAATACACCACGCTCGATGCGGTTTCCACATCAGCACTCGCGGCGATAGAGCCTTTCAAGATGGCGTTCAGCCAGAGCCTCAATCCGCCCGATTTCCCCTTCGCTTCTGCTACGATTTTTTCCGACAACAGCGCATTGTAATATGAATCAAGCGGAAGCGCATGCATATCCACGAGTTTGAAACAATGCTTGGTAAGTAACTTTGCAAAGACCTTCGGCGTGAAATGATAAAGATGACGCGGCGCGTCATAGCCGTTCCAAAACTTGCCGTAGTGCCGCGCGTCCCACGAATCAGGATTCGGCATCGCAACCACAAGCAATCCGTTTGGCTTCAAGACACGATGCAATTTCTCCAACGTTTCATTGAGGCGTAAGACATGTTCCAAGACATGCCACATCGTAATCAAATCAAACTCCACACCGAAATCCACAGTGAGCAGTTCGCCTTGCTTGGCGTAAAGTTCGTTTTCTTCTTGGGCAAATCGGACGGCTTTTTCTGACATTTCAATTCCGTATAAATCCAATTTCACATTGTTTGCATGGCGTTTGAGCTCGACGGAAAAATCGCCTGTGGCACAGCCAATATCGAGCGCACGGTATCGCTCGCCCGATTGAAAGTTCGCGCGCTTCAAAACCGACGTGGCTTTATAGCGAAGCGTGATGAATCGGCGCAATGTGGTGTAAAGTCGGTCTTGAAACGATGGTGCTTTTTTGAGCGAAATGAACGGGTCGTAATCCATCGGCTCGTAGTATTTGCCGATGGTTTCAGCAGTTGGGCGCGGATTGAGGAAAATCAATCCCGAAGGCTCGGCGCGAAAGAGTTGCCACACATCGCCATGCGACAAATTGAATCGGTCAGGCAAATGCAGAAACGGCGTAAGCGTTTCGCTCGGGTTCATCGGTGAAGCAATGGTTTCCGTCTCTGCTTGTGCTTCAAGAAGTGGTTCGGTCATAGCGTTTAGAGAAAGTGTTTGCGCATTTTGTAATCGTCCATGACGAATCCGCCGCCAATGTCTTTGACGACTTCTTGCTCAATCGTGAAACCTGAACGCAAGTAAGCGCGAATGGCTTTTTCGTTGCGCTTATTAACGAAAAGATAAATGGACGTGGCGCCTTGTGCACGTGCAACCTCTTCAATGTGCGCGAGGGTTGCGCGTCCAATCCCTTTGCCATGCAATTCGGGATTGAGGTAGAGTTTTGAAAGAAACACGCTCGGCAATTCAAAGCGATACGATGTATAGCCAATCGGTTCATTGTCCAAAAAGAGCAGTTCGTAGCGCAAGTTGGTGTCGCGCAGTTCTTCGGCAATGACTTCTGCGCCATACATTCGCGGCAACATATACTCAATTTGCTCGACGGAAATGATGCTCGGATAATGCGCCAGCCAAATCTGACGCGCAAGGCGTTGAATGAGCGGAACATCGTTTTGCGTGGCATGGCGAAACGAGAGCGCATGAGAAATAGATTGTGTGTTCATCGTGCAAAGTCTGTTACCAAGCCGTCCAGCCGCCATCGACAATGAGATTTGCGCCCGTCATATACGCCGAAGCGTCGGAGGCAAGAAAAACGATTGCGCCTTTGTAGTCG
>JBDNCJ010000128.1:0-2782 GCA_046719715.1 Chloroherpetonaceae bacterium | reverse complement strand
CGGCGGAAGCGGCTCGCGAGGCTTACAAAACATGGCGACTTGTGCCCGCTCCAAAGCGCGGCGACATCATGCGAAAAGCCGGCGTGATTTTGGAATCGCGTAAAGATGAACTCGCCCATGAAATGACGCGCGAAATGGGCAAGGTCTTCGCCGAAACCAAAGGCGACGTGCAAGAAGGCATCGACACCGCCTACTACGCCGCCACCGAAGGCAGACGGCTTTTCGGACACACCGTTCCTTCGGAACTCTCGAATAAATTCGCAATGAGCGTGCGCCAACCGATTGGCGTAGCGGGTTGCATTACGCCTTGGAACTTTCCGTTAGCGATTCCGACATGGAAAATTTTTCCCGCTCTGCTATGCGGAAATACCGTCGTCTTCAAACCCGCGATGGAAACGCCGAAAACGGCGCATGCTTTCGTTGAAGTGCTTATTGAAGCGGGCGTGCCCGAAGGCGTTATCAACTTGGTTCACGGCGGCGACGAAGCAGGAAAGGAAGTTGTCGCTAATCCAAATATCAATTTGATTTCGTTCACCGGCTCGTCTCAAACGGGCGCAATCGTGGCGCAGAATTGTGCCAAACTGCATAAGCGCGTCTCGCTTGAAATGGGCGGCAAAAACGCCGTCGTCTTAATGGACGATGCCGATTTGAAGCTCGCCCTCGATGGCGTGCTCTGGGGCGCATTCGGCACAACGGGACAACGATGCACCGCTACCAGCCGATTGCTCTTGCATGAAAAAATTCACGACAAATTCCTCGATATGCTCTTGAAGCGCGTCGAGCAACTTAAACTTGGCGACGGCAATCAAGAAGGCACCGACATCGGTCCCGTCATCAACGACGCACAACTCAAACGCATTTTGAATTACATCGAGATTGGCAAAAGCGAAGGCGCAACGTGCCTCATCGGCGGCAAACGCGCCACAGGCAAGGGGTTAGAGAACGGTTACTTTATTGAGCCGACCGTTTTCGCCAATGTCAAACCCGACCATCGCATCGCCCAAGAAGAAATTTTCGGACCCGTGCTCTCCGTCCTGAAATTCAAAACCTTTGACGAAGCCGTTCAAATTCTCAACGGCGTGCGCTATGGACTTTCCTCATCTCTTTACACCAAGAACGTCAATCTCGCCTTTCAAGCCATGCGCGATTTTGAAGCGGGCATTACTTACATCAACGCACCAACCATCGGCGCAGAAGCGCACTTGCCTTTCGGCGGCATCAAAGAAACGGGCAACGGACATCGCGAAGGCGGCTGGCAGGTCTATGAATTTTTCAGCGAAACGAAAACCATTTACGTTGATTTCAGCGGCGCCCTGCAACGCGCACAAATTGATAACTACGACAAATGAAACTCGCCCTTGTTGGTCCCGCCTATCCGTTGCGCGGCGGCAATGCGCTCACGCTTGGCTATTTAGCCGAAGCCCTTTCAGAAGAGCACGACGTTCATGTCGTTTCTTACTCACGGCTTTATCCGAAACTGCTCTTTCCCGGAACGCGCATGGAAGATGTCAGCAAAACGCCGATGAAGCCGACAAATCCTGAAAAGACACATTTTCTCATCGATTGTATCAATCCAATTTCTTGGAAGCAGACCGCCGACTTCATCAATCGCCTTAAACCCGACGTGCTTGTCATGCAGTGGTGGAACTCGTTTTTCGGCGTGGCGCATCGTGGCATTCTCACCTTCGTCGATAAGCGCATTCCGATTTTCTACATTCCCGAAAACATCGTCTCGCACGAAGCCGGCGCATTGAATTTATTTCTGACCAAACTCGCACTTTCAAAGGCAAATTACTTTTTAGCCTTCTCGCACAGCGTCGCCGAAGGTGTGCGTCGCCTGTATCCCAACAAGCCAACATTCGAGGCGCAACTTCCGATTTTTGATTGCTTCAATCTCGAACCTGACTTCGACAAAGCCGCCTTCGCCAAATCGCTCGGCTTAAAAAAGCGCGTGATTCTTTTTTTCGGATACATTCGCGAATACAAAGGCTTAACGACGCTCCTCGATGCGATGCCCGAAATTTTGAAGCGAATCGGTAAGGATACGACGTTGCTGATTGTCGGAGAGTTTTATGACAAGCGTGAAAAATACGATGCGCAAATTCGCTCGCTCGGCATTGCGGAGCACGTCAAAATCGTTAGCGAGTTTGTGCCCAATGAGCAAGTCGGACGATACTTTTCGGTGAGCGATGTTGTCGCCATGCCGTATCACTCTGGCACGCAAAGCGGCATTTTGAGCATTGCATATCGTTTCCGAAAGCCTGTCGTGATTACGAACGTCGGCGGCATTGCCGAAACAGTGATTGAAGGTAAAACGGGCTTTATTGTCGAGCCACGAAATCCTCTTGCGCTTGCTGAAGGGATAAAAAAATTTTACGATGCGTTGCCACATGTCGATTTTGAGCAAAACATTTCGCGCGTCGTGAGTGCGAACAACTTTGCCAAAACGTTGGAAGTCTTTCGTGAATTGGAGTCGCAACTAAAGTCCAAGTGACTATGTCTGGTTTATCTGCGCCGAGTTATCGCAATGTCCAAACCCTTGGGCAGGTTTTCACGCCGCCTTCTATCGTCAAAGTGATGCTCTCGCTTCGGCGTCGTTCAGGGCGCGTGTTAGAGCCGTCGTGTGGAGACGGTGCGTTTTCAAACGAACTTTCTAATTGCGTCGCCATTGAACTCGATTCAAGCAAAGCCCCGCCTTATGCACGCGTCATGGATTTCTTTGATTTTCCAACTTCTGAAAAGTTTGAGACGATTATTGGCAATCCGCCATATGTGCGCTTTC
>JBDNCJ010000127.1:0-2782 GCA_046719715.1 Chloroherpetonaceae bacterium | reverse complement strand
GAAAGCGCACATATGGCGGATTGCCAATAATCGTCTCAAACTTTTCAGAAGTTGGAAAATCAAAGAAATCCATGACGCGTGCATAAGGCGGGGCTTTGCTTGAATCGAGTTCAATGGCGACGCAATTGGAAAGTTCGTTTGAAAACGCACCGTCTCCACACGACGGCTCTAACACGCGCCCTGAACGACGCCGAAGCGAGAGCATCACTTTGACGATAGAAGGCGGCGTGAAAACCTGCCCAAGGGCTTGGACATTGCGATAACTCGGCGTAGATAAACCAGACATAGTCACTTGGACTTTAGTTGCGACTCCAATTCACGAAAGACTTCCAACGTTTTGGCAAAGTTGTTCGCACTTACGACGCGCAGAATGTTTTTTTCAAAATCCACGTGTGGCAAGGCTTTGTAAAATTTCTCAATTGCTTCGGCGAGTGCCGTAGGATTGCGCGGCTCGGTGATGAATCCCGTTTCGCCTTCAATCACCGTTTCGGCAATGCCGCCGACGTTCGTAATCACGACGGGCTTTTGGAAACGATATGCAATGCTCAAAATGCCGCTTTGCGTGCCAGAGTGATACGGCATGGCGACAACATCGCTCACCGAAAAGTATCGTCCCACTTGCTCATTCGGCACAAACTCGCTGACGATTTTGATGTGCTCCGCAATTCCGAGCGAGCGAATTTGCGCGTCGTATTTTTCACGCTTATCATAAAACTCTCCGACAATCAGCAACGTCGTATCCTTACCGATTCGCTTCAAAATTTCGGGCATCGCATCGAGAAGCGTTGTTAAGCCTTTGTATTCGCGAATGTATCCGAAAAAAAGAATCACGCGCTTTTTTAAGCCGAGCGATTGGGCGAAGGCGGCTTTGTCGAAGTTGGGTTCGAGATTGAAGCAATCAAAAATCGGAAGTTGCGCCTCGAATGTTGGCTTGTTGGGATACAGGCGACGCACACCTTCGGCGACGCTGTGCGAGAAGGCTAAAAAGTAATTTGCCTTTGAAAGTGCGAGTTTGGTCAGAAATAAATTCAATGCGCCGGCTTCGTGCGAGACGATGTTTTCGGGAATGTAGAAAATCGGAATGCGCTTATCGACGAAGGTGAGAATGCCACGATGCGCCACGCCGAAAAACGAGTTCCACCACTGCATGACAAGCACGTCGGGTTTAAGGCGATTGATGAAGTCGGCGGTCTGCTTCCAAGAAATTGGATTGATACAATCGATGAGAAAATGTGTCTTTTCAGGATTTGTCGGCTTCATCGGCGTTTTGCTGACATCTTCCATGCGCGTTCCGGGAAAGAGCAGTTTCGGATAAAGCCGTGAGTAAGAAACGACATGAACGTCGTGCTCTTCTGAAAGGGCTTCGGCTAAATAGCCAAGCGTGAGCGCATTGCCGCCGCGCAACGGATAGGCGGGACCAACAAGGGCGAGTTTCATTTGTCGTAGTTATCAATTTGTGCGCGTTGCAGGGCGCCGCTGAAATCAACGTAAATGGTTTTCGTTTCGCTGAAAAATTCATAGACCTGCCAGCCGCCTTCGCGATGTCCGTTGCCCGTTTCTTTGATGCCGCCGAAAGGCAAGTGCGCTTCTGCGCCGATGGTTGGTGCGTTGATGTAAGTAATGCCTGCTTCAAAATCGCGCATGGCTTGGAAAGCGAGATTGATGTTGTTGGTGTAGAGCGACGATGAAAGTCCATAGCGCACGCCGTTGAGAATTTGAACGGCTTCATCAAAAGTTTTGAATTTCAGGACGGAAAGCACGGGTCCGAAAATTTCTTCTTGTGCAATGCGATGTTCAGGTTTGACATTCGCGAAAACAGTTGGTTCAACAAAGTAGCCTTTCTCTAATCCCTTGCCTGTGGCGCGTTTGCCGCCGACGAGGCACTTTGCGCCGTCCTGTTTTCCAATCTCGATGTAATTCAAAATGCGTTTGAGTTGTGCGTCGTTGATGACGGGACCGATGTCGGTGCCTTCTTGATTGCCGTCGCCGAGTTTGAGTTTTTCGACGCGCTTCAAGAGCATATCGAGGAATTTGTCGTGAATTTTTTCATGCAAGAGCAATCGGCTTGTGGCGGTGCATCGTTGCCCGGTTGTGCCGAACGCGCCCCAGAGCACGCCGTCGAGAGCGAGTTTCAAATCGGCATCGTCCATTAAGACGACGGCGTTTTTGCCGCCCATTTCAAGCGAGACGCGCTTATGCAGTTTGGCGCAATGTTGTGCGACGATTGAGCCTGTCTGCGATGAGCCCGTGAACGAAATCAAATTGATATTTGGATTAGCGACAACTTCCTTTCCGGCTTCATCGCCGCCGTGAACCAAGTTGATAACGCCTTCGGGCACGCCCGCTTCAATGAGCACTTCAACGAAAGTATGCGCGGTTTTCGGCGTTTCCATTGCGGGTTTGAAGACGACGGTATTTCCGCATAGCAGAGCGGGAAAAATTTTCCATGTCGGAATCGCTAACGGAAAGTTCCAAGGCGTAATGCACCCTGCCGCGCCAATCGGTTGGCGCACGCTCATTGCGAATTTATTCGAGAGTTCGGAAGGAACGGTGTGTCCGAACAGTCGTCTGCCTTCGGTGGCGGCGTAGTAGGCGGTGTCGATGCCTTCTTGCACGTCGCCTTTGGTTTCGGCGAAGACCTTGCCCATTTCGCGGGTCATTTCATGGGCGAGTTCATCTTTACGCGATTCCAAAATCACGCCGGCTTTTCGCATGATGTCGCCGCGCTTTGGAGCGGGCACAAGTCGCCATGTTTTGTAAGCCTCGCGAGCCGCTTCCGCCG
>JBDNCJ010000126.1:0-2783 GCA_046719715.1 Chloroherpetonaceae bacterium | reverse complement strand
TGAACCGGCTTGTGCAAGGAGCAACGCGGGAAAAGAGAGAATCGTGAAGAGCAGTCGAATTTGTTTCATAAACGGAAGGTGGTTACAATAACTTAGCGTGCGCAAGTTAATCCAAAAAACGATATGCCGAAAAGAGGGTGTGCATTTGCGGAAGTCGGATTTTGGAGCAACGCGCTTTGCAACCTGTAACGCTCAACGTTCAACTTTTTCAGAGATTTGAATGCCTGAACTACTGCGTGGAAGAGCGCGGCATTTGCGGATTGACCTGCGCAATCACCAACTTTGCCGTTTCAACAGTATTAGCGAAGGGAAGCGGGGTAGAGTTTATTTGAAGCGCAATCACCAATTTGCCGTTTCAACAGCGGCAAGCGAGCAATCTACCGAAACGCCAAGCGTGCAGTAGCCATGCTTATCGGGCGGAGAGACTTGCACCAGCGCAACATCGAGCGGTAAAATGCCGCGTCGAAACAAGAGCGGCGTCTCGGATAAAAAATCGGAATGTAATCCGCACGACCTTCTTGAACCGCTTTGCGCACATTAGCACCGATGAAAAGTGAACTGTCGCGAAATTTACCCGCAACATTCGGCGCAACCTGCGGTGCATTGCCTTCGGTGTGCAAGTGGATAAACTCAATATCTTCCAGTTCATCAGCGCGCTTGGCTAAGGCTTCGAGCAAAATCGTCGGCGTAGCGGCGGCGGTATGAACAAAAATGCGGCTGTGTGATGAAATTGCCTTTACAGCTTCTTCGGCAGGAACGACTTGCATGGAGTACGCCTTTTTGAAAATGTTGTAACGAAAAGGTTCACATGTAGAGGAAGAAAGTTACGAAGATTGACAAATCAAAACACGGTAGCGTAAGAAACCTTCAAGGCAATACTTTGAAAAACTGTTCTGCACCGCATATTGAGGCATGAAGTTGCTCAACGGCTTCAATAAGGCGCTCACCAAATTTTTCTCTTGTATAAAACGACTCGTATTTCTTGATGTTGTTTTCGCGCATGAAAGCACGTAGTTCGGGGTTCTTACAAAGCAAAATGACTTTCTCTGCAATCGCATCTGAATTTTGTGTCGGAATGATAAACCCGTTAATACCGTCTTCAACGACCTCGGGGATAGCGGCATGATTTGTGGTAATAATTGGAAGTCCAGCTTGCATGGCTTCCAAGTTGACAACGCCGAAAGTTTCTGTGGGATAGAAGGTAGGAAAGACGAAAATATCTGACTCATAAAATAGACGCGATTTGGTCTCGCCTGTAACAACACCTTTCCAAGTTACATATGGCTGTAAATTGTTGTTCCGAACAAAGTCGAGTGCTTCTTGCTCGTCAGACTTTGAGCGCCAGCCACCCGCAAAGACAAAATGCACATTGGGATAAAACGGGATAATTTTGGGTATGGACTCCAGCAAAACGAAAACGCCTTTTGAGCGAATAAAGTTAGAAAGGTATAAGACTTGAAGGGTGTCAGGCTTTTTGGTTTTGAGGCTAATATCAACGGGAGTCAAACGCTCTGCGGCATTGTGGACGGCAAGAATGCGCGTAACGGGAAGGTAGCGTGAAAAATTAAACTTTAAACATTCGCCTACCACAATCGCCCCAGCCGCGGCATTAAAAAAGTTGTCAATTAACTTCTGTAACCATTTAGGAGAACGGTCGCGAAAGTCGGGAAGATGATTGCCATGCGCGTAATAGATGATTTTAACGCCGAAGAGGCGAACAACCGAAAGTAAAGCGGCGTCGCGCAAAAATGGACCAGCAGTAAAAGTAATGGGGTAGATGCAGTAGTCGAAGCGATTTGAAATAAGTTTCTGAAAGGTTTGAATTAGGTAGGAGATAAGTCTAAAAATTTTCTTTAAGCTGAACTTTCCAGTGATGTCTTCAACACGGTCAGCGAAGTTGATAAGCTGAGTGTGAACATCGAAAACCTTCGTAAAATCACTTTCTATGATGAGTTGATGCATCAGCGTCGTTCCATGATAGGGCGGCGGCAACTGGGCAAACAGCAAGATTTTCAGCCTCTGGGGATTGTTCATCTACTGTGCAAGTCTCGGTTAGGTGAGTGTTATTTAAAGTAATGTAAAAATAGGTAAAGTAACGATACGGAAAAAAGTTTATTTGAGACGATTGACAATGACAAATGTAGCAGAGCAACCTAAATTTTCTTAAAGACATGAAAAATACAGACAAACGCTTAGAGAAGCAAATGGTTCAGATTGGTATTGTTGAAATGCCTCTGAATGCTTCTTTATCAATGCTCAACTTCATGTGAGTTGCACAAAGTACCAATGCCTGAACTACTGCGCGGCAAAAAAGAACTCGGTGCGGTTTATACGCCGAAGGTCGTCATTGACTTTATGCTCTCCCGACTCAACATTTCACCAAGCCAAACGCTATCGGTGCTTGAACCCGCGTGCGCCAATGCGCCGTTTCTTTCAGCGTTTCAGGAAAAGTTCGGAAGGCGACATGCGCTTGTTGGTGTTGAAATTGACGCCGACGCCTTGCCCAAACCCGACTTAAAAAATTTTGAATTTCATCGCGCAGATTTTCTCTTGTGGGAAACCGAGCGACGCTTCGACGTGGTGCTTGGCAATCCGCCTTATGGCATTATTGGCAATGAATCGCACTATCCGATTTCCGCACTCAAAGAGGTGAAAGCCGAATACAAAGCGCGTTCAAGCACTTGGCGCGGCAAATACAACATCTACGGTGCGTTCATCGAGCAAAGCGTAAAACTTCTTAAACCAAACGGGCAGCTCTGTTTCGTTGTGCCGTCAACGTGGCT
>JBDNCJ010000125.1:0-2948 GCA_046719715.1 Chloroherpetonaceae bacterium | reverse complement strand
TCTATGGCGGAGCAAAACAAAAGCGTTCTTTTGATTGTCCTTGCGGCACTGCTTTGGTCAACGGGCGGCGTGTTGATTAAAGCCACGTCGCTCGATGCCTTTCAGACGTCGCTGTGGCGGTCGCTCTTTGCGAGCCTTGCCCTTTTCCTCTTCGTTCGTCCCAAACAATTCTTGTTGGACTCGACAACCGTTGTGGCGTCGCTGGCATATATGGCAACGCTTATTCTCTTCGTGCTTGGCACAAAATTGACGACGGCGGCAAATGCAATTCTGCTTCAATACACCGCGCCGATTTACATTCTTCTCTTAGCGCATATAGTTCTCAACGAAAAAATGACGCGCATCGGCATCATCACCGTCGCGCTGTGCGTTGTGGGCATGGCAATTTTCTTTCTCGACAAACTCTCGCCCGAAGGTATGATTGGAAACATTGCCGCGCTGTGTTCGGGAGTTGCATTTGCGGTGATGACCGTATTCCTTCGCAAAAACAAAGGCGGCGAGCCGGTGAGCGCGATTCTCTTCGGCAACATCTGGATTGTGCTCATCTGCGCCGCGATTTCATTTGTTCAGAACCCATCGCTTGATGCCTTTCTGCTCTCGCCCAAAGATGCCCTGATGACGGGCTTTCTCGGCGTATTCCAGATTGCGCTGCCTTACGTGCTCTTCGTGAAGGCGATTAAGCATATCCCCGCATTGGAAGCCTCGCTCCTCTCAATGCTTGAACCGATTTTGAATCCAATTTGGGTGATGCTGTTTGTGGGAGAATTTCCGTCGGTGAATGCGCTTATCGGCGGAAGCGTGATTATCGGCGCGGTTGCACTTCAAAACGTCGTTGCGGCAAGGCAAGCGGGGCAAGGAGTGAAAAAGCCCCGATGAAAACATCGAGGCTTTTGTGTGGTGTTTCGTGCGCACTTTTTCGGGTATGCACAGTCGTCTTTTATCCGCGCTCTTCAAGCGGAACGTATTTCAAATTGATTTTGCCCGTGTAGTCGGCGGTCGGACGAATCAAGCGGTTGTTGGAATACTGTTCCAAGATGTGCGCCGTCCAGCCTGCGGTTCGGCTGATGGCGAAAATCGGCGTAAAGAGGTCGAGCGAAATGCCCATCAAGTGATAGGTTGAAGCGGAGTAGAAGTCGACATTCGGGTAGAGTTTCTTGTCTTGAAGCACGAGGTCTTCGATTCGGCGCGACATATCATACCACTTCATAATGCCGGTGCGTTCACCCATGCGTTTGGACATTTGACGCAGATGTGTGGCGCGTGGGTCTTCGGTTTTATAGACGCGGTGTCCGAATCCCATGATTTTTTTCTTTTCGGCGAAGGCTTTCTCGATGTAACCATCAACGCGGCTGGGGTCTCCAATTTCTTGGAGCATGCGCATGACTTGTTCGTTTGCGCCGCCGTGAAGCGGACCTTTGAGCGCGCCAATCGCACCAGTAACGGCGGAATACATATCGGAAAGCGTCGCCGCAATAACGCGCGCGGTGAAGGTTGAGGCGTTGAGCTCGTGGTCGGCATGAAGAATCAAGCAAATGTCGAACATACGCACGATTTCATCGTCGGGTACTTTGCCCGTGAGCATATAAAGAAAATTCGCCGCGAAAGAAAGGCTTGGGTCGGGTTGAATCAAATCTTTTTCTTTTCGGATTCTATCATCGAAGGCAACAATCGTCGCGACTTGTGAAAGCAAATGCGTCGCTTGACTGATGTGAACTTCTCGCGACATTTGCTCCGACTCTTGATAGAGCGCAAGTTCTGAAACCGCTGTTCGCAATGCTTCCATCGGCGGCGCCGAGGTGGGAATGCTGAATAGATGCGAGACGACTTCACGCGGAAGGCGACGATGTTGCGAAAGCTCTCGACGAAACTCCCTGAGCTCTTGCTTGTTTGGAAACTTCCCGAACCACAAGAGGTAGACTGTTTCTTCAAACGTTGCACCGCCGGCAACAATATCGTTGATGTCGTAGCCGCGATAAACCAATCGACCTTCTTTGCCGTCGATAAAACAAATTTCAGACGTGGCAGCGACGATGTCCTCGAGTCCAGCTTTGGGCTTAGTCGCCTTGGCATTTCCGTTTCCGTTTGTGATGACTTCTGACATTGGGTACTCCTTGAAGTTAAAATTTGAATTGATACTGCTCTTAGAAAGGTAGCGGGCGACAGTGTTCATTTTTTGTCGCATCGTAAATTGCTATGAATATAAGGGAAATTCTTGAAAACTTGCTTTCAATCATGACCGCTGTGGAAAAGAGACAGGGCAACGAGCAACATACCAAGAAGCAACATCGCCACGCCTGAAATGACATTGCCGTAGGTGCGAAGTGTGCGAAGCAGAACGCTGGAAAAAACGCCCGTCAAAAACAGCATCGGAGTTGTTCCGAGTCCAAAGGCAAGTAGCATCAAAAAGCCTTCTAAAAATCCGCCGCTCGAAAGTGCCGTTACAAACATTGAGTAAGTCAAAATGCACGGCAGAAATCCAAGAAGCACGCCCATCACATATTTTGCCGAAAGTGATTGCGCCGACATAAACCGACCAACCGCTTGCTGAAAAAGAGAACTCGTGAAAAAGAGATTTTCGGAAAGAACTTTCCAACGACGAATCGCCCCAACCTGCATTAAGCCGAAAAGAAAAACCAGCACGCCGCACACAATCCCAACGGCTTGATGGCTCACGCCGAAGCCGAGCGTTAAGAGCGACAAATTGAGCATCTTCCCAATCAGTCCGCACGCGCCGCCAATGAAACTGTATGTGGTAATTCGCCCGAAGTTGTAAAGCAAGTGTGTTGCCGTTGCAAGTTGAGGTGAAACGGACGTTTCCGAAAAGGTCAAGCGCGAGGAATAGGCAAGCACAATCGGACTGCACATGCCCAAACAATGCAGGCTGTTCAAAATCCCGAATCCGAAAAAGCCGAAAAATTCCGTCATATGGGTTTAATTTTGCAAGCGTG
>JBDNCJ010000124.1:0-2988 GCA_046719715.1 Chloroherpetonaceae bacterium | reverse complement strand
CTCCCTAAAAAGTTACACGGATAACACAGCAGACTCAAGCTTGCCGCCGTGCTATCCGTGTCAACACACTTTGCTGTGATATTCGGTTTCAGTCAAAGAATTTATCTACAACGCTCATCATTTGCGTAAGTTCCGAGATATTTTTTCCTCCAAGCACTATGCGCAAATTGTTGATTAAGTATGACTCGACACTTTCTCCAATTTTCGGGCTGAGCGGATCCTTAGCATCGAGTGCAAAGACAAATTTTCTTCCGATATGCTGACGGACGCGCTCCAAAATGGCGTTACGCATATACTCTTCAACTAACTTATTCGTGTTCGCCTCGTTGATGAGAATTTGCTCCATATCTCGATCAAGGTCGGGGAACTTGCCTTCTTTGAGATTTTTCAAAAAGGGTTTGTTCCTTGTTTCCCATTGCAATCCAAAAATCATTCGCTCTGCATTAGGGCTGAGGTAACCGTCAAAATTGCCTGTTGGCTTTGTAATCGGTTTGACCTCCATGCGTTTGCCGAGCGAGAGATCGACGATAATGGCGTCGGCTTCTTTTGGATTGGCTTTGATGGCACTATCGACTAATTCGCTGACACGCTTGCCGTCATAGCCGAGTTTGATGTAGTCGCTTTCAACAGCGTTGAGTTGATTGAAGACATGGCGCGTGTAAATCGTGTGAAGCGTGGCTTCTTTGCCTTTTGTGGAGAGCATCGTGCGAAGCGAATCAGGGGCAATTTCAGGTTCAGGTTTTGGGCGGCGTTGCTGGGCGGCAGTGTCGAGCAAGGTTAAAAAAGAGAGGGAAACACAGAGCGCGAAAAAGACGCGGTATTTCATAGTTGGTTTTCTCGTTGACTGTTAGATTAAAGTAGGTTAGGACGTAAAGTTAATCCAAAAAATGTCTTGTCCATAACTCGAGCGTCAGCAATGCCCAAATACGGTGCGCAAAATCCTCCTTACCCGTCTTATCACGTTCAATGATGCTTCGAACCGCCTTCGGGTTGAAAATACCACGCTTTTTGAGTTGAGATTCCGACAAACAGTCTTTAATCAAGGCATCTAAATCCTTTTTGACCCAAGCACGCAACGGCGCGCCAAATGGGGCTTTCGGACGATAAATGATTTCCTTTGGAAGGTATTTCTCGGCGACTTTTTTCAATAAATACTTTTGCGTCAGTCCGTTGATTTTATAGCGTTCTGGAAGACGATGCGCAAACTCGACGACCTTATAATCCACAAGTGGCACTCGCTCTTCTACGCTTGCCGCCATTGACGATTTGTCTGAATATGTCAAATTCAAACTTGCTAAAAAGCATTTTGTATCTATCGCACACATCAAGGTAACGAAGTCTAAGTTTGGCTGTTTGCGCAAGAATTGCTCTCGTAGTTCATAATGTCGGCGAATTGGATAACTGGTATGATATTCAGTGTAACACTGTTCGCGAAATTCGGGTGTAAGGAGTTCGGTCATTTCTGTGGCATTGTAGTAGGAATAATTGCCAAGAAAGGCGTCAAAGTCGGGGAGCGAAGCAGCTTTGAGAAACTTTTTCGCCCATCGCGTCATGCGATATCCGCCGCCGGTTCCTGCAACAGGTAAGTTCTCGACGATGGGCTCGATGACTTTTGAGCGCAATACGGCTGGCAGTTGCTTGTAAGCACTTGCGACTTTGACCGAGAGATGTTTTCGGTAACCGCTAAAAATTTCATCTGCGCCCATTCCAGAGAGCATGACGGTGGTGCCGCTCTCTTTTGCCATTTTGCAAATGAGATAGGTGTTGATACTTGCAGGGTCAGCGATAGGCTCGTCGAGGTGGTGAATCAGTTTAGGAAGCAATTCGACAATGTCGGGCTTAATGACAATTTCGCGATAATCCGCACGAAGATGCTGAGCGACCTGTTTGGCATATTTTTGGTCGTCGGGCATGGCTTCAAACTTTTTATCTTCTTCCGTGAACGCAATCGTATAGGTTGTGATGGGCTCACCTTTTTCCTTCGTCATGAGTGCGGCGACGAGCGAAGAATCCAATCCTCCCGAAAGAAAGGCGCCGACCTTGACGTCGGCAACCATTTGTTCTTTTACCGTTTTGCGTAGCAGTGTATCGAGTTCTTCAACATAGACTTGCTCGCCTTTGTCTTCGCCATAACCTTCAAACGCAACGTCCCAGTATGGTTCAATTTTGGCTTCGCCATTTTTGACCACCATGTTGCATCCTGCGGGCAATTTTTCAATGCCTTTGAAAGCGGTTTTGGGTTCAGGCGTCCATAAAAAAAATAGCGTCGACAAAATGCCGTCGGGCTCGATTTGTCGCACAACTTCGGGCGATTGCAATATGGATTTAATTTCAGACGCAAATATCCATCGATTGCCTGAAAGGCGCGTGTAATACAACGGCTTTTCGCCTAATCGGTCTCGTGAAATAAAGACGGTATCGTTGCGAACATCGTAGATTGCAAACGCCCACATTCCGCGTAAGTGCTTGACGCAGTCGCTTCCCCATTCCGCGTAGGCATTTAAAATCACTTCTGTGTCAGTGGAAGAGCGAAATACGTAGCCTTTTTTAAGCAGTTGAGTTTTCAACTCTTGATAGTTGTAAATCTCGCCGTTGAATATGATGCAAAGAGACCCGTCTCTGTTAAACATGGGTTGATGTCCAAGTGGCGAGAGGTCAATAATCGCAAGGCGACGAAACCCAAAGCCGACAGGCGTTTTGTCTAAAAAGCACTCTATTCCGCTATCATCAGGACCGCGATGATAAATCGTGTCCGTCATTTTTGCCAGCAAGTCTCTATCTGCAAAGCCGATTGTTCCAGCGATACCGCACATAAGTAGATTGTCGGTTAGTTGTGAGAGAAGTGATTGAGTTGCTCTGTAAGCCAAGAAGAAATATCAGATAGGCATTCAGGTGAAATTTGATGTGCCATAGGATACTCCTTGTAAGTTACATTCATGTGCAGTTCGCGCAATCGTGCCTCGCTTTCGCGTCCATTTTGAATCGGCA
>JBDNCJ010000123.1:0-2990 GCA_046719715.1 Chloroherpetonaceae bacterium | reverse complement strand
GTTGATTGAGTCCGACAGGCGAGAAGACTTGAATCAAGTTGCCTTTGCGATTGCCAATCACGAGGTCGGGATAAATTTCAAGCGTGATTTTTCTGCCGCTGATGTAGTCATTGACGACGAAGCGAAACACGTTGCCTTCTTTTTTCGGCTCTTCTACGGCGAGCGTTTTTGCAATTTTAGCGATGTCTTTTTTTGAGAACTGGTAGCTCATGCGTGATTGTTCAAGACGGATTCAAAGTTGAGATAATGTTTTGATTTTTAATCAAAGGGCGTTTCAGCAACGGAGTTAATGGCGACAATAATGCCGACAATCGCCGCACACATTACGCCTAAAATCGTAAAGTTTCTTGTGGTTACAAAGGGTTCTTCTTTGAGCACGACTTTGGCGGTGTCGCTCGGCTCGCTTTGTTTTGGTGCTTGGGTTGTCGGACGTTCAATGGGTTGCGCCGTTCGCGCTTTGAATTTTTCGCAATCGGCGTTGAGTTTATTAAACGCCTTGCGCTCCGATTCCGTCAGGCTTGCTTTTGGCAGCGACTTCAAACGCTGAAACTCCGAATCGTTGCACGGGTTGCTCGATTGTGCAACCGCCGATTTATCGGCAAGCGAGTGTGCAAGAAGCATCAGCACGAAGAGATTTGAAACGCAGAAAAAGTTTTTCTTTGACATTCACACGCAACTGAATTGATGAAAGCCCAAATATAAGGAATCGTGCCCTTTACCTCATGATTTTCATCTCATGATTTTCACCCGTGATTAGAATTTTTCGGGATAGACTTCTCGAAGCGACGCCATGATTTCTCGCTCGACCGCCTGAACGGAAAATTTTTCTTCAACCGTTTCTCTTCCCTTTTCAGCCAATTTTTTGGAAAGGATTTCATCAACGAGAATCGACGCCATTTTTTCTGCCATGTCTTCGGCGTCGTTGTTTTCGCAGAAGAGACCGTTTTCACCGTGCTTTATGATGATTTCAGGTCCGCCACATCGCGTCGAGACAACCGGAACACCTGACGCCATCGCTTCAAGAATCACGATTCCAAGCCCTTCTTGAATGGAAGGAAGCACAAAGAGCCTCGCGCCTTGATACAATGTCGGAAGTAAGCCCAACTCGACTTTTCCGCTGAACTCCACATCTTGGGTGAGATGAAGTTGCGCCACCCGATTTAGCACTTCTTCGCTGGGCGTTGCGCCCGCCAATTTCAATTTCGGCAACGGCTTCACCTGTTGCTCTTTGAGAATGTGATACGCCTTGAGCAACACGCCGATGTTTTTGCGTTGGTCGTTGAATCTGCCTACGAATAAGATGTAATCTTTCGAGCGTTTTTCGTCGGGCTTGTAAAATTCAGTATCAACGCCGACAGGTACGATTTTTTCCTTTTTCACTTGAACGCCAGTACGCTTGACGCTCTCCTTCGCATAAAGGCTTTGCAAGAGAAGCATTGAGCATTTTTCAAGGACGCGGTTTTCCAATGTTTGAAGTTTTTTCAAATTCAGGAGTTGGAGCGCGAAGAAGGGCGAAGCGCGGTTTAGGCGGTCGATACGGTCGTCGTAAATGGTGGTCGCCGTCCAAGCGATGAACTTCTCGACGTGCGGTTCAATCGCAACGCCGTTAATGGCGGAGCCGCCGAGAACCATGTGCATGTCGTAGCGGGCGAGGGTTTCTTTCCAAAGCGAATTGGTTTTGTAGCGATTTGGCTCGTATTCGGGAAAATACGCGCCGATAAGCTCAATGTCGGTTTCTTCGTAGCGCGTTGTTGCTTTGCCGATTTTCCCTTTGCCGAAGGCGTTGAAAAGTGAGACGCTGAGGTCGGGGTTTGATTTGAACGGCGCGTAAGAAAGAATCGTGGGATTCAATCCGTTTGACGCCGCAATGCGACAGGCAAGTTTTGTTACGGATTTAACGCCGCCGCTTTGACGAATATCTTGTGCAATCAACGCGAGCGTTTTGGGTTTCATTACTTGGGTTCAAAGAGAAGGTTGACGTTCATTTTCTTGTATAAGTTGCCTACTTTCATTTTTTCAATCAGGTGTTGATATTTATCAACGGGTTTGTAATCCACTTGCTCAAACAAACTCAGATATTCATTTAAGGTTTTACCTCTAATGCTTAAAGACGGACCTGAGCATTCAATAAATAACTTTTTTACGGCTTTGGATTTGAAGACATTTTTCGCGCCTTGCATCAACTCGAACTCGCCTCCTTCAACATCAACTTTCATAAAATTGATTTCTTTTATTCCCTTTTCACTGACAAACTCATCAAGAGATATCGTCTTGACGCTTAAACTCTCGATCGCTCGTTCTTTTCCTTCTTGTATGGTGGTTCCCCATGCAGAAGATTCTTTAGAACTGATATAAAATATCTTTTCCCCTGACACCTCCGCAACTGCTGTATCAAATGACTCTATGATTTCATTGAAGTGATTCAACTCAATGTTCTTCCTTAATTTCTGATATGTTTTAGGGTCAGGCTCAAATGCATAGACCTTTCCATTTCTGCCAGATTGTTTTGCGAAATTGAGCGCGTAAAATCCGACATTTGATCCAACATCAAAATAAATCCCCCCCCCCCGTTCTACATACTGAAGAGCGGTTTTAATCTCCCGTCGCTCAAATGTGTCAAAGTAAATATGCTTCTGAATCCAATCTTTACAATTTAGTTGATATTTGATTCCTTTTACATCAGCGACAAATTCGCCTTCTCGGAGAAATTTTTCTTGAATCTGTGAGACGACAACGACTTTTCCCTTAAAGTGATGCGTTCTTACCCATTCAAGGGCACTTGAATTTTGCTCTATGGTTCTTGCGGCGACTTTTCCGAGTAACGCGAATAGTTTTCTCACAGTATTTGCTTATCGTTTTTGATTTACTCTTTCACGCTTCCGAGCGTTAAGCCGCTGACAAGATAGCGCGAGAGCGCGACAAACAAAATCACCACTGGAATGCTCACCACGATTGCGCCCGCCGAATACAATCCCCACGCCACTTCCAAG
>JBDNCJ010000122.1:0-3108 GCA_046719715.1 Chloroherpetonaceae bacterium | reverse complement strand
AGCCTAAAAAGGCAGAACAACATTCACACGAAAGCCCTCGCAAAGAGGGCTTTTGAGTTTTTGAACACTTGATTGATGTGGCGATTCAACTTATTCAATTTTTCGTTTTTGAAACCACAGTTCGCCGGCATTGAGCGCGAAGCGCAAGCGGAAGATGTTTTCTTGAATGAGGTTTTGCGCCGTTGTGCCGCGCAAGGCATATTCGAAATTGATATCGAAGCGAGAAAATTCGCCCGAAACAGGAATCCCGACGCCCGCCGTAAATCCGATTTCGTCAATCGCTGTGCCAGCAAGGCGAAGCGGTGTTTGGTGATAATATGCACCCGCGCGATACGCCAAGCGTTGAAAAAATCCCGCGCGACGCTCACGGCTTGGCTGTTTTTCGCCGCCAATACCCAGGCGAAACGAATTGCGCGCATATGAGACGTCTTCATCGAAGTATTGAAACGCCGACCAATTCTGCACGACTGCATCAAGCCCAAGCAAATACCCGTCGCTTAAATACGAAATGCCCAGCGCGAGTGTTGACGGCAGTGTAACTGCGCCTGTTGGACTTTGAAGCGTATCGGCAATTCCGTTTCCGCTTAGAAAATCGCGTCGCTCGCCCTTCAAGGTTGAACCTGTGGTGAACGACGCGCCGAACGTGAGCAGTCCGTCGCGAGAAAAGACATGCGGCTTTGTGTAAGAGCCGCCGAGCGTGAACGTTGTGCCTGACGCACGCTCTTCAATGATGCTCGCGAGTTGCGGCGTGAGTGCGCTTCCAAGAAACGTCTCTCTTGTGCGCTCAATCGTTCCGAACATAATGTTCATTGAAACGCCCAAGCGAACTGTGCCTCTGAACCGATTACTATACGGCGTGAATGCAAGCGCAAGCGGCACGGTGCTCAATCCGCCGATGCCGCGATAGCGATACTCGAGGGTGGTGGTGTCGGTTTCGGGAAGTTCGAGCCTCCCGACTTGTCGCTGGTTGTAATCCAAACGCGAGTAAGGGTAAATGCCTGTGGCAAATACGCTTTTCCATATCGGAACGGCGAAGCCCGCGCCGTTGAAGCCCGTGAAGGCTTGATACGTCGAGCCAAGACTGCCCGTCGCTGAAAATCCTGCGTAAGATAAATCGCCGACAATGCGCGTCGTGTTAATCGCTGAAAGCATTGCTGGATTGACGCGATTGATGTAAAGCGAACTTGGAACGGCAACGCCCACATAGCCCATGCCGCTCGATTGAGACGAAGGCAAGTACGTCAAATCGCCAATCCCGAAGACGGAATACAGCGACCCTTGTGCGCGAAGTGATAACGAGAAACAAACGAAGGTGAGAAACGCAAAGAAAACTTTTTTCACAATCAAGGTGGTCAATAATTTCAGTGTCAAGATATGATGTTTTTTAGTGAATGATGCGTCCGATTCTATCCCAACGAACCGTTCGGATTTTTTCAAACAAACTTGATAAATGCACGTCGGGATTCCATGACCAATAAATCATCAACGCCGCGCCGATAATGTGCGATTCAGGTACGAACCCCCAATAGCGCGAATCGTGCGAGTTGTCGCGATTATCTCCAAGCATAAAATAGTAATTCTGCTCGACTTGATAGGTTGCTGTCGGCTTGCCGTCCACATAAACCGTTCCGCCCATCAGCGCGGCAGAGTGCGACTCATACTCCAAGAGCGATTTGTAAAGATAGAACGATTGTTCATCGAGCGTGAGCGTATCGCCTTTTTTGGGCACGCGCACTTTGCCGTAGTTGTCGCGATTGAAGCTCGAGAAAAAAGGAAAAATCGCGCGGTCGGCTTTTCCCGACGGTTCAAAATCGTCGCTGAATTTAGCGTCGGGGGGCAGTGCTTGTTCAACATCATCGACATAGACGACTTTATTTCTGATTTCAATCGTTTGACCTGATGTCGCAACACATCGTTTGATGAAGTTGATGTCTTTATCGCGCGGGAACTTAAACACTACAACATCGCCCTGGGCAATGGCTTTCAGCGCGGGCAAGCGTTGGTCGGAAAAGGGAATCGGCACGCCGTAAAGAAACTTATTGACCAGCAAATAGTCGCCGACCAGCAACGTGTTTTCCATTGATGCCGATGGAATGCGATAGGCTTCCACAACGAAGGCGCGAAGCATAAAGGCGATGAGACCAGCAAATAAAATTGCTTCTACCCAATCGCGCCACCAATGGGTATTCGGCTCGGCGCGCGCCGCATCGTCATTCGGACGCGCTTGTGCGTGCTCGTCGTTCATGAAAGTTACTTCAAAATTGTTCCTAACCGACTCCATCGCACCGACGCAAATTTGCTGAAAATGTTGAAGAGCGATATGTCAGGATTCCATGACCAATAAATGAAAAGCGGCGAACCGACAATGTTGGATTCGGGCACGTAGCCCCAGAAGCGCGAATCAAGCGAATTGTCGCGATTGTCGCCAACCATAAAGTAATAATTCTGTTTGACGATGTAGGTCGTTGTCGGCTGTCCATTGAGCATCACTTGTCCGTTGACCAATCGTGCTTGATGTCCTTCGTATTCCAAGAGATAACGATAGTATTCGTAGTTCTCGGCATTGAGCGTGAGCGTGTCGCCCTTTTTTGGAATGCGAATCGGTCCGTAGTTGTCCTTGTTGTAGGGTGCGTATTTCGGGAAGATAGCAGGGTCAAAATAGTTCGGGGGCAAAAGTTTATCAATGAACTGTCCATGTTCAGGCAAGGGCGATTCAACGCCGTCGACATACATCACGCGGTTTCTGATTTCGAGCGTCTGACCTGCAACGGCGACGCATCGCTTGACATAGTTTTCATCGGTGCGCGGTTGAATGAAAACAACAATATCGTTTTGTTTGACGTCGCGAAAGCCGGGAAGGCGGTATCCGATAATCGGTAGGCGCGGTCCGTAGGTAAGTTTGCTGACAACGAGAAAATCGCCGGGCAAAATCGTGCGCTCCATTGAGCCTGTGGGGACGTTGTAGTTCTGAAACAAGAACGTGTTAATCAGAAACGCGGCGACGACGGCAAAAACGGCGGCGTTCAGCCATTCGCGCAGTGCCGATGGCTTTTCACCTTCCGATTTTTTCTCCGATGTCTGTTTGGATTTTGATGATGGTGAGTTCAT
>JBDNCJ010000121.1:0-3132 GCA_046719715.1 Chloroherpetonaceae bacterium | reverse complement strand
TGAACCGGCTTGTGCAAGGAGCAACGCGGGAAAAGAGAGAATCGTGAAGAGCAGTCGAATTTGTTTCATAAACGGAAGGTGGTTACAATAACTTAGCGTGCGCAAGTTAATCCAAAAAACGATATGCTGAAAAGAAGGGTGCATTTGCGGAAGTCGGATTTTGGAGCAACGCGCTTTGCAACCTGTAACGCTCAACGTTCAACTTTTTCAGAGATTTGAATGCCTGAACAACTTCGTGGAAAAAAAGAACTCGGTGCGGTTTATACGCCGAAGGTCGTCATTGACTTTATGCTCTCCCGACTCAACATTTCACCAAGCCAAACCCTCCGTGTGCTTGAACCCGCCTGCGCCAATGCGCCGTTTCTTTCAGCGTTTCAGGAAAAGTTCGGAAGGCGACATGCGCTTGTTGGTGTTGAAATTGACGCCGACGCCTTGCCCAAAGCCGACTTAGAAAATTTTGAATTTCATCGCGCAGATTTCCTCTTGTGGGAAACCGAGCGACGCTTCGACGTGGTGCTTGGCAATCCGCCTTACGGCATTATTGGCAATGAATCGCACTATCCGATTTCCGCCCTCAACGCCGTGAAATCCGAATACAAAGCGCGTTCAAGCACTTGGCGCGGCAAATACAACATCTACGGTGCGTTCATCGAGCAAAGCGTAAAACTTCTTAAACCAAACGGGCAGCTCTGTTTCGTTGTGCCGTCAACGTGGCTGTTGTTAGACGATTTCATCTTGCTTCGAAAATTTCTTGCCAAACAAGGTGAACTGCATGTGCATTATCTCGGCAAAGCGTTTGCAACCGTAAATGTTGTGGCGGTGGTCTTGTATTTCGTCAAGAATGCATCTTGCACGATGCGTCTTTACGACGGCGAAACGTTGGTGGTGAAGCGAGACGATTACGACGGCGATTTAATCGTCTTCGAAGATGAGTTTACGCGACGTTTTGAAGCGGATAAAGACGTGCGAATCGGCGACCTGTTTCACATTCACTTTGCCGCACGAAGTCCAGAAGTGAAGAAAAGCCCAATTGTCTTTTCAGAAAAAAAAGACGGCACAACGCCGTTGCTGACGGGGCGAAACCTCAAACCGAATAAGATTGATTACGAGACGAACTACACGGGGCTGTATGTCTTGCATCATCGCGCCAAAGAACTGCGGGCGTTTTACGGCTTTCCGCATATCGTTGTCGGGCATACGAAGGGCGCGAAAGTCGTCGCCGCCTTTGACGAGCACTGCTATGCGTGGCGCGAAGAATTTCATCTTGTGCCAAAACGCCCCGTCAATGAAAGAGCCATTGTTGCCTATCTCAACAGCGAGCAGGTTCAGCGATATGTCGCCACGCTATACCGCGACCTCATTCCGCACCTGACCAAAACCGAACTCTCGCGCTTGCCAAGTCCAACCGACTTCATTTGACCCGATGAACACGAGCGAGCTCGAGAGATTTTTAGAAACGCTGAACCTTTCAGAAAAACATCGCACGTTCAAAGGCTTTGAAGTGGATTTGAGAGGGAACTTGAATCCAACAAGAATACTCAACGACCTTTTTTGGGCGAAAAAAGAATGGCTGAACATCGAGGAATTTTTTGAGCGATATGTGCGCATGGCGTATCCCGACTTGAAACGCATGTTCCCAAAAGAAATTGCGCAACTCGGCGCGAAGTTCGGCAGTCATTTGGCGGCGCGGCTGTATCGGACGCAAATCGGATTTTTGACCGAATACCATTGTGCCATGCTCTGCGAAGAAATCTTTTCGCCCGAAGGCTTTGAGGTGCGTCGCTCTCCTGACCTTGACCGATTGGGCGTCGATATGCAACTTGTGCGCCAAACAGCGTGTTACAATCTGCACATCTTTGTCGACTCGCCTCGTGCTTGGAATTTTCGGCGCGAAAAACGATTGCGAAAAAGCTCAAACCATCAAGAGGGAACGCATATCGATTTTCCCTATCAAGTGCGAAGCGGCTGTATTCACTCGCTCCGACTGCTTTCAAACGGCTTCGGCGTGTATCGGCAGGAGTATGTCGAGCATCTGAAACACAAAATTTTAAGTGGCGATGCGCTCGGCACGCAATCTGAACGCGTCGACTGCAAACGCGGACTGATATTCAATCAAAGCGCAACGAGTTAAATATCGAAGCGTTGATATGCGTTGTGGAACGCAAGCCCGTATTTGCGCGGAGTGCAAGCCGTATTTGCGCGGAGTGCAAGCCGTATTTGCGCGGAGTGATGCGTATATTGTAGCGAAGTTTGTTCAACATTTAACCGTTTTGTGGTATGCAATTTCCAAGATGCGATTTAATGCCTGCCGAAGAAGGCTTTTATTGCCAATGCGTCGGTTGTGAGGTCGTCTCCAACTCGACGCCGGGTTGCGTGATTCGTGAAAAGCCTGACGGCATTTACGAGTTCAACGGTGCAACGCCCAACGGCGGCGTGAAGGCGGTTTTGATTTTCACGAACGACGAAGGCGAAATCGTGCCGAAGCCCGACGCGAAGCACGTGGAAATTCGAGAGTTTGACGCCAAAGGAAACGTGCTCTCGGTGCAGTTCGGCGTTGCCGACCCGCAGGGATTTTCGCTTAAATAAACATTGCGGCGTTTAATCGGAGAACAATAAGGAGAATAACAATGAACACACCGACCGATACGCCCGAACTCGTCGATATCAACATTATCGGCGGGGGACCGACGGGCATTTTTGCCGCCTTCCAATGCGGAATGAACGACGTCGATGCGCGCATCATCGACTCGATGCCGCAGTTGGGCGGACAGCTTACTGCGCTTTATCCGGAAAAATACATCTACGACGTTGCAGGCTTTCCTGAAATCACCGCCGCTGATTTGGTGGCGCAACTTTGGGAGCAGGCGTTGAAGTTCGAGCCCGAAGTGCGATTGAACGAGCAAGTCGTCGGCATTGAAAAACAGCCCGACGGCACGTTTCTCGTCTTCACGGCGAAAGGCGGCGCATATCCGTCGCGCGCCGTCGTCATTGCCGCAGGGCTTGGCTCGTTTTCGCCGCGCAAACTCGACCAACTTGGAGACGTCTCACACCTCGAGGGCAAGTGCATTTTCTATGCCGTCCGCAATGTGGAAGACTTTCGAGGTAAAAAAGTGGTTATTGTCGGCGGCGGCG
>JBDNCJ010000120.1:0-3205 GCA_046719715.1 Chloroherpetonaceae bacterium | reverse complement strand
TCTATTCTCTATTCTCTATTCTCTATTCTTCCTTATCGCACCATCAGCGTTTCAGAAGTCAGTTCGGCTTGGGCTTCGCCGTGAAGTTCTTTCAAGAGTTGCTCGACTTCATCGGGCTTGAAGTTGACAAACCATCGGTCGGCGCGTCGCTCGATGCTGGGCAGTCCCTTGCCGCGCACGGTGTCGGCGATGATGATGCTTGGCGCATCGTTTTGCGGAATCCATTGGAAGGCGGATTCAAGGGCGGCGTAATCGTGTCCATTGACGCGATTGACATTCCAGCCGAAGGCTTCAAATTTCGGCTCAAGCGGTTCAATCGGAATGAGGTCTTCGGTACGCAAATTGGCTTGAAACTCGTTGCGGTCGACAATGGCGATGAGATTATCGAGTTTCATTGCCTTTGCGACAAGGAATCCTTCCCACATCGAGCCTTCGTTGAGTTCGCCATCGCCTAAAATCACATAGACTTTGTTTTTGCCGCCGCGCAGTTTGATGTCGTAAGCAATGCCGATTGAGACCGAAAGCAAGTGTCCGAGCGACCCTGAATGAAACTCAATGCCTGTTACCGCACGATTCGGATGCCAATAAATCGAGTCGTTGGTGTAAAGATGATTCTTCAAGCGTTCTCGCTCAATAAAGCCAAGTTCGGCAAGCGTGCCGTAGAGCGCGGGAACATCGTGCCCTTTGGAGAGCAACAGGTAGTTGCGGTGTTCGTCCTGAACCTTGTCAGGCGTGAGACCCAAAACCTCTTTGTAGAGATAGACGATGAGGTCGGCGCAGGAAAGCGACGCACCGATAAAACACCCACCTTCGCCCGACATGCGGACGATATGCTCGCGCACTTTGAGCGCAAGACTTTTCAGCTCGAGTTCTTTTTGCTTGTCCATAAAATTGAAAGTTGAAAAATGAAACGGGCAAAGTTACACGTTTGCAGAAGATTTATTCAGGTAACTGTTTGGAAAGCCAAATGATGGGAAAGGAATTGACGATGACGCTCGGAGATTCAGCCAGCGGCCTAATGACTTTGGCAATGTCGGCGCGTTTTTTGGACTTGCGTTTGCCGTCAGGAAGCATTTCGGATTCAAAAAAATCAACGAACAATTTGACAAACTTTTTTTCTTCAGGTAGTTCAAGATTTTTCGCGCGCTGAAATCGCTTGTGAAAATTTTTGGCTTCGCGATGGGCGTCTTCAATGCGCCCGCGTTGATAGTGAATGATTGAAGCGGCGTATCGGCATAAGTGAAGCGTATCTTCTCGGCAATCGCTTGATGATGTCGGCAGAAGTTCGGCGGCGCGTAGCGGCTCGTTGAGAAAGAGATATGCGTAGGCTTTCATCACAAGCCGTTCCTGATGAAATTGAACTTTGAGAAAAGGCTCATACTGCTCGCAAGCCTCAACGGCAATTTCGTAATCGCCCTTGTGAATGAGCGCGCTGAGGTGATTGATGTAGTGCGATGCATGGAGCGCAATGCCATATTCGCGCGAAAGGGCTATCGCTTCTCCGATTCTGGAGACGGCGTCTTCAAATGAACTGTTGATGAAATGAAGCATGCCTAAGTGCGCCAGCGCGCTCAATCGTTCTTTCTTCATCAGCACGGAAACGATTTTAACATGGTTCAACTCCTTTAAAGCTTGTTCCATTTTCGCAATTCGCGCCGCGCCCGTCAATCGGATCGACTGCGCTTTATGGTAATAAAATTTTGCCAACGGATTACGAGGCGATTCATCGAGCAAGGCGGGTTTAAGGGGTTGCGAACTGCGAATTTGAATCATATCCTCGGCGGCGACCGCGCTGTAAAGCGACTTCGCACGTTTCATCGAAGCCGATTGCTCGCAAAGAGAGGCGCATTCCTCAAAGAGCCGATGCGCTTGGCGCAAAGCGTCGGGGCTGTTGTCGTGCTTTTCGGCGAGCGATGAGGCGTAAAGCGTGTTGTATTCGTAGAGCGCGTCGTAGTCGCAGGCGGCACGCGCCTTTTCAGAAAATTTCTGATATGACGATTCCAATTCCGTCCATAGTTTTGCCTTATGCAAGGCGCGGAACAAAGCGCGCTCGTAGAGCACCTCGTCGCGTGTGATGTTGGTGAGAACTTCCAACTCCGCCATCACGTCGTAAATCGCATTGGTCAGCAGGCGATATTCATTCCGAAGCAAATAGTCAAGGTCTTTGGTATAAGCCTTTCCAAAAATCCGCTTGAAAATCCACACTTTTTTCTCTTCCAATTTTCCGCCGCTGGCAACCTCTTCACGAACAAGGTGATAAAGTCGAGAAAGGGAGTCGCGCTTTTTGGAAGCGATTTTTTCCGACAATCGAGAAAGCCCTTCGTCGGAGAGCGTCTCCAATAATTTTTCTACTCGCAGTTGTGCCATGCTCAATCAGTCGAATTGCATTTGCTATCACAATTCAGAAAAATGGGTTTTAAATCCTATCACCAAGCCATGATATTGACATGTTGTTGAGACAAAGAAAAGTCGGGGTTGTAAGAAATCCAAAAAAACTGCGCTTCGTGCAACTCGTCTGTTTCATTGGCTCGGCGTCCCTTTATAATAATGCACTAACTAATCTAAAAACAGAGACAAAAATGAGAACACATCTTTTCCAAAAGGCACTGTTGGCACTGCTGTTTGTTTCACTTCTTTCTGCGTGTAGCAAAGATGACAATCCCACAAACGGTGGCGGCGGAGGCGGTCAAAACTCGTTCACCATCAACGGTGCGGGAATCAACAACAGAACTTACACCGTCCCCGATGCGCCTCTCGGATCCCCGTTCAATATCTTTGCAATAGGATTTTTTGAACCACAAGAAAATATAACAGTCATAACCAATGTTGGGGTTGCACCGGACGATACAGCGGGAGCGGGTGTAATCATTGGCTTTCGCGGCAACCAAGCCGGAAATTTTCAAGGCTCGTCAACTCAGCCGAGAATTATTCAAGTCGTCGTCGGCGATAGGGCTTTCGTTGGCGGGTTTGACATAAGTGAACCCGGAAGTCCGACCATCACAGGTACTACATTCAATCTCAATGTTACGGGCTACGGACAAGTTGGCGGGCGCATTCAAGGGAACTATACCGGCACGCTCCGACAAGTCACTGGAGACAAAGGCGGATTAGGAAACGCTTCCATTACCATTACAGGAAATTTCAACGTCGTGCGACTTGCGGACGATTTTGAAGACGATGACGACAGAACGATTAAGCCCTTCTC
>JBDNCJ010000012.1:0-62310 GCA_046719715.1 Chloroherpetonaceae bacterium | reverse complement strand
GAAAATTGCCTTTATTTGCAGAATTTCAAGGATTTGCGTTGCGGTTATGTTTCAGTCGGATTATGTGGGAACATTACGAAAGGTAACGCGGAGAGGGTGGGATTCGAACCCACGGTAGCCTTGCGACTACTTCAGTTTTCGAGACTGACCGATTCAACCACTCTCGCACCTCTCCATTGGGAAACAACTTAAAATAAAGAGAGCCTCTCTGCTGAGGCTCGTCATTTATTTGAGCGGGAAACGAGGTTCGAACTCGCGACCTACACCTTGGCAAGGTGTCGCTCTACCAGCTGAGCTATTCCCGCATTTCTGCCAAAGGTAACTGCAAAGATAGCGGTTTACGACAATTTGTCAAGCCTCCTGCTAAAAAATTTTACTCCCGATTTCATTTCTTCGCGAACAGGTTGCTTCCGACCGATGAAGGAACTCTTGCATTGATTATATTGGTCTTTTAATTTTTCCGCCCAATAAAATCAATGCCCGAACTGGTTGACACCGCTTCTTTTGAACTTGCCGCTTCCGAACTTGCGTGCATCGTGGTGCGCGGCGCAAAAGTTCACAATCTCAAAAACATTGACGTCGATATTCCTCGCGGCAAACTCGTCGTCATAACTGGACTTTCAGGCTCAGGCAAATCGAGCCTCGCCTTTGACACGATTTACGCCGAAGGTCAACGCCGATTCATGGAAACGCTCTCTTCTTACGCACGGCAATTTGCTGGCTCAATGGAACGACCCGATGTTGATTTTATCGATGGACTTTCGCCCGTCATTTCGATTGAACAAAAAACTACCTCGCGCTCGCCGCGCTCTACCGTCGGCACAATTACCGAGATTTACGACTTTATGCGACTGTTGTGGGCAAAAGTCGGAACCCGCTACGACCCCAAAACCAATCGCAAACTCGAAAAGCAATCCGAAGAAGATATTCTTAATGCTGTGCTTGCACTTCCGACGGGCGCGAAAGTTCAAATTCTCTCGCCACTTGTCGTTGGACGCAAAGGGCATTATCGCGAACTCTTCGAAGACCTGATGAAGCGCGGGTTCGTGCGCGTGCGCGTCGATGGCGAAACTGTGGAAATGAAAAAAGATATGAAACTCTCTCGCTATGAACTCCACGATATCGAACTTGTCGTCGACCGCTTCGTGATTTCTTCTGAAGTCAAAGACCGACTTAAAACGGCTATCGAACTTGCTATTAAACTTTCCGACAATAAAGCCTCAATGGTGTGTGAAGTGCAAGAGGGTAACAAAACGCGCGACCTTTATTTCAGCAAACATTACGCCTACTCCGACGGCAGCAGCGCGCTTCAAGACCTTGCACCCAATAACTTCTCATTTAACTCGCCCTACGGCGCATGCCCAACCTGCAACGGATTAGGCGAAGTCTCCGAATTTTCTGCTGACCTCATGACCCCCGACCTCTCGCTCTCCATCGCCGAAGGTGGCTTACTTCCGCTTGGCAGAGAAGTCAATAACAACACTTGGCAACTCATCAAAGCCATCGCAAAGAAGTATAACTTTTCGCTCGACACGCCTCTCGAAGACCTCCCGAAAAAAGTCTACGACCTTCTGCTCTACGGCTCCAAAGATGAGACTTTCCCTATCAGTTATGGTTATGCTTCACGTAGCTACACCTACGATGCACCGTTTGGCGGCGTTATGGAATATGTGAAGTCCGTTTATGAAACCACTCAATCGCCTTCCGTGCGCGAGTGGGCGGAAGGCTTTATGCAGAAACAACCCTGCCCGACTTGTAAAGGCGCACGACTTCGTGAGGAAAGTTTGTTCGTCAAAATCGCCGACAAAAATATCGCCGAAATTTCCAACTACTCCATCGTAAACGCCAAAATCTTCTTTGAATCGCTTTCTTCATCGCTTTCAGGCAGAGACCTCACCGTCGCCACGCCGATTCTCAACGAAATCACCAAACGGCTTGGATTTCTCATCAATGTTGGCTTGGGTTATCTGACACTTTCGCGCAGTGCCGATACGCTCTCTGGCGGCGAAGCTCAACGCATCAGACTTGCCGCACAACTTGGCTCGCAACTCACCGGCGTGCTCTACATTCTCGATGAACCCTCAATTGGACTGCACCAACGCGACAACGCCAAACTCATTGACTCATTACTTCAACTGCGCGACTTGGGAAACACCGTCATTGTCGTCGAGCACGATAAAGAGACAATGGAAAAAGCTGATTACATCATCGATTTGGGTCCAGGTGCTGGCGAGTTCGGCGGACATGTCGTCGCACAAGGCACTGCCAAAGACCTTGCCACATCATCTATTACAGGCAAGTATCTTTCGGGGAATTTGTCTATTCCCGTTCCTTCTTTGCGTCGCGACGGCAATGGGAAGTTCATTGTGCTGGAAGGATGCACAGGGCATAATCTCAAAAACATCACGCTTAAACTGCCGCTTGGCAAGTTTGTTTGTATTACAGGCGTTTCAGGCTCGGGCAAATCATCGCTCATCAACGAAACACTTTATCCGATTTTAGCCAATCACTTTTACCGCTCGAAGATGCTCACGCTTCCCTACAAAAAAATTTCGGGCATTGAGCACATCGATAAAGTGATTGACATTGACCAATCGCCAATCGGCAGAACACCGCGCTCAAATCCCGCCACTTACACGGGCTTATTCACGCTCGTTCGCGATTTCTTCGCCTCGCTTCCCGAATCACAAATCAGAGGCTATAAAGCCGGACGATTTAGTTTCAACGTCAAAGGCGGACGGTGCGAAGTGTGCGAAGGCGACGGCATGAAACGCATTGAGATGAACTTTCTTCCTGATGTTTATGTGCTCTGCGACGCCTGTAAAGGCAAACGCTACAACCGCGAAACGCTTCAAGTTCATTACAGAGGCAAAAATATCGCCGACGTGCTCGCTATGTCGATTGACGAAGCGACAACATTTTTTCAAGACTTCCCACGCATGCGACGCATTCTTGAAACCATGCAAAGCGTCGGCTTAGGCTACTTGCGACTCGGTCAATCCTCGACTACGCTCTCTGGCGGCGAAGCTCAACGCATCAAACTTTCAACCGAACTCGCCAAAATTCAAACCGGCAAAACGCTCTACATCTTGGACGAACCTACAACAGGATTGCACTTTCAAGACATTCAACACTTGCTCGACGTGCTTCAACGCTTGGTCGATAAAGGCAATACGGTTGTTGTCATTGAACACAACTTAGATGTGATTAAACAAGCGGATTGGATTATCGATTTGGGATATGAAGGCGGCGCAGAAGGCGGAATGATTATCGCCGAAGGCACACCGGAAGTCGTCGCTCATACAGAACGCTCCGCGACCGCTCAGTTTTTGCGCAAAGAATTGGAACGCACCTCTTAACGCACTCCCAACTTGATACTTACGCCGACTTTGCACGCTCGATAAACAGCCTGAGTTTTTTGGGGTCTTTTTTGCCAATATCGGATTCAATGCCGCTTGCGACATCAATGGCGTAAGGTCTAATCGCTTTCACGACCTTCTCAACATTTGTTTCGTTTAATCCGCCTGCAATCACTACATAGCCATATTTTTCAACCGACGCCGTCAATTTCTTGGCGAGTTCAATTTGAATTTGCTTGCCCGTGCCGCCGAGCATTTTTTCGTGATAGGCATCAAAGAGAAACGTATTGACGCCCGTCTTCTCATAAAACCATCTCACTTCCGAGACTTGAAATTTTGAATGCACTCGAAAGGTCTTGAGGATTCTTGGCACAACTTTAAGCGTGTCTTTGAGCGACATTTTCTCATCGTGCAGTTGCGCCGTTGTAATTCCCGCATAGTCGCAAATCTCGTTGATTTCTTTGGGAGAATCTTCAATGAAAATGCCGACAGTTTGAATGAACGACGGAAGTTTATCGATGATTTGTCGAGCTTTTCGAGGCGAGATGTATCGCAGGGAGCGTTCATAGAAATTGAATCCGAGCGCGTCGGCGCCGAAATCTGCCGCCATGAGCGCGTCGTCCAAATTTGTGATGCCGCAAATTTTGACCTTGACCATTCTTGTTGGATTGTTGATACAGATTGAAATTTACCGAAACACATCGGAAAAGACTTCAACGCCGAGATAGCGGTGAACCAAAAAGCCTTCGCCATATTTTACGCCAATCATTTCGCCGAACACCCTTGCCTTTGCATCTAATCCTTCTAAAAATTCTTTGCGGCTGATGAAGGTTTCAGGTTCGTTTGAATCGGGATTGAAGAACTGCGATTTATACGCTAAAATTGCTTTACGCGAGGCTTCGTAAGTTTGGCTCACATCGAGAATGAAATCGGGTTTAGCAAAACGGTCTTGAATGTAGTAGAGCAAATGCTTCGGACGATGCGCTTCTTGCAACTTGCCTTTCCACTTCGTTTGAATCTTGCGTAGTCCTGCATAAAAACAGGCTTCTGTAATCATTTGCGAAGCGCGCATGTGGTCGGGGTGTCGCTCTTCGGGCTGTGTGGCGAAAACGACGGTCGGCTGAAAGTATCGAATGACGGCGATAAGTTTGTTGCGATTTTCCAGCGTGTTTTGAAAAGTGGTATCGCCCAAGTTGAGGTTCACTCGTGCTGAAATGCCGAGCAAGGTTGCGGCGTGTTGGGCTTCGCGTCGGCGAATTTGGCGTGTGCCGCGCGTGCCTTTTTCGCCTTCGGTAAGGTCGCAAATAGCGACGGATTTTTTTTCGTAATGAAGTTTAAGCATGGTTGCCGCGCACGCAAGTTCCACGTCGTCGGGGTGTGCGCCGAAGGCTAAGGCATAGACTTGATGAGCGTGGCTCTGCTTTGACGTTGTCATTGATGCGATTTTTTCTGCATCAAATCTACATTTTTTGATTGATTCTATCGTTTCAACTTGCTCATTTTTTGAGCATCTCTTGCAAGAGTTCAGTGGCTCTCAATCGTCCATCTTGGCTGATGAACTTTTGGCGCGTGGCTTTGTAGCGTTGCAAAGTCGCCGTAGCGCGGCGGTAGAGTGCAGAGTCAATTTCGGTCGGCGTGTAGCCTTTTGGAATTGCGTAAGTGAAGTGTCCTGTCTCCGATGAGAAAACGGGGATTTGAAAGAAGTCGCGCTTGACGAACTGCTTGGTCGAGTCTTCCTGTCGCGCCGCTTCAACAAAAAATGTAATGGCGTGTTCAGGATAGCCGAAGAGATAGCCGTAGCCTCGATATCGGTCTAATCGCTCTTCAAATTCGTTGGTTGTGAGGATTACGGCGGGATTTGCATTTGGCACGAATCCCCATTGCGCCCAGAAGGGTTGGTCGCGCGCAATCACTTTTTGCAACGCCTTCGTATTGACCGCCACGACTTCAAAATATCGCTTGCCTTTCTCCGCTCGCTTGAAGGGAATAAGCAAAAATTGCACATCGCCAAATTGCAGACGATTGACGACGTGTTGAAGTTGTGTGAGCTTTTTGAGCGCGTCGCCGTTGAGGTTGGTTGCCTCTCGTACGCCGCTTGGGATTGAATCCGCGCGCGCAATCGGCAATGAAAAATTCAGCACGGTGCTGATGGGCTTTATCGGCTCAACGATTGTGTAAAGTGCTTCGTTATCGAGTGCCAGCGTCAGCAAAGAATCCGCCAACTGCTTTTCTTCATTTGAAAAATTCATTTCCAACGTCGGCTTGCCTGATTCGATGCTCTTGCAAGCCCCGATAAATACAAGCAGTATGATGATGATGTCGCGTTTCATTTGGATTTGAGATAAGTGAATGACTCTTTGACAAGCACGGCGTTGATGCCCGCTACAAGCGTGAGAAGCAAGACTTGATGCCACTCCACCGGCGAAAGAAAGAGATGCACGCCCGCGTGAAGCGCATTCGAGAAAAGAAAAAATCCGCTTGCAATCATGTTCAGCCGTTTGAACCAATTTGCTTCCACAAGCAAGAGGGCAAGCGCAAGCGTGAGATAGGTTGAAAAGACCAGCGTGAGTTGCCACAAAAGTCCTTGCAGGTTTTCAGATTGTTTGAGCGGTTCGCTGCCGTAAAGCATCGGTACAAAGCCGAGAATGCTGTGCGCAAGAACGCCTAAAAGCATCGCCAGCCAAAGAAGCGCAAGGGTTTGTTTCATCATTAGTAAAGCAGTTGAAATTCGAGTGCGATAGCGCGCCGCAGTCCTAACCTTGTGCCGCCGTCGGAGCGCGTTGGGGTATCGGCGTAATTAAGCGTCAAAAACGTGCGAAGCGACGAGGCGCGAATCCAAATCGCCGTCGTCTCTACGCCGAGCAAGAGCGAGATGAACCGCCGCTCCGCGCTTATGACGAGGAAGTCGGGGCGAACAATCATCGGCGTAAGCGCAGTGGGTCGGTCGGCGCGGTAACTTGCATCGCTTGCGGACGTGTAGGCAAGGCTCGCGCCTGAAAAAATCGTTGCACTCAATATCGGAATCGCCGAGAGCGCGCCAAGTTGAACGGTTTGCAGCTGTGTTTGCCATTGGGTTTCTGCCATGATGTCGCGCCGAAAGCATTTTCTCGATTGCAGTTTGGCAAACAGCCGCAATGGCGAAGTTGCACGTACATCATTCAGCCAAAGTTCCAATTCAGCAGTTGCAATTTCTTCTTGGTCAATGACGTTGACGGCGAGAAAATCAGGCTCGGTTCGGCTACTTGTAATTGAAGCATCGAAATCATCTGCGCCGCGCTCATCTCTTTTTGAATATGCACTGCGAACTTCTACGCTCACCTGTTTTGACAAACGTTGAACGGCGACTTGGTAAGTTTCCAAATTGTGAATGACTCTCCCTGAAAATGATGCAACACTAACGCCGTCAATCACATTCGTTGTGCCGGTGAGCCAATTTGCCGAAGCGCTCCAAGCCCAATCTCCAACGCCGCCTTCGTAGCCGACGTCGATTCCCTTCAAATCGCCCGTTGCACTTCGCTCCGCACTGCTCACGGTGGTTTGGTTGAATGTGCCGAATCCTTGCAGAAAGTAAAGCCGCCAATCGCTCTGCGTCGTAAAAAAGGCGAACTCATTTTCTTCTTTGCGCCAATTCCAGACGGGTGAGAGCGAGATGCGTTCTTTGCCTAAGAGCCGAAGCGCGACCGCCGTTTTGAGTGTAATTCGCCGTGTGCGATAAAGCGGACGCGCCCCGTTGCGCCGCGCGCCTTGCCCAACATCGTAGTCGAGTTTTGCGCCCAACGATACACGTTCAAACCATTCAGGCGACCCCAACGCGGCGGAAAGCAAAAACGCATCACGAAACCAATCGCCCCCGACCGAATCCGCGTAGAGAAATGGATTGCCGTTGTATGCGCTTTCAGCCGCAAGCCACTGAACCTCTTTATCATTGACGCGCCGATACGTAAAATTTCCCGCCGCCCGCCACGCGCCCACGCGACTTGCGCCTTCGGCGTTGAACTTGTAAATGCCTTGCTCCATCGGCTCTTGTGGACGTTTGAGCGCGCCGAATCGATTCAAGCCTTCAATCGAAGTTATCGCGTAGTTCGTTAAACCAGAAGAATGAAGCCCTGCGGGGTTTCGTGCTTCGCGCCACAGCAAAGGCGAGAGCGAGACAAGCGGCGAAAATTGCTCCGACTCCAATGCTTCCTGCGCACCAGCAATTCCGCCGATGATTAAACTTCCAACAAGAAGCGTTACGTATTTGAGTTTAGCCCTCATCTGCCCTGCCTCCACTGCAACGAAATTGAATGTTTACTTAACGAGCAACATTTTTTTCATCTCGACAAAACCTTCGCCCGATGCACGATTAACAGGCGTTGCTTGCAGTCGATAGAAATACATTCCACTTGTGAGCGATGCCCCGTTGAAATTCGCTTGATAGCGTCCGACGTTTTGCGTTTGCCCAACAAGCGAAGCGACCTTTCTGCCGAGCATGTCAAAGACTTCCAACTTCACATCGCTCATCGTTGCGAGTTGATACGTGATAGTGGTTGTAGGATTGAACGGATTCGGATAGTTCTGTTCAAGTGCAAATCCTTTCGGCACGGTGCCGATTTCATTTCTGACCGAGAGGCGAACCACAGGCGGACCAATGATGAAGTCTTCGCCGCTATCGTCAGTGTCTTGCAAAATTTCGCGACCATTGACAATGCTTTGGACTTTTCGACGAGCCGATTCGCGCGTATAGGTGCCACTTGCAAAGGTGAACCCGGCATCGAGCGCAAACGGAATTCGCTTGAACGAGCCGCTATTGGCGTCGCGCAAGGCTTCGAAGGCATCAATGACGGCGGAAACAGGCACTTTCTTTCGCGGCTCGGTCAATCCCGTCGGTGTTGCCGATTCGAGCATGTTGGGGTTGGGCACTTTGAAAATCACCATTCCCGGACCGAAGACCGTTACAAGCCAATCAAATCCAGAGACCACATGCACCTGCACCATGTTCGGCACGTCGGGATTATCCGTATCGTTGGCGTTGCCGCCGGTTTTGTATGTCTCCCAGTCTGCTCCTGAAAGGTCAATGCTGTTTGCATTAAACTCTAAATGATTGACTCCGTCTTGCGCAATGATGATACTTTTTCCGGGCGGGAGCGCGTGCGACCTGCCCGTTCCCGGAATCATCCAAATGTTGTTCACATAGACGTTGTTTTGGTCGTTCTGAAATTCGGACGGTTGCGTGGTCGGATTGATTTGACCCGACGCGCCGAATGCATCGGCAATGCATAAGCTATCGACATAGACCGTATCGGACGAGTTGTTGTAAATCTCGTGGAATTGGTCGGAAAAGTAGTTGGTATTCGCCGGCGTGCGCGAGCCGGTGTAGTAGCATTGTTTAATGACCAACTTCCCTTGAAGCGATTGCGCCTGCAATTCATTTGCAAGTGCGAAAAAGGCAAGCAACAGTATGATGATTCTTTTCATGGCTGTTTGATGTTTTGATGGTTAAAGAAGAGTTGAAAGAACAAATCAGGTTAAAGCAGTTGTAGTCGAATCTTTGCTTCTTCGGCACGGCGCATGAGCGTATCAAGCAATACGCCGTTGCGGTTCGAGGCGCGCGTGCGAATATCGTATCGCCCTGGACGCACGTCGCTGAACACAGCGAAGCCCGATGAGTCCGTGAATGCCGTGTCAATTTTCCCCGTCTCCAAACTGCGCAGGCGCACGATGGCATTAGCGAGGTTCAAGTTCGGAAACGCTTGTGGGCGCACTAATTGCACCTCGACGTTGAATGTTGAAATCTCCGTCGGAAACTCCGTTCTGCACGAAGCCAAAAGCAGGAATGTGAGCAGCACGATTTTCTTCATCTTTCAATTTCGTTTTATAGCGTGAGCGCCAATTCCGCGCCGAAAAACAAGACTTGATTGCGTCGTTGAAAAATCGGTCTCGTCGGATTGGCGTTTCGATTCACGGCGTAAAGTGGTCTATCGGCAAGCGCGTTGTTGGCATAGAACGAGACTTGCAGCAGTTCCGAGAGTTCTTTCGTGATGCGCACGTTGAAGAGCCAAAGCGCGGGCGGATTTTCTTCACGAAAGACGGCGTCGTTTAAGCCACGTCTTAAATCCGCAAACTCATCAGATTGGGCTTGTTCATTGGTCAGGAAGGTCTTGTTGCCGTCGATGTCTAAAAATCCGATTGGAAAATTGCTGATGCCGACAGGTCTATCGCGGTCAATCCAAATGGTTTGTGCAAGGAACGAAACCACCAATCCAACCGTCGGCGCGCGATGAATGAAGCGCAAACTCGTTATCAGCCGCCGTCGCTCACTGCCGTTGCCCGCATTGAAAATGCCGACTCTGCCTCTTGCACTCGTGCTGAGCAAGGCATCGGTATTGACGAAAATTTCATCGTTGGTCGAGCGCGAATAAATCCATGCCAAGTTGAGATTGAGTGAGGTTCGAATCGGTTTCCACTCGGCAAAATCTGCCGTCAGTTCTATTCCTTGATTTTCAATTCGCCGTGAGTTAATCGGTGCATCGTATTGACCTAAAAATTTTCCAGTGGAATCGAAGGCGAAGGAAGGCGGCGCGCCCGGATTCGTTTGCACAACGCGAAAGACGGGAAACGTGAGCGGCACGACTTGCCGACCCAACGCGAATCCGCCTGTCGTTACTTCATTAAACGCCGTCGCCGTTAGGTTCAAAAACGACGTGTTCCAATCCAGCCCAAATTCCAATTTGCGATTTTCAGCCGCACGTAGCGACGATGTATTTGGCTCAATTCGGCGCGTCGTAACTATCAGCAACCGTTCAGCCGGATTATTGGCGAAGAAGTTCAATCCGACCAAATCAAAAAATCTTGGGTTTGGGTAAAGAAAAGCAAGCGGCGGGGCTTTCGCCGTAACGCCGTATCCGACGCGTAGCCACAGTTTTTCAATGGGCTCAAAGGCAAGGTTAAGACGCGGCGCAAGCACAGTTCCAAACTTGCCCGTGAAAGGACTTGTTGGAGAAATGTTGTCGAATCTTACGCCGACCTGCGCCAGCACATTACGATTGAGCACGCTTCCTGAAAGCCGCTCTTCGAGATAGAACGAGAGTTGATGAAGTGCGGGAATATCGTCGAAGGCGCGCGGTCTATCGCCGACGTTGTAGTTCTGACGCGGCGGCGTGGCGAGGTCGAATTGTCTACCGTTTCCGCTGTTTGCGTCGGTTCGCCACTCTGAGCCGACAAGCGTTTTGAGCCGCCATTGCGAAACATCTTTTGAAAGCGTCGTTTCTAATCGCGCATAAACATTGAGCGGATTGCCCTCGACGGTCGTGCGGTTTAGGTATTCCGCCGCGCCGTAAATGCCTTGCATCGTTGTATCAGTTGTGGCAATGCCAAGCGCGACGGGTCCATTTCGGCTCAATTTTTCTTGAAAGGCGGCGCGTTGCTGTGTGTAAGTAACGCTTGAAACGAACTCCATTTTTGACGCCTGCATTTCGCCGAACTTCCAAACGAGGTTGGCGTTGTAGCGAAAGCCGCGCTCACGGGAAAATTGCTCGCGCTCGAATTGCGCATCTTCGGGATAGCGTTGACGCTCATCGACAGTTGAGAAAAACGATAAGCGCAAGTTAGAATTAAGCGATGGCGTCCACTGCTCTGACCATGTAAGTTGTCCCGTGATTCGATTAAACTGCTCTTCAACGCGGCGTGGGTCGTCAAGTGATTCGAGGTAATTGAGGTCAAAGGCGAGAGCGGTTTTTTGATTGCGAAACTCGAAGCCTTGTCCGACGGCGGTTTCAAAAATGTTCGGGTTCAATCGTGCGCGGGTTTGCAGAGGAAATGCGCTAGCGCGGGTTTGCACGAGAATGGCACCGGCGGTTAAATCGCCGTGTCGCGCCGACGGAATGCCGCGAATGATTTCAACGGATTCAATGTTGTTGGTGGCGATTTGACGTAAATCCACACCGCGCCCGACAACAGAACTGAACGGCGGCTGTGCGGTCGGCGCGCTATTGAGAATCGTTACATCGCTTTGCAAATTGGCGTTGTTGGAGACGGGCGCGTCGTCGAGCACGATTGCCGTTCCAAAGGCGTTCATAAACGTGCCTTCGGCGTTGGTTGGAACTTGACGGAGCAAGACTTGTCGGGGCGATTGCAGATTGGGATTTTCAGCAAGTTGTCCGGGCGCGAGTTGGAGAATATCGGCGAGCGAGAAGGGCTGCACGTGTTCAATCGCACGCCGCTCAATGCGCGAAGTTGTGCCGAGTTCCGAGCCGCGCGTTTCTTCCTTCGCCGTTACCACGATTTCCGCCACGCGTAAGCCTTTGGGCGACATTATGAACTCAACTTCTGCCGTTTGATTTGCCTTAACAACAATTTCTTTTTTTTCGGTTTGAAACCCGACGCGCGAGGCAATCACTTCAAACCGTCCTTCTATCACGCGCTCGAAGTCAAACGCGCCATCTTTATCGCTGAACGTGCTCATGCGCGTCGCACCGATTAAAAATACAGTGGCGTCTTCAATCGGCGCGCCCGTCTCTTTGGAAACCATGCGCCCTTTCACAATCCCGGTTTGCGCCCAAAGCGGGAAGACGCACAAGAGGACGCAACTTGTCAGAAAAATCTTAAACATCGATGCGCAATAACACTCGGAATTCATTAGCGGCTTCAATCGGTGGCGAGCGGTGAATTATCGCATTCCCGACATTCTCGCCGTATTCGCCTTTGAGAATGGCAACATCAAACGCATTTAGCCGCCTGACCTTGCGCCAATCGCGCACGATTTCTTCATTCGTTTTGCCCTCGCGGTTGGCGTTGCCGTTTTCCAAATACTCCGTGCCTTTGCCGATGTAAGTGCACAGAAGTCGCAACGGATAAAAATCGCGATGAAATTTCCGGCACTGGTCGGTGCGAATCGTCTCCAAGTGTAGGTGCAGTTTATTTGCATTTGCAATGTGCGCAAAAAAATTTGACACATCGGCAATATCCTCAATCCATGCCGTTTTGCCCGGCTCATCTTCAAACCGACGCATCGCACCAAGCATGTATGGCTTGATGTCGTGTGCAGGAAGGGCTTTACAGATATGCAACTCTTCATGCTCAAAGCATTTCAAAAAATTGACGATGTCGGCGTTGGGCTTGCGCGTCCAAACGGCGAGATTGCAATTGGGATTATGAATTTCTTTGAGCACACCGCGCCGATTTTTCAAAGCGATATAGAGTGATTCGGTTGCAATCATGTTTCTTAAACAAGCGAATAGGTTTTGAAGCGTGAATTTGACCAAGCAAATACAGCAAGTGTCGGAACAAGCAAGAGCAGTAAGAGTCGAAGCGTGCGCAGGGCAACTTCGCTTAGGCTTTCCTCTTGGTAAGAAAATGTTGGGATTTGCGTGTAATTGCTGAACGCCTTGCGCTCATAAATCATCGGCTCGAAGTAATTGCACCATACTTTGTGGAACGCTTTTGCTTGACGGAGAAAATCTGCATAGCGTTCATCGCTTGTTCCCGCAAGCGTGTTCAAGACGTGTTGCATCACGACGGCGGGCGAGAGGGCTTGCAGGGTTTTTATCAACGTGTTTTGCGATTCTCGTTGCGCGTTGAACGCCTCGCGCACGGGCTTTGTGGATTGCAAGATGTCGGATAGCATGAGAAGATACTCGATGCCGAAATCATTGTCGCGGGCGGCGGTATCTTTGGCGAGTTCGGGGTGGTCTTGATAAAACTGCTCCATTCGTTTGGCGGAGCGTCGCTCGGCGTCTTCGCCGGCTTGACGCAAGGCGTTCACATAGCCGACGCGCGACGGAAGCGGATACGCCAAGTTTGCAATCCCATTCAGCACCGACGGCGTTACCACCAACACCACAAGCCAACATGCCGCAAGGATTAGCGCATTCGTCGCCGAATTTTTTCCGAACGCACTCACACATACCGCAAGCGAAAACCAAAACAGCCCATAAAGCGCGACAGCAAGCATCAAAAGAAGCAACCGCACTACGTCGCTCTCGATAGACGCGCCCGACCAAAAAAAGCCGATAACAACAACCGCTTCCGCAAAGCCCAATAAAATCAACGCACGTAGCCACACTTTTGCGCGCACCCATTCCGACAGCGAGACAGGTTGCGAGAGCACCAGCGATAAAACGCCCGTCTCTTTTTCGCTTGAAAGCAAATTGAATGATGTGGCTAAAATCAAAAGCGGTAAAAGGTAAATCACCACGAAGGCAAAATCGAGCGCGCCGACTTTCATCTTCAACGGATTTTGTAAATCCGATTCGTCATGGTCAAAGACTTCACGCTCACTGTCTAATCGTATCAGCAATGCTTTGTTCTGTAAGTCGCTTTGACCGATGGAGAGCGCGGCAAGGTTTGAGACGGGAAGTATCGCATAACCCGCACTGCGAAAGTTGGCAAAATACGGATGACGCGCGCCCCACGAGGGCGGTTCAAGCGGCTTTCGTAGCGAATCTAATTTTGCTTCTTCTTTCTTGGCGACTTGCTCAAGCGAATCCAAAAAAGCGTTGCGCTTTTCATTGCTTTGCGCGAGGGTCTGTTTTTCCCGTTCAGTTTGCTCCCGCCCGTTGTGAACTGCATAGAGCGCGAGCGCGAAAAAGAGCGCGAACATCACCCAAGTCTGTTTTTCGCGGCGAAACAGCCGCCACTCTTGAGTGAATTGTTGAGCGAATCGGCTTGTCGTCATAATCGATTCAGGTTTGAAACGCCGAGCGAAAGCGCAGCGAGCGACGCGATGAGCCAACCGAGCAACATCACGAGGCTTTCTTTGACGTTTGAGAATGCCCACGCAACATCGGGCGGCGCATACTCAAAGTCGGGAATTTTCTGCCAGAGCGATTTTCCCGCTTTGTATTCCCAATCGCCCGTTTTGGAGTGATGCGCCATATCCATGTTCAGTTCCCGCACCAACAGTCGGCGATGTGCTTCGGCGGATTCTGAAAAGTGCCGATGGTGCCATATATCTGTTCCCGCGCTCGCCATTGAAAGCATTTGGACGGCAATTGTCGGAGAAATTGCACCAGCAAATTGATAAAATTGATTTTGTTCGTTGTAGCGGCGATGCAGGTCGGAAAAATGTTTGTCAAATACTTGGTTGGCGTATTCTTCGCCTTCTTGCATGGCAACGGCGTCAAAGTTGACGGGCAGTTTGTGCACGGAGTCGACGCCGTATTCTTTGAGCAGACGCGCTTGAAGCTCTTTACGACGCTTATCGGCGGGATTATGTCCGTCGATGCCGCCGCGAATGTCTTTACGAACTTCGTCGTTGTAGGCGCGCAGTGAAGGCAACGGATGCCGTTCATCGGCAAGGTGAATGGCGACTCTCGGCACCACAAAACTTTGCACGAACCAAAGGCTCAACAGCGCGATAAGCGCCGAGCGCGACGATTTCGCCCAAGCCGACACTCCCAGCGAGAGCGCGCACCACATCAAAAAGAATCCGAGATAACTTGCCACCATGAGGCTGTATCTCACTCCGTCAAACTGCATCTCTGAGGTTTGTAATAAACCTACTGCGCCAATTAGCGTTGCGGGTAATATGATGAGCAGAATCGTTACAAATGCGCCAAGCAGTTTTCCAATCATCAGTTGTTTGGGGGATACGCCAAGCGAGAGAAGCAACGTCATCGTGCCTTGTTCGCGCTCCCGCGTGAAGACAGAAAACGTTAGCAAGACAATGAGCAGTGGGATTAAAAGTTGCATTGTCAAGGCGGCGGTGAGGTCGCCGAATCGCTGAACTGCCGTCGCTTCCGCCGCTCTGCGATACTCAAATTGATTTTGTCGATGCGCTTCCAAATAAACGGCGACGCCAGTGTAAAGGTCGATGCCGTCGTCAAGCACGCCGAGCAATTGCTTGGGCTTGAAGGCGTAAATGCCGTAGTGCGCCGCGCTGTGCGGATTTTTATCGTCTTGATTCAGCCACCGTTCGCGCTCGCCTGCTTTTGCCGCCAGACGTTCTTTGATTTCCGATTCCACATTGCGCCAACCGGTAAAGAGTGAAGCCAGAAGCAGAACAAACACAATTCCCGCACCCCAGCGATACCGCCCGTCGCGCAAGGTTTCAATCACTTCTTTTTTGACGATGGTCGTTATCTCTCGTGTCATTTATTTAAGAAGCAAATCATTTGCATTTAGAAAACAGCCAAAAAAATTTAGTCGTGCATATACTCGAGATAGAGTTTTTCTAAATCGGCGTGCGCGACGTCGCCGGCGTTCAAGACCGTAACGAGTTCGCCCTGCTTCATGATGCCCAAACGCGAGCCGACTTCTTTTGCGCGAAAGAGGTCGTGCGTCGCCATCAGCACGGCGACGCCTTTGCCCGCAAGGGTTTTCAAGAGTTCTGAAAATTCAAACGAGGCTTTTGGGTCTAAGCCGCTTGTGGGTTCATCGAGCAAGAGGGCTTTGGCGTTTTTGGCAAGCGCAATCGCAATGCCGACTTTTTGCCGCATGCCTTTTGAATACGCGCCGACACGTTTTTGATGCGCCTCTTTGGGTAAGCCTGCTTGCAGAAGGAACTCGGCAAGCTGCGCGTCGGTGTATTGCTTATCGGAAAGCGTTGCAAAGTATTCCAAATTTTCAAGCCCGGTGAGGCTCGGATAAAGCATCACGGTTTCGGGGATATAGGCGATTTGTTTTTTCGTTTCAATCGAGTGCTCATGCACGTTCATTCCGCCAATCATCGCTGAGCCACTTTCGGGTTTGATAAATCCGAGAAATAAATTAATCGTCGTGGTTTTGCCCGCGCCATTCTGTCCAAGCAAACAAAAGATTTCTCCGCTTTCAACCGAGAGATTCAAAGCCTTCAAAGCGGGCGTGCCGTTGTATGTTTTAGAAAGGTTGACGGCTTTGAGCATGGTGTTCGTGCAGTTTTTTAGATTCAATCAACGCGCCGACACTCGGCATGCGCATACTTGCGGCGTGCGCGCCGCTGTGCCCCAGCGATAAGCCGCATGCACATCGCACTTGGGAAGGTCTTCCGAATCCGCCGCCTTGCATCGTGCCGCATCCAGCCAGCAACGCCGCGCAGAAAATCCACATCAAAAGTTTTTTCATCATCACGGGTTTGACGGTTTAGTCATTCAACTTCACTCTGTTTCTTGAAACTGCCAATCAGGAAACGGGTCAAAATAGGTTTCCCAAATGGATTCGCCTTGCGCCATTTCGTTAGGCGTGAGCAAGGCTTCTTCGAGGCGGACAATTAGTTCGGCTTTGTTCATCTCAACACCGATGAAGACAAGTTCTTGGCGTCGGTCGCCGTATTCGCCAATAAAACTCGCCTCGATGTCGCGCTTTGTTTCATCATCGACGCCCCACTGCGATTTCGGCACGCTTGCCCACCAAGTGCCTGCGGGCGAAAGATTGAGCGCGCCGCCGGCTTGTGCCCATTCGCCGACGGTCTTCATTCGAGTTGCTAACCAAAAAAATCCTTTTGAACGAATGACGCCTTTCCACGCACTCGCATCTTGCACCAAGTTCCAAAGTCGCGTCGGGTGAAAGGGTTTTCGGGCGCGAAAGACAAAACTTGAGATGCCGTATTCTTCGGTTTCGGGCGTGTGTTCGCCGCGCAGTTCTTTGAGCCACATCGGCGCATTCGCCGCTTCTTCAAAATTGAACTTGCCCGTATTCAACACTTTTTCAAGCGGAACTTTTCCGAATGTCGCTTCGACAATTTCCGCACGCGGATTCAATGCGCGAATGACCGCCTTCAACTGCGATTTTTCCGACTCAGAAACGCAGTCAAGTTTATTGAGCACAATCACATCGCTGAACTCCACTTGCTCGACAAGCAGGTCGGAAATCGTGCGATGGTCATCTTCGCCAAGCGATTCGCCGCGTCGCTTCAAGAAGTCGGCGCGATGGTATTCGTAAAGAAAACTTGCCGCATCAACAACGGTAACCATTGTATCGAGCCGCGCCACGTCGGAAAGGCTTCTGCCGTCTTCATCTTCAAACGTGAATGTTTCCGCAACAGGCAAGGGCTCGGAAATTCCGGTGGATTCAATGACGAGATAGTCAAAGCGACCTTCACGCGCCAGTTTGGAAACTTCAATCAGCAAATCCTCGCGCAACGTGCAACAAATGCACCCGTTCTGCATCTCAACGAGTTTTTCATCAGTTCGCGAAAGGTTTGCGCCGCCTTGTTTAATCAGCGTGGCATCGATATTCACTTCGCTCATGTCATTGACAATCACCGCAACTTTTTTGCCTTCACGATTGGCAAGAATATGATTCAGAAGCGTCGTCTTTCCCGCGCCTAAAAATCCTGATAGCACCGTTACGGGCAACTTCTTTTTCGTGCCGTTTCTGACCGCTACTTTCTTCTCTGCCATAACATGTGATTGATTTGCGCTTTTGAAGACTTTCTCAAAGGTAAGCGCGATTTTCAATAATTGCAAATCGTTTGCATTTGAGAAAAATGGAAACTGTTGAATCGAAATCTGCCGCCGATGCTTTGATGCAAGTTTGGCAACTTCTTCTTGGAAACTTTATTGATGGAAAAAGTTTTTTCTTGCTCGATTTTTCATTTCAAAAGTCGTTTTGGGCGAATTGATTTTTTTCAAAAACCCTTGTAAACACAAGGAGATTCGGCATACGCTGTGTATTTTATCGGCGTGGTGCTTTTCTCATTTCAAGGAAGGAGTTTATACAATGAATAAGAAACAAATTCTGCTCGCGCTCGCTCTGCTTTATATTATTTCACAAGTTGTTTTGCTGATTACAATCGGCAAAGATTTAGAATTGATTTTAATTTCGCTCGGTGTTTTCGTGGCGAGCCTCGTTGTGGTGATGATGGTCGGTGAAATTTCAATCGGTCGTCCGGTTGTAGAAAGCGTCTCGATGCGTCGCGCCGAACGCTCCAAAGCCGATCAAGAAAAAATGCTCAACGAAGGCTACGCGATTGACGGCGAGTTCTTAAAGAAAAATCGCTTTGAATTTTCTCGGCAAAGAGAAAAATATACCGCGCCGCCCGGTGCTTCGCCCGCTCCCAATGCTGAACCTGTTAATGAAAAAACGCCGCAAGAAAAGTTAAAAGACAGTTTAATCGCACAGTCTCCAATGTTCGGCGGCATCGAGAAACTTGCCGTTATGCTTGAAAAAACTGACGATGCAAAAGTGCTTAAAATGTTGAAGCAGTTTGGCTATAAAGATGTCAGCGCGGCAGAAGTGCGGGTTATTGTTGCTGAAATCATCAAAGGCGACGCAGATTTGAACTCCAAAGACGAAACCGACGGTAAAGAGATTTATCGTGTGAAAACTTCGCTCAACACCGTTGATTTTTACGACTACATCAAACGATGCATGTCGGGCAACGACATGGAATCTAAACGCGAAGCGCCGACCATTATGGGCATGGATATTTTGGAACAAGCCTCATCGGCTCTCAACGGCAATCCCGTGCGCGCCATGGTGAGAATGCGCGGCGTTCATAAGGGCGGCGGCGTCAGAAAGTGCGATACTTGCCAATTCTACCAAACTGACGCAATGTTCTGCACGAAAATCGCATTGGAAGTTGAGCACAACGACGTTTGCGACGGATGGACGGCGAACGTCGCTTACCAAGCCTTTCGGTAAAAACGTTCTGTGATGCCGAAACACCTTTCGCACGCTCAACATAAATTTTACGTGCGCGTACGCCGCGAAAAAAAAGTGCGCGACAGCGAGCGGCTCTTTGTTGCCGAAGGCATACGCACCGTTTCAGAGTTGATAAATGCCGCTCCGCATTCCCTCGTTGCACTTATTCAAACGCAACACTCCGATTTCTCTCCCCCTTCAAGCGAACGCATCAGCGAATGCCTGTTCATCGCCTCTGAAAAACAATTTTCCGCGCTCTCCGATACCGAACACTCACAAGGTGTTATCGGTATTTTTGAACAGCCGCATTTCGCTTCCGAAACGCTTTTCAAAAGCCTCGAAGAAAAAAACTCGTCGGTCGTGCTTGTTCTTGATGATATTCAAGACCCGGGTAATCTCGGCACGCTAATTCGCACGGCGGCGTGGTTTGCGGTTGATGCGATTGTGGCAGGTGGCGGTACAGTGGATTTTTTCAATCCGAAAGTCGTGCGCTCAACGGCGGGCAGTCTCTTTGCCCTTTCACTTTATCGCAGTGCCTTGTTGGGCGACGACGTCGCACGTCTGAAACAAATTGGATTCACGATTTACGGCGCGTCTATGACGGGCGAAGATTTTCTTACAACCTCCTTCTCAAAAAAATCCGCCCTCGTCATCGGCAATGAAGCCAACGGCATTTCCGACACGATTCGAAAACTTCTTGATGCAGAAGTTGGAATTCGTGGCAACAGCCGCCGCGTCGAGTCGCTCAATGCCGCTGTTTCCGCAGGAGTTTTACTCTCTCGACTCTGCCTACGCAATTAACCTTCACATTGCTTAATTTTGCGCAATCCTTCGTTCAACTTAAACCTTTCATTGCGCCATGAAACTGACTTGGAACGACGCCGAAGACATCGGCATTGCCTTGCAAGAAAAATATCCTACCCTTGACCCGCTCACCGTGCGATTCACGGATTTACACCAATATGTTGTCGGATTAGAGGGATTCAGCGACGACCCGAAAGCGTCAAATGAACCGAAGTTGGAGGCGATTCAAATGGCGTGGTATGAGGAATGGAAATCCAATCAATAATTTCAACAATCCAAATTTTCTTCAATCATGACGGAACGCGAAATTCAGTTCAATATTCTCCGTGCAGTCAAATCTTACCAAGATTCCAACAACGGCGCACACATGCCATTTGAACTCCTTTGCACGGAAACTCAACTTTCCAAAGAAGATGCGCAAAAGCACTTGCGCGCGCTCAAAAACACCGACTCCATTCGCTACACACAAGACGACAAAACCTACGTGCCTTTGCTCGTCGAGATTTCGCGCAACGGCATCAATCGCCTTAAAGGGTGAGGGTAGACTTAGGACGCAACTGCTGACATTTTCGATAGAATCTCGTTGGCAAAATCAATCGGGCTTTGTGGATTGTTCTTCTCGCTCAAGCCGAAGATTTTTTCCGCAATCACTTCGGAGCGAAGCAGTCGCAAATTGAGTTGGGGCATATAAAGCAGTGCCGCCGAAAGTTCAGGTCCGCCGCAAATGATAAACGTCGCGACTTTCTTTCCGACCAATACTTTCAGAAGGTTGCTTTGATTGAGCGCACCTGAAAGGCTCGGGGAAAGTTGCAAGTTGTAGATGGGCGAGCCGAGCAAGACGAGGTCAAATTCTTCCAAAAAACTGTAATCGGCGCGCGGCGGCGTTTTGGCTTTCTCGACGTAGAATCCGTTTTTAACGAGATGCTCACCGATGGAATCGATGATGCGGTCGGTTGAGCCGCCAGAAGACAGTGCGTCATAAAGAATAATTGCTTTCATGGTCGTAGCGTTTAATGATTCTGTTGTGAACAAGTTTATCGCTTTTTTGAACGTTCTCCAATGCACGCGCTCCACGCAATTCCCATTGGCTTCCCTATTGCACCAAGATTCAGTATCTTTGCTTCCAAAAATTCACTTCGCAGAAATTACTTCGCAGTATGACCGACCTTTTGCAATTACCGCTTCTGCTTTCGCTCACGCTTGGAGAGCGTCTCGCCTTGATGGGCGTGGTGCTCTTTGTGCTTTTGACGAGCGTGGCGTATACCGTTTATGCCGAGCGTAAAATCGCCGCCGCTATTCAAAATCGAATCGGACCGAATCGAGTCGGCTTCGACCTCATTCCGCAACTCGGATTTCTCAAAGGCTTGGCGGGACTTGGACAGCCAATCGCCGACGTGCTCAAGCTTCTTTTCAAAGAAGACGTTGTGCCGAGTGCATCAAACGGCTTTTATCACCTGCTGGCACCGATGATTTCACTTTTCGCCGCGCTTACGACGATTGCCGTTGTGCCGGTGGCATCTGGGCTGGTGATTGCCGACATTGACATCGGCGTGCTTTACATTCTCGCCATCACGTCGCTCGGCGTGTATGGATTGACGCTCGCCGGTTGGGCGTCAAATTCCAAGTATTCGCTCTTGGGCGGCTTGCGCTCGTCGGCGCAGATGATTAGTTATGAAATCGCGCTGGGGCTTTCCGTCGTGAGCGTGGTCGTGATTGCCGATTCGCTTTCCATGACGAAGATTGTCGAATCGCAAACGGCGAACCCGCTTTATTGGAATTGCTTCCGCAATTTTCTTGGGTTCATCTGTTTCGTCGTCGCTTCATTTGCAGAGTGCAATCGTGCGCCATTTGATTTGCCCGAAGCCGAACAAGAACTCGTCGGCGGCTACAACACAGAATTTGGTTCAATGAAGTTCGCGCTTTTCTTTCTTGCCGAATATGCAAATATGATTGTCGCTTCTGCCGTCATTGCGACGCTCTTTTTGGGCGGCTATCAAGTGCCGTTTTGGAACGACGCACCTTGGTGGTTGCAAGTCGGCGCGTTTGTGTCGAAAACGCTGTTTATGATGTTCGTCTTTATTTGGGTGCGTTGGACAATTCCGCGTTTCAAATACAACCAACTGATGGATTTGGGCTGGAGAAAACTTTTGCCGCTTGCGCTTTTCAACCTGCTCTTAATCGCCGTCGGCGTCTTGATTTTTGGATAATCATCACTGCGGTTTGTCTCGAAGACAAAAGCCCTTCGCGTGAAGGGCTTTTACTTTTTTAGGGTTACTTCACACGCCTCGCGCACCTCACGCACCTTAAACGGCGGCGGTGTTATGAACCGTGCGCATAAATTCCGAGCGGGTTGCGCTATTGGTGAGAAATACGCCGCCGAGTTTGCTCGTAACGGTGTCGGAATTAACGTCTTCAACGCCGCGCGATTTAACGCAGTAGTGCTTGGCATGAATGAGCACGGCGATGTCTTCCGTGTCCAAAATGTAGGAGAGCGCGTAAAAAATTTGCTCGGTCATACGTTCTTGGATTTGCGGACGCTTCGCAAAGTATTCCACAATGCGGTTGATTTTAGAAAGCCCCAAGACTTTCTTTTTGGGAATGTAGGCGACATGTGCGCGTCCGTCAATGATGACGAAGTGATGCTCGCAGTTGCTTTGCACATTGATATTGCGCTCAATGACCATTGAGCTGTATCCCATTTTGTTTTCAACCGTCGTGCATTTTGGAAAATTGCGCCAATCCAATCCGAAGAAAATTTCGTCGACATACATTTGCGCCACGCGCTTGGGCGTATCAGCAAGGCTATCATCAGATAAATCCAGCCCCAGTGTTTTCATGATTTCAGCGAAGTTGCGCGCAATGATGGTGCGCTTTTCTTCTTCGCTCATGCCCGTGTCGATTTGCGGCGTTGCCACGCCTTTTTCAAGCAGGAATTGCGCCACACGTCTGCCGAGTTCCGCATCGGTCTTTTGGCTTCGGCGAATCGGTTCGTCGTCCAAATCTAAGTCGGGACTTGCCCGATTGACAAGGACGATTTCATCTTCATCGTGAAAGCCGTTGCCGTTTATTTTACTCGCCGCGATAGACGACGAAATTGCGCTCGGATTCGAAGATTTTGACTTCATACAAGTCGATTCCTTTCAAATTAAGTTGTTTAAGTTTTTCATTGAGCACTTCCCAAAACACGACGGCAATCACTTCCGCTGTCGGCACCGTGTCGCGGAACATCTCGACGTCAAAGTTCAGGTGCTTGTGGTCGACTTTGGAAAGAATTTCTTCTTCAAGAATTTTTTTAAGGATTTTCAGGTCAAACAGATACCCGGTTTCCTTTTCAACGATTCCCGTCAAGGTTACTTCTAAATCGTAGTTATGACCGTGTCCGTAGAAGTTGTTGCAGATGTCGTAGACGTCGCAATTTTTTTCGTCGGAGAACGTCGGATTAAAGAGGCGATGCGCGGCGTTAAAGTGGACTTTGCGCGTTACATAAACTTTGCGCGGTTTGGAGAGCACTTTGTTTATCTCGCGCTGTTGGCTTGGAGCATGCCAAATTTCTTTGGCGTCAGGCGTTTGTTCTATGGCGTCCAGCATGATGGATTGTGAGTTAAAAAGAATTTAAGAAAGCATTTCGTTCCGACTATGCGCTATTCGTTTTCAACGATTTCAAAGGCAGTCGGTTTCTTTGGCGCGATGCCTTTGCAAGAAGAGAGGTAAAATTTGCAGTCGCGGCATCCGAGTTCAACCCAGTCAGGTTTACCTTCGTAGTCGAGCCATGCCGGTGCGATTTTGCCGTCTTCTTCTTTTCGAATCCCAAAGCAGTTGACGTAACAGTCGGGCGTGTAATTGCCATTTTGACAGCCGCGCTCTCCATGCCAACGGCATAAAAAGTCTTCACAGATTCTTACATTTGGGTTCGGGTGCGGAATCGGTTTGCGGTAACCGCGCATTTCGCGCCGAAGTGTTGTCCAAGCGCGCTGGAAAATCACGGTGGAGTTTCGCAAATGCCATAACGGATTATACCAACTGATGCCAAGCGTTTCAGCAACCAACAACGCGGTAACAGCTTTACGCGCCGATTGATGATTTCCCGCGACGCGCAAGAGCCAATTCAGAAACTTTACTCGTGCTTTTTTCATTAAGAACCGTTAAGAATCTCGTCTAAAACATCGTTGATAACTTTTACCCAAAGTAGTTCGTTCAACCCAGAGCCGTCTTAACCTTTTTCCCGAAAATTTCACATGCCGCCTTTAACCGTCTTTCGCATTACTTTTATTCTCATTCTCTCTCTTGCTGTTGGAATTTACATTTATTCCAAATTGCTCAAGCTCATCGCAACGCTGAATCTCAAAAATCCAAAGCCGATTCAACTCTTTTCCGCCGTTTTGCTTTGCGCTTTGATGGCGACGCCCGCCTTCACGCTTTTTTTGCGTTCGGAAATGGACATTCGCGAGCACAGTGCGATGTATGTGCTCTTCACGCTTTCCAGCATTTGGTTTATTTGGGTGGTCGGCACGGTTATCACGTTCGTGCCGCTTGATGCGTTCAGTGCTATCAAAAACTATTTTCAACGGTGGATTAAAAAGCCGCAACTCGTCGGCGAGCCCGTAGCCGTAGACGGTTCCGAAGACCATACCGTCAACCACGCGCGACGTGAATTTTTAAGCAAAGCCACCACCCTTGCGCCGCTCGCCGTCGGCTTCGGATTCCCAAGCGTGGTTACGGCTTACAGCCTCATCAATAATCGTTCAGACTACCTCATTCACTCGATGACGCTTCGCTTTCCAAACTTGCCCAATGAACTTCGCGGCTTGAAAATTGCTCAGATTAGCGACATTCATTCGGGCTTGTATATGCCGCAACGCAAGATGGAAGAAATTACGGAGGTCATCAACGCGCAGTCGCCTGATTTAATCACGCTTACGGGCGATTTCGTCTCGAGCTTTAAGGAAGAAATTGAGCCGTTTGCAAAAGGGTTTCAAGGGTTGAAATCCACATTCGGCACGTTTTCGTGCGCGGGCAATCACGATGAATGGGCGGGGATTTCGGCGATTGAATCAGCAATGAACGAAAAGAAGTTGAACCTTTTACGCAATCGCACGGAATCGCTCAACATTGATGGCGCAAAATTTAATGTCATCGGAATGGACTTTACGCGCGAAAAAACACATTACCTTGAACGCGCTTTGAACTCTGCCGATAAAGACGGCTTCAATCTACTCTTGTGCCATCACCCCGACTTTTTCACGCACGCCAAACGCTTCGGCATCGACCTCATGCTCGCCGGACATACGCACGGCGGACAAATCGCCCTCGACTTCGGCGGATTTGAATTTTATCCCATTGACCTCTTTTACAAATACCCACGCGGACTCTATGAAGAAGGGGCATCTCAATCTCAAAAACTTTACGTCAATCTCGGCATCGGCATCACCGCTACGCCGCTTCGCACCGTTCAAGCCGAAATTGCACTCATCACGCTTGAAAAGGCTTAAACCTAAAAACCAATTCCAACAAGAGACCTATTCACGTTTCATTACAACGCTCGATAGATTTCTCGCTTCGCTCGGAATGACGCTTTTTGAAAGTCTCATCTTGTTCAATCAACTTTGGCATTAAAGTTCGAGTTTGTCACTCAAACTCTGTTGAATCTAATCGGTCTTAGGCGTGAAGGGATTCTGCCAATACATTGAAAAGAATTTGTAGAAAAAAGTTGACGCAGAAAATAGACGCATTTGTTCGTTGTCAATATTCACCTCACAACAATCATTTTCTTTGTTGCAGACGTGCGCCCAATTTGGAGACGATAAAAATACACGCCGCTTGCCAAGCCGCCCGCGTTGAAGTCTACGCGATAGGCTTCTGGCTCTTGAAATCTATTGACCAATGTTGCGACTTCTCTGCCCAAAACATCATAGACTTTCAATGAGACGACTCCCGCTTCAAGCACGCGATATTCAATGGTCGTGATTGGATTAAAAGGATTCGGATAATTTTGCGAGAGCTCCAAAACTTGTGGTTCGGAAGAGACCGGTTTTCCGCTTTCAAGTTCGGTAAGTTGTTGGAAAATCTGTCCGCCTTCTGTGAGTGCAAAGGCCCGGGCGTTCCTGCCTTCTCTTCTCGCCAGCAGTTGAATGAGTTTGTCTTTTCCTTCAATAGGCGCGAATTCTTCGCGAAAGGTTCTGCCGCCGTCGGTAGAGTTCCACACGCTTTGATTCCCTGCAACCCAGAGTCGGTTTGTGTTACGGATTCCCGTTGCGGTTTCAAGCGGAGCATTGATGCTTGGCACATCGCGCCATGTGCCTTCGGAAAATTTTTGCAAGTAGGGCGGATTGCTTGAAACGCGAATGCCATTTTCTTCATCACGAAAGAAGATACCGCCGACATAGCCGCCACCTGTTGATTCTATCTGCCACGACGCGCCGCCGTCGGTTGTGGAATAAACATTACCATTTGAGCCGCCGCCGAAAAATCCAACAAGCGTATTAACAAAATCAATCGAGCGCGTCCAACCGAAATCGCCGTTAGTGAGGGGCGCGTTTGGCAGTTCAGTCCAAGTGTTGCCGCCGTCTGTGGTCTTCACAACAAGGAAGCGAGAACGGTTTTGTGGTGCATCGCTTACGGCGTAGCCTGTGTCTCGATTCGTCATCACAATGCCGTTCCACCATGCGCCCAAATCGCCTTGATAAACGAGGCTCCAACTGTTCCCGCCGTCGTTGGTTTTGAACAGGCGTGCGGCAATCGCGCCCGATGATGCGCTCTCTCCTTCCCCGACAATCGCCGTGAGAGAATCCACCGATGAAACGGCGTCAAGGTTTTGAACCGTCGGCGCAAGGCAACGCTCAAACGAAACGCCGCCATTGGTTGAACGAAAAACACTGCCGCTTTCACCGACAATCCAAATTGCTCCGTCACTTGTCAAGCTCATCGAACGGGCGCGTGTCGAGACGGACGAGAGAAATTTCCAACTTGAATTAGAGATGTGAAATACCGAAAAATCGTTGTAGCCCGTGGCGGCATCGCTGAACGAAAGTCGAAGTAAGCGCGGCGCAGGGTCGGGCGTTCGAATCGCAACCCGAAACGTCAGTCGCACCGTATCGTTGGTGTTCAGGCGTTGCGAAGATTGAAAGGGATTGGTGATTGAAACGCCGCCGTTGAGCGATTGCAATTCGAATGAAACCGAGTTCGATGTCGGCGCATTGTGATTGACAACGGTTACAGCGAGCGATTGCGTTACGCTTTCATAGTCGTATTGCACGACTTCCAAACCGGGCGTCGTGCGTGTCAAGGCTTGAAAGGCGTTGAGCCGACCTTTTCCCAAGAAATTGGCATTTGCAGGATTGAAGGCGTCAATTGGCTCTGCGGTTGCGCGAAGTTGAGAGCGAATACGCGCCGCCGACCAGTTCGGACGATGTGCTTTCAAAAGCCCCGCAACCCCAGCGGCAATCGGTGCCGACATCGACGTGCCCGTCAGCAATCCGTATTCGCCTTCAAAGACTGTGCTCAACACGCCGTTTCCCGCCGTCAGCACATCGAGCGTTCTGCCGTAACTTGAAAACGACGAGCGTTGATTGATGAGTCCGCCAAAGTGATTGACCGAACCCACCGAGAGCACATTTTGATATGAGGCAGGATAAATCGGGTCAGTCTCTGCATTTGTTCCGCCGTTATTTCCCGCTGATGCAATCACCACCACGCCTTGCGCCGTTGCAAAGTTGACCACTTCATTTTCAAACGAGGAAAATCCGCTTGCTCCCCAACTGCAATTCACCACTGACGCACCGTTTGCGACCGCATAGAGCATGGCTTCAAATCCGAACCCGATGGCATTTGGCTGTGCTTGTGTGCCGCCCGCTTTGAGGTTCATATAGCGACAGTTGTAGCCGATGCCCGCCATGCCAACGCCGTTGTTCGTTTCTGCCGTCGCAATACCCGCCACATGCGTGCCGTGAACGAAGAACTCGCCGCGTGGGTCGTTGTCTTGAACAGGATTAGCAATCGAGCCGCTTTGCCAAAAGTCCCAACCGATGACATCATCAATAAATCCGTTGCCGTCGTCGTCGAGGTTGTTGTCGGGAATTTCGCCTGTGTTTCTCCACATCTTGTTTGCAAGGTCGGGGTGAAGGTAATCGACGCCGCTATCGATGATGGCGATAATGACATCGGGATTGCCTTGTGAAATATCCCACGCTTGAAAGAGCCGATGATAGTCGAGGTAATTTTGCGAGGAAAACGCCGTGCCGATGAGCGGGTCGTTTGGAACAAGGTGCGCCGTGCGAATGTATTTCGGCTCAACCCATTCGAAGAGGTCAAACTTTCGCAAGCGTGATGCAATCAGCGATTCATCAAGATGTTCAGGAAACGTAAGCATGTAAATGCGCGAGAGGGATTCAAGGCTTTTGGATTCAGGTCGATTCGGTGCGTTTCGCGAGGCGGTTTTCTCAAATGCCTGTTGATAAGTTTGTGTCCAAACAGGTGTGAGTTGTGCGTCGTTTGAAATGCTTTTTAAAATTCTTGTTGGAATGGCAGTGCGAAGTGCGTTGTTTGATTTGAACTTGACCATCAGCACGCCTTTTGCGATTTGAATCGGCTGTGCAACGCTTTCTAATTTTGCAACGACAAGGAGCATGCAGAGCAGAGCGAGAAAATTTTTCATGACGAACTGCGTTCAGGTTTGCAATGCGTGAAGATACATTCTCGCTACTTCTGCATTAAGCCCAAAATCTCTCTGACGGCTTCAATAGCGCGCGGCGGGGAATCTTTGTAGTTATGTTCAAAAGTGATGTCAAGCTTTAATCGCTTTTCGTTCTTGAAAACGGGCTTATACTTTTTCATCTCGTCGGATTGAATCGCATCGAGAATTTTTCCGAATGTATCGCTTTGGTAGAAGTCCCTATTCGCGTCGCCATCGGGAAAAATGAAGACGCATTTTTTTTCGGCGATTTCCATGCGCACAAGCGAGAGCCGCGTTGCCTCAATGCGAAGCGTGCTGACAGCAATTAGATTTTTGACATCGTCAGGCAGTTTTCCGAATCGGTCTTCGAGTTCATTTTTGAAACGCTCAATTTCTTCGTGCGTGGTTGCTTTGGAAAGTTTTTCGTAAAGTGCAAATCGCTCCGACGCCGATTCCACATAAAAACTCGGAATGAGCGCGCTGAAGAAAAAGGTTACTTCGCATGGTTTCTCTCCGAATTCTTTTCGCTTCTCGGCTTCTTTGAAGAGATTTTGAAACTCCGTCGACTTGATTTCAGCGACGGCTTCTTCAAGGATTTTTTGATACAAATCGAATCCCAAATCAAAGACAAAGCCCGATTGTTCCGCACCGAGTAAATTGCCCGCGCCGCGAATGTCTAAATCTCTCAAAGCGACATTGAAGCCAGAGCCGAGTTCGGTGAATTCTTCAATGGCGGCGAGGCGTTGGAGCGCGTCTTGTGTGAGCGTTGAAGGCGGCGGCGTAAATAGGTAGCAATAGGCTTTTCGGTCGCTTCGCCCGACGCGTCCGCGCAGTTGATAGAGGTCGGAAAGTCCGAATGTGTCGGCGCGATTAATGATGATGGTATTCACGTTGGAAATATCCAATCCCGATTCAATAATCGTCGTGCATATCAGCACGTTGAGTTCTTTTTGCAGAAAGTCGAGCATCACTTGCTCAAGCTCTTTTGTCGGCATTTGTCCATGAGCAATCCCGACGCGCGCTTTCGGCACAAGGCGTTTGACGGTGTCGAGCATCGTGCCGAGCGAGTTGATACGGTTATTGAGAATAAAGACTTGCCCGCCGCGTCCTAATTCGCGCGCAATAGCTTCTTGAAGTAAGTCTTCATCATATTCATGGACAATGGTTTCAATCGGCTGACGATTTTTCGGCGGCGTAGAAATGATGGAAAGGTCGCGCGCGCCCATCATTGAAAACTGCAACGTGCGTGGAATTGGCGTAGCGGTGAGTGTAAGCGTATCGACGGTTGGAAATTGCTCCCGCAGTTTTTCTTTTGCCGCAACGCCGAAGTGCTGTTCTTCATCGATGATGAACAAGCCTAAATCTTTGAACTGAATATCTTTTGAAATGATGCGGTGCGTTCCGATGACGATGTCGACTTCACCCGATTTAATTCGCTCGGCGATTTGTTTGGCTTCTTTTGTTGGGATAAAACGCGAAAGCACCTCGATACGAAACGGGAAATTTTGAAAGCGCAATTTGAAACTGTTAAAATGCTGATGCGCGAGAATCGTTGTCGGAACAAGCACGGCGACTTGCTTGCCCGATTCAACGGCTTTGAAGGCGGCACGCATGGCAACTTCGGTCTTTCCAAACCCCGCATCGCCGCAAATGAGCCTATCCATCGGCGACTCCGCCGTCATGTCTCGCTTGACAGCGTCAATGGCGGCGAGTTGGTCGGGCGTTTCTTCGAAGATGAACGCGGCTTCAAATTCGCGTTGCCAGATGCTGTCGGGCTTGTGTGCGAAGCCTTGTGTGGATTTGCGCTTGGCGTAAAGTTGAATCAAGTTGCGCGCAATGTCTTTGAGCCGCTTCTTGATTTTTTCTTTTTGCGCGTTCCACTTTTCCGAACCCAGCCGCGAGAGGGTTGGCTTCGCGCCTTCGGCAGAAGAATACTTCGAGAGTAGATGCAAATTTTGAAGATTAACATAAAGGCGGTCGCCTTTGTCATATTGCACCAATACGGCTTCTTGCTCCGAGTTGCCTGCCGAAATTCGCTCCATGCCCATGAACACGCCGACGCCGTAGTCTTCATGCACGATATAATCGCCGACTTTGAGCGCGCGCAGTTCGCGAAGCGAAATCTGACGACGCTTGCGCTTTTTGTGGCGTTTGCGCGAATGCAGTTTTCCGAACACGTCCGATTCAGTGTAGAGCGAAACGCCCTCAAAGAAAAAGCCTTCGTAAAAATTTTCAGCCACCGTGTTCAGCACGAGTTCTTTGGCATCGCCCTCGCTTTCGTGTTCGGCATCTTTTTCGGTTTCGGCTTCCAAGAACTCGATGATTTCCTTCGCCTCTTTTTGCGAGGTTGAAGCAAAGATGACGCTTGCGCCATTTTCAGCATCGCGCCGCACCGCTTTTCCAAATTCTGAAAAATTCGAGTTCAATTTTGGTTGTGAGCGCGCGCCGAAATCAATTTCGCCTTTTCCAATTTTCTGAATTTCAACTTGGCGGAACGCTTGAAGTTTTTGAACGATGTGCGCTTTGGTAAAAAACTCGCCCGACTCAACATCTGCGCCGTAGTCGGCGGCGTTATCCGTAACGATGAGGCTCTGCGGGCGAAGGTAATCGAGCAAGGATTCCGATTCAGGCGCAGATTGCGCGAGATTGGCGACGAGTTCAGCTTCGAACGCTCTTTCTTTTGAGAGTTGCGAGCCGACGTCAATCGTGCGAATGGAGTCGACTTCGTCGCCGAAAAATTCAATCCGTATTGCCTCTTGCGCATCAAACGAAAACACATCGACAATCGAGCCGCGCACGGCGAAATCGCCTTCTTCCTCAATAAAGTCTTTTCGCTTGAACTCATTTTTGATGAGAAATTCTTCCAAGCGTGCGTAACCAATCGTTTCGCCTTGCTTGATGGTGAGTTTTCTTGTTTGAGCAAGCGTTTTCGGCAACACTTTTCGGCACAATTCGGCAGGCGTGCTTAAAATCAATTTCTTTTCATCGGAAAGAAGCGATGAGAGTGCAAGTGACGGCGCAGCGGTGAAATCAATCAGCGCACTTTTGCCCAAGAGAATTGGAAGGTCGTTTTCATATCGCTCGATGTCTTCGTCGTTGCACAGAAGTAGCATCGGCGCACTTTCCTGACCAAACATTTCTGCAATCGCAAACGACGAGAGCGAGCCATGAAGCCCTGAAATTGTGAGTTTTCTTGTTGGAGTTTGAAGCAACTGCCGAAGTGCAAAAAACTTACTGGTGCGTGAAATTTTAGAGACGAGCGTTGCCAGCGAAATTTTTTCGCTTTCAATGCGTAAGGCTTCTGCTGAAGAAGCGGCACGGTTTGGATTCATTCGTTGGTTTGTTCAAATTGAATCGTGCAATTATACAGATTTGAGTTGAAAGAAGTTCCTTTAAGCATCAGGACAGAATGGCGTGTGGAAATAGATGAACACCTATTTTCTCAACGGCAAAAAGGCTAAATCGTCCGAATGAAACGCGGTTCAAGTTTGAAAAACTTTTTGGGCGGCGTAACTTTGAACAAAGCAGTAAAACTCAATTTAACGGCTGTTCAAAAAGGAGATTTGAATTATGGCAGAGCCAAAGAAGCTTTCCCCGATGATGCAAAAGAAACTTGCCGCAGAGCAAGCCAAAGCCGCCGCTGGTGCAACCGAAGCCAAAGCGGACGCGCCTGTTGAAACGCCTGCACCGAAGCCGGCACCCGCCGCAGCTCCGAAGCCCGCGCCTGCCGCCGCAAAGCCCGCGCCCGTTACTGCGGTCGCCAAGCCCGCACCGAAAGTCGAAGGCGCATCAACTGCACCCAAAATGACGACGGGAAAATTAGAGAAGAATCCAAACGGAGAACGCTACGGCTACGGCGACGGACTTGCCTCAGTCTTCGGCACGCCTCCCGCCATTGACGACGCCTACGACGCCGTGCGCATCGTCTCAAAAATTCCGGCAACGGTTTTAGACGGGGTGATTACGTTCTTCAAGAAAGTTACCAGTTGATTGATTCCGAAACGCTGACGCGCTCACCCATCGTTCAGCGTTTTGTGCTTAACGATACTTCCAAATTGCGCGAAGCACACTGAAGCCGTCGCGCCATCTGATTTTTTTTCCTTCTTCAAAACTTCGGGCGCGATACCCAATTCCCACTTCTGCAAGTTGCACGCCCTTATCACGGGCAAGTTTGGCGCACTTCATCACGAGTTCGGCGTCAATGCCGAAGCGCGTTTCTTCAATCGTCAATTCGCTCAACACCTCGCGCCGAAATGCCTTGTAGCATGCGGCAATGTCGGAAAGGCGCAACCCTGAAATTTGATTGGAAAGAAACGTCAGCGTGTGATTTGCAAGCGTGTTGAAAAAGTATGCGCCGCTGTTTTCGTCGCTCCATGTTCCGCGCTCGAAGCGAGAGCCGAATACGACATCGGCTTGACGATTCAGAATCGGAGCGAGCACTTTGGCGTAATCGCTCGGAGAGTATTCAAGGTCGGCGTCTTGAATGAGCACGATGTCTCCCGACGCAAAGCGCAACCCTTCGCGCACCGCCCGACCTTTGCCCTGATTGATTGCAAGACGATGCAAATGTTGGATTTTCTCTTCGCGAAGCAGTTCAAGCGCAATGCCGTTCGTGCCGTCGGTTGAGGCGTCGTCAATGACGATAAGTTCTTTTTCGAGTGGCAGTTTTGGAGCGCGATGAATGCGTTCAACCAGCCGTGCAAGCGTGCGGGCTTCGTTATAGGCGGGAATGATGATACTTAACTTTTCTACTTCAACCGACACGGTGAATCGAACAATAGTTGGGACGAAACGAGCGAAATATACTTTCTTTCTCCCGTCTCTTCGATTGAACTTTGCGATTCAGCCCAAATGCGTATTTTATTCAACAACGCTTACCAACTTGTTTAACATTTTCACTCATGCCGGACTTCAAAGACTCTGGAATTCGTAAAGCAATTTTAATGGCGGGCGGATTCGGAACGCGCCTACGTCCTCTGACCATCAACATTCCTAAGCCGCTCGTGCCGATGATGAATCGCCCAATGATGCACCACATCGCAAACCTACTTAAAAACTACGGCGTCAAAGAAATTACTTCGCTTCTCTACTATCAACCCGAACACATTCGTAACTACTTTGGCGACGGCAAGAAGTTTGGCTTCAAGATGAACTACATTCAAGCCGACGCCGACTACGGCACAGCGGGCAGCGTGCGCAACGCCCATGAATTCATCGACGGCAGATTCATCGTCATCAGCGGCGACGTGCTCACGGATTTTGACCTCGCCAAAGCCGTCGCCTATCATCAAGAGCGCGGCGCAAAAGCCACGATGGTTCTCACGCGCGTCAAGAATCCGCTTCAATTCGGCGTTGTCATCACCGATAAAGATGGAAAGGTTACGCGCTTTCTTGAAAAGCCCTCGTGGGGCGAAGTTTTCAGCGACACCATCAACACGGGCATTTACATTTTGGAGCGAGACGTCATGGATTTGATTCCGTATCGCGAAGATTACGATTTCTCCAAAGACCTCTTTCCGAAAATGCTTCGCGAAAATCTGGGGCTTTATGGCTACATCGCCGAAGGCTATTGGCGCGACGTCGGCACGCTCGCCGAATATCAAGAAGCACACTTGGATTGCCTGCATGGACGGGTTGAAACGGATTTCTACGACGGCTACGAAAAACTTGCGACGGGCATTTATGCCCACAAATCCGCCAAAGTCGACCCTGCTAAATGCAAACTTTCAGGCTCGGTCTTGATTGGTAAGAATTGCAAAATCGGAGACGGCGTTGTGCTTCACAATTCAGTCGTGGGCGACAATGTTCATATCGGCGATGGCACGCGACTCGATAAAACCGTCGTCTGGGAAAACACGCGCGTCGGGGATAACTGTAAAATTACGCTTGCCGTTATTTGCGCCCACGTCAAAATCGGCGACGAGGTTAAAATTGAAGAGCAGGTGTTTATTGCCGACAAATGCACGGTCGGCAACGGTGCCTCGATTCGCTCTAATATCAAAATCTGGCCTGAAAAAGACATTGAATCGGGCGCAATTCTCACGCAAAGTTTGATTTGGGAATCGCGTTGGTCGCGCGAACTTTTTGCAGGCTCACGCATCACGGGTTTAGCGAATATTGAAATCAACCCTGAATTTGCAGCGAAACTCGGTGCCGCTTATGGCACGATTCTTCCCGAAGGCTCGAGCGTAACGGTGAGTCGCGACGTCGACAAAGTCTCGCGTATGATTAACCGCGCTATGATTTCCGGCTTGCTTTCCGCAGGCGTTACGGTCAATGATTTACAAGCCACTCCGATTCCGATTGCACGCCATCGCCTCAAAAACGGCACGGAAATGGGCGGCGTGCATGTGCGCAAATCGCCCTTCGATAAACGCCTCTGCGACATCATTTTTTTTGACAAAGGCGGGCAAGACCTTTCGGTCGCTAAATCCAAAAGCGTCGAGCGCACCTTCTTCGGCGAAGATTACCGCAGAGCCAATTATGAAAACGTCGGCAATCTTAACTTCCCCGAACGCACGCTTGAAAGCTACACAGATGCGTTTCTCAACAACATCGACGCTGACGCCATTCGCAAAGCGCGGCTTCGCGTCGCGATTGATTATTCCAACGGCGCGGCGGCAACGCTCTTCCCGAGCATTATCGGCAGTCTCGGACTCGACATCATCTCGCTTAACGCCTACTTGGATTCTTCTCGATTTACTCGAAGCGCGGAAGAATTTTTTGAAGCCGCCGATAAACTTTCTGGCGTCGTCTTGCAACTTGGCTACGACATCGGCTTTATGCTTGACGGCGGTGCGGAGCGCATTTTCGTCGTCGATGAGCGCGGTAAATTTTTAGAGCATCAGCGATTGCTCACGCTTGTAACGTTGCTCTATCTCGAAACGCATCCTGAAACGAAGAAAATCGCCGTGCCCATTACGGCGTCGCAACAAATTGACGACCTCTGCCGCGAGCGCAACGTGAGCGTGGTTCGCACGGGCGACAATCATTTGGATTTAATGCGCGTGGTGCTCTCCGACCCTGAAATCGCCTTCGTCGGCGGCACGAAAGGCGGATTTATTTTCCCGAAATTTCTCTTCGCCGTCGACGCCATGTTCTCGGCGGTGAAAATCATGGAACTGATTGCCAAATCGAAGTCCCGCATTGCCGAACTCGATGCCCGCTATCCTGAACGCTATTTCATCGTCAAGCGCAACGTGGCTTGTCCGCGCGACATGAAGGGGAAAATGATGCGCAAAATTATGGAAGACACCGCAGGCAACTATCGCATTTTGATTGACGGCGTGAAAATCATTTACGACAACGAAACGTCGCTCTTGCTTCTGCCCGACCGCGAGCGCGACATTTTTCACATCAACGCCGAGTCGCGCTCCAAGAGCCGTGCAACGCGCCTTGTCTCCGAATACGAGAAAAAGTTAACGGAGTGGATTGGGGAATAACGTGTGGCGTGATTGCGCCCTTTGAAGCCCAAGTGCATTTCGTAACTTTGCTTTTAATTCAATCTGAACGGCAATGCGCCTCGTCTATTCATCTTTTTGGTTATCGCTTTTGCTTTTTTCGAGCGTCTCACTGTTTTCTCAATCACATTCAATATCACTGAATCGCTCCTCGCGCCCAGCCGCTTCTGTTCAACCGAAGTCAGCCTTTACTGGCGCGGCACTTTCGTTTTTGCTTCCGGGAATGGGTGAAATCTATGCAGGCAATTTTGAATCGGGGCGATACTTTTTGGGCGCGGAACTCGCCATGCTTTTAGGCATCGGCACGCAATATGTTCGCGGCTCGAGCTTTGAATCGGACTACCAAGTGCTTGCGCGCACCAACGCCGGCGTTTCAGGCGACAAAGACGAGCAATTTTGGCGCGATATTTCCTCGTTCAGTAGCATCGATGACTTCAACGCCGACCGCCTGCGCAACCGCGATTTCGGTCGACTCTACAACCCACAAACGCACTTCTGGCAGTGGAACAGCGACGCCGACCGTCGACAATTCCGCGATTTAAGAATCCAAAGCGACAAAGCCTATCAATCCATCTATTACTTTCTCGCCGCGATGGGCATCAACCGCGTTTTGAGCATGATTAACGCCGTGCGCGGCATCAACACCTTCAACGAAGCCAACGGCTTTTCCAAAGATGAGAACGACCTTGAAACGTCGCTCTATTTTCTTCCCGAACATCGCACCCTCTCGCCCATTCCCGACGGCATCCGCGCCGAGTTCCGAGTGTCATTTTAGCCGAAATTCGCTCAAAATCGGCAATTCGCTAAAAAAAGTTGACTCGGTTGCGCAAAAAATCACTTAACATTTTGGAAATATCGCCTCCCTTATGCTATCTTTGCATTCGTCAAGCGCAACGCTAACGCGCTTCGCCAAGTCAAAATCGGCACAACACTAAAATGCGTCTATTTTCCATTCAGCAAAGTAGCGCATTGGCTCTCCAATCAGCAGAGCCACGAAAGGACGAATGTATCTTTAACAGCAATTTCGCACCAAATAAACTTCAAGACGCTTTTTCATTGTAATCAGCGTGTCATCAAGTTAAATCGGTAAGTTAAAACGATTAAGTTTTTTGCGACTAAGTTTTTTGCGCTTATGCCTTTTGGGTGTCGTGCATAAATATGCAAATCGCTTGCACTCTTGCCTGCTAACGCTATTCGTCTTATGAATTTTTGTTCTTTGGTTGCACGAAAACATTATTCAAAACTGTAACACCACTACAACCAAAACTTACTCTATATGCAGAATGCTAAAGCAAAAACGATTCTTATTGGCGACGACGATTTTCAGTATGTCAATTGGCTTCGCGCTACGCTTGAAAAAGAAGGATACAGCGTCGTTTGGGCGCAAAATGCGTCGGAAGTGATGTCCAAAGTCAGCACGAAACCGACCGCCGTCATCGTCGATTTCATGCGCGGACAATCCGTCGGGCTCGATCTCTGCCGTGAACTTCGCAACCTGCCAGAATTCAAGCACCTTCCCATCATCATGCTCACGCGCAAACGTGAAGATTCCGATGAAGCAACGGGATTGGAAGTTGGCGCCGATGATTACATTCACAAATCCGTGAGCAATCGGGTGCTTTCTGCTCGTCTTCGCAATGTCTTGAAGCGTAACAGTAATTCCGAAGCCGACCTTGTTGAGGAAAACACCTCTGAAATTACACTCGGCGACCTCGTTGTCAATCGCCAAATGCACACCGTTTTGCTGAAAGGCAAAGAAGTTTTCTTGCCGCGCAAAGAGTTTGAGCTCTTGTGGCTTCTTATTGCGAATAAAGGCAAGGTCTTTTCACGCGAAATTTTGCTTCGCCGCGTTTGGGGAGAAAGCGTGTATGTAACCGACCGCACGGTTGATGTTCACATCTGCAAAATTCGCCAACGCTTGGGCGAGTTTGGACAAGAAAACCTTGAAACCATCAAAGGCGTCGGCTATCGCATCAAAGCATAGCACATCGCTTTTCACTTGATATTTTTTTCCTTCGCTTTTCCTTCGCAAAAAGGAGCGGCTGGTTATCTTCACCTTACAAAAACGGCGCGAATCTTCACAGGTTCTCGTCGTTTTTGCATTTTCAGGTTTTTACAATTTTCAATTCTAATCACATTTTCATGCCGCTACACATCAAAAAACTTTCGGAAGAAGATTTCGAAGTCTTCTTCTCGCTCATCGTTGCGCTTGCCGATTACGAGCACCTTGCGCCGCCCGACCTTGACGCCAAAGCCCGCTTAAAACACGATGCTTTTTCAACACATCCGAAATTTGAAGCCTATCTTGCGTTTCTCGACGGCGCGCCCGTCGGCTACGCGATTATTTTCGAGACCTATTCAAGTTTTTTGGCAAAGCCGACCTTGTATCTGGAAGATTTATTCGTCTTGCCTTCCGCGCGCAAACAAAAAGTGGGATTTGGACTGTTCAAATTTTTGATTGCGCTTGCTGTTGAACGCGGGTGCGGACGAATGGAGTGGCAAGTTTTGAATTGGAATCAATTAGCGATTGAGTTTTATGAACGGCTCGGCGCAACGCGCCAACAAGATTGGCTTCCTTATCGCTTGACGGAAGAGGCGTTGAGCGGCTTGCATCGCCGATTCATAGCCTTGCCGTGAACGCAAAACGCCGACGACATTCATCATCGGCGTAGCGTTTGTTCGTTGTGCTTTTGGGGGAATTTGATTAGTGCATGAAGAGCAGTTCGAGGTAGTTCGGCATTGGATAGAGCGATTTATCCAAGCGTCCTTCGAGGTCGTCGGCGACTTCGCGCACGGCGGTCATTGCGGGCATGAGCGTTTCGGCGCAATACTTCGCGTGTCCTTCAACGCCGCCCTTTGCATGGTGCAATCCCTCGATGAGTTTTTCAAGGGTTTCGGTTTTAGCGATGAGTTCCCCGATTCCGTTTGCAAATGTTTCCAGTTGTTTGGCTTGCTTGGCTTTTGCGGAAGTAGAAAGTTTAATGCCTTTCGAGGCTTGAAGCAGTTTGGAATATGATTCCGCGATTTCACCTTGATAACGCAAGGCGGCGGGAATCACCATTGTGCGAATCATCATTGCAAGCGTTTTCGCTTCGATGTCGATGGCTTTGACGTAACGTTCTAATCGGACGTTGTAGCGCGACTCAATTTCTTCCTCCGACAGCACGCCATATTTGATGAAGGTTTCGCGCACCGATTTGTCCTTCCAAGTTTTCATGGCTTCGGAGAGATTTTTGTTGTTCGGCAATCCGCGTTTTTTAGCTTCTTTGTGCCACGCTTCACTGTAACCATCGCCTTCGAACCGAATGGGCTTTGTGGCTTTAATTTCTTTGCGAAGCACGGCGAAGACAGCGGCTTGAAGGTCTTTGCCCGCTTTCATTTCGGCTTCAATCGCTTCGCGCATTTCGTCGATGGCTTCTGCCATGATGGTGTTGAGCACCATGTTGGGAATAGCAATCGGCATAGACGAAGGCACGGCACGGAACTCGAACTTGTTGCCTGTGAAAGCGAAGGGCGAAGTGCGGTTGCGGTCGGTATTGTCTTTGTTGAGCGTCGGGATATGTGAAATGTCCAAATCAATGAACTGCTTTTCGCTGACCTTTTTCATATCGCCCGATTCAATCGCATCGAGAATCGCGTTGAGTTGATAGCCCAAGAAAACGGAGATAATGGCAGGCGGGGCTTCGTTTGCACCGAGACGGTGGTCGTTGCCCGGATTGGCAATCGCGGCGCGAAGCACGGCGGCACGCTTATGAACGCCTTTGAGCGTGGCGACGAGAAAGACGAGAAAGCTCAAATTGGATTCAGGGGTTTCTCCGGGGTCGAGCAAGTTTCCGCCGACGTCTGCGCCCATTGACCAGTTGTTGTGCTTTCCGTTTCCGTTGATACCTGCAAATGGCTTTTCGTGAATGAGAAGCGCAAGCCCTTTGCGCTCGGCGACGCGACGGAGCATTTCCATCACAAGCAAGTTGTGGTCGGCGGCAAGCGGCGTTTCTTCGTGAATCGGCGCGATTTCAAATTGATGAGGCGCGACTTCATTGTGGCGCGTTTTCGCTGGAACGCCGAGCAGGTAGAGTTCCTGTTCCAATTCCTGCATGAACTCCAACACTCTATCGGGAATTGAGCCGAAGTAATGGTCTTCAAGCTGTTGATTGCGTGGTGGAAGTGCGCCTAAAAGCGTTCTGCCCGTCATGATGAGGTCGGGGCGTTGTTCATAGAGATTGCGGTCAATAAGGAAGTATTCTTGTTCTGCGCCGAGATAAGTGGTTACGCGGGTTGCTTTGGTGTTGCCGAGAAGGTGCAACATCGCGACGGCTGATTTTGAAAGTGCGCGTGCCGAGCGCAGGAGCGGCGTCTTTTCGTCCAACGCTTCACCGTGATACGAAATGAAGACCGATGGAATACAAAGCGTTGTGCCTTCCGCGCCTTTCATTAAAAACGCCGGCGTGCTCGGATCCCAAGCCGTGTAGCCACGTGCTTCAAAGGTCGAGCGCATTCCGCCCGATGGGAAGCTCGAAGCGTCAGGCTCGCCTTGACTGAGCTGCGAGCCTGAAAATTTCTCAATTAAATTTCCTTCTTTGTCAAATGAAATAAATGCGTCATGTTTTTCGGCGGTCGCACCCGTCATGGGTTGAAACCAGTGGCAGTAGTGCGTTGCGCCGTTTTCTATCGCCCATTCTTTCATGGCGGTTGCAACGGTTTCGGCGAGACTGTCGTCCAAATCTTGATTTTCGTTCAACGTTTTCATCAACGAATCATACACGTTTTTGGGAAGCCGCTCTTTCATAACGGCGTTGTTGAAGGTGTGTTTGCCGAACATTGCGGCGTTTTCGGAAAGCGTGTTGTTTGCCATTTTAGAGTTTAATTAACGATGTTGATTAGATTAAGGTTGATTGGATAAGCACTGAACAGAAGATGTCGCGCATTTGAAAAATAGGCTTTACAACATCACTGAATTGTTAAGGCTGACTTATTAAGGTTAGTGATGCTCTTTGCCGTTCTCCGTAATTTTCAACGCCTTGACGGAGTTTATGCGATTCGTTTTTTTGTGTTCGCTCAAAACGATGCTCGTCGATGTGCCTGTAACCCCCGACCACGATTGAATTTTTGCGAGCAGGGCTTCAAGTGCGGCGGTATTTGCCACAAGCACTTTGAGGATGTGCGAGCCGTCGCCCGTGATGGAATAACATTCTAAAATTTCGTCTTCTTTTTGAACGTGGGCGACAAATGGCGCGTAGTACTTCGATGACTCCATCGTAACGCGAATGAAGGCTTTGATATCATAGCCAATTTTCTTTTCATCAATCAACACCGTGTAGCCTTTGATGATGCCGCGATTTTGCAGTTTCTCCAATCGCTCGCTGACGGAGGGAATCGAAAGCCCGACGGCTTCGGCAAGTTCGTTGCGGCGCATTCTTCCGCGCTCGCTCAAAAGTTCAAGAAGTTTTAGGTCGGTTTTATCAAGATGCCACGACATGAATCGCAGAACGCATTAAGTTTTTTGGAAAGACCTGTCCAGAAATGTTGCTTTGACTTAACTAAATTAGGAAAAACTTCCTTTCAACCAAAAAGTTTTAAGTCGCGTCGGATTGCTTTATTTTTTCTTCAAGGTTACATAACCCGTATCGGCTACCAGCGAGGCTTCGCCCGAAGCTTCCGCCTCTTTTTTTGCCGCCTTCAATTCTTTTTCCATCTCTTTGATGTGAATCGGATACTCATAACTTTTCCGATAGCCAATCGTGAAGGCATAATCTTCAAAAACGATTTCCTTTTTTCCACTTTCCTCTTGCATCTGACTGATTGTAAAGAAGATTTCGCCTTTCATTGACTCAATTTCCTCATCAATTTCTCTTGCTTTCTCTTTGAGCGCGATGTAGCGGCGGAGCAATTGCTCGCGGTCGTGTATGTGATTTTGCATGGTTCGTGTTCCTATTTGAGATTGCAAAAATTATATGCCGCCCATGCGCCAGAGTGTTCAATTGTCAGAAATGTAAAGTCCTTTCTTGCTGATTCCAGCGTTTGTAGAAATGTCTCGCGCGATGTGGCTTCGATTAAAAACGCCGCGTTCAAAATCATTTCGTCTTCGCGTTCCGTAACCGATTTGGACAACACGGGATTGCGTTTAGCTTCAACGGCATGCAAGCGTAAGCGTTCATAGAGCGACTCCAACGCTTCTTGTAGCGACGCGCTCACACTTTGCCCTGCGAGCGACTCGCGTTTTTTTTTAAGCAGATAAGCTTTGCCCGCCGATGCCGTCTTCAAGGCTTCATCAATTTCTTGTATTTCCTTGCTTTGGGAGAGAAACACCTGCAACTGTTCAGAGCCGATGTAGACTTTCACGCCCCACTCTTCTTTGCCTTTCAGTGTTTCCAACAAGTTTTTTAACGAATCTTTTTTCGCTTGTAAAAACTCTTGTAAGGAATTTTGAGAGCGAAAAATTGTCGGAAATCGGAATGGCACAACGGTCGTTTGTACGCACATCGCTTCCATGACGCTTTCATGATTTCGCACGACCGATTCAACCCATTCTAATCGCGAGAGATTTTTCTTCAAATTTTCTTCGCCGAACTCCTCTTCCGAGACTTCGGAAATGATTGCCGATAAGTCTTCCATCTTCACTTCGCTGACTTTTTCAGGTAAGGCTTTTGAGTGCGGTTCTGAAACGCAATAAAGGTAAATGAGCATAAGTATTTTATTTTCAATTTATCGGCTCGGCACTGCTTTTCAAACAATGCCGCCGTATTTTCATTTTGCTTTTCAATTCAATCGTTATCAAACAATCAACTTTTTGGCAATGAGATTTTTCAGTTTTATTCTCGCCCTGTTTTTCTTTTCGCTCTCCCTTCTTCCCGCAGTCGCACAACCACGCACCCAAACGCTTCAATCACCCAATGCTAAACTCAAACTCACTTTCACGCTCACCGAGCAAGGCGAACCGCGCTATGAACTTGCTTTCGGCAACAAAGTTGTCATTAAGCAAAGTGCGTTAGGTCTCAAACTCAAAGATGCGCCACACTTTGAACGCGGTTTCCGAATCGCCGATGCACAAACGCGCAAGATTGACGAAACATGGTCGCCCGTTCTCGGCGAAGAAAAATCAATCCGCAATCATTGCAACGAACTTTTGTTGCGGCTCGAACAGCCGAACGAAAAAAATCGCGCCTTGCTCTTGCGCTTTCGACTCTTCAACGATGGACTTGGTTTTCGCTACGAATTTCCCGCGCAACCCGAACTAAAGTATTTCACGCTTTTAGATGAACTGACCGAATTTAATCTTACAGGCGACCATACCGCGTTTTGGATTCCGGGCGATTACGATTCCAACGAACATGTTTATCACACCACGCGTTTGAGCGAAGTTGATGCGTTTGAAGGCAAAAAATCAAACGAAATTGGAACGCGCTCGCTCATTGCGCCTAATGCGGTGCAAACGCCCCTGATGCTCAAAACGGCAGATGGATTGTATATCAATCTTTTCGAAGCCGCGCTGATTGATTATCCTGCACTCAATCTCCTCATCAATCAATCTACTTTTTCGCTTTCGGCGCACCTTGTTCCTGATGCGTTTGGCAACAAGGCGTATTTGCAAACGCCGTGCAAAAGCGCGTGGCGCACAATTATTGTCAGCGAAAGCGCGGCGGGCATTTTGGAATCGCGCATCACGCTCAACTTGAACGAACCCTCAAAAATTAAAGAGGTCAGTTGGATTAAGCCAATGAAGTATGTTGGCATCTGGTGGGAAATGCATGTTGGAAAATCGTCGTGGAATTACGCCGATGTCGATAATGTAAAACTCAAAGAAACCGACTGGAACTCTTTGCGCCCGAATGGTCGGCACGGCGCAACCACCAAGCGCACCAAACAATACATCGACTTTGCGGCTAAACACGGCTTCGATGCTGTGCTGGTCGAAGGTTGGAACATTGGTTGGGAAGATTGGTTCGGCAAAATGAAAGAAGACGTCTTTGATTTCGTAACGCCGTATCCCGACTTCAACATCGAGGAAGTGGCGCGCTATGCCAAGTCCAAAGGCGTGAAACTCATTATGCACCATGAAACCAGCGCGTCGGTTTCAAATTACGAGCGGCATATGGACGAAGCCTTTCGCTTGATGAAAAAGTACGATTATCCTGCGGTCAAAACCGGCTATGTCGGAAACATCTTACCGCGCGGCGAGCATCACGATGGGCAGTGGATGGTTAATCATTACGCGCGCGTCGCCGAAAAAGCCGCCGAGTATCAAATTATGGTCAATGCACATGAGCCCGTCCGACCCACAGGATTAGGACGCACATATCCGAATTGGATTGCTTGCGAAGCGGCACGCGGCAACGAGTTTAACGCTTGGAGCAAAGGCAACCCGCCCGAACACGAAACCATTTTGCCCTTCACGCGCCTGTTGGGCGGCGGCATGGATTACACGCCCGGCATTTTTGAACTTAAAATGTCGTTCTACGACAAGAACAAAACCGAACAAGTTCACACCACACTTGCCAAACAACTCGCGCTCTATGTTACGCTTTACAGCCCGCTTCAAATGGCGGCAGATTTGCCCGAAAATTATGAGCGATATTTAGATGCGTTTCAATTCATCAAAGACGTCGCGTTAGATTGGGACGAAACTAAAATTCTTGAAGCCGAAATCGGTGACTACCTTACGATTGCTCGCAAAAGCAAAGGCAAGGAAGCGTGGTTTATCGGCGGCATCACCGACGAAAACGCACGAACTTCCACCATCACGCTGGATTTCCTAAACCCGAAACTGCAATACGAAGCCACGATTTACAGCGACGCACCCGACGCACACTGGGAACACAATCCGAAAGCCTATCAAATCAAAAAAGAAACTGTTAGCTTTCAATCCACCTTAAACATTCAATTAGCGCCCGGGGGTGGCTATGCCATTCACCTTAAACCCTTAACTCAATAATCAACATCACAACGGGAACCGCTCATGCACGACGCCGACCTTTCTTTTGCAATCGCCATTTCCGTCATTGCCGCTACGGTGGTTGCCTTCATTGCACGCTTTGTGCGCTTGCCGCTTCTGATTGCTTACATCATCGCAGGCGTTATCATTGGCGATAAAATTGGCTTCGGCTGGATTCAAAGCGAAGAGCAGATTGAACACGTCTCTGAAATCGGCTTAATTCTTTTGCTCTTTATCATCGGGCTTGAAATTGATTTGAAAAAACTCTTGAAGGCGGGCAAGGCAGTTTTGCTCACGGGCGGATTGCAAGTTCCGATTTGCGTCGCACTTTCATTTGGATTTCTTTCGCTGGTCGGCATCGCGGGCGGCTACGACTTACTCTATCTCTCGTTCTGCCTTTCGCTGAGTTCCACCATGATTGTGGTGAAAATGCTTTACGACAAACACGAAATCGATACGCTTGCGGGGCGAATCACGCTTGGCGTGCTGGTGTTTCAAGACATCTGGGCAATTCTCTTCTTGGCAATTCAGCCAAACTTGAACAATCCCGAAGTGCAGACGATTGCGCTTTCATTTGCAAAGGGCGTCGGACTTGTGGGCGTGTGTTTGCTTCTGAGCCGCTACGCGCTTCCGAAGTTTTTTCATGCGATTGCCAAGTTGCCAGAGTTTATGCTTGTTGCCTCGCTGGCGTGGTGCTTTGCGGTGTGCGGACTGGCGCAAGTGGCGGGACTCTCCAAAGAAATGGGCGCGCTGATTGCCGGCGTGAGCATCTCGACGTTTCCTTACAACCTTGACGTCGTTGCCAAGGTGATTAACATTCGTGATTTTTTTATCACGCTCTTTTTAGTTGCGCTCGGCATGAAAATTCCGATGCCGACGATGGAAGTCTTGCTTGTCGGCGCGTTGCTTTCGCTGTTGCTCATCTTCACGCGCTTTCTTTCCATTTTTCCGATTCTTTATAGTTTGCGGCTTGGCAATCGCGTCTCGATTCTCTCGTCCATCAATCTTTCGCAAATTTCCGAATTTGCGTTGGTGATTAGCTCGCTTGGCGTTGCTTATCATCACATTTCCGAAGTTACGGTTTCCTACATCGTCTTTACGCTGGTCATTACAGCGATTCTTTCCACATTTTGGATTGAGAAATCGCACGAGAGTTTTTTAGCCATCAATCGTCTTTTGTCTAAGCTTGGATTGCGCGAAGCCCTTTCTGAATCAGAGGTTTCGGCGGACTCTGACAAGCGGATTTTCATTTTAGGCTTTTACAAAATCGCAAGTTCGCTTGTGTTTGAAATTGAACATTCTCAAAACGCGATTCGCAATGCGCTACGTGTTATTGACTTCAATCCCGAAGTGTTGCAGAAGTTGAAAGCCAAAGGCATTGACGCGCAATATGGCGACATTGCACACATCGAAACGCTTCATCATTTGGGGATTCATCATGCAGAGGTCGTTGTTTCCACGATTCCCGATTCTTTGCTGAAAGGCACCAGCAACATGAACATTTTGAAAGCGGTCAAGACTCACGCGCCCCATGCGAAAACAATTTTGATTTCGGAAGATTTACAAACAACGATTGCGCTTTATGAAGCGGGTGCAGATTATGTGGTGATGCCACGCTTGCGAGCCGCCACGAATTTGCTTGAAATGATTGAGCGTGCGTCGAGTTGGTCGCGCAAAGGCACGGAGACGTTGAGTTACAAGGAGTTCAAAGTGCGTTCCGAGATTTTGCAGTAATTCAACCCTTGCTTGCGGAGTCGCACGACATTCACATTCTCCATATTTTCGCGTTTATTCGAAAACTTTTATTTTCATAACTTACATCAAAGCAACAAACGAGAATCGAGGAAGTTTATGTCAGTGATTGCAGGAACGCCTGATGTTACCATTATCGGCGCAGGTCCGACAGGTTTATACGCCGCTTTTTACGCGGGACTTCGCACGATGCAAGTGCGCATTGTCGACAGCCTTTCCGAAATCGGCGGACAGCTCACCGCGCTCTATCCCAAAAAGAACATTTACGACGTTGCGGGCTACCCTGCTGTGCTTGCCGAAGATTTGGTCAAAAGCCTTTACGAGCAATGCAAGCAATACAATCCCGAAATTTTTACCGATACAAAAATTGAACAACTTGAACGCGAAGGCGATTTGCTCAAACTCACTTCCGCCGACGGGCGCGTGATGTATTCAAAAACGGTTTTAATTGCGGCAGGCGTTGGCGCATTCACGCCGCGCAAACTCGAGCGCGAAGGCATAGAAGTTTGGGAAGGCAAAGGACTTTATTACTTTGTCAAGGACCCGACGATTTTTTACGGCAAGAAACTCTTAGTGGTCGGTGGCGGCGACAGCGCGATGGACTGGGCGATGGCACTCGGCGATAAATCCCAAATGCTTCTCATTCACCGTCGCGATAAATTCGTCGCTCACGAAGACAGCGTCAATAAAGTCCGTGCGTTGGGCGTGCCGATTCGAACTTTCTGGGAACTGAAATCTATTCACGGCGAAAACGGCGTTGTTAAAAGTGCTACGATTTTCAATAACAAAACAAAAGAGGAAGAAACGATTGAAGTTGATGCTGTGCTTTGTAATCTCGGGTTTCTGACGAACCTTGGCTCTATTAAAGATTGGGGCTTGGAGATTGAAGGCAACGGAATTCGCGTCAATCATGCCATGGAAACCAACATCAAAGGCGTTTATGCCGCCGGCGACATTGCGTCTCACTCTGCGAAATTAAAACTCATTGCCACCGGCTTCGGAGAAGCAGCGATTGCCGTCAACCACGCTAAAACCATCATTGACCCGCATGCGTCGTTCTTCCCGGGACACAGCAGTAATAAAGACGATAAAAAGGAAGAAAAAAGTCATGCAGCCGCGTAACTTTCGCTAAATTTCTGTAACTGTCAAGTTGACCGTCGCCTATCGCCAAACAACAAAACGCTGAAAAAATTGAACAAGTTAGATTTGAATTTCGAGAACGAAATTAACCACTGGAGTATGAACAAGTCTGATACAAAACCTTTGGCGGATATTCTCATTGTCGACGACCAAGAAATTATCTTGAAGTTGCTTGAAGAGACCTTGCGCAGCGAAGGGTACGCGGTTCGCGTCGCCTACAACGGATTAGATGCTCTGGACGAAATCCAGAGACAAAAGCCTGACCTTATCATCACCGATATGCTCATGCCGAAAATGAACGGCAACGACATGGTGGCGAAGTTGAAAGAATCCGCTGATACGCGGCTTTTGCCCGTCATTATGCTCACAGGGCTGTTTGATTTTGAAAACAAAGTGCGCGCTCTGGAAATCGGCGTTGATGATTTTCTTGGCAAGCCATTCAATCGCATTGAACTGATTACCAAAGTGCGTGCGCTTCTCAAAACAAAGACTTACATCGACCAACTCGAGAACGCCGAAACCGTCATCTTCTCGCTTGCCTTAGCGATTGAAGGCAGAGACCCTTACACAAACGGGCACTGTCATCGCCTCTCGGATTACGGCACGAAACTCGCTCGCAAAATCGGTCTTCCCGAGTTTGAAATCGACGCCGTGCGTAAGGGCGGCGTGATTCACGACATCGGCAAAATCGCCGTTCCCGACGGAATTCTGTTGAAGCCGGGAAAATTGACCCCCGAAGAATACGACATCATGAAAATTCACCCCGAAGCCGGCGAAAACATTTGTAAGCCGCTCAAATCGCTTGCGCCCGTCCTGCCGATTATTCGCGGACACCAAGAGCGTTGGGACGGAACCGGCTACCCCGATAAACTCGCAGGCACCGATATTCCCATCACCGCACGCGTCATTGCCATTGTTGATTTCTATGACGCGCTCATGACCGTGCGCCCATACAAGCGCGCCCTCGACGTCAAACAAGCCATAGACATCATGAGCAAAGAAACCCAAGAGCATAAGTGGGACCCGAACCTCATGCGTGTCTTCCAAGACATGATTGTCAGCGAAGAGATCGACCGCTCGGTAAACGAAATTCAAGTTGTCAACTACGAGCATCAATAAACAACCACACAACAGGAGAAACGTAAGCCGAATGAAATGGAATGTTCTTACCCGCGCCGACCTTGACGGCATTGTTTGCGCGGTGATTCTCAAAAACACCGAAGACATTGATAAAATCCGATTCGCCGAGCCCAAATTCGTTCAAGACGGCGAAGTAGAAATTTCCTCGAACGACATTATCGCCAATCTTCCTTACGACAAACGATGCGGCATGTGGTTCGACCATCACATCGCCAACGTCAAACCGAAAGACTTCAAGGGCGCGTTCAAAGTTGCTCCCTCCGCCGCGCGCGTCGTCTATGACTATTACCTTCCCAATTTCCCACATCTTACCAAGTATGATGAGCTCATGCGGGAAACCGATAAAATCGATGCCGCGCAACTGACCTACAACGAAGTCCTTGAACCCGAAGGCTACTTATTGCTTTCCATGACCATCGACGGCAAGTTTCACGAAGATGAACCCTATTGGCAGCATCTCGTTAATCTGCTCAAAGACAAAACCTTGCCCGACATCATGACCGACCCAACCGTCAAAGACAAAATTGATAAGTTCAAAGAACAAGATTTTCTTTTTCGACAAGCCGTTCAGGATTATTCACGCGTCGAGAAAAACGTGCTCATCACCGACCTTCGCAACTTTGGCGACCTTCCGAACGGCAATCGCTACTATGTTTATGCCTTTCAAGCCGCCACAAATCTCTCGATGCGCATCACCAACGACCGTGAGCGTCCGGGCTATGTTTCCATCGGCGTCGGCTACAACATTTTCAACAAAACGGCGAACATCAACATCGGCGAACTGATGAAGAAATACGGCGGCGGCGGGCATAAAGCCGTCGGTAGCACGAAAGTCAAAGCCGAAGACGCCGACCGCGTCGTCAAAGAAATGCTTGGCTACTTGACGCGCTGATATGCCTTCTCGCACATTTATCCACACGCTTCGCGTCATTTACGCTTACACCGACCAAATGAGCGTCGTTTATTACGGACGCTATTTTGAGTTCATCGAAGCCGCCCGCAACGAACTCTTACGCGAATGTGGCTTCACTTACAAGGCGTTGGAATCGCTCGGCGTAATGCTTCCCGTTGTTTCCGCCCATTTGGATTACGTCGCGCCCGCACGCTACGACGACGAAATTGAAATTCACACGCACATCGAAAAACTCGAAAACGTTCGCGTAACGATTGCTTACACCGCCTTTGAAAAGTCTTCCCGACAAAAACTCTTTTCTGGCTACACCATTCACGCCTTCGTCAATAAAAACGGCAAGCCCACTCGTCCGCCCGAAGCCTTTTTGGAAAAAGTGCGATAAGCCGCCGTCAAGATTTTTTCTTCACTTCAAAATTTTTGAGATACAGGGGCGACGCCATCGCAAGGTCAGTGATTTCTCCGCGCATTCGTTTTTCTTTGGCAATGGCTAAAAGGGATTCCGCTGTAAAGAAATCTGCATCAATCACTTCCGATGTTTCAAAGAGCGACACCCATCGCGAGAGATTGCGCCCGACAACGGCGACCGCTCCCATCGTTTGAAATCTGCCGTTGAGTTGCGAGAGTGTGAGGTAATCATATTCCATCGAGGCACTGCGCGAAGCAACGCCGACGTAAAACTCATCGGCTTTGGAATAGGCGACCGTAAAGAGCGTCTGCGCTTGGATTTTCGGAAAGGTTACGCGGGCGAGGGCTTCAAAAGTTGGAATCATGACAAGAGGAATATCGTGCGCGAAGCAAAGTCCTTTCGCGGTCGCAATGCCAATCCGCAACGCGGTAAAAGAACCGGGTCCTGACGAGAGCGCGACGGCATCAAGGTCGCTCGGCTTGACGTTCAAGGTTTGCAAGGCTTCATCAATCAGCGAGACAATTTGCTCGCCGCTCTTCTGCCACCGCTCACACCGTTTAACGACCACACGTTCTTGAGTTGATGATGCTACCGTCAGCGGTGCTTCTGTGCAGTCTATGGCAAGAAGGTTCATCGTAGCGGAAAGGATTGATTGAAGGTAATCAGCCGCTCTTCTTCGGTTGAGCGATACAGTTCAACTCGCTTTGCCGTTTTAGGCACGAGGTCGGGAAATTTATCCGCCCATTCAATAATTGAAATGCCATCGCCATAAAGATACTCTTCGTAGCCGATGTTGTAGAGTTCTTCGGGAGAATTGAGTCGATACCAATCAAAATGATGAATGCTGAAACGCTCGCCGCTCCGCGTGCCATCGTAAATGTTCAGGATTGTAAAGGTTGGGCTGGTGAGTTGCTCGGTGCAATTAAAGACGTCCGCAATACCGCGCGTGAATTGGGTTTTGCCTGCGCCGAGTGTGCCGATTAAGGCAACAGAATCTCCACGTTTCAACGAGCATGCAAATTGGCGGGCAAGTTCGCGCGTCTCTTCACTGGATTTGGTTAGGACTTGTTTCATTTTTTCTCGATACGAATCGCCGTCGCCGTGAATATGAGACTGTCGCCTTCAATGGTTTGTGCAAACTCTGCAAGCGCGTTTGCCCCGCAATCCAGTGCCATTGATTTGAGTTGCATCATCGCATAAAATCGCTTGTAGCCTGTGTTTTCAAGCGAATCGGGCGAGGCGACGTCGGCAAGACGAAGTGGCTTGATGATTTCAGCGCTCAGCGGCAGGCTATCGAGCAAGGCGACGCCAGCAGGCGTGAAGCCCAATGGACGCTTCGCGCTCTCACGTGCGGCAAGATGTCTCGGACATTGGCAGTTCAGTTCATCGGGCAATCCCGACGGCAGAAGTTTATGCGCTTTGAGGGTATCGGCAGAGGGTTCATCAAGTATCGGAATCTCTTGCGCGCCCAGAGGCGACGCAAATAAAAGCATTGCAAAACAGCACGAAGCGAATCGCTGTTGCACGCACACATGACGCTGAATGAAATCTTGAACGAATCTTTTTTTCATCAAAATCCACTGGGCGTTGGCGTTCCTGCTTGATGCTGAATGACGTCTTTATCCTTCGGGTCAGTTTCTTTGACCTGCGAGGCTTCAATTTCATAGACGCTCACCACAAAGCCGTCGATTTTCGTTTCCTGAATTTTGAAAGTTCCCGTCACCCGAATTGGCGTATAGACATATGGCGTCGATTTCCCTTTTTGCATTTTGACCATCACGGTTTCATTCGGTTCGGGCGGAACAGAGTAGCAACACCCGAAGAACGGCATTTGCACCAGCATGAACTCGGTTACATCTAAGGCTTCCGACATGGGAATCATGTAGCCGGCGAGGCTGACTTCTTTTCCTTGCAAGGCTTTGAGCTTTTCAGGAATCGGATTGTTGGCTTTTCGGCTAAATCGATACTCGCGCAGGTCGTTGAACGTGATGCGCGTTGGCGTTCCAAGCGTCGTCGGACGAAGCGGCTCAGAGGGTTCGTCAATCAATGCAAGCGTTTGGTGGCGCTCCGCTCTCAGTTTTTTCAACGCTGACGCAAAGGCTTCTTTTTCCTCGTATTGCGCCGACAACATCAGATTGAGACCGATAAGCCCGACGATGATTCCGATTGTGGATACAAATTTTCGCTTCATAGTGTTTGTGCATTTTCTATTTGAACTTAAAGTTACGAATGTTTCGTTTCTCTTGAATCTGCTTTCGCCAACGTTCTATGACCTCAGCCTAATCCTCTCTCAAAAGGAGAGGGAATTTCAAGAGCACACGGATTGGACGTTTTTGCCTAAATTGCATCTCTTCGATTCACTTCGCTTTTAGTCAAAAAACGCATGAAGTTGCTCGTCATTTTGTTCCTCCTCTCTACGATTTCGCTTGGTGCTCTTTCGCAAGTCAATACCGAAGCCTTGATGCGCGGCACGGTGTTGGGTTTCGGCACACGGCTCGGCGTCAACTTCGGATTCAATTCAGGCAACTCGACCTTTTTTCGCTGGCAGCTCGACGCTCGTTCTGATTATCGCGCCAAAGAATTTTACACCTTTCTGGTTGGAAACTTGGAGCGCGGAACGGCGAACGATGCAATTTTTCTCTTTCGTGGGTTTGTGCATTATCGCGCCATCTGGCAACGCGACACGCTCCTTCAACCCGAATTTTTCGTTCAGCGCGAGTTCAACGAATTTATCTTGCTCAAAGACCGCGTCTTGTTCGGTTCAGGCATACGGCTCAATTTGCTTTATCTACAACCCACCGACACCGTCATGGCGTTCAAACTCACGCTTGGCATCGGCGCAATGTGGGAAAATGAACGCTTTACCGAACTCAATCCCGAAACCAAACTCCTGCGCTCGACCAACTACATTGCACTTTTATGGCGAATTGTGCCGCGAACCTCGTTGCAACTCATCGGCTACTATCAAGTCGATGTTAAACGACCTTCGGATTATCGCCTATTGCTCGACGGTTTGCTCACCATCAGCATTACGGATAAACTTGCGGCGACGGTGGTGCTCATTTACCGCTACGATAACGAGCCCGTTCTAAATGTTGCACGATTCGACCTCGACCTTCGCAACGGCTTTACCTATACTTTTTAACACCATTTTCTTTGAATTATGCCAACTAAAAAACGCACGACCTCTTCAACGACCAAACCCATCGCCAAAGCATTGTCAAAACCCGCCACACTTGCACGCATTGCAAACGGAACGGCACGCGCCGTCATTGACAAAGTGATGCCCGAAATTGACGGCGGAATTTATCCCATCAAGCGCGTCGTCGGAGAATCCATCACGGTTACCGCCGACGTTTTCGCCGACGGACACGATGCTATCGTTGTTACGCTTCGCTATCGCAACAAAGGCGATAAACACTGGAACGAAAGCCCCATGACGTTTCTGGGCAACGACCGCTGGCAAGGCGAATTTGTTACTTCTCGTGTTGGCGAAATGGAATACGCCGTTGCCGCTCACGTCGATCATTTCCTTACATGGCAAATTGGCTTCAAAAAACGGGTTGAATCAGGACAAGATGCGCCATCTCTAAAAACCGAAGTCTTGATTGGCGCAGAGATTTTAAGCGACATTGCTAAACGCGGCTCCGCCGAAGACGCTAGGAAAATCAAGGCAGTGCAAGCATCGCTCAAAAAGCATGCGGGAAAACCCGAAGCCATTTCCGAAGCGCTTTCCGAAACCCTGCTCACACTGGCACAAAAGTATCCCGACGACGCTCTCATCACACAAAGTCGCATCTATCGCGTTACCGTTGACCCCCTGAAAGCAGGCTTTTCAACTTGGATTGAAATTTTTCCGCGCTCTTGGAGCCAAACTCCTTACAAGCACGGCACATTCAAAGACTGCGAGCGACTCTTACCCGACTTTGCCGACATGGGATTCGATGTTCTGTATCTGCCCCCGATTCACCCCATTGGCTTCACCAAACGCAAGGGCAAAAACAATAGCACCACCGCGCAAGCCGGCGATGTCGGAAGCCCTTGGGCAATCGGCGCAAAAGAAGGCGGACACAAAGCCATTCACCCCGAACTTGGCACGCTCAAAGATTTTCAACGCTTTGTTAAAACGGCAAAGTCCTACGGCATTGATATTGCGCTCGATATTGCCTTTCAATGCTCACCTGACCACCCATATGTGAAAGAACACCCTGAATGGTTCAAGTGGCGACCCGATGGCACGGTGCAGTATGCCGAAAATCCGCCGAAGAAATACGAAGATGTGTTGCCATTTAATTTTGAAACCGAAGACTGGAAAAACTTATGGTTCGAACTCAAATCTGTTTTCGAGTTTTGGATTGAACACGGCGTAACGATTTTCCGCGTCGATAATCCGCATACCAAGCCCTTTGCATTTTGGGAGTGGTGCCTTGCCGAACTCAAACGCGATTATCCCGACACCATCTTTCTCTCGGAAGCCTTCACGCGTCCGAAAGTGATGTATCGCTTGGCGAAACTCGGCTATACGCATTCTTACACTTACTTCACTTGGCGCAACAACAAGCGCGACCTACACGCCTATTTAACCGAACTGACCACCACCTCTGTCAAAGAGTATTTTCGTCCGAACTTTTGGGCGAACACGCCGGACATTTTATCCGAAGAGTTTTTGCACAATGCGCCACCCTCCGCCTTTATGCTTCGCTACGCGCTTGCCGCCACGCTTTCGTCGAACATCGGCATTTACGAACCCGCGTTCAGTCTTTGCATCAATAAGCCACTGACCAAAGGCAAAGAAGAGTATCTCGATTCGGAGAAATATGAAATCAAGGCGTGGGATTTGTCGCAGTTCAACATTCGTCCGTTCATTAAGCGCATTAATGAGATTCGCAAAGAAAATCCCGCGCTTCAACAAACAAAGTCTATCGTCTTTACAGAAGTGGAAATTGCGCCAAAAATCGAGAGCGAGTATTTGATTGCTTATTTGAAATCCAGCGGACGCAATCATGTTTTGAGCGTTGTTAATCATCACCCGACACAAACACAAGAAGGGTGGGTTCGCGTCCCCCTTGAACGCTTAGGCATTCAAGAGGGCGACTCTTATCGCGTGCGTGAGCTCATTACAAATACGGAATTCACTTGGAACAAAGCGTGGAATTACCTTCGCCTTAATCCAAATGAACTCGTCGCCGCCATTTTCAGAATTGAGCCTGAATGAATGAAACTCAAAGATTCTATACCAACATGATTTGAAGAGGATAAGGGCTTTCAAAGTTTATCATTCCGAGCCAAGCGAGGAATCCATTTGACGAGCTCGGCGAGGCTCGCTGATGGATTCTTCACTTCGCTGACGCTTCGTTCAGAATGACCACGATATAATGACAACCACAAAAAAGTTACATGACCTTTACGCCTCATTCTTTAAGGCTATTGAGCCTTCCCACCTACTTTTTTTCGGAGCGTGTTTAGGCTTAATTGTTTCGTAACACTTGCGTTACACTCTTTTTACATCGTCCCTATACTTTTGCACCGCGTTAAAAGTCAGTTCTTCTTTCTCACATTTTCTAACATCAATCCATCTCAATCCAATGAAAAAGTCTCGCTACAGTTTTTTTGTGATGATGGTTGCGTTGCTTTCGGTGTTTTTCTCCGATGCCTCTGCGCAAGTCATCACGATTGATTCGGCACGCGCCTTGCCGCGCACCTCTACACAAATTTTCACCGTCGAGGGCGTCATCACGCGCGCTCGCGGCAGAATCGTGTATATGCAAGATGCAACGGCGGGCATTGCCGTTTTCCGCAGTGTTGCTTCTTTTACGGATTCGGTCAATACGGGCATTCTTCGCTCCGGCGACCGCATCCGCGTTACCGGACGCCGCAGTGATTTCAACAACTTGCAACAAATTGCGCCCACTGCAACCGTCGAGCGCCTTTCGCGCGACAACGTGGTTGTTCCAAAGCGGCTCACCCTTGCCGAACTTGCCGTCGACCACGAGCGATTTGAAGGTCAACTGCTGGAAATTCGCAATATGAGTTTCGTTGGTGCAAGCGGCAACTTCACCAGCAATCAAACCCTTCGCGTTACCGACCCGACAGGCGTGATTGACACGATGTTTGTGAGCGGTATTGACGCTCAGCCGTTGGTGGGTCAGCCGATTCCAACAAGACCCTTCACTTACGAAGGCGTGCTGTCGCAATTTGCAACGCCCGGCACGACCGTCATCACCACGCATGGTCATCAATTCGCTCCTATCGGTGCGCAAAACGATTTCAAGCAACGCTTCTTTCTTTCAGTGCTTCATAACAACGACGGCGAATCGCGCCTTGTTGCCGCAGGAACTGGTCAACTTGCGAACTTCGGCGGTGTGGCGCACTTCAAAACCGTTTCCGACAGTTTGAAACGACGCGCTAACAACACGGGCAATGATTTCATCATGCTTTCCGCCGGCGACAATATTCTTGCAGGAACCGCTTTTGCCGCAAGCACAAACTCCGGCATTTCCTTTGACGGTATTGCGCTCGATTCGCTTAACTATGACGCGATTGTGCTCGGCAACCACGACTTTGATTTCGGTCCTGATACGCTTGCCAAAATCATCAACACGGTTCAAAATCCGCCTGTGCCCTTCATCTCGGCGAACCTCGATTTCAGCAACGAACCCGTGCTTCAAAATCTGGTCAATCAGAACCGCATTGCCAAGAGCGTCGTGATTCAGCGTCGCGGCGAGCGCATCGGCGTCATTGGTGCAACGACGGAACGCTTGGCGGCGATTTCCAGCCCGCGCAACGTGATTGTCAATCAAGTGCGTCCTGCTGTTCAAGCTGAAGCGGCTCTGCTCCGCTCGCAAGGCGTGAATAAAATTATTCTCGTCAGCCATCTTCAAAGCGTTACCGAAGATTCACTTTTGATTTCGCAACTGACGAATGCCGACAGCATCGACGTCGCCATTGCCGGCGGCGGCAGCGAAGTGCTGGCTAATCCGGGCACGCTCTTGGTACCGAGCGACGTGATTCGCGGTCCGTATCCGACGACGTTCCGCAATGCCAATAACACGCCGATTCCCGTCATTACGGCGCAAGGCGATTATCGCTATGTGGCGCGATTGAGCGTTGAATTTGATGGTAATGGAAATGTAGTGAGCATTGATACGGCAAATAGCGGACCGGTGCGCGTGTCGCGCGTTGCGCCCGACGCCGTTCAACCTGAACCCGGATTGCTTCAAAACGTTGTAACGCCTGTTGCCAATTTCCAAGCGCAACTTGCGGCGACGGTTCTCGGTGTTAGCCAAGTCGCGCTTGAAGGTCGTCGCAATCCGATTCGCACGCGCGAAACCAATCAAGGCAATTTGCTCGCCGACGCGCATCTTGCCGAAGCACGCCGACTTGCGCCGACTTTCGGTCTGCCGCTTCCTGCGGTTGCCCTTCAAAACGGCGGCGGCATTCGCAACGACAATGTGATTCCTGCCGGCAACATCACCGCTCAAAATACATTTGATATTGCGCCGTTCTTGAACTTCCTCACGATTGTGCCGAACGTTCCGCGTGCGCAGTTCAAAGAAATTCTTGAAAATGCTTATTCACGCATTGCCAATGTTGACGGTCGCTTCGCGCAAATTGCAGGTCTGCGCGTGGTTTTGGGAATGGACGCAACGCTTTATCCGCCGCGCATCCAAGTCGACACAACGGGTATCGCCACACCTGGTCGTGATGGTGAGCGTGTGCGTGAAGCGGTCATCTTATCGCAAAGCGGCGCAGATTCCATTGTTGTGATTCGCAACGGTCAAGTCGTGCCCGGCCCCGGCATTACGGTTGCAACGATTGACTTCCTCGTGCGCCCGACGACATCCAACCCAAACAGCGCGGGCGGCGACGGCTACCCGTTCCGTGGGTTGCCTTTCACCACACTTGGCATTACCTACCAAGCCGCACTTCAAAATCACATCGTCAATAACTTGGCGGGCAACATTACGGCGGCACGCTATCCCGAAGCCGGAAGCGGACGCATCGTTCAAGCGCAAGTCGTTACTTCCAATTCTCAAACGCCTGCCGTAGGACCGAGCAGCACCACGACCTTCACGGGCACGAACTTCACCTTCACGGCGAATGTTACGACCGCCGCGCCTGTTAATGTCAATTACTTGCAAGAAGTTGTGCCGACGCCCGTTCTTCCGCTTCCGGCGGGTGTTGCTGTGGTGAGCCGTTATTATTGGCAAGTCTCTGCGCCGGGCATTGTCTTTACAAACGGCAAAGTCAGTTTCCCGCTTTCGGCGCTGGCGGGTGTTCAGAATCCTTCTGCCTTGCGCGTCTTGAAGCGTGATAATCCAACTCAGCCTTGGCAAGACCTTGGCGGTACGATTGTCAGCGGCAATCTTGAGAGCGTTACACCGTTCAATTCCTTCTCGGAATTTGCGATTGGTAGCGACATCAGCAATTCGCTCCCGGTTGAACTCACGGCGTTCAGCGCGACATCGGTTCGTGAAGGTGTCAAGCTCGAGTGGCAAACCGCTTCTGAACAGAACAACGACCGCTTTGAAATTGAACGTAGCCTCGACCGCACCACATTCGCCGTTGTCGGCACAGTTCGCGGCGCCGGCACCACGACCGAAGCGCAATCCTACGCCTTCGTCGACAACACGGCGCAAAACGGCAAGTTCTACTATCGCTTAAAGCAAGTCGATTTCGACGGCACGGTCAATTACTCCAACATCGTTGAGGTCGTCAAAGAAAAACCGACGACTTTTGAACTGGCTCAAAACTATCCGAACCCGTTCAACCCCGCCACAACGATTAACTACCAACTTCCAACCAGCGCGCTCGTTACGCTGAAAGTCTATGACGTGGTCGGACGCGAAGTCGCCACCCTCGTCAATGCGCGCCAAGAGGCAGGACGCTACGACGTCCGTTTCAACGGCTCTTCGCTTTCAAGTGGCGTTTATTTCTATCGCTTGCAAGCTGGCTCGTTTGTAGAGACCAAGAAAATGATGCTCGTCAAGTAATCGGGGCAAGTCTGAAAAAGAAGAGGGCGGATCACTTCCGCCCTTTTTGTTTTACTTCAAATTGCTTTTGTTGCTTAACCTTTTTTGAATTGAAATGTAACCGCCGTTCATCGCCGTTGTATGACCGTTTATCGTTATACTCGTTCAAATTAGGAATGCGATAAAAAAGGAGATGTAGCGGTAAGTTTCTAATTCCGTCTCCAATGCCTGCTCTTGTTCCGAATTCAATCGGCTTTGCCAGCCCTCATGCCGTCCGCAGATAGTCCTCTACTTTCATCGCCAAATACTCCGCCTGATAGCGAAACACCGTCCCGGCATCTATCCCCAAACTCTCGGCACGCTCTTCGCTCTTGAACCTTGAATCCGGCATCAATATCGTTGTAATCTTGACATACTCGCACCCTGCACCCGCTTTCTTCTGCACCCGCTTTAAGTATAATTACCACCGACACCCCGCATGACGCCAAACCGCTGTTGGCAGCTGCCCTTCTGTTTTTGTCGTCTGTTTATCAGTCATTTAGTGTTGGTTTTGTCTGTGCGTTGGCTTGGTGGCTCTTTTGCAAAACTTGGCTTTAGCGTTGGCTTGTTCGGCTTTGGCAATGTGCTTGCAAAATGCGTGGGCTTAAAATACAATCTTCACATCTTCTTTGTAGTTCTGCAACGTTCCGTTGAGGCTGGCTGTCCAACCGTCAATGAAAATTTTATTTAAGCCTATAAGGCTTTTTAAAACCTTATAGGTTTCTTCTTTTTCGCTATTGGTGATGTAGTAATAGTTTCCGATTTTGTAAATGCAATCTTTTACCACTTCTTCGGGAACTTGTGTCGGCTCGTCTAAACCAACGGTGAAAATCATATTGTAAATGCGACTTAAAGCGTCTGTATTGAGTTCAGGGAATTGAATTTGTCCGTTGTCGTCAACTTTCAATTTTGGTGCTTCTACACTGTCAAATACTTTAAAGCCAATATCAGGAACTTGTTTTTTATCTTCTTCAAATAGTCCTGTTTTGCTGTTTTCTTCTTCAATCTCTTTTCTTATTTTTTCCCCTGCTCGTTTGAGGCGTTCTATGGTTATGCTTGAAATAACTGTCTCCAAGTTGTTTGCAATGCAAAAGTCATACGCTTCTTTTTTCTTTGCAGGATCAATAGGTTCATCTATCTGACAAAGTATATACCTTCTATTGCCACCGTCTTTATTTAACTCCATTACTGCGTGCCCTGTTGTTCCTGAACCTGCGAAGAAGTCAAGGATTATTTCATCATCATTTACAAGAAAATTAATCAGATATTTTATAAGCGAAACAGGTTTTGAAAAATCAAATACTTTGCTTCCAAACAAATCTTCAAGTTGACTTGAAGCGGTTTCGTTTGTATCAATGTTACCGTTTTCTTTATCTAATAGCGGACTTATTATTTTATCTCTAATATGATTGGTAGGTGTCTTATAGCTTTCATCTTCAAAACGCCGAAACCTTACGGAGAACTTTTTAGATTTTACAATGAATGTCGTTCCCTTTTCTATTTCTTTGTTAAGGAAAGATTGTTGCCACTTAAATCTGCCCTCAATTGATAAGTCTTTGTTAGAAACCTTGTCTTTTATTTCAATCGTTTCTAATAATTTGACTCTATGGTAAGTGCCTGCTTGATAAACTCCATCTTCCAAGTTGAATTTAATTTTTTCCTTTGGAATAATTAAATGACCAACCTTGTTCCCATCATTTAATAAAGGTTGGTCACCACCATCAAGTTCTTCACCAAAATACTTATAACTGTTCTTATTTTTTTCGTAGCATAAAATATATTCGTTTGTTTTCCTTGACTTATGCGATAATGCAGGAGGAGTTGCCGTTTTAGTCCAAGAAAAGATTTCAACGAAATTTTCTTCTCCAAAAACATCATCACAAAGTAATTTCAAGTTGGCTTGCTCGTTATCATCAATACTTATAAAAATAACTCCGTCTTTGCTCAATAAATCTCTTGCTAATAAAAGACGAGGATACATAAACGCCAACCAACCGTTATGGCTCTTTTTGGTGTTGAAACTGAAATCCATACGAGCAAAATCCTCATCACTCAAATTAGCAAATCCCAACACTTCCAATTCATCTTTATCAAACTTGTCGGGATATACAAATTCATCGCTTGCCGTATTGTAGGGCGGGTCTATGTAAATACATTTTATTTTACCGCTGTAATGATTTTTCAGGATTTTTAGGCAGTCGAGATTATCGCCCTTTAATACCAAATTTTGCGTAGTGTCAATATTTTTGCTCATTTTGGTATTGAGGCGTAATTCCTTATCGGTTTTTTGAGCATATTTGGCACGGGCAAAGTTTCTGCCTACAAAGTTTAATCCGTAACCGTTCACCTTTTCATCAACGGGCAAGCCCAAAACAGATTTCAACTCCTGTAAGTTAATTTCGTTGTCTTTGATGATGCTGGGGTAATGCTCTTTGATAAAGTTCAATAGTTTGTTTTCGTTGTTTTGCCCATCAACAACCGTAAATCCTGCGTTTATAAAATCTTGTTTGTTCATAACTTATTCTCCGAAAACCTATAAGGTTTTTAGAAACCTTATAGGTTTAATGAAATTTTTATAAAAATTCCAAATCGTCTTGTAATACTGCCAAATTTTCTCGGTGAAATTGCTCAAAAGATGTCTTACCGCCAAACCATTCTAATATTTCTTGTCGTTTAATTTTACTTTTCTTATCAGATAAACAAGATTGATAAGATGAATATACCCACTCGTCCATACTTTTACAAAAGCCGTGATGCACAGGATTTTGGTGGATATAGTTAATGAGTGCAGTAAAATAAGCATCATTTTTGACAGCAATTCTTTTTGTAAAATCTAAAAATAAAGCGCCTTTTCGTTTATACCGAATGTTATAGGCTTTAGCATATGCATTGAGCAAATTGCTTAGTTTTTGCATTACAAATTCGTGGGTATCATCAGCAAATTTTGGTAATTTTTGCAACGCTTCCACGGGGTTTATTTTTACTAAAAAATGAAAATGATTGGGCATAAGACAATAGGCATAAGTTTCCCAAATACTTTCCGTGTATTCATCATATTTTTTGAGGAAATAACGAAAATTTTCATCATTACGGAATAGATTTTCATTTCCAACAGCGTGGTTGAAAATGTGAAAAAATGTTTCGGGTTCAAATTTGTCTTGGTATTTCATGTTTTTTTACCCTAAACC
>JBDNCJ010000119.1:0-3223 GCA_046719715.1 Chloroherpetonaceae bacterium | reverse complement strand
GTAAATTTCGGTGCGCTCACCCCTGTAATTTCAACATCAACGGATTCGCTGGTGCTATTGCCGAAGGTGATGACGAAGTTGCGTGTAACTTCGCGCTCGCTGTAAGTCTCACCACGTTGGAAGGTCATAAAGGCATTGTAGGTGCCTGAAATGGTGCCTGAAATGGGGCGCACATTGCGGAAGCGTCGTCCGCCGACGAGTTGCTCTGGCAAGCGTTGGTCGAGGCGCGTCGGCACAACGACGTTGGTGAGCGTAAGCATAAGGTTGTGGTTGGAAGTGCGCAGCCCGCCGCGAATTTTGACGGAGTCAATGCCCGCACGATAGCGCGGCACAAGGCTATTGACCGTCAGAAGCGTGTCGCCGTTTGAAATGCTGACTGTGGCTTCCACACTGCCGCGAAGCGCGGTAAGTTGATGCGAAACACGCGGATTGGTGAATTGACCTGAACAGCCGCTTTCAACAATCGCGAAGGTGATTTTATCCGCCATGACGCCGCTCGTGATAAAGAACTGTTGCTTCACACCGTTCTTGGAAAAGAAGTATTGATACTCACGCCGCCACGAAGCTGAACGGACAGGATTTTGAAAGGAGGCTTCAATCACCACCGTCCAAGTTTGCGTGTCGGGATTGTAAGTGCGGGTGTAGTTGCCGTAGCGTCCCGTTCCGGTTTCGTTGAGAAGTGCGGTGCCGCCGTCTTCATTGGCAAAAAGCGGAGAGGTGCGAATGTCGGTCATATCCGAAAGCATATCATTGACGCCGCCTGATTCCGTGCCAACTTCGCCAGCAATGATGTTTGCGGCGTCTTGCGAGGCGAGGTTTTCGGCAATTGGACTGACGGCATCGTCGTTCTTACAGCCTGTTGAAAGCATAAGCGTTCCAATCAAGAGCGCAGAGAAAAGCGAGAAAAGCGATTGACGGTTCATGGTTGTAACTGGTTAAGTTTGATGTTGTTGTAAAAAAGTCTCACGCGAGATTCAACCGTTTAGACAAAGAGGGTTAGCGGAAGGTTTAATGGAAGGAGGGAATTTTTGAAATGGTTTATGGGTGAAACTGCCTTTCGCCAGCGACGTGAAATTGGAAATCTATGACATGCTTGGAAAGAAGGTAGTGCTATAAAAATGTGTTCGTCATTGCGAGCGAAGCGAGAAATCCATCTTCAAAATGTTAAGTCCGTGCGCAAGAGTATTGGAAGAATTGGAAACTTTCGCCTAAATTCAGCGCGAACATTGTGCAATCATGTTCCTATCCAATCAAACATTTTTCCAATCAACTATCCAGAAGGGAGTAAAGCAATGAGCAAGAAAATTTTGATGTTGGTCGGCGATTACGTCGAAGACTACGAAGTGATGGTGCCGTTTCAGACGCTTCTGACGGTCGGCTGTCAAGTGCATGCGGTTTGTCCGGATAAAAAAGCAGGCGATGTGGTGCGCACCTCGATTCACGATTTTGAGGGCGACCAAACGTACAGCGAAAAGCGCGGACACAATTTCAAACTCAACGCCACCTTTGCCGATGTGAAGCCTGAAAACTACGACGGGCTCTTCATTTGCGGCGGTCGCGCTCCCGAATACATTCGGCTCAATTCCAAAGTCATTGAAATCACCAAGCACTTTGCCAATCACAACAAGCCGATTGGGTCGGTTTGTCATGGCGCGCAAGTCTTGACGGCGGCTGATGTCGTGAGGGGTAAGCGCGTTTCGGCTTATCCTGCGTGCGGACCTGAAGTAACGCTCGCCGGCGGCAAGTATGAAAACATTGCGATGGACGCGGCAATCACCGATGGCAATTTGGTTTCATCGCCCGCGTGGCCTTCTCACCCGGCATTACTCTCGCAATTCATGCAACTCTTGGGCATTAAGGTCGAGCACGGCGAAGAAGTCGGCGCGTAAACCAAATTCACAAGCAATCAGGGCGGAACTTTCCGCCCTTTGCTTTTTCGCACCAAGACCAGACGGAAAAACCTTTGACGCACAACCTTTGTTGCACATTGCTGAAACAAGTAAATTCACGATAGTTCAATCACAGAAAGTCGATTTGCGCAACTCAAAAAACATTTTGAATGAAACGAATTACATTGCTCGGCTCAACAGGCTCAATCGGAAAAAGTTCTCTGGACGTGATTTCCCGCTTTCCCGACCAATTCAAAGCCCAATACCTTTCTGCAAACGACAACGTCGACTTACTCGCCGAACAAGCCAAACGCTTCAAACCGCGCGGCGTGGCGATTGCCAATCAAGAGTTAGAGCCCGTGTTGCGCGAGAAGTTGCGCGGCGAATCGATTGAAGTGCTTTCAGGAAAAGACGCCCTTTGCGACGTCGCAAGTCGAAGCGATACCGATTTCGTCATCGGCGGAATGGTCGGATTCAGCGGCTTAAAGCCGACGATTGAAGCCCTCAAAGCCGGTAAAGATGTTGGGCTGGCAAATAAAGAAACGCTCGTCGTCGCAGGTGAAATCGTTACAAACCTTTCAAAACAATATGGCGGAAAACTCTTGCCGATTGACAGCGAGCACTCGGCGATTTTTCAATGCCTCGTCGGAGAAAACATCGAGCGCATCGGCAAAATCATTCTCACGGCGTCGGGCGGTCCGTTTCGCACGCTCCCCAAAGAGCAATTCGCAGAGATTACGATTGAGCGCGCACTCAATCACCCCAATTGGAAAATGGGCAAAAAAATTACGATTGACTCGGCAACCTTGATGAACAAAGGGCTCGAAGTCATTGAAGCAAAGTGGCTTTTCGGCGTGGCGATTGAACAAATTGAAGTCGTTGTTCACCCGCAATCGATTATTCACTCAATGGTGGAGTTTTGCGACGGAAGCATTAAGGCGCAACTCGGCACGCCCGATATGAAAATCCCGATTCAATACGCGCTGACATATCCCGATAGGCTCGAAGCCAATTATCCGCGTATCGATTGGAAAACTTTAACGAGATTGGATTTTGAAACGCCCGATACCGACCGATTCCGATGCCTTTCGCTTGCATTTGAATCCATCAAGGCGGGCGGCTCGTATCCGTGCGTGCTCAATGCCGCCAACGAAGTCGCCGTCGATTTGTTCTTAAACGGCAGAATTTCATTCTTGAAAATTCCCGAACTCATTGAGCAAGCGTTGGACGAGCACTCATGGAACGGCGAATTGACGATTGAGTCGCTCATCGAGCACGACGCCGAAACGCGTCAAGCGGTCTATGAAAAAGCGACGTGCACCGTGAGTCATTAA
>JBDNCJ010000118.1:0-3377 GCA_046719715.1 Chloroherpetonaceae bacterium | reverse complement strand
AATCAAAACAATCAGCACCATCACGAAAATTAAAAGCCACGCAGTTCGGCTGACGAGCGTGCTCATGTCTTTCTTTAAGGCGATACCTATGAATCCCCACATGACAGCGGCAATGAAAAATAAGTCGAGATAATGCAAACAAATCCAGAGCGAGAGCAAAGCAAGCACAATGATGAGGATGAGTGCCCACGAGTCGGGCTCAAGCCATTTGAGTTTCCATTTGAGCGATTGGAAAAGCGTCGCCCAAGTCAGAACAGCAAGAAAGGTCGCCCAGCCAAAAAAAAGCATCGTTGGTGCGCGCAAAAGCCAGACCTCGTTGGGCTTCGTAGCGACGCGCAACTCTAAATTCATCGCCGTGCGTGCCAGCGTAATCACCAAGAGCATCGCGGCAATTGCACTTGCAAGAAGCAAATCGTAGCACCACGTCATGACCCACAAGCCAAACAACAGCATGCTTGCTGAAAGATGAAAGCGTGACTTCGCAAGCCGTTTGTTGGTGCGCTGTTTCGGAAAAAATTGGAACACACTTAACGCCAACATTCCTGCCAGAAGCAACGCAAAGATGTAAAACGAAAACGGAATCGGGGTCAGGAGCGTGGGATAGAGCGAAAGCGGCTCAACAAGAACATGCCCAAACGCCCCTTGCATAGAAAAGTAATAAACTAAAGTGGCAAAAATAATCGTAAGCAAAAGCAAAAATTTAGGAAGCTGTTTTGAAATGGTCATCTCGATATGGATTGAGCCGTGAAACGCGCAAAGATACGCACAAAATGTTCAAGCGATTTCTTATCTTCGTTAAAGATTTCGTAACAAGCCGCCCATATTGTCAACATCAACTATCTACCAACCTTGAACGCCGACCATCAGCCCGTCTATATTGACAACGACGCATTCGTCGTTGCCATTACCGAAGCCGAAATTCAATCGCGCATCACAGAATTGGGAAGACAAATCGAGCAGGACTACAAAGGTAAAACGCCGATTCTTATCGGCTTATTGAACGGTGCCTTCATCTTTACTGCCGACCTCTGCCGTGCCATTACGAACATTGATGTTGAAATCGACTTCTACAAACTCTCTAGCTACGGCAATGCGAAAATTTCATCAGGCAACGTGAAACTGCTCAAACCGATTGATGCCGATATCAAAGGCAGAGATGTGATTGTCATCGACGACATCGTTGACTCAGGACTTTCCATGAACTACATCCGTGAAGCCTTGCTTCAAAAAGAGCCCAGTTCGCTTAAATTCTGTACGCTTCTTTTCAAAGAAGGCGTCTCTGAACTCAACTTCAAAATCGATTACATTGGCTTTACCATTCCGAAACATTTTGTAATCGGCTACGGTTTAGATTACAGGCAAAAGAAACGTAATTTGAAAAGCATTTACCGACTTTCGGAGTGATTTGCCGTAAATCCAACAGAACCTAACGGTTTAACCAATCAGAAGTAGTACTCATGGCGGACAACGAATTTTTGAAGAACCGTTCCTCAGAACCCAAAAAGGCAAATGGGCGCAATCGCTTTAAGCCTGTGCGAGAAGACGACCCCATCTTCGGAGGAAACAACAATAATGGCGACGAAGAGAGCACGAAGCGCACGATTCGCTTCCTCATCTACGGCGTGCTGATTTTTGGTGTGTTTCTGTTGCTTCAACGGCTCTTCTCGCCTTCCGAACCACAAGAGCCTGAAATTTCTTACAATGAATATGTGCGCTTGCTCGAAAAAAACGTGATTCGCGAAGGCGTCGTTGAAAAACTTGATGCAAGTGGAACCGCGCTCTTCAAAGGCACGCTCAAAACCTTCGAGACCCTGACAACAATTGACCGAAGCGAAAAACGCACAGATAGATTCGCAGTCAAATTGCCGACCTTTACCAGCGACGATGCAAAAGCGTTGATAGAAAAAGACATCAAGTTCCGCATCGAAGTTGAGGATAGAGGCACATCGCAACTACTGCTCTACTTTGCTCCATGGATTATCGTTGCACTGATTTACTTCGTGGTGATTCGCCGAATAAGCATGCAAAATGGAATGTCTCGCAATGTGTTCAGTTTTGGGCGCAGCCGCGCAAAAATGATTACAGAGATGAACACGAAAGTAACATTCAACGATGTTGCTGGCTGTGAAGAAGCCAAAGAGGAACTGCGCGAAGTCGTTGACTTTCTCAAAGCGCCCGATAAGTACCAAGCGTTGGGCGGAAAGATTCCGAAAGGTGTGCTTCTGCTCGGTCCGCCCGGAACGGGCAAAACCTTACTCGCCAAAGCCGTTGCGGGAGAAGCACGAGTGCCGTTTTTCTCAATGTCGGGCGCGGATTTCGTAGAGATGTTCGTCGGCGTTGGCGCAAGCCGAGTGAGAGATTTATTCGAACAAGCACGCGCAAATGCGCCCTGTATCGTCTTCATCGACGAAATTGACGCCGTCGGTCGCCAACGCGGTGCTGGACTGGGCGGCGGGCACGACGAGCGCGAACAAACCTTGAACCAACTCCTCGTCGAGATGGACGGATTTAATACAAGCGAAAACATCATCTTGCTTGCCGCAACCAATCGCCCCGATGTGCTGGATTCGGCTTTGCTTCGTCCTGGACGCTTCGATCGACAGGTCGTTGTTGATAAGCCCGACGTCATTGGCAGAGAAAAAATTCTCAAAATCCACTTACGAAAAATTCCGCTGGCGCAAGACGTCGATATCAAAACCATTGCCAAAGGCACGCCCGGATTTGCCGGTGCAGATTTAGCCAATCTCTGCAATGAAGCCGCCTTACTTGCGGCGCGTGCCAATCGCACCGAAGTTACCAAAGCCGACCTCGAAGAAGCCCGCGATAAAGTCATGATGGGTCCTGAACGCAAAAGCGTGTTGATTTCTCCAAAAGATAAAGAAGTAACTGCCTATCATGAGTCAGGGCATGTGCTGGTGGCGAAATTCACCAAAGGCGCTGACCCCGTGCACAAAGTAACCATTATTCCGCGCGGCAGAGCCTTAGGCTTGACTTCCTATCTGCCGCTCGAAGACAAATACACCTACACAAGAGAATACCTTATCGCAATGATTACTTATGCTTTGGGCGGACGCGCCGCCGAAGACATCATCTATCACGAAATCTCAACTGGTGCAGGCAACGATATCGAGCGTGCCACTGAACTCGCACGCAAAATGGTCTGCGAATGGGGCATGAGCGAAAAACTCGGTCCGCTGAACTACGGCGCAAAACATCAAGAAGTCTTTCTTGGGCGCGACTTCGGACGCATACGCGATTACAGCGAGGAAACCGCCGTCGCCATCGACAGCGAAGTGCGCCACATCGTCGTTACGTGTATGCAAGAAGCAAAGCGTATCTTGACCGAACACATCGATATTCTCCACCGCCTTGCGAAA
>JBDNCJ010000117.1:0-3478 GCA_046719715.1 Chloroherpetonaceae bacterium | reverse complement strand
TCGGCAAGGTCAATTCCATGCGCAACCTCATTAAGCGCATTGCATAGAATGATGAGTTCCAACTCTGTCAAACGTATCTCTAAATCTGCATCTGACTTTTTTATCGTTTTCATGAACCATCATAATAAGTTGTTGAAATAATCTTCTCCGGTTTTGGGACGGAATGCAGTCCCATTCTGCGGTGAATAAACAGGATAGATGACGACCGTCTTTGCAACTGCACTCCAATAAGCAACTCTTCCGCCCGATAAAGTTTTTTTGCGTCCTGAAACGATGACGTATTGAACAAGAACCACAAAAGCAGTAACTGATTCGACTTCTGGAAACTCCTTTTGTTGGACAACATGCTTTTGATAAGCGTGACCATTTGCAATTAATTCGGCAACCTGCCTCGGACTCATGTTGCCTTTTGCACCAAAATTCTCGGGAGGCGTTGTGTGCCGCCATAGCCCGGAATCAAGCGCAGATTAATTTCAGGCTGACCGAAACTCGCCGTCGCATCGGCAATTCGATAATGACACGCAAGTGCGAATTCATTGCCGCCGCCGAGCGCAACGCCATTGATTGCCGCAATGACGGGCTTCTTCATCTGCTCAATTTTGCGGAAGGCTAAATGTGCATTATTCGGAAGCGTGAGCGCGTCTTCTTCGGTTTGAATTTCTTCAAAGAACTGCTTGATGTCCGCACCTGCCACAAACGACTTCGTGCCGTTGCCTGTAAAAACGACCGCTTTGACGGCGTCGTTGCGCGCAAGCCGATCGACCACTGTGTTCAGTTCGTCCAAACATCGCTCGTTGAGCGCATTGACGGGCGGATTTGAAATCGTAACAACGGCAAGCATCGAGCCTTCTTTAACCGGTGCATATTGAATTTTGAAGTATCGGAAACTCTCAAACATCACCTGCGACTCCTCAACGGCTTGCTTGTGTTTCCACTCTTCGATTTTTTTGCGAATGTCGATAAGCGATTCAGGGTTGCGGAGTGTGGTGGTGTCGCCGAGCGGTTCGTCGTTAATTAAATTTTTCAGGAAGCGGCGCATATACTTTCCGCTGCGCGTTTCAGGAAAGGCGGAAACAACGATGTAATCGCTGGGAACGCTGACCGCGCCTTTTTCTTTGCGCACGAGTTCTGAAAGGCGACGCATATCGTCTTGCGTGATGTGTCGTCCGGGCGCGGGCAAAAGGAAGGCGACGGGCGTTAAACCTTTTTCGCGATGCGGCGCACCGACGACAATCACATTGCCGACGGGCGAATCGGGGTTGAGCGATTTATCTTTAAGAATTGCACCCTCGATTTCTTCTGTGCCCATGCGGTGTCCTGAAACGTTAATCACATCGTCGCTTCGTCCGTGCAAGGTAAATGAGCCATCGGGATACTTCATGGCAAAATCGCCTTGTGTATAAGCCCAGACTTGCTTTTTGCCGTCGCTCCATCTATCCCAGTAAGTTTTTTTGTATCGCTCAAAATCGCCCATCCATTTGCCTTGTTCAAATTTTTTGAGGAAGTCATCGGCGTCGCCCCAGATGGTGCGGGCGAGGTAAGGGTAGGGCTTGGTGATAACGATTTCGCCTTTCTCTTCAAAGCCTGCCGAGCGATAGATTTGCCGCCCTTGTTTATCCGTGCCTTGTGAGAGCCACACATCGCCGAAAATCCAAGGAAGCGGATAGGTATGCGTATCAGGATTGAGCGGGAAATCGGAATTGCCGTAGAAGTGTGTCCAAACCATGCCGCCATGTTCGGTCGCCCAATACGAGTTGATGTATTGGCGCGTCATGCGTTTCATGCCGAATTCTTGAACGGCGGGACTGCACGGCTCGGCGCAGAATGTTGCGACGCGAAGCGACTTCATCGAGTATTGCTCGACTTCGGCGATGTTGAGCGGATTCGTCATCACGGCTTTGAGGAATGTAACGCCCGCTTTGAAAATGCTAACGCCGTAACGCTCAATGGTCGAGGCGTATCGTCCTGCGCTTGGAAAGAGCGGCGAGCCTTCGCAAACGACGCCCGTTACACGTGCAAGGAGCGAGCCAGCAATCATGTAGGATTGTCCTGTAATCCAACCAGGGTCAGCGATGACATACATGACATCTTTGCCCGAACGTGCGTCAAAAGAAATTTTCATGGTGTAAGCCACGCCTGCCGCATAGCCGCCGTGAACGTGCACCACGCCTTTCGGTTTGCCCGTCGAGCCAGAGGTGTAGATGAAGAAGAGCGGGTATTCTGCATCGACAACTTCGCACGGCACAGAGGCATAAATGGCTTTGATGAACGACACGGTATCGAGCGCAAGCAAATCTTTTTCAGATGAAACTTTGATACCTGCCTTTTTAGCGTTCGCGATGAGCGTTTTAGCGGCATCGGCTAAAAGTTCATGCGACCACTTATCGCGCTCTTTGCGCCAAGCGATGTCCTGACCTGTGTGTCGAACAACGATAACGGCTTTGACGCGCGGCGGCGAGTCGACAAGGGCTTTGGCAAGCTCGACGCGAATTTTGGATTTGTCTTGAATCGAAAGTCCGCGCAAGTGTGAAAGGGCTTGCCCGACGGCGCGCATCACGTCGGCGCGCTCTGTGGTGATTTCTTCTTTGAGATTCGACGTGATTTTCTCAACAATCGCGCTGGAGACTTTCGGAGCAACTTTCATGGCTTTAAGTTTCGCGATTGTGATGTTCAATGCCGTTTCAAGCGGAATGTAGTTATCGAGGGCTTTATCGGTGTAATCTTCTTTGAACGGTGCGACTTGCGCGTTTCGGTAAGAGCCGTCGCTGGTAATGACGACGCTTGCGCCTGCATTGTGAATGCGGTCGGAAAGGGTTTTGTCGGAAAAGCCGCCGAAGACTGCCGTGTAAATAATGCCGAGCCGTTTGCATGCTTCGGTGTAGTAAATCTGCTCCATGATGTTGGGCATGTTCAGGCAGACGCGGTCGCCCTTTTTCAAACCAAGCGATTTGAGCGCAAGAGCGCACTTGGCGACTTCGAGCATAAAGGCTTTGCGCGTGATGCTAAATGTGGTTACAGGACCGCCTTTGCCGTTGTTTTTGGTGGCGTCCCAGCGGTCGCCTTCGAAGTGGAACGCAATTTCATCGCCGAAGCCGTTTGCGACGTGGCGGTCGACTTCGTTGAAACAGGCGTTGGTTAAGCCGCCTTTGAACCATTGGTAGAACGGGGCTTTGGAATCGTCAAAAGCCACTTTCCAAGGCGCGTGCGATTCGGGATAATTCACCGAAACAGGTGCGCCGGTTTTGGCATCAATGCCGAGCCATTTTTTTTCGGTATCAGAGTAAGTAATCCAAGCGTTGAGTTTCGGGTCGAACCAGTGGATTTCGCGCTTGGCAATCTCGCCGTGAAATTTGCCTAAATCTTTTTCACAAGCGGCGCGCATGCGCTCAAAATCAACTTTGGTGCGAAGCGGGTTGGTTTGTGCCGTTCCGTTTTGAATGGATACACCGTTTATGGCGGGTGAAGCAAGCGTTTCGGT
>JBDNCJ010000116.1:0-4196 GCA_046719715.1 Chloroherpetonaceae bacterium | reverse complement strand
TTCTCAGCGACACCCGACGAGGTGAGATAGTTAGCCGTTTGAGTGCTTGCAAGATTTTGATTAAAGGCATAAATCCGGAAGTAGTGGTTTGTTCCAGAAGAAAGACCGGTTACGTTGTGCGTTGTGGCGATGCCACCGAGTTTTACGACGACGCGCCAACCGGTTGGGTCTAATTCGCCAACAGCGTAGGCTCTGCCGTCTGCAGGTTCAAAGGGTGCAGGGCTGTCAGCACGGCGGAAAATGATGACGCTATCGGGGGGAGTGATGGGTGTTTCCAGCGACCAATCCAATTTCATTGAGGTTTTTGTAATACTTGAAATGAGCAATGTAGAAACGCCGCTGGGCGGTTCATTTTTGAGCGTCCAGCGATTTGCGTTTGCGCCAGAGGGATTATAGTTTGCTGTTACGCCTGAGCCGTTATATTCAAAAATGCCGAAGAAGTATTGCGTTTCAGGCGAGAGCCCTGTAACGGTTACGGTGTTGGGCGTATTGCCGTTATAGACAACAAAACCTGTGCCCGCGCCCGTTGTATCGCCTGAACCAAAAACGGGATTAGCGGTGTAGCCTTTGAAATCGGAGGGTGCGACGGGTGCGCTTCCCGCTCTAACCACGACCACGCGATTCGCGCCGACATCGCCCGACGGCACATTCCACGACAGCGTGAGTGCTGTGGTTTGAAAGTTCGAGAAAGTAAGTTGATTCGTGTTCTGTGTCGGCTGATTTGGAACGGTGGTTTGAACGCCCGTCGGCGGCGAGGTGATGAGGAAATTTGCCGCGTTGTTCGAGAGCGTGCCATTGAACTCGTAAATCGCCACGTGGTAAGTCGTATTACCCGAAAGCCCTGTAACATTGACGCTTGAACCTGTGCCTGCAAAAACGATGCGGTTATTATCGGCGTCTTGATTTGTTGCGAGGCTAAACACCGAATTGATGCCCGTGTAGTTTGTTCCGTCAACGGGCGTGAAGGAAACTGCTGAACCCTGACGCATCACGACTAAGCGATTGGTGCCGTTGCCGCTCGTCCAATTGATGGTGAAAGAGCCCGCCGTGATTGAAGAAAACGAAATGCCGCTTGCCTGAACCGTTGGCTCTGCCGAGAACGCACCGATGGCGACATACCGCGAAAGCGAACTGGGTTTGAGCGTCAAGGTTTGCGGGTTGGACGTAATCGTGCTTCCCGAGACCGTGCCGCCAATGGAACTGTATGTTCCTGAAACGGTATCGTCGGATGCGCCGATGAGATTCTCGCCAACAGTGAGCGATGTGCCGGTGAGTTCAAGCGTCGCGCTGGTGAAATCGCCGGGAAGGTCGTTTTCTTGAATGAGCCAATGCGAACTGCGAATGGAGAGTAACGTTGTGCCGTCAACGGTGGTTGCGCCCGTTACGCCCGCCGTAATTTGCATTGAGCAAAAGCCCGAACCCGTGCGAATGTTTTGAAGTGTGGCTGGGCGATACGCGCCAGAGGAATCGGCGATTGGAAAAAAATACGATACGCCGTCCGCTGACACATTAGATTGAACCACGCGGCGAAGCGTGCCGCGAACGTGCGAACTCGAAGAGCCGCCCGTAATCGCCGTTGGAGCGTCGGTGAAAACGATAATCGCGCCCGATGCCGTAGAGCCTCCGCCCGACACAATGAAAATTCCATTAGTGAGTGTCAGCGTGTTGGTAAAGATATTTTGATTGCCGAGCGTGATAGAATTATTGCGCTGAATGGTAAGATTTTGAATAAACGGTGCAAGCGGAAAGCAATTATTCGGAATTGTAAATGCGTTTCCGAGTTGCGAGGTCGCATCGCCGAATTGGAGCGTTGCACTTGTGCCGAAAGAAAGCGTCCCTGTTTGCGTAACGCCGTTGCGCACAATCGGCGCGTTTCCACTACGAAAGGTAAGCGTGTTGTTCCCAACATCAAGCGTTGAGGCAACGAGCACGAGCGAGCCGCGAATCAGCGTATTGCCACTTAACGATTTTGCTGAAGCGCCTGCCACTTCCACACTGCCGTAATCATTGCGTCCGGTAACGGTTTGCGTGCCGCTTGTTCGTTCATAGCGAATGGTGGAAAGCGAGTCGAGCGTGAATGAAGCACTTGGAAACGCCGCACCCGCAACGCCTGACAGTCCATCTTGGCGTTGTGTAACGAAGCGTCCGCGAATCGTGATGAATCCCGTTCCCAAAATTTGATTGTCCAATCCGTCCAGCGCGCCAGTTGTAAAAACGACCAAACTATCGGGCGTGATATTGCCTGCAAGCGTCGGGCGGTCGCCGCTGGGGTCGCCCACGATGAGCAAGTTCGGATAGGTGCCAGCGGCAATAATGTTATTCGTAAAGCCTGTAACAGCGATGTTGTCTAATGCAAATTCATCGCGAGCACCAGTGCCGGTGACATCATTACCGCTCCAACGCACATAGAAATATTCGCCATTTGGAATATCAAGCCCCGTAATGCGAATGCGTCGACTTGGAGAAGAGCCGCCAACAAGGAAAAAGGTATTCGTTGCCGCTGCAGGGGAGGTATAGTTCATTGATGGGACGGACGTGTAGGTCGCGTCGTCGGTGGAATAAGAAAAGTTGAAGGAGTTGGCACGGGGTTGGTCGTCGCGAATAAAGAGGTCATACGCCACGTCGATTTGTCGAAGCGGAGCGCCTGTATTGTTTTGAATGCGAAGCGTGAGCGTGCCCGGTGCCCAATCGCTTGCCGCTGGTTGAATCAAGAATCGACGGTTTCCGCCGTCATTTAGTGCATGAACGCCACCTGTTGTGACGGGACCTGTCGTATTTCCTCTTGCAAAGTCGCCTGAAACTTGTGTGCCGCTGAATGCCAAACTTCCGTCGCTCCAGCCCGTCATTGCCCAAGCATTGGAGTTCAGTTGTCCCGCACCCGGCGAGGGTTGAAAACCTGAACCGTTAAATACGTCGTTATTGACGCCCGAACGCGTGTTATCAAAATCGATGGTAACGGTTGCGCCGCTGGTGGTCAGCGAGAGTTGTGCAAAAGCCTTCGTTGGAAGAAGCAAGAAGGCAAGCAGAAAGAAAGGCAACAGAAAAAGGCAGACGCGGTTTTTCATGATTGGTTTGGCTTGGTCGTTAAGGATTAACGCTATTAAACAAAATGCCGAAAAATTCGAGGGATATGAAATTATCATTTTGTAAAGCCGACGGGTTGCGATAGCGGCGCAAGTTCTCTAACTTCAAGAAGTTGCAACCAAAAAAAGGGAAGGAGAAAAAATGAACACACCGACTACCCACGCCACGCGTGCCGAAGCATCAAGCGCGTTCTTCTCAACCGAAAAATTCCGAATCTACGAAAGTGAAATTGAGACACGACGCCGTTCCAAAAAGAAACGCGAGCGCGAATATGCCGAGTATGAGCAATCGCTGTTGGAAAAATCGCACTTTGTGTCGCTGAACGGCACGATTCACCACTACTATGATTCCAATCCAACCGCCTCGCCTGACACGCCGACCGTGATTCTTATTCACGGCTGGGATTGCTGGTGGATGTGGTGGCACAAAGTAATTGGATTCTTGACGCAAAAAAACATTCGCGCCGTCGCCTACGACCTCAAAGGGCACGGCTGGTCGGACGAAGACGTGCTCAACGACTACTCGCTTCAATCGCTCTCCAAAGATTTGCACGCCCTTGTTGAGCATTTAGGGTTAAAACGCTATCATATTGCCGCCTTTTCGCTCGGACCCTTCGTTGTGCTCGATTACGCCGTTAAAAATGAATCCGAAATTCAATCGCTGACGTTTTTCAACTTTGGCTACTTCCCCAACAATCCGACGATGTCGAAGATGATTCCGAAAGTGATTCCGTTTCTCTTTGACAAGGTGGTGCGAAAATTGACGTGGTGGCCTGCGCTTTATGCTTACGCACGCCTGACATTGGCACGCAATCCTGCAACAAAGGAAGATATTTTGGTGGGAATGAACAGCCTACGTTTTTGCTCGAGCAATGCCATTAAGCAAACGGCGGAGCAGCTTTCAAAAATGGAGGTAACGGAGAATTTGCCAAAGCAGGTTGCCGCGCTCAATGTGCCGATGCTCTTTGTGGCAGGAAAGGGCGACCAAGTCGTGTCGTGGAAGAACACGAAAAAGCTGTTTGAGTATGCAAAAAAAGGACGCTTGGAAATCATCAAGAAGTGCGGGCATCTCATTACGCTCGAGTTGCCTGAAAAAACAGCGGAACTCATTGC
>JBDNCJ010000115.1:0-4463 GCA_046719715.1 Chloroherpetonaceae bacterium | reverse complement strand
GGCGAAACCCTGAAAGAAACTGCACGTAACTTAGCGACACGAGGCGCGTATTCGGGGTAATTGCGTTTTCAATCTCATCAATTCGAATTTCTCCATCGTGGTCTTTCAAAAAATCGATTTCAACGCCTTGTTTTCGGAGTGCAAGGAAGGGCTGAATGTTCGACGGGAACTCTCGCTCGTAGAGCAAAATTCGTTCTCCGTGTTTCCACTCGAGCCCTTGTGCGAGCAGGTTCAAGCCGTAGCTCGTGTTGGGAATGAAGGCGAGGTTTCGCAGGTGAACATTGAGCAGTCGAGCGAGACGAGCGCGTAAGGCGTTGAGGGTTGGCATTAAGGTTGTAAAATAATTTTCTACATCGGTTTCGCTTCGCTCTTGAAGAAATGTTTCAATGGCTGTAACCACGCGGCGCGAAAGGGGAGAGACGGCGGCGTGATTGAAATAAATCCCTCGCTCTGCACTTGGAAAAAGCCCTCGCGCCGACTCCGTATCTAATCGCGTTCTTACCATTTTTTAGATTTCTTGTTGGATTTTTTATGTATTTGGATAAACGCGTTTGTAACTGACCGCGCTTGGCTTTGCGCGCATTAAGGGTTTGACTTTTGCCCAAGTAGATTTGAAAAGGTCGCTCTTTCGGTACGTTTCAAGATGCTCGATCGAATCCCAAAGACTGTATGTTGTGAACGAATCTGCGTCGTCGATTTCGCGATAGAGTTCCAACCCTCGACAGCCTTCAAACGAGCGAATGTGGTGGTTCATCTCCTCGAAAATTTCGAGGAATTGCGCGCTGGTTTCAGGCGAGAAATGCATGCGCACGAGACGAATCACCATTGGATTATTTGATGGAGTGTAAATCCACTCGAGTTCTATGAGAAAAAGTCATTTTTTCCTTTTCTTTTTTGAGCCCTTTGAGGAGTCCAAACAAAACCAAGAACAAAACGACCGCAAATGGAAGTCCCATTGCAACGGCGGCAGTTTGCAGGGCTTGAAGTCCGCCTCCCAACAGCAGCACAATCGCAAGTGCACCTTCCGTGCATGACCAAAAAATACGTTGCCAAATGGGCGGATTTGGCGCGCCGCCCGACGTGATAATATCGACGACCAGCGAAGCGGAGTCAGACGAGGTAATAAAAAAGGTTGCTACAACCATAACTGCGAGAATGCTACTTATCCCTGCCATTGGGAATTTTTCCAATAACAGGAACAGCGCAAGAGAGAGATTCTCTTGCACGGCATCGGCAATTCCGCCTGTCAAAAATATCTCTTGATAGAGTGCGGCGTTGCCAAATACTGAAAGCCATGCAAATGTCAGCAATGTCGGAGCAAATAAGACGCCCGCGAGAAACTCTTTAATCGTCCGCCCCTTTGAGACGCGAGCAATAAACGTGCCCACAAACGGCGACCAAGAAATCCACCAAGCCCAATAAAACACCGTCCAACTCGCTTCCCAATTTGTGCCCTGATAGGCTTCGCGCCAAGTGCTCATTGCAATAAATCGCGAGACATACATGCCTATGTTCTGAATGAAGGCATCAAGCAAATACACCGTTTGACTTGCAAACAGCACAAAGAGCAACAGCGCAAGTCCCGCCCAGATGTTCAACTCGCTCAATCGCCGAATGCCCTTGTCAACCCCCAACACGACGGAAGTCGTCGCCAACAGAGTAATGACTGAGATAAGCAAGACCTGAATTGTTGGACCTATTTGCAGTCCAAACAGGTGATGCAATCCGGCGTTAATTTGTTGCACCCCTAATCCGAGCGAAGTTGCAAGTCCAAACAGCGTGGCGAGGGCAGAAAGCGAATCCACCGTATTGCCGATTCCCCCATAGATTTTTCTTCCAAGTATTGGAAATAGTGTCGAGCGAATAGTCAGCGGCAACCCACGATTATATGAAAAGAAGGCAAGCGCAAGACCAATGCAGGCATAAATGCCCCACGCGTGAAGTCCCCAATGAAAAAAGGTAAAACTCATCGCTTCTCGGGCGGCTTCTATCGTTCGAGGCTTTGCCATTGGCGGCGCAAGATAGTGATACATTGGCTCGGCAACACTGTAAAATAGAAGCCCAATGCCCATTCCCGCGCTGAACAACATTGCAAACCAACTCCAATAAGAAAACTCAGGCTTTGCGTCCTTTCCTCCCAAACGAATTGAACCATAGCGACTGAACATCAAATATCCTGCCGTGCCCAAATACAGATTGACGGTTAAAACAAAAAACCAACCCGTTTTTTGAGTGATGAACGCTTGAATGGCTTGAAAGAGTCTCCCTGTTTCTGACAGATTCAGCAACGAATAAGTCACGAAAATCACTGTAACTGAAGCCGTAACAGTGAAAACAAACGGGTGAATGCTCAATGCAACGCGTGCCACTTAATTAAATTTTAATGAAGTGAAAAATACCCCAAACGAGGTAGCCGCGACTGCCGCCGTCAATCCAGTGGCGCAGTCCGACTTTCATTCGCTCAATATATTCCAAGCTCACGCCTGCGTTCATAAGCTCGATTTGCCGTTGATTGGTTTCCAGCAAAACACGCTTGTAGTGCGCGACCAGTTGCAGCGAGCGGTCGTCAAAGCGGACCTCCCGAAATCCAAACTCTCTGCAGAGCGCACGGTATTGTGCCGGAGAGCCTAACGACTGTAAGTGAATGCGCTCGAGAATGGGTTGTAGCACGTCTTCGGGGCAGTCGTCAATTTGCATAATATCGGTGAAAAGAAAATCGCCGCCGTCTTTGAGCACGCGCGCCGCTTCGGAAAAAACACGAGACTTCTCGCCGCTGTGCAGAATTGCATCTTGAGACCATATTACATCGAAGCATTTGTTCTCAAATGGAATTTCTTCAAAATTACCTTCTCTGACATCAATGAGCGCACTCAATCCGGCCATCTCATTTTGCCTACGATTGCGTGCATTTTCAACCTCGCTGAGATTAAGGGCGACAACCTTGCATCCGAATGTTTTCGCAAGGTAACGCGCCGCACCGCCATAGCCCGCACCTAAATCGAGAACCGTTGAGAAATTTGTGAGCGAAAGCACTTTTGCCATCGTCTCAACCGTTCGCTTGCTTGCATCGCGAATCGGCTCGAACTCGTTTTGATAGATTCCGATGTGAATATCTTCGCCGCCCCAAATAATTTCATAGAACTTATCGGCATCTGAACTGTTGTAGTACTCCCGCGTCGTGCGCGTATGTGATGATGTTGTGCTCGTCATACTTCCTCCTCGTAAAGTTTGCTTGCCACATGAATGAAAAAGTCAGGCTCGTCATCTGTGTAAGTTTCTTGGAAGTCGCCATATGTATCAATGCGTTGAAATCCAACCTCCTCGAGCAAATTTTGAACATATGATTTTCGCAAAGGAAACATATTCAAGTGATAGGTCGATTTATCAGGGAAGGTATATTTGAATCTTGCTAATCCTTCATCGATATGCTCCGGCTCTACAGAAACATCTTCGCCGCAGTAGTAATAGATATGCTTGCTTGCATAGCCGCCGTCTAAAATGCGGTCGTAGTTTCGTTGGTCTAAAATGAGAACGCCGTTGTAACGGAGAGCGGCGTAAAATTCAGCAAGCGACTTTCGGCGGTCTCGCTCTGAGAAGAGATGTGTGAATGAATTTCCAAGACAAATTACAGCATCATATTTACCGTGCACATCACGATTGAGCCAACGCCAGTCTGCTTGAATAGTTCGCAGAATGTGCCCGCGCTTACGCCCGTTTTCAAATGCCTTAGCGAGCATTTCAGGGCTGCCATCGGCACTATATACCTCGAACCCTGCTTCCAAAAGTCGAATAGAGTGAAACCCTGTACCCGTGGCAACATCAAGGATTTTTTTTGCGCCTCGTTCTTCAAGCATGCGAATAAAAAAATCTCCTTCACTCTTGGCTCGTTGCTCCCAGTTGATTAGGTCGTCCCACTTATTGACGAAGTTCTGAATGTATTCACTTTGATAGTGGCTTGTTTCGCGCACCGCAATCGGATTATCTCCAAAGTGTTGCTTTTCTTGCTCTATGGCTCTGATGGTTTTGGTTAGTTTGCTGTTGGACATATGCAGATGGTTTAGGTGTTGAAAAAGCATCGCATTGCTCAAATCATACACACAAGCCGAACCTGTTGTAAGATTGAACTCAACTGTTTTTCTACATCACAACGACGTGGGTAAAAGAACGTAGAGATTGATGAGAATAAATCCAAGAAAAAAAATCAACCTAACTGAAAATACTTGATAAATCAAGGAGATTGGGGAAAACAAAAAAAGCGTCCATGAAGACGCTTCCTTTGCTGTATGGCTTACACGACTACGGCACAACAGCGATTTTGGCTTTAACGGGTTTGCGCGGCAATTTTTCATCGCGCATCGCGGCGTGATAAACGAAACTGGCAACAATGATGGCGTTATGTTTCATGTCTTCTTCAACAAATCGCTCGTAGGTGTCCATGTTGGAGTGGTGCGTCCAAGTGCCAT
>JBDNCJ010000114.1:0-4506 GCA_046719715.1 Chloroherpetonaceae bacterium | reverse complement strand
CGCGTGCTTTGGCCTGTTAATCGCGGAGCCGATTGCGTGCCGTGCCACAGTCTCACCAAAACAACTTCGAACGTGCCCGGTGATTTCGGTCATCGCGACTTCGTGCGAACCTTCGGCTTGAGACCGTGAGTAACAACGAATTTAACGAATCAGCATCATTATTTTAGACAAGTTGAAGTCATTTGCCTGAAGGCGATAAAAATATACACCGCTGGATAAATTGAAAGTTGAAGTATTCAAGCGATACGAATATGATCCTGAAGTCTGGGTTGCATCAACAAGCGTGGCGATTTTTCTTCCCAAAATGTCAAACAGTTCCAGTCTCACTTTACTAACGACGGGCAATTGGTAAGTAATAATTGTCGTTGGGTTAAATGGATTTGGATAGTTCTGCATCAACGCATAGTCCATAACTTTGGGGTGTTCGTCCGCGGCGAGCGTCCCCGTTAGTCGGAATCGCATAGGCTTTTCAAGACGGCGTACTCCTTGCGCAAAGCGCGATTCAACAATAATTCGAGGGGTATAAAGGCTCAAAGTCGTCCGATTGATGAGGGGCGGAAAAAAGCGAAAGGTAATCAGGGCTGAATCTCCACCTGAAATTCTAATCCTGCTTGGAGTGAGGGATAGGGCACTGGGGTTAGTAATTGCGCCGTAATTAAGCGAGAAGTATAACGAATCATCGCCAGTGCCTGTATTGTATACGTAGAAAGACGTGTCGCGTTGAGGGACATTCACATCAATGGTGCCGAAATTGTGCTCATTGGTGTTGAGAAACAAGACGGGGGTCGGCATTGAACTGCCGCTCAGCGCAACTTTGAAAGGATTTGGTGCGCCGACGGCGTTGTGAAAAATGAGAAGCGTATCGTTCAAGTCATATTCTTGAAGCGGCGACCAAACGACGATAAACGAATCTCGTTGTGTGGACGGCAGTCCGACGACATAACGCTGAAAGGCAAGGCGGCTATTTAAGTTGAGTTGAATTTTAGCAGAGTCGATACTCAGTCGCTTATCGCCGAAATTTTCAATGTTGATTCCAGATGCGCGTGTTTGATTGGGACGAAGTAATCCATAATGAACGGTTGTTTGTCCGTAAAACCCTGCTTGTCCGAGCGTTGGTAGTATCTTCGCGCCTTTGCCACCGTATGCACCGATATCATTGCGCAAGCCGCCTTTTGATGGGAACAGGGCTTGTGAAGGTGAGTTAAGATTGGGTAAATCGTTGAGTGCGCTTGCCGTGTCGCCTGCGTCGATTGCTGGCGAAGCGTTTGAAAGAAAATAACTGCTGTCTGAAAATCGAGGTGATTGCCAGATGTTGCCAACGCCTGATAGTCCGCCTTCGACCAAATTATAAGAAGCATCAAACACGGTTGCTCCACTCGTGTTGAGTTGTCCTCCGGTTGCTTGCGAGTTGCCCCAAACAAGGTTGTTGCGAAACGTGATTCTGGCACCGAAAATTGCGACGAGTGCGCCGCCAGTTCCATTCGCATTTGTTAAAAGAGTTCCAAACGACGAATTGCCGACTATCGTGTTATTTTCAATGAGATTGGGCGTAGGGTTGCCGGAGAGGTGGTTGTTTAACCAAATCCCGCCGCCGCCATAGCTGGGTGCGCTTGTGAATTGATCAACGCGGTTTTGAGCGATGATGTTGTTTTTAAGTTCAGCACCCGAACAATAATTGAGCACGATTCCGCCGCCGTACATGCTTTTATTTCTAACAATGACGTTGTTGTGAATTTTCGGAGAACCATCGCCGGAGCGAATCGCGCCACCACCGCACCCCGATAAGCCTACTTCGTTGAACACTTCATTGTCGACCATCACGTTGAAAGCGATGACGGGAGAAGAAAATGCCGTCAGAACTGCACCACCCTCGCGATAAACACCTGCTCCGTGTTCATCTTGCCATCTTGTGCCTTTACCGCCAGTGAGCGTAAAGCCGATGAGTTTGGCGTCGTTGCTTTCTCCATTGACTATACGCACGCAGCTCGCCGAATCCGAACTCAACGCTTGACTTCCGTCAATAATCGTGGTTTTGATAAAGTCGATGTTTCCTGAAAGGAGAAACTCGCTGCCAACTGTAATATTTTTACCGCGAAAGGCGATGTTTTCAAAATATCTGCCCGGAGCAACCAGAACCGTATCCCTATTTTTTGACGCTTGAATCGCCGCTTGAATCGAGGGATACTCTTGTGGAACGCGCCGAATCGTCGCTGTACAATCCATTGCGAGGAGAAACGCGAAAAGAAATCCGAGAAGCGTCGATGGTAATTTCATAGCCGTTAGATTTTTTTTGGTTGTAAATACTCTCAACGGCTTGATACGAAGAGGAAAAAAGAAAATAATAAACAATGTGACGAGTCGCCGAAAAAACGGGATAAAACAAGACGCTACGAAATTTTCCCGAGCACATGAAATACTTTTTTTCGATAAGTACGGCTGAGCGCGAGCGAAGTTCCGCTTTGCAACGTGATTTCGTAATCGTTGTTTTCAGTCGGGTGAAACGATTTGATGTAATGAACACCGACAATGACGCCACGATGAATTCTAACGAACAGACTTGGATTTAAACGCACTTCAAGATCCTGTATCGTTTGGCGAACGAGGTGCATAGAACCGTCCAAGCAATGGAGTTCTATGTAATTCCCATCTGCTTTAAGCCACTCCACCTCCTTGACGTCTACAACAAGCGTCTTTCCCGTTTTTTTGACGATAAACTTTTCCAAATAAGTGTTTTGAGCGAGAAGTAGGCGGCTGAGCACATGGTCTGGAATATGTTCGAATTTTTTTAAACGAAATTGAAATTTGACTTTCATAAGCATCATAGCGAAACGCTCGGCATCAAACGGTTTGAGAAGATAATCGATGGCGTTTTCATTAAATGCTTGAACGGCGTATTGGTCGTGCGCAGTTATCAACACGATGAGGAAAGGAGATTCATGACGGTATTCTCTTAGTGCATCTAAAACATCAAATCCGGAAAGCACAGGCATTTGAACATCGAGTAAGAGAACGTCGGGACGTCGGGCTTGAAAAGCTTCGATGGCTTCTAACCCGTTTGAGCAAGCAGCGACAATCTCAAAATCAGCATCAAGAGAAAGCAAATACTGAATTTTGCTCAGTGCAAGCGGCTCGTCATCGACGGCGATGACGCGAATAGAAGGTGTCATCTGAAACGATTTAAATTAGAAGCGGAGGAGTGCCCGATAGCGGAGTTTGCCGATATGAACGGCAACTCAATGGTTACAGATGTGCCGTGTTCGGGTGCCGAACGAATAAAGAGCGATGCGGAAGTTCCATACATTTTTGCCAAGCGTTCTCGCGTGTTCAGCAAACCAATGCCATCTTGATTCGGTGTCGGCGAAGCCCACCCGACACCGTTGTCATGAATGGTGATGGTCAATCGCTCCTGACGTTTCGCCACCTTAATTGAAATCATGCCGCCTGAAAGCGTCTGCGAAAATCCGTGCTTTAAAGCGTTTTCAACTATCGGTTGAAGAATCAAAGATGGAACTTCGGCATCTGTGGTGTCGGGAGGAACTTCAAAAGATATCGACAAACGATTTTGAAACCGGACGCGCTCGATTTCTAAATATGCATTGAGAAAACGTAGTTCCGCATCGAGCGATGTCGTTTGTGAAAACGAGCACTTCAAAGTCATTCTCAAAAAATCACCCAAAAGAGAAATCATTTTGTCGGCGGCGGCAATATCTTGATACAACAGCGATGAAATAGAATTAAGCGTGTTAAAAAGGAAGTGCGGCTGTAATTGCATTTTGAGCGCGCTAAGTTCGGCTTGCATCAGCTTTGCTTGTAAGTCCGCGTTCCGCAGCTTTTCGGCTTGAACATCTTTGTAAAAGTCAATAGCGTGAATGAACGCAATCGTGAGCCAATAGCAAAGATTCATCATTCCAAAGCCTGAAATAAAGGCGAGATAGCGATGGAAATTAAACCATGCGCGCTCGGCATCGGGAATTTGAAAGATGACCATGCTCGAGAGCAAAAGGTAAAACCAATAATCAACGGCACTTAGGCTTGCCCCGAAGACGACATGCATCCAAACGTTGCGCCAACGTTGATACTCGACTTTAAGTGAAAACGTGCGAGCAAGATAAATGACCAACGGAGTAAGAATCCCCCAACTATACCATCCTATAAGATGCTCTTTGAAAACAATCCAAAACTTTGGAGGTGTGGAGCTGGGATTAAAAGGAGATTCAAGCATGGAAGAAATCGCGTTAAAAAGCGCGACGAACGTCCAAAATGCAGTTTGAATAAGAAACGATAAGAGTGTGTTTTTTCTCGCTAACATGATAGCTATTAATCAAAGTGCCGCCGCCGATACACAACGCAATTCATTTGAATCGTCGAACATACCGGACGATTTCGGTCATCGCGACTTCGTGCGAACCTTCGGATTGAGACCGTAGGTAGGTTCAAGGCGTTGTTGTTTCTCCTTTTTGCAAAACTGCTTTGAGTTGTCCCAAAAGTTTCTCCACATCGTTTAGC
>JBDNCJ010000113.1:0-4686 GCA_046719715.1 Chloroherpetonaceae bacterium | reverse complement strand
CTAAGCGGTCGAATCGGCGCATATCAATCCAGCGATGCCCTTCACAGAAAAGCGAGTAGCGGCGTTCATAGAGCACTTTATCGATGCCGTCGGCTTCATCAGCGATGGACGTGTAATCGGCAACGCCTGCGGCTTGACGGACTCGGTTGAGGTCTGCTAATGCACCCGAAAAATCTCCTGTTTTGATGCGGGCTTCGGCACGAAGAAGCAAGAGTTCCTCGTTACGAATTATCGCAACCGGCGATGTATTTGAACTATACAAACTGACGGCATAGTTCGAGCTAACGCCGTAGGCGTTTAGAGCAGGGTCGCGGCGAAAAACTTTGGAAAGCCGTGCATCCGTCGCGGTGTCTTGGTTTTGGCTGAAAAAGTCGCGCTGAGCGAAGAAGCGCGTGGCGGTCGCGGCAGGTTCAAAGACGGGGTTGAGCAAATCGCCTGCTGCTGTGGAATAGACGTGATAGACACCAACCCGCATACCTGCCGCTGTATTGGTTTCCGTCAAAAACGAGTTTTGAAGTGCGGTGAGGCAAGTTGCGTAATCGGCTTGGTAAGCGGCGACACGTGCACGCAAGGCGCGGTTAAAGCGGGCAAATGTAGCGGGTGTGTTAAAGCCAGCAAATCCGCTTGAAAGACGAAAATCAAATGCCGCGCCCTCGCTGGTGAGTGCCGTATAGGCTTCATCGAGCAAGCGATTGATTTCGGCAAATCCTTCCGCTTTACTCACAAATGGAAAAGCGGCAGGGTCGGGCGAGTAGCCGATTTTAATGCCGTTTTCGTTGGTGAGGTTGAGGTTGAGAAGCAGTTGATACGCGATAATGGTTTTTGCAAAACCTTCAAGTCCGGCGCGCTGTCCGGCGCGTGAGGCAGGTTCAAGCGCGGCGCGACTCAAAAGAACGCGCGCATTGGCGACGGCAGTATAGCGTGCGTTCCAAGTGTTGCCGACAAACGGACCACCAGCGTCTAATGCGCCGCCTTTGTATTCCGACATAAAACGCGGGTCGTCGCCGCCAAGGTAATACGCTTCGCGACCAATCAGCGACGTGCCGTAAATGTAAAAGCTTAGCGCATTGCGCATTGAGCCTTCCGTGCCAGTAACCAAACTTTGAACACTTGCCGTTTCTTCCGACGCCGAGTTCGGATTCGGGAAGTTGCGGTCGGGGCAACCATAAAACAGTAGAGCAAGCAAAAAGAGCGAAAGGCTTGCACTCAATCTTTTAAGCGTGAAATGAAGATGTTGGTTTCTCATAATTGAAAGTTCTCCGTTGTTTAGAGTTCGGTTCGGGCTTACAAGCCAAATCCCAAAGTGAAATAATAACTACGCGCCGAAGGAAACGGCGTTACATCAACCGAGCGACCAATGGCGACGCTGCCGAAGTTGCTCACTTCGGGGTCATAGCCCGTGTAGTCGGTGAAGAGCAAGAGGTTGCGACCTGTGAAACTGACTCTCAGATTGGTGAAGAACCCGCCAAAGAATTTATCGGTTTGCTCGCGATTGAAGGTGTAGCTGAGCGTCAGTTCGCGTAGCTTGATGAACGACCCATCTTCAACCCAAGGGGTTTCTCGGACGCCGGGATTGGAGGTGCTTGTGCCTAAACGGCGTGCCGTGCGCTCGCGGTAAGCATCGCTTCCCCAGTCGGCAGTTGTGCCGCCCAAGTCGGTGAGGAAGCGGGTAAGGTTAATCACATCGCCGCCTTTTTTCCACTCCCACAAGAAATAGAGTTCAAATCCTCTGTATGCAAGCGTGTTAGAAAAGCCCAAAATGAAATCTGGCTGTTCGTCGCCGATAATTAAGCCGTTAAATTGTCCAGGTCGTGCATCGGTAATTGGAGCCTTGGGGTTTGGTCCGAAACTTTGCGAGCCAACGATTGAAGTCGGAGCAAACCCTTCGCGAATCGTGTAAGCACCAAGTGCGACGCCGAATCCACCAGTTTGAAATGCAGGAACGGTGAGTTTGGTAATTTCAGCTCGCGTGCGTGTGAAAACAACGCGCGAACCCCAAGAAAAAGTCGCTGTGCGAATCGGATTCAAGTTCAAGCCGATTTCAATACCATTTGTGGACATTTCGCCGCCGTTCTTGAATTGCAACGATGAGCCAGACGACGGTGCAATTTGCGACTCCAAAATTAGCCCCGAGATGTTCCGCGTAAAGTAAGTGAACTCAAGCGAGGCAAGACCCTTGGCGAGACCGAAGTCGGCACCCAACTCGATTTCCGTAACGCGCTCAGGCTCAATGTTCGGGTTGCCGACGCGTGCCGGAATGCTTAATCCGCCCACGCCGCCCGTGTTATTGACGCCAAGCGTTGTGAACTTGGCGATGGCAGGCGCGAAAGTCCCTGCTTGTCCTGCGGAAAAGCGGAGTTTTGCGGATTCAACGGTCGGACGAATACCGTCCCAGAAACTGAGTTTCGAGAGCAACACCGACGCGCCGCCTTTCGGAAAGAGGTAGAACTTGTCAACATCGCCGTTCGCGCTACTTCTATCCATACGAAGTCCTGCGGTCAAGAAGAACGTGCCAGAGATGTCGACATCTTCTTGAAAGTAAATGCCTTGGTCGTATTGCTTCTGAACGGTTTGAAGCTGTTGAATCGAGGCGGCTTGGTTGATGTTGTCCGATTCTGCTGATAAGCCGCGGGCAAAGACGAGCACGCTGTTGGAGTTTCGGTTTTCAAACTGCACGCCTGCCGACGTCGTAAATGAAAGTCCGCCATCTTGATAGCGATGCACCAAACTGGTATAGAGGTTCGAGAATTGGCTCGGCGTATTCGTTCTGATGCTACGACCGGGCAATCCTGTGGCGCGTTCGTGAATCGTGTTGAGTGGCGAGAGCACTTGGTTGACTTGGGAGAAGAAGTCGACGCCGCCCGTTGCAACGAATTTGAGGTTATGCCCGCCGTGTTTGACCAAATCCCAATCGAGTTTGCCTGATGCCGTAACGCGATTGATGCGCTCATCGTTGACGACTTGGTCTATAATTTCAAAGGGGTTTGAGCCGATATTATTCGGGTCGGGAAATATGCCGTCGGGTCGGCGACGATAATCAATGAAACTTGGCATAAACGCCGCCGCATAGCCGAGACTGACGTTGTTGTTGGAATTGCCTGTTGCGCCTCTGTCAGAGCCGCTATTGACATAGCTTGCTGAGCCGTCAATCGTAATGTCGTTGGTCAGTCGATGCGAAATGGAGAGCCGTGTGGCATATCGGTTGTAGCCTGTGTTGGCAACAATCCCTTCTTCGTTTCTCGCGCTGCCGCTGAAATAAAAGAGAGTGGAAGCATTGCCGCCCCGCACGCTCACGCTCGTCTCGTTGATGAAGCCCGTTCTTCCGTAAAGTTCTTCTTCATAATCAATAAAGGGAACATCAAACGAGGCTGGTGCTTGTGTTCCAAATGCCGAGAAAAAGCCTGCGGTATCGGATTGCCAGTTGCGCGTGCCTTGCTTGCGAAGGAGCGAATTGAATCCGAATTGCTGATTGACTTCAATGGAGGTTTTCTCGGCGATGGTGCCTTGTTTGGTCGTAATCAAAATCACGCCTGCCGCCGCCTTGGCGCCATAAACCGCCGCCGCGCTCGGACCTTTCAGAATTTGAATATCTGCAATATCGTTCGGATTGAGGTCAGCAAGGCGATTCGTCGGCTGACCTTGTGGGCGTGCGCTTCCAACACCGGTAGCGGCTGTAAGTGCGTCCAATCCGCCTTGAATTTGGTCGTTGCTAATGATGACGCCATCAACAAAAATCAGCGGTTGCGAATTGCCCACGAGCGTAGAGACGCCACGAAGGTTCAAACTAATGCCGCCGCCCGGTGCACCCGTATTTTGGCTGATGGAAAGTCCCGGCACTTTGCCAGCAAGAGCCTGCTCGGTGGTCTGCGCGGGTGCCGGCAAGAGTTCCGACGCCGAAAGCGTGCCAATCGCATTCGGAGAATTTTCCCGTTTCACGCCCGTCGCAACCCCTGTTACGAGTACTTCTTCGGCTTTGAGCAAGTCTTCCGTGAGCTTAATCACCAAATCCTCTTGTGAGCTTTCAACCGGAATTGTGCGCGACTTGTAGCCGACCAGTTTAACAACCAAAGTCGCTTTCTCAGCTTTGAGCAGAAGGCGGAACTTACCATTGACATTCGTAACCGCACCCGCACTGCGGATTTCCTTCACCTGCACAATCGCACCAGGTAAAGGCTCATTCGTTGCCGCATCGAGAATGGTGCCTGAAATGGCGAGTTCTTGAGAATAGAGAGACAAGGGACGCTGTGCCAAGAAACACGCGCCCAGCAAGAAAAGTCGCAAGATGCTTTTCATAGCAGTTTGTTGATGTTATGTTGATAGATGGAAAAACAGGCGATGCATTCGCCGCTGCGCAATAATTACAACTTTTTTAGAAACAAAAAAAGCGTTAAGATTCTTAACACTGCGGTTCAATCATCTATCAACATCATCATTATCGTGATATGCAAGTCCGATTTACACTTTGCACAATTTCCCTTTCACTTTCGTTGCTCTTCGTCTCGTGCAATCCTGCATCGAAGCCAATGCCGTCAAAGCCGATGCAATTTACCCCCGCGCTCTTTGATACGAGCGCACTTCAAAACGGCGGCATACGAATGATTACCATTGACGGCAAATACAAAGTCTGGACAAAAAAGGTCGGACAAGGCGACATCAAACTTCTGCTTCTGCACGGCGGTCCTGCCA
>JBDNCJ010000112.1:0-4790 GCA_046719715.1 Chloroherpetonaceae bacterium | reverse complement strand
AAGGTCAAGCGCGAGGAATAGGCAAGCACAATCGGACTGCACATGCCCAAACAATGCAGGCTGTTCAAAATCCCGAATCCGAAAAAGCCGAAAAATTCCGTCATATGGGTTTAATTTTGCAAGCGTGTTTGAATATCTAAAATCTCTTGCAATGACCACGCATATCTTACTCGTCGAAGACGATAGACGTCTCTCTGAAAGTCTTATCCGTGCGCTGTCGGAATCAGGTTTTGAGGTGTCTTACGCCCAAGATGCGGAACATGTGTTGATGCAACTCTCACAACTTCGTGTGGATTTGGTCATTACGGATATTATGCTTCCGGGAATCAATGGAATTGAATTATGCAAGCGCCTCAAAGCACAACAGCCTGCACTTCCTGTTATTATGCTCACGGCGCTGGGCGAAACCGATGACAAACTCAGCGGCTTCAACGCTGGTGCCGATGACTACCTTTCAAAGCCGTTTGACTTTCGCGAACTGCTGGCGCGTATTCACGCTCGGCTCAAAGCCCGTCAAACCCCGTCCCCTCAAGCCGACATCCTCTCTTACGCTGACCTTGTGCTGAATCTGAAAACCAAAACCGTTACCCGACAAGGAAAACCTATTTCACTGACGGCAAAAGAATTTGCATTGCTTCACTTTTTTCTGAGCAATCCTGAACGCGTCCTTTCACGTGATGAGATTTCAAAAGAAGTCTGGAACACACACTTCGACACGGGCACAAATTTTATTGATGTCTATATCAACTACCTTCGCAAAAAGGTCGATAAACCGTTTGAGAAAAAACTAATTCACACGAAAACAGGAATGGGGTTTTACCTCAAAGAAGAATGAGCCTTCGCACGCGAATTACGCTTCTCTTTATTGCCCTGACGAGCGTTTTGCTGATGACGTTTTCAGGAGTGATTTATTATGCCGCAACGAAAACCCGTGAACGCGAATTTTTTGAGGTCTTGCGTAAAGAAGCCATTACAAAAGCCAATCTGTTTTTCGTGGCAAAAATCCCTGCTGAAACCCTGCAAGATATTTACAAAAATAACCGCCAAACCTTGCGCGAAGTCGAAGTCGCCATCTACGATAGTGCGTTCAAACTGCTCTATCACGATGCATATGATATTGACTTCGTAAAGGAATCACCAGAAATGATTGCGACCATTTATGAGCGTGGTGAAATCACATTTTATCAAGAAGGCTGGCAAGTGATAGGAATGTTGTATGAACACAACGGGTCGCATTATACGCTCACTGCCGCCGCGTTTGACGAATACGGCTATGCAAAATTAGAAAGTCTTTCACGCACAGTGATTCTGGCATTAGGAAGTTATGTTCTAATCGTCTTTGCGATTGGACGATTTTTTACCGAGCGAGCGATTCGTCCGATTCGCGACATCAACGACAACGCCAAGCGAATCACTGCACGCCAACTCAATTTGAGAATCAATCCGCGCAATAGTGGCGATGAACTGGCTGAATTAGTCGGCGCATTCAACGGCATGTTAGACCGATTAGAAAAATCCTTTACGCTTCAAAAAGAATTTGTGTCAAATGTCTCTCACGAACTACGCACACCACTTTCGGCAATGATTCTGGATTTAGAACTCCTGCGTTCACGAAAGGACACAAGTGATGAGGTGCGGCTAACCGCCGAAAAATTGCTCAACGATACCAAACGGCTTAAAACCATTTTGCAAAGTCTAATTGATTTAGCGCGCGCCGGTCATGATGCCTCTGAAATCAAGTTTGAAGAGATACGCTTAGATGATGCGGTGGTAGAAGCACGGCAAGCACTCCTTTCCGCTAATCCAGAATGGAAAATTGACATTTCATTTGATAATGTTACCGACGACGACGACGCGCTGACGATTTTTGCTAATCGCTACCTCATAGAACTTGCCTTAGTGAATGTGTTGAGCAATGCCTGTAAATTTTCACCTTCAAAACATGCCAGTGTTTCACTGCGTGCAGAAGGCGATGATGCAGTTGTTGAAATAAAAGATAACGGCGTTGGAATTGATGAAGAGGAGTTAGAAAAAATTTTTACCCCATTTTATCGCGGCAAAAATAAACACCACTCGCACGGTACGGGCATTGGACTTGCGCTCACAAAACGCATCATTGACCTTCACAATGGCAGGCTTTCAATGACGAGTCAAGTCAATCTTGGCACCACCGTTACGCTTGCCTTCAAAAATCAAGCGCGGCAAAAAGGAGCATAACTCGATGGTGTAAAAGCCACGCCCTCATTTCTAATCACTTTCTAATCACTTTTTAATCCTTTCCTAACGGCATTTATCCCACACAGACTTTACCTTTGTGCCGTCTCAAAAACACTCACGCGAAAGGAGGGCACAATGACACTCACAGAATTCACCCTTCGGCTTGGATTGGCTCTCGCACTCGGAGCATTGGTCGGATTGGAACGTCAATGGCGACAAAAGCAAGCAGGCTTGCGCACCAACACGCTGGTCTCGTTAGGTTCTGCGGCGTTCATTTTGCTCTCATTAGCCTTGACGGATAACACAGGCGACCCGTCGCGTGTCGCGGGGCAAATTGTAACTGGTATCGGCTTTTTGGGGGCTGGTGTGATTTTAAGAAACGGCGTTACGGTGCAAGGGTTAAACACAGCCGCAACCATTTGGTGCTCTGCCGCTGTCGGTTCGCTGGCGGGGTGTGGGCTGTATGCGCATGCGGCGATTGTTGCCGTTGCGACCTCGCTGTCACATCTCATACTGCGTCCGATTGGCGCACGCATTAACCGCATGCCCTTCCAAAAGGAAGAAAACGAAGTGATTACGTACCTCTTAAAAACACATTGCAAAGAGGAAGTAGAAAATCGTATTCGGCTACTCATCGTGGATACCATTCGCGACGACGAGCATTTGAAATTGCGCTCGCTCAAAAGTGAAGACAATGGCTTGCCTGCGCATTGCAATGTCGAAGCGGAAATTCTTTCCACAGGCAATCACGACAATGTCTTAGAACGTCTTGCGGGAAAAATTACCCTTGAAAAAGGAGTCGCCAGCGTCAGTTGGCAAACCCATACCTCGCATAACGATTAAACCGACTCAAGATGCACGGTAGTGCTATAAAAAATGTATTCGTCATTCCGAGCAGTGTGAGGAATCCACTGACGAGCTCGGTGAGACTCGCTGATGGATTCTTCACTTCGCTACGCTTCGTTGAGAATGACAAACACAAAAAAAGTTACATGACCAGATGCCCATGACAGAAACACCTTTGAATGTGAAACAACTCTTTGATGAGAAAAGCAATCTCGTTGCGCGAGTTCGAGAGTATAAATCCGTATTGCTCAAAATGCCCGTCATTGAAGTTGCGGAATTGATTTCGCAGGTTGAAAATGATTACGACCGATGCGATATCTTGACCGAGTTTCCGCCCGATAGGCAGGCACTTATTTTTTGCGATTTGCCCGTTACGATTCAACTCTCGCTCTTTCGCACGATGAGCCGTAAAACATTTGCCGCTCTCTTTGAGCAAATGCCGACGCAATCGCAAGTAGACTTTCTTCAATTTCTTCCCAAAAAGACGCAGGAAGAAATCTTGCCTTACATCTCAAAGTCGGTTCGCGAAGCCATTTTACGATTAAGTGCTTATCCGCCCGACACGGCTGGCGGTATTATGTCGCTCAATTATGCAACGGTGTATGAAAGCATGACTTGCGAAGACGCCATTGCCAAAGTGCGTCTTGATTCGCCCGCGAAGAAGATGGTTTATTACATCTATGTAGTCAGCGACGACCAAAAACTCATTGGCTTTATCACGCTGAAAGATTTGATTCTCTCTTCGCCTCAAACGCAAGTCAGCGATATTATGCATCGCGAGTTCATCTTTTCTTTTGCTGATGAAGACCGCGAAGATGTTGCAAAGAAAATTGAAAAGTATGATTTGATTGCAGTTCCAGTTGTCAATCGTGAGATGCAACTTTTAGGCGTGGTTACGCACGACGAAGCTTTGGATATTATTCGCGCCGAGCACACCGAAGACTTGGAAAAGTTTATGGGGATTGCACAGCGCGATTCTGACTTGAACTATCTGGAAACCTCGTCGTGGCAACATTTCCGTAAGCGCGTGACTTGGATTGTTTCGCTGGCGGCGGTAGGAATTATATCGGGACTGATTATTCATCATTATGAAAATGCGTTGGAAAAACTCCTCATTCTCGCACTCTACATGCCAATGGTTGCCGATACGGGCGGCAATGTAGGAAGCCAAGCCGCCACAGTGGTTGTGCGTGCATTAGCCATTGGTGAGATAACCGTACTTTCTTGGTTAAAGGTCATTTGGAAGGAAACGAAAATCGCCACGCTTTTAGCAATCTGTTTGGGTTTGCTTGCCTTTGCGAAAGTGCTTTTTCTTTCGTGGGAAACTGAAATACCGACGCAGTATTCACTTTCCACCATCGCCTTTGTGATTTCGCTTGCGCTCTCTTTGCAGGTCATTACGGCAACGGTCATTGGCGCAGGATTGCCCTTGATGGTGAAAGCCTTTGGCGGCGACCCTGCTGTCGCGGCAAGTCCGGCAATTACGACCATCGTCGATATTACCGGACTTTTAATCTACTTCGGCGTGGCGAGCGCGTATTTCGTTTTTTAGTCGTGCCTCTCGTTCACAAAGCGGCATTGCCGCGTCGTTCTTGAATCACAGTTCCATTTTTAACCATAAACATTAAAACCTAATGACACACCGTTTCGCACTTTTGCTACTGTTTATGGCAGTAGCGGCGCGTGTTTTTGCACAGCGCACGGATTCACTTGAACAAACAAAGCCA
>JBDNCJ010000111.1:0-4908 GCA_046719715.1 Chloroherpetonaceae bacterium | reverse complement strand
AAATGAAGTTGGAAAGCGAATCTACCGAGAGGGTGCGTCAAGGGTATGTCAGCAGCGGGCGACAAGAGTTCAAAAAAATTCCTACTTTGAAACGCCTAACACAAAAACAAAAGAACATGCGGGTTATCGAGTCGCAAGCCGTTCATGCCAATCCGCGTGCGCTCAAAGCGCGGATTGCAAAGTTGCTCAAAGAGGCACAGCGATTGGAGCGCGAGTCGCCGCTTGAATCGCTCAATCATGCAGAACAAGCCCTCGCGCTCTCGCGTCCGCTCAGAAGCCAGCGTCTCTACGCCGACGCCCTTTTGGCTCGTAGCAATGCGAATGCAAAACTTTCCAAGCACAAAGACGCCTTGAATGATGCGATGGAATCGCTCAAAATTTTTCGAGAGGAACATGATGCGTTCAGTGCGTTGAACGCGCTGCGTGCTTGTGCGGATTTACATCGGAATTTGGGCGATTTTGAATCGGGAGTGCGCTACGCCGACCAAGCGATTCTCTCGGCGCGCATGCTCAAAGAAAAAGAGCAGGAGTCGGCGGCGCTCATTTCGCGCGGCATTCTCTTTATTCGGCTTGGCGATTACACGCAAACCATGCGCGACTTATACGACGCGCTCGCCCTTGCCAAAAAAATCAAGAACACGCGCCGCCAAGCCGAAGCCGAAATGTGTATCAGCGTCTCCTTAAAAAATCTCGGCGATTATTACGCCGCGCTCGAGCTTCAACTCGCGTGCATCAACAAATTCGCCGCACTTGGCGATGTATCCTCCGAAGCCGGTGCGCTGACCAACAGCGGCATGATTTATTTCTTGATGAACGACTATGACAACGCCGTTGCCCTGCTTGAAAAAGGCGCGGCACGATTCCGAAAAATCGGTCAAAAGTTGGGATTAGCCAATGCTCTTTCCAACTTGATGGGCGTCTATATCGGTCAGGAAAAATTTGACGACGCCATGCGTTTGGGAAACGAAGCCCTCTTGCTTCAGCGAGACATCGACAACAAGTTAGGCGAAGGAACCATCTTGCATCGGCTCGGCGCAATTCACTTCCGCAAGCGGCACTATGAACAAGCCCATGGATTTTTCGCCGCCGCACGGCAAATTTTTCACGACTTTTCCAACACCGAAAGCCTCGCCTATTCGCTCATCGAAGATGCCGCGGTCTATATCGTGGAAGCAAATGTCGAGGAATCCGCCATTGAAATAGGCATTGCTCAAATTCAAAAAGCGATTGAAATCGCCTCGAAAAGCGGATTGAAAGCCGTCGAGCGCGACGCGCAACTCGCCCTTGCCAAAGCCTATAAAGCCGCACGGCGTTTTGAGGAAGCCGTTGCGCACTTCGAGCGATTCTATGAACTCGATGAGTGCGTCTTTAATGAAGAGTCCGACCGCCGCCGCCGCAACGCCGAAATGCTCTTCCAAGTCCACGAAGCGGAGCGCGCCGCCGCCGAAGCCCGACGAAAGAGCGCGGAATTAGAAGCAAATTTGAATCTGAAAAATCAGCAACTGGCGGCAATGGCGGTTCGACTCGGCGAGCAAAAAGAGTTGATTGCACGTCTGAAAAAAGAACTTCACCGCCTCGCTCAAAAGCCAACTGCCAACATGAAAACCCTCGTCGTCTCCATAGAGTCCATAGAGCGAAAACTCAACGCAACCGCCGACTGGGAAAAATTTGAGCGCGAGTTTCAAACCGCGAATCGAGGATTCATGCAAACCCTCGCCCAACAGTTCCCAACGCTTTCGCCGATGGAACTGAAAATCTGCGCCCTGCTCAAACTTAATCTCGCCTCCAAAGACATTGCCCGACTGCTTGCCATCTCGCCGCGAACCGTCGACGTGCATCGACGCAACGTGCGCCGAAAAATGCGCCTGCCCTCAACCAGCAACCTCACCAACTTCCTCATGGCATCGTAACCCAAAGACGCACTACGCAATAAATACGTATCGAGACGTCCAAAAAGCCGCGTTAGGTTTGATGATGTAAATCCGTTCAATCATTCAACCTAACTCTTTTGCAGATGAAACAGATGAAAAACCTCGCGACGCTTTTTTTGCTCTTCGTTTCGCTCTCGATTTCGGCTCTCGCGCAACCCGTTACCATTCCTGACGCGTCGTTTCGCTCGCGGGTGCTGTCGCAAGTGTCTGGAACAAGCGAAGTCGGTAATCAAGTCGTCTTTACTACACCTGCCGTTACCGATGTAACCGCATTAGATTTGTCGTTTGCTTCCATCACGGACTTGACGGGGATTGAAGCCTTCGCGGGACTTGTGAGTTTAAACTGTGGGTTTAATCCGTCGCTTGGCGTGATTGACGTGAGCAACAACCTCTTGTTGGAGGAACTTTCAGTTTTCAGTTGTGGGCTCTCGGGCACGCTGGATTTAACAAGCAATCCAGCATTGCGATTTCTATCCGTTCAACTTAATTCCTTGACGGGAATCGACATCAGCAACTGTCCGCTGTTGGAAGAGTTTAATTGTAATTTCAATCAACTCACGGCGTTGGACATGACGAATAAGCCGTTACTTCGCTCCTTCGCCTGTCAAGAAAATCAAATTTCTTCGCTTGACGTAACAGGAAGCCCATTACTCCGATTTTTCATCTGTTCAATCAATAATATCAGCGCGCTTGATGTCAGCCAAAATCCCCAGTTGGAACAATTTAGATGCAATGTTAATAATATTTCCGTGCTTGATCTCTCCAACAATCCCCTCCTGAGTGGAGAGTTTAACTGTTCGGATAACCAAATTACCTCGTTAGACCTGAGCCAATCAACGGGTATTGAAAGAATCTTTTGTTTCGGCAATCAACTTACGAGTTTGGTAATCGGAAACAATACAACAGTAAACTACATTGATTGTAACAGCAATGCGCTGACATCATTGGACGTCTCTAATTGCACGTCGTTAGAGGAACTCTATTGCAACGATAACCAGATAACGAGTTTAGACTTAAGCGCGAACCCATTGCTCAAAGTCCTTTTCTGCTTTCGTAATCAACTCACGAATCTGGATTTGAATGTTAATCTCGCGCTTGAGCGCTTGGAGTGTGGATTCAATCAGATTACCAATCTCGTAGGGCTTGGGGCGAACATGTTTTCACTTGCCTGTCAAGACAACCTACTGACGTCCATCAATGTAACCAACTGCCCGACACTTGAATTTTTAGAAGTCCAGAACAACGCACTCACAAGTTTAGATGTGAGCACCAACCCGATGCTGTTCCGACTCTTCTGTTGGAATAATCAATTAACGCTGTTAAACGTAAATGGATGTGCCAATTTGAACGGTCTATCTTGCGAGGATAATCAACTCACGACGTTAGACCTCACCAGCAATGTCGGGCTTTCTCAACTTAATGCGGCGCGCAACGCTTTGACGACACTTGTAATAGGAAACAAGCCCGGACTATCGTTTCTCAACTTTCGCGACAATCAAGTCTCGTCGGTTGATTTAAGCAATGCGCCGATTTTATCTTTTCTTTTGTGTGCGAATAATCAACTTACTCAGTTAGATGCAGGCAATTCGCCCGTTACATTTTTACGTGCAGAAGGCAATCGGATTCCCATCGTTCTGACAAGCATCACCCCGATTTCCTCCGTTGTAATAGACCCCTTCACACAACTCGCCGTTAAGCGAAGCGCCTCGCTCTCGCCTACGATTGCCGCAGGCGAAACGGGAGCGTTTGTGCTGGGTACAACGGGCGCAATCGTCAATCTGACCGCCAACAGCAGTCCCGCCGCATCGCTTACAAGTTCGACGGGCGTAAGCCCCATCACGATTCCGCCGTTGCCAATCGGCGTTCAAAACGTCTCGCCCGACCAATTTTGGACGGTAACGCAAAGCGGACTGACGAGCTACACCTACAACCTGATTTTGGATTTGTCGTCCATTACCAACATTGGAAACTTCAACACGCTCAAAGTCTTGAAGCGACCTAACAGCAGTGCGCCGTGGCAAGACGTGGCACAAGCCCCGATTTCCGCGACGGTTCAATACCTTGAACCCTTCATTTTGGTGAATGGCTTAACGGAGTTTTCCGACTTTGCCGTCGGCGGCGACAGCGATAATCCCTTGCCGGTGCAACTCAGCCGATTCACTGGCGGAAGCACGCCGAGCGGCGTCGCACTTGCTTGGACGACCGCCAGCGAAGCCGATAACGCCGGCTTTGGCGTTCTCAGAGACGGCGTAGAAATCGCTTCATTCCGCAATACACCAGCCTTACGCGGACGCGGCACGACGTCCGAAACCACGCAATACGTCTTCACCGATGCTTCGGTCGAAGTCGGTCGCACCTATCAGTATGCCTTGCGTTCTTACGATTTCAATGGCACTGTGCATGACTATCCCAATACCGTCAGCGTGGAGGTTACGGAAATTTCGCGTCGAATCTTCCGCTATGAACTCTCGCAGAACTTTCCCAATCCGTTCAATCCCACAACGTTGATCGAATACGAACTTGCGTCGGCGGGCGATGTGCGCTTGGAAGTGTTTGATATGCTGGGCAGAAAGGTTGCTACGCTTGTCAACGAGCGTCAGAGTGCGGGGGCGCATCGGGCAAATTTCAACGCAAGCAATCTTTCAAGCGGCGTTTATTTCTACACCATTCAATCAGGCAGATTCAGCCAAACGAAGAAGATGCTACTGGTGAAGTAGCCAAATGAATTGTTCTTTCATTTTCGCTTGGTAAAAGGGAGGGCGGAGTTGCACATGACAACTTCGCCTTTTTTATTCTGAGTTTTGTTGTGCGCGGTCGATACGCGTCGTGAATGACCTTACACAAATCAGAATAAGCGATGTACAGGGTTTGAGCGACGTCGTGATGAGCAACGCGAAAAATCCACTTCAAGAAGATGCTGTCGTCGGTATTTATTTCGAGCTCTCGATGCTTGCAAGCATGAACATGTCGTTTTCCA
>JBDNCJ010000110.1:0-4997 GCA_046719715.1 Chloroherpetonaceae bacterium | reverse complement strand
CGATATGATTTTCAAATCCGACCCTTCCGAAATTCAATCTTACCTTGAAGATACCAGCGCGATTCGCGATGGCTATACCAGCGGCGTTTATTTTGCCGAAAGTTACGATGAGGTGCAGGAAGTTTTGCGCGACTGTTCCCGAAGCCGAACCCGCCTGACGCTTTCAGGCAACGGCACCGGCACAACGGGCGGCAGAATTCCCTTTGGCGGTGCGGTGTTAGCCATGCCGAAACTCAACCGCATTTTGAACATCAAAAAAAATCCCGACGGCACGGGCGTTGCCACCGTTCAAACAAGCGCGTTGCTTTTTGATGTTCAGCAAGCCGTCGAAGAGCAGGGCTTGATTTACACGCCCGACCCCACCGAACGCTACTGCTTCATCGGCGGCACGATTGCCAACAATTCATCAGGCGCGCGCACATTCAAATACGGCGCGACGCGCAAGTATGTTGAGCGATTGAAACTCGCGCTTCCATCGGGCGAAGTGCTCGAAGTGCGTCGCGGTGAAATTTTCGCCGATAACTCCGGAATGCTCGTCTTTGAAACCGAAAACGGCACGCGCTACGAAGTCCCTGTTCCAACTTACACGATGCCGAACGTCTCAAAACATATCGCTGGCTATTACGCCGCCCCGAACATGGATTTGATTGATTTGTTCATTGGCTCGGAAGGCACGCTGGGCGTGATTTTAGAGGCGGATTTGAAACTGCTTCCCAAACCCGAGCGCATGTTTAGTGGGTTGATTTACTTCGAGAACGAAACGCACCTTTTGAATTTTGTCAGCGAAGCACGCGAACGCTCTCGCCGCGCAACGTCTCCAAGCGACCTTTCAGCACGCGCGTTGGAATACTTTGATAAACACTCGCTCAACTTTCTGCGCCCGAAGTATCCGCAAATTCCAAACGACGCCGTCGGCGCGATTTTCTTCGAACAAGAAACAACCGCCGATACTGAAGATGATTTGCTTCAAGCATGGTTTGGGTTGATGGAATCGCATCACGCCTTAATTGAACCGTCGTGGATTGCGCTCACGCCCGACGAGCAACAAGCCATTCGCGACTTTCGGCATGCCTTGCCCGCGCAAGTCAATGAGTGGTATGCCAAATTCAAACAGCGAAAAATTTCAACCGATATGGCTGTTCCACATGCTCGATTCCCCGAATTGATGAATTCCTATCAAACCAAGTGCGCCGCCGAAGGCTTCGATTACATCTTGTTCGGACACATCGGGGACGCGCATTTGCATCTGAACATTCTTCCGAAAAATTCAGACGAAGCCAAACGCGCCAAAGACCTTTATCGCACCTTCATTCGCGAAGCCCTCGCGATGGGCGGCACGATTTCCGCCGAACATGGTGTCGGCAAATTGAAAGCCGAGTATCTGGTCGAGATGTTCGGCGAAGCGGGCGTTCGAGAAATGGTGCGCGTCAAAAAAGCCATTGATAAAGCCTTAATCCTCAACATCGGCAACTTGATTCCTGAACCTTACTTGGCGGATTAAATGAGCCTATTTGCGCTGATGCCGTGCTACAACGCGGAAAAAACCTTGCCCAATCTGCTTGCCGAACTTCGCGCCTTCGTTCCGCCTGAACGCACCATTTGTATCAACGACGGCTCGACGGATAAAACCGTTACGGTGCTTCATCAACACGGCGTTAAAGCCTATCACTTGCCGAAAAATCAAGGCAAGGGCGTCGCGCTGAAATTAGGCTACAACATCGCGCTCAAATGCGGCGCCAGCATGGTGCTCACGATTGACAGCGACCATCAACATCTGCCCGCCGACATTCCAAAATTTTTAGAAACGGCTTCTCACTACGACATCGTGGTCGGCTCGCGCCGCCGTAACGGACGATTTACTTCGCCCATGCCACTGCCGCGAATTTTTTCAAACACAACCACGTCCGCCATTCTGACGCGCCTTACTAAACAGCGTATCGAGGACGCCCAATGCGGATTCAGGCTGGTGCATCGCCCCTGTTTGGAACGCATCGTGCCGCTGTGTTTTGAAAAAGGATTTATGTTCGAGACGGAATTTTTGCTTCACGCCGCGGCACAAGGCTTCACGATTGGCTTTGTAGAAATCGAGGTGATTTACGGCACGGGAAAAAGCAACATGCGCTACGTTGCCGATACGCTGAATTTTATCAAACTCATTATGAGGCGTTGGTCATCGTAGTGCTATTCATCGTTCCACTTGGTTGTGAGCCACGATTCAAAAATGTCGCGTTGCAGTCGGGTTGGGTTTTTCTTTTTAGAAATCGAGTAGATGTAATTGCCTTCGAGGCGCATAGTTTTTTCGTGAAGTTTGCCCTCGCGCTGAATAGTAACTTTGACGCTGTCGTTGGCTTTGAAACGCGCGAGTATTGCAGAAAGGGATTGCTTCATCAAAAAGGTGTCGTTGAGTGCGATGAGCATATCGCCGTTGTCCAATCCGATGGACGCGCCGGGCGACTCGGGCACAATCCCTTTAACGACGGGAAAGTCGTTTTCAACATTGGTCGTGATACCCGTGTAAGGTTGCGGCGAGAGCGTTTTTTGAAGCTCTAATCCTGCATAGCCCAGAGCGGTTTCAAACGGCAGTTCTTCCGTGCCGTTGATGTAGCTATCAAAGAAGGATTGCATCGAGCCGCCAGCAAATCGCTCGAGAATCTCTTGAAAATCCTTTGCCGAAAAGCCGCGATTTTGCTTAGCGAATTCTTCATTCAAGGTGCGCATGACATCATCGAGCGAGAATTTGTTTTTGGTGCGATGACGCAGCTCGAGGTCTAAAATCATGCCGACAAGTTCGCCTTTGCTATAAAAGGAAATCGTGCTATTGGCTCTGCCCGCCCCGTAGCCCGAAAGCCAAGCATCAAACGAGGAGAGCGCGAGCGATTGAACCTTTCTGCCATAGGTATTTTGCAAATTGGTGATGCCGTCGGCGACGTCGTTGATATAACTTTTCGCCGTCCAAACTTTACCGCGAACCAGCGTCAAATCGCCGTAGTAGCTTGTAAATCCTTCCGACACATAAAGCATCGGCGTGTAGCCTTCTTTGGCGTAATCGTAAGGCATGAACTCTTTGGGCTTAATGCGCTTGATGTTCCAGACGTGAAAAAATTCATGCGAGGTGATGGAGATGAAGCGACCGTAATTCTCGTTCATTTTGTCGGCAGGTCCGAGCACAATGGAGGTCGAGTTTTTATGTTCAACGCCGTGCCCAAACGCAATCGGAAGAATGTGATAAATGAAGTAGTAAGTTTTGAACGGCACATCTTGCATCAAAGTAAATTGTGCATCAACGACGGCGGCAATATCTCGCTTAATGTTTTCTTCGTTGAACTTGTAGCCGCCAAGCCCTGCCTTGTCTTTGAAGCAGATGTAAATCGTCGCGCCTTTGACTTTGACTTCGTAAGTAACCATTGTCGGGCTGACGAGTGTGGGCGCATCGATGAGGTCGTCGTAAGTTTCAGCAGTGAAAACGTGTGGATTGTCGGTTCGTTCTAATTGCGTGGCGACTTTCCAGCCCGAGGGGTAGTCGATGTAAAGACGCACAGGCTTGAAGCGTGTGTCCTCTGTATAGACGAAGAGGTTTGAACCATTAAAGTAAATTTCATCTCTGCCAACATAGCAGTTTCCCGCATCTAACTGACCGCCAGCGAAGTATTTGTATTGAACGGTAACTTCCGATTTGCCTTCGGTAGAAACGCGCCAAGTTTGCTTATCGATTTTTTCAAATCTCAGACTGCTGTTGCCCGACTTTGCCTTAAATTCTTGCACATTCGCCGCGTAATTTTGAATTTGATACCGCCCCGGTCGCCACGCGGGCAAAATGAAATCAATCGTGGGTTTTGCTTCGGGATTTTGAACGGTTACAGTGATGAGATACATGTGTAAGTTCGCTTCAAGCGATTCGATGCGATAATCGGCGGCAAAATGGTTAGCGGTTTTTTTCTTAGAAGTGGCTTTTGAAGCGCTGGGCATAAGCAAAACGAGTGAAAGAATTAACGAAAGTAACTTCATTGGAATGTCGATTGAATTAAAGTCCGAAAGATAAACACTTTGACGCACTTCGAGATGAAACGATTGAGAAATGGGCGCGTTTGGGCGTCCGCTTTCGCTGTGCTGGTGATAGTTCTTGTTGGATACATTGCCTTACCGATTTCCAAGCAGGATTTCTCTGGCGAAAAAAAACATTCGCTCGTTGTTCTCGATAGAAACGGTCGGCTGTTGCGCGAAGTTTTGAGTTCGGAATTTGCCTCGTCGCGTCCCGTTTCACTCCACGAGATTCCGCCGATGATGATTCAGGCAACGATTGCGGCAGAGGATAAACATTTTTTCACGCACATTGGCATTGACTTTGGCGCACTCTTGCGCGCATTGTGGCAAAATGTAACGGCGATGAAAATCGTCTCGGGTGCGTCGACCATTACGCAGCAAACCGCGCGTTTGATGTTGGGTGCAGAGCGAGGCGTGTTCTCAAAACTGCATGTCATGCTTTTTGCTTTGCGCTTGGAAGTGCATTGGAGCAAAGAAGACATTTTAACCGCATATTTGAACCGCGTGCCATATGGCAATCAATGCTTTGGAATTGGTGCGGCGGCGGAATTTTACTTTCACAAATCGCCCGCACAACTCACGCTTGCTGAATGTGCGTTGCTGGCGGGCTTGCCACAGTCGCCAACGCGCTACGACCCAATGCGCAACTTCGACCTTGCACGAACACGTCAAGAAGAAGTGCTTCGACGCATGCGTGCCAATGGCTTCATTTCTGACGCCGAACAACGCGACGCGCTCATTCAGCCGATTGACTTTGCCGAAACCAAACGCGCCTTTCACGCACCGCATTTCGTTGATTATGTCCTAAAACAATCGCTCCCAAGCGATGCAAAAGCACTTTGGACGACGCTCGAGCTCGACTTGCAACAAGCATGCGAACAGCTGGCAAAGTCGCATTTAGAGCGGCTCAAACGAAACCGTGTAACAAATACCGCGCTCGTCGTCATGGAAAATCG
>JBDNCJ010000011.1:0-63141 GCA_046719715.1 Chloroherpetonaceae bacterium | reverse complement strand
AAAATTCGTGCCCGAAGGCATCGAGGGCAGAGTGCCGTATAAAGGCTCGCTCAGCGAAGTCGTCTATCAACTCATCGGCGGCTTGCGCGCGGCGATGGGATACTGCGGTGCGAAAACCATTGAAGACCTGAAAACCAAAACGAAGTTCGTCAAAATCACCAATGCAGGCTTGCGCGAATCGCATCCGCACAGCGTTTTCATTACCAAAGAATCCCCGAACTACTCGCTAAACAGTTGAGATTTATGAAATCTAATAAACGAAATAGGTCAGAAGGCTGGAAGCAAGCGAAAAGAAGTGGTCACGAGTATGAACAAGAGTTTGCAAAAAGAGTATTGGATGCAAAGTCAGATGAATATAGTGCTTTAATGCTCTTTGCAGAGAAAAGAGGTATACAGGCAAAACCTATAAGTGTTGACGCAAAAAAGGGGACACAGAAAGTAGAGGATTTTACAGGTAGCCAAAAGACACAGAGCAAGACCGACGCTGTGGTATTGTTTGAGAATGGGGATACTCTAAATCTGTCGTTAAAAAAGTCATCAGTGACTCATGGTCAAGCACATCTAACAACCTTACAAAGGTTTTTAGACAGAATCACATTTTTGTGCGGAGAAAAAATCCCAGAAGAGGTAACTTTTGTCTTCAAGGCATTTACGGGAGAGACTGATGCAAAGAACATTATTGAGTTCGCTCCAGAAGCAAAACTGAAAAGCCCAATAATCAAAAAGCATAATCAACAGGCGGAGCTTTATCAAAACAGACTTTACATAAGCACTATTCAGGAAAGCTATTCAAGACAGTGGAAAACTTTTCAAGAGTGGTTGAGAAATAAAATGTCGTTAGTCACGCACATTGTCCTATCGTCTGGGTATGCTAAAAATGAAAGAGATTTTGCAGATGCGATTTACTATGCCAAGGCAAATCAGTTCTTTGATTTGAAAGAAATACAAAAACTGTCCGCAGGATATACTGTTGAAAAAAGAGACTCGGGCTATTACGCAGGAAGCACCTTGACTATGCCTTGGGGATACTTACAGTTGCATCGTCCAGGAAGAAAAGACGGTCCTTATCAACTGCAATTTCATCATAACTATACCGATATAATTAAACTTACAAGTCATAAATGAAAGCAACAGATTATCAAGACAGAAAGTATCTGTCTGCGATTGAGGCTGCAAAATATCTGCGCTTGACTGTACCAGAAGTTCACACATTAGCGGAGCAAAAACTAATTGATGCGATTGAATCAGCAAGCGGTCAGCTACGCTTTGTATTATCATCACTGAAAAAATTTGACGATAAAAGAAAAAGTGAAAAAAAATCAGAAAAGACAGTTGCGATAACTGGTTCAAAGCAATTAATCGTCAATGATACCACGCAAACCGTCGTCGTCGGCAGTTCAACCGAGATGAAGGAAGTCGCTGATGCGTCGGTGCATTTGATTGTAACTTCGCCTCCGTATTTCAACGCGAAAATGTATTCGCGCGAGCCACTTGAGAACAACTTAGGTGATGTGCACGATATTGACGAATGGTTCGAGAAAATCGGTCAAGTGTGGCGCGAGTGTTTTCGGGTGTTGCAACCGGGACGAAAGATGTTCATCAACATTATGAACTTGCCGGTGCGCTTGGACGGCGGTGGCTATCGCACACTTAACCTCGTCGGCAGAACGATTGACCTTTGCGAAGAAATCGGTTTTATCTTCAAGCGCGACATCGTTTGGCAAAAAACCAACGGCGTGCGCGCACACTTCGGCACATATCCCTTTCCCGGCGGCATTCTCATCAACAACATGCACGAGTTTATTTTGGAATTCGATAAGCCTCAAAAACTCGGCACAAATAAATACGGTCATCTTACCAAAGCGCAAAAGGAGCAATCCAAGTTGGATAAGGAGTTTTGGCTTAGCATTAAGAATAGCGACGTATGGCTGATGAAGCCTGAAAAGAGCGGGCAGAATCGAACCCACGTCGCGCCGTTTCCCAAAGAACTGCCGCGCCGACTGATTAAAGCATTCAGTTATGTAAGCGAAACCATCTTAGACCCCTTCTTGGGGTCGGGAACATCGTGCGTTGTAGCGGCGGAATTGGGGCGCAACGGCATCGGATATGAACTCAACCCTGAAATCGCCGAAGACGCGGTGCGCGAAATCGGCGAAACTCCATTAACAATCTTTTCTACGCTAAACGGCAAACCATGAACATTCCCGTTGAAATTGATAAAACATTTCGGCGTCTGTCTAACGCGTTAGACAAACTCAATCGCGACGAACTTGAATGCGAAGAATCCGAAGGCAAACTCACCATTGAATTTGAAGACGGTGTGAAGTTAATTGTCAGTCGTCAAAGCGCGACCAATCAAATCTGGCTTGCTGAGCCGAGCGGCGGCTGGAAATTTGACTACAAAGATGGACAATGGATTTGCGATAAGCGCGGCATCACGCTTGAAAAAGCCTTGTCGGATTTGATTTCGCAAAAACTCGGTGAAATGATTTTACTCTAAATGAACATCTATCCGATTTCTTTTGAGCGTCTTTCACAAAACGGCAAACGCTTTCCTTTGCTCTTTGTAGACTATGCGTCTCAAAACGAGAGAAGTGAAAAACTTACCGAGCATTTTTTCAATGGCGATTTTCGCAAGTCTTTCGTCGTGCAAGAAAAACTTACGCGCCTTGAACACACGAATTACCCGCGCGAAGAATTAGCAACACTTCTTGCTGAGCAACAAACGCGCTATGCGCCCTCCCCGAAAACCCTTGAAAACATTGAGCGATTGAGAAACCCAAAAACCGTTGCGATACTTACCGGACAGCAAGTCGGCTTATTTTCAGGAAGCCTATACACGATTTACAAAACCGCGTCTGCCATTGCCCTTGCAAAGAAATACAAGCAAGAATTTCCCGATTATGACTTCGTGCCGATTTTCTGGCTGGAAGGAGAAGACCACGATTATGACGAAGTCTCGTCCGTTACACTTCTTGTTGGAAATGAAACGAAAACCTTGCGTTACGATGAAAAAAATTACGCTGAAAGAAAAATGGTCGGACGAACACGATTTTCGGAAGGAATTGAGCCGTTTGTAAGCGAAGTGCTTTCGCTTCTTCCGACAAGCGACTTCAAAGAGGAATTATCGAATCTGATTCAATCCTCTTACAAACAAGGTGAGACGCTCCTGACGGCGTTTGCAAAATTCATGGGTGCGCTTTTCAAAGAAGACGGATTGGTGTTCCTTTCTCCCGACGACGCAAAGTTCAAGTCGCTCGTTAGAGAGGTGTTCATCAAAGAGTTCGAGACATTTCCAAAAAATTCCGAAGAAGTCATTGCGCAAAGTGCGCGCCTTGAAGACGAAGGCTACGAAGCGCAGGCGAAAGTGAAGCCGATAAATTTTTATTGGATTGACGAGCAAGGCAAGCGATGGAATCTGGAAGCGAGCGGTGAAAAGTATTTTAAGTTGAAGCCGTCGCGAGAAGAAGTGCTTAAAACCGCATTGCTGGAAACGGTTTACAACGCGCCTGAAAAGTTAAGCCCGAACGTCGTCTTGCGCCCGATTGTGCAAGATAAAGCCTTGCCGACGCTGGCTTATGTGGCTGGACCGAGCGAAGTGGCTTATTGGGCGCAACTCAAACGCGCCTATCAATTTTTCAATGTTGAAATGCCGCTGGTGGTGCCGCGTGCAAGTCTGACGGTGGTCGAGCCAAAAATCTCAAAAGTCTTTGAAAAACTCGGCGGCGAATTTCGCGAAGCGCGATACGAACAGTTCTTCTCCGAAAAGGAATCGCTACTCAAAGAATACATCGCAACCCACTCTGAAATCAATCTCGATGGCGTATTTGAAAACATTGAGGCGGAAGTAAAGGCAACAATGCAAACGCTCGAAGCATCGCTCAAACTTTTAGACCCGTCGCTTTTGCAAACGCTGGAAACCGCACAAGGCAAAATGCTTTTTCAGGTGAGTCAGCTCAAAGAGAAAGCCTTTCGTTCACAGAAGCAGAAGCAGAACGAATTTTTGAGTCAGATTGAAAAATGCGATGTGAATTTGCTTCCGTCGGGGAAGTTGCAAGAGCGCGCGCTCAATGTGCTTTACTTTCTTAACAAATACGGGCTGTCGTTTATTCGCACGGTGCAAGACGCAGTGGAAGCAAGCGATTGGACAAAGCACACGGTGGTGGAGTTATGATTCGAGTTGCTTCAAAAGCGATTTGCCGAGAAAGGGGTTCGTGCTGACAAGTCCTTTTCCGAAAAGCGAAGCAGGCTTGCCGTTGTAATCAAAGCACATGCCGCCGGCTTCGGTAACGATGGGCAAGAGCGCGGCAATATCCCAAGGATTCATTTTCGGGTCAATCATGAGGTCGGCGTTGCCAGAGGCGACGAGGCAGTGTCCGTAACAATCGCCCCAAGTTCGGAACAGGTTTGTTTTGCCGCGTAGGTTATCGAGCGGAGAATTTGATGCGCCGAAAATGTAATCTTCGCTGGTGGCGCAGAGCAGAGCGTCATCAAACTTCTTGACACTGGAAACCGAGAGACGTTGAAAATTACAGAACGCGCCGCAACCTTGTTCGGCATAGAAAATTTGATTGAGCGCGGGAAAATTGACAACGCCGACCACCACCTCGCCACCCGCTTCAAGCCCAATCATATTGCCATAAAGCGGAACGCCGTGAATAAACGACTTCGTGCCGTCAATCGGGTCAATCACCCAGCGACGCCCAGACTTGCTTGGCTTCTCGCCCGATTCCTCTCCTAAAAATCCATCTTTCGGAAAGGCTTTCATCAAGCGCGTGCGAATCAGTTTTTCGGCTTGTTTATCGGCTTCGGTTACGGGCGACTTGTCGCGTTTCGTTTCAACTTTAAGCGAGCGTTGTCGGAAGTATTTCAGCGTGAGAGTGCCGGCTTCTACGGCAACTTCAAGTGCGGTTTCAAGTTCTTTCGTCATTGCTTTAAGTATTCTTGTTGGAGTTACATTAAGTCGCCGAGCGGACCTAAATCGATGTTGAGGTCTTTTCGGCTGATATTGAATGCGGCGCAAAGTTCATCAATTCGGGCGTCAAGTTTCATCATCGTTTCGCCAATGCGTTCGATTTCTTCATCGCTCAGCGAGCCTGAATCCATGCGGCGCACGGCTTGTTTTTCCATAAGTTGTTTCAGGAGTTCAATCAGCGTGAGCACAAGTTGCGCGAGACCTTGTTCGGCGTTTTCAGGCGAAATGTTAATGCGCTTCGGCAGATTGGCAATCGTAGCATCAATGGCTTTGAGTTCGTGCGCCAAATCAACGCCGTCCGCGCTTTCGGATTTTGTGCGTTGCAGTTCGGAATGTTCAAGGTGATGGTTCATTGGAATTGCGCAGTTGTGGCGCGGTGTATTTTGCTTTCAAGCGATTCAAAGTTTCTTGCGAACAAACCAGCAATCGCAAATCAATCACAATGAGCTCCACATCGGCGACCGAAAGAACCACGTCGCCGGAAATGAATACGCCTTTGTCGAGCACGCGGTCTAAAAGCTCGAGCAACGTCGTATTGCGCGAGTGCATTGATGCAGGCTTTTTCATTAGATAGTGCTATAAAAAAGTGTTCGTCATTCCGAGCGTAGCGAGGAATCCACTGACGCGCTCGGTTAGACTTGATGGATTCTTCACTTCGCTACGCTTCGTTCAGAATGACAACCACAAAAAAGTTACATGACCTTTTGATTAGATTGCAAATTCAAATTCAACAAAGATAAACACATCACACTGCAATATGCCGACTTCTTTTGAGAGCGACCCAAAGCCATATAAAGTTTTGGATTCTAAGTATCTCTTTCAGCGTCCTTGGCTGACAGTGCGCGAAGAGCGTTTGGAATTGGAATCGGGTGGAATCATCGAGCAGTTCTACGTTTTTGAGTATCCGCGCTGGGTGAATGTGATTGCGCTTACAAAAGAAAACGAGGTCGTTTTGATTCGTCAATATCGTCATGCGATTGGCGAAGTGTATTATGAAATTCCTGCGGGGGTGTGCGAAGATGGTGAAGATTTGCTCGAAGCGGCAAAACGCGAACTCTTGGAAGAAACCGGCTACGGCGGTGGCGAGTGGTCGCACTTCATGACGCTGTGCGCGAACCCGTCGATTCAAGCCAATCGCACATACACATTTCTAGCGCGCGGCGTTGAAAAAATCGCGCATCAACAACTTGAATCAACCGAAGAAATTACCATCCATTTGAAATCGTTGCAGGACGTTCAAAACTTGATTCAGCAAGGCGAGTTCATTCAAGCCTTGCACGCCGCGCCGTTACTGAAATTTTTGCTCACGATGATGGATGAGTCGCGTAAAAGCTCAGTGCTGTAAAGTTTCCAAACATCGCCATTCCCATCAACGCGAGGAATCCATCATCAAACGGGGATTCTTCACGATTGAACGACGAATCGGATTTTTTTCTAAGTAATATTAGCATCAATTCAATCATGGAACTCTTCTTTGCACCGCAACGTCAAATCAACCTTGCTTCAAAAACGCTCACGCTTCTCGAACAAGAGTTTTTACATGCAACGAAAGTGCTTCGCCATAAAGTCGGCGACGCGATTCACTGTATTGATGGATTGGGAACGCGATACGACGCGGTTGTGGAAACGATTGAAAAGAATTCGCTCACTGCGAAAATCATCGGCTCTGATGTGCAAGAACAACCGAAGACCCGCGTCAGCATTGCGATTTCACTCACAAAATCCGTTGACCGATTTGAAAGTTTTTTGGAAAAATCCACCGAACTCGGCGTCGGTGAAATTCTGCCGATGGTTGCGGCACGCACCGTGTCGCGCCCAAACGAGCACAAGCGCGAAGGTAAAAACGAGCGATGGGAAAAAATTATTCTTTCCGCCTGCAAACAATCGCAACGCTATCACGTCCCGAAATTGCACCCGATTCAACGCTTTGCCGAAGTGCTCAAACGCGACGACGACTTGAAACTCATTCCTTACGAGTTTTCTACAAAGCAAGGCTTGCCGTCAATGATTGAAACGCGCGTGCTGTTTTTGATTGGACCTGAAGGAGGCTTTACACCCGAAGAAGTCATCATCGCCAAAACGCACGGCTTCAAAGAAATTTCTCTTGGGAAAACGATTTTGCGCGTCGACACGGCCGGCATTTTCGCGCTCTCACTCGTCAGAGCCGAAGAGTTGCGTGCGGTTGATTTTTTCTCATGAGACAACGTTCAACTTGTTCGGCGGTCTCGCCTTGCTTTGAGTGGCGAATTTCCGGTAAGAACGGAGTCGTTTCTAAATTATATCCATTTTACAACCATGATGCACATTTATCCACAAGACGCGGAGAAAAAATTAAATCAGCCCGACGTCGTCTTTCTTGATGTTCGCACAAGAGGCGAATATGCGCATCGCCGAATTGAAAAGGCAATCAACATTCCGCTCGATGAGCTCTTACTTCGCCACAACGAATTAGACGCCGAAAAAGAAATTATCGTGTTGTGCGAGCACGGGATTCGCAGTCAAAGCGCGTCGGGCTTGCTGATTCAGTTGGGGTTTATGCAGGTGGTCAATATGGTGGGCGGCATGTCGCGCTGGACGGGCGAGACCGTATCGGGTTAGTGAACTTGTTCGAGAACACCGTCGCGCATTTCAAATGTCCGAGAAGAAAGTGCGGCGTAGCGGCTGTTATGGGTTACAATGACAAAGGAGGTATGCTGTCGCTCTGAAAGTTCGGCGATAAGTTCGTAGAGTTTATCGCTGTTTTTGGAATCCAAATTTCCCGACGGCTCGTCAGCAAAGACAACATCGGGGGAATTGACAAGGGCGCGTGCAATTGCTACCCGTTGGGCTTCGCCGCCGCTGAGTTCAGAGGGCACATGGTTCAGGCGGTCTTTCAAACCGACTTCAACGAGCAAGGCTTCGGCTTTTTCTTTGGCAAGTTTGAAATTGCCCGTCAAGATGTAGTGCGGCATGGCGGCATTTTCAAGTGCGGTGAAATCATCAAGCAAATGGTGAAACTGAAACACGAAGCCAATGCGCTGATTACGAAATTTTGCAATCGCTTCGGGGCTTAAGTGAAATTTCTTGTTGGAAAAAATCACATCGGATTTGAAGCGAAGTTCGCCGTCGTCGGCAGTATCGAGCGTTCCAAGAATGTTGAGCAGAGTGGTTTTGCCACTACCCGACGCGCCGATGATGGAGAGGGTTTCACGCTCGCCAACGGAAAGCGAGACGCCTTTAAGAATATCGATTCGCTCTCTGCCTTTTGGAGTGTAGGATTTATAGAGGCTTTGCGCTTGAAGAATCATCAATGTTTTTTTTCTGCGAGGCAATCGCAAGTTGTTTGTTCAAAATCTCAACGAGGAACGCCGAGAGCGGCACGGCGGAAAGCACGCCGAAAAAGCCGAAGAAATACCCAAAAAGAAAAATCGCTAAGAAAAGCACAATCGGATTGAGTTTGACGCGCTCACCGATGATTTTCGGAACGAGAATGAAATTTTCAATCGCGTGAACAAGCGCGTAAATGATGAGAATGAGCACAATCGTTCGCCCAACCGCCTCACCAAAGAGTGCGACAATGATGCTGAGCGTTAGTGCAATAATCCCGCCGATATAGGGCACAAACGCCATCACGCCATAAACGATGCCAAGCAAAAGCGAGTATCCCAATCCGATGAGAAAAAAAAGCGATGAATAAATCGCAATTAAAATGAACATGATAATCACTTGTCCGCGCAAGTATTGGCGAAGGATTGCGCCCGCAAGTCCGAAGTATTCTGACGCGGTTGGGAAGTATTCGCGCGGAATCAAGTTGAGGAGGGTTTGTTTAATGGTTGGAAAATCGCTCAGGAAATAAAACACAAGCACAGGAATCAGAACGATATTGACAATGGCGGAAATGAGCGTCGGAACGCTTTGCGCCGCTTTGGAGAGAATATCGGTCAAAAGATTGCCAAGCCCGTCGCCTTTGGCTTTAAAGAACGAAACGATCGAAGTGCGTAAGGCGGAAACGTCAATCTCATATTGTTTGACGAGCGGCAGTTGTTCAAGTCCATCAAAAATGCTGTCGAATTGTTCAGGTAAATTGGCGAGCGCGTCGGCAAGCGACTGCGATTGCGCCGTAATGAGTGGAACGGTCAGGAAGATGGCGAGAAAAATACTGCCCACGCCTAAAAGCGTAATCAACACCGCCGAGTAAGAGCGCGGAAGTTTCTTTGAAACAAGCCACTCCATCAGCGGCTCAAAAAGAAAGGCTAAAATGAAGGCAATGATGAACGGCGCAAGCAAGCCCGACAACACGCTCAAAACCCAAATCACAATCAAAACCGTCGAAAGCCAAAACAACCTGACGATAAACGCATTTTCACGAAGCGGATAACACAATGCGGCAATGAAAAGGTAAATAATCAACGGAGAGAGCGACTCGCGCATCATGTAGCCCAAGATGAAAAATAAAGTCGTTGCAAGCCCAATGATGAGATAGGTCGGTAAACTACTCTGCATGATCGATGGGTTGATAGCCTTTAAGTTTGTGCAGGAAAATGGTCGCACCTGAACAGGCATTGATGCTTCGTAAGCGCAAGAGCTCGAGCGGCGCGTTACGCAGTTTAGCGCGAATGGCGTTCAGCGAGTCGAATCGATAAACGGCTTTGCTTCGCTTGACGAATCCATCGGACGAAGATTGTTTAATTGAGATGGCTTCTTTAAACCCTGCTTCTTTGCACGCATCGAGAACGCGCGCATTGAAATTGCCGAAGGGAAACGAAATACTCGTAACAGCTTTGCCAAGCAAATCTTCCAAAAATTTTTTTGAATCATGAAGTTCAGCGCGAAGCACTGGCGGAGAAAGCGTTGTCAGCGCAAGGTGCGACTTTGTATGGCTACCGATGTTCCAACCCTCATCAGAAAAGGCTTTGACTTGCTGACGAGAAAGATGCTTGAACTTGCCGAAGACGGTAAAATCCCACGAGTTGAATTTTCCCAAAACGCCTGTAATGACAAAGAGATTTGCCGTAAAGCCAAATTCAGAGAGAATTGGAAAGGCGTTGGTGAAGGTATCTTCGTAGCCGTCATCAAAGCAAAAGTCGGGGCGTTGATCACAAGGGAGCGCGTGAATAAATGCAACGTCTTTTCGGAAGTCGGCAAGAGTGCGCGTTGTGATTCCGAAATCCGTGCGGTCAGTGATTTTATGATACGAAAGCAAATTGGCGTTCATTCCAAATACGATTAAGCCGCACAATATAGCGCATCTTGCGTAATCTCAATTTCAATCGGCGAACTTCACCGAGAAGACGGTGGCGCCTTTTTTATATCAGACAAAGAAAGATTGAGTTTTTCCGCTATCTGCTTATCACTCAACCCCAATTCTCGCAGAAGTGGAACAGTAGCCAATTTGCCTTCCAATTTGCCTTCCTCAAAGGCTTCCTTGTAAAACGCTGTCTCCTTCAATCCAAGTTCTTCTTGAATCTTCAACATCTTCTTTATCTCCTCTCTGGTTAAGGTTCTGAATTTGTAACTCAATATCTGCTCAATCAAATCCAATTCCACCACCGTCGCGTTTTGTGCTAATCTCCGCGCCCGTTTTCCCGCTTCCTCTTCTGTGGCAATGAGCAACTCAAACAACGCGACAGCCTTGAATTTTGATTTAGGTAATTCGTCCAAATATATTCGTTTCACCCTCTTCAGCGCAAGCAACTCCGCATATGGCTCAATCTCTTTTTGCTCCGCGCTTCGTGAAGGATAAATCACAATGGCTGTCCACTTCGCAGTTGGATATTGTTTGAGGTAGAGAAAAATTTCGGCGAAAAATCGGGCGTAGAAGTGCTCGTCGGGTTGAAATTGCGCTTCAACGAAGTAAGTAATATCGTCAGGAGAATTTGGAATGAAAACGCCGTCGATGCGGAAGGCGGTTTCTTTGAGTTCAACGGATTTGAATTGGTAGCGCGAGGCATCGTCGGGATTTCTTCCAATCAACCTAAAAAATCCTTGCGGCAAGAGTTGGAGCAGAAGATAAATGAGTTTATCGGTGCGCATGTGGTGATGTATTTGTGAGAAAGATAGCGACGCACGAGAAAAGACGCCGAAAAGTTGGAAAACATTTTTGTAATTTTGCGCCCGTCTTTCAAACATCAGATTCAAACATCGGCGGATTCAAACAGCCGTTTAATCAGCCTTCCAGTAAGTTCTGCAAATGGAAACCATTTCGTTCATCTTATTTTCGTTTTTAGGCGCGTTAGTGATTGTAGGGTCAATCGGCACGGTGTGGTCGAGAAATCCTGTAACCAGCGCGCTGTTTTTGGTGCTGAATTTTTTCGCACTCGGTGGTATTTACCTGCTCCTTGAAGCGCAGTTCATTGCAGTTGTGCAAGTGATTGTCTATGCGGGCGCGATTATGGTGCTGTTTCTTTTCACGATTATGTTGCTCAACTTGGACGACGAGCGCGCCCTCAAAGAAAAATTTGATTTACAAAAAGGCTTCGGCTTGTTGCTCGGCGCGGTCTTGCTCGTCGAGTTCCTCTACATTCTCGGCTTAAAGGTTAATCTTCCTGATAAACCCTCGACGCTTATGCCGCTTGAACTTGGCGAAGCTAAAAGCATCGGACGCGAGTTGATTACGAACTTTCTCTTTCCGTTTGAAATCGTCTCGATTTTACTCTTGCTCGCTGTTATCGGTGCGATTGTTTTAGCAAAGAAAAATTTCAATCCGAACTTGTAACTGCAAAACCGCACCTTGAAATGACTGCGCACATAAAAACTCTTGTTGGACTTTTTTTAATGTCCGTTATTGCAATAAATTGTTCTTCAAAAAAAACGGATAAAGCGGAGTTAAAAGAGAAGTTCAAATCGGGATTGGTGTTTGATGTTGGAGGTCGCGGCGATAAATCCTTCAACGACGCGGCGTTTCGCGGGGTGGATATGGCGAAAGCAAAGTTCGGAATTGGTTACGAATACATTGAACCCGGAGAAGGTGCAGACCGCGAAGCGGCGCTCCGACAACTTTCCTCGCAAAGCGATATTGCCGTCGTCATTGGTGCAGGATTTATTTTCACGGACGATATTTCCGCCGTCGCAAAAGAATTTCCCAACAAAAAATATGTGTGCATTGATTATTCGGTTGACACAAGCAAATCCATTCCTGAGAATCTCGCCGCAATTACATTTCGCGAAGAGGAAGGTTCGTTTCTCGTTGGCGCGCTTGCTGCAAAGGTGAGCAAAACGGGGGTCATCGGATTTGTCGGCGGAATGGATTCGCCGCTCATTCGCAAATTTCAAAAAGGATATGAAAACGGCGCGAAGTATGTGCGCCCCGACGTCAAGGTCGTTACAGGCTACGCCGGCTTGACGGGAGAAGGCTTTAAGAATCCCGCCAAAGGAAAGGAACTTGCGCTCTCGCAATACAACCAAAACGCCGATGTGATTTATCATGCATCGGGAATTACAGGGCTCGGTGTGTTTGAAGCGGCGCGGGAAAAGTCGCGCCTCGCAATCGGCGTCGATATGAACCAAGAAAACGAAGCAAGGACGACGGACGGCAAAACGCTCGTCTTGACCAGCATGGTCAAGGTCGTTGATGAAGTGGTTTTGAACGAAATCACCGACGTCAAAAACGGCACATTCAAAGGCGGGCATAAAGTTTTAGGCTTGGCAGAAAAAGGCGTCGACTACATTTACAACGAGGTGAATCGGCACTTAATCCCCGACAGCATTCACGCCGCCGTCGAAGAATTGCGCAATAAAATCATTCAAGGCGAAATCAAACCCATGTAAAGGAAATTGTAAGAACATCGGGCGTTCCCTATTTTGCATTCGCAGTTTAAGATGTTTAACAGCAACCACTGACTCTGAAAACTTTTAACACCAACATATCAATGGTTCGTAACATTATCCTGTTTACACTCCTCGCGTTCACGCTTGTTGCTTGCAAGCCGACTGAGCACCAGCAAAAACTCATCAGCGATATTGAAAAATCCCTCGCAACGATGGAACAAGAAGTGGCGAAGTTTGAAGGCACTGCCGAATACCTTTCAAAAGAGCAGGCGGAATTTGATGAAATGAACGCCAAACTAAAAAAAGAGCGGAAGGGCAAGGCGGATTCCATCTACAACGCGCTCACCAGAGAGCATCGGAAGATTGTTGATGCCCATAACGACAAGTTAGAAAAGGCCAAAACGGCTGTAGATGGAATGAAATCCTTGTTGGAGAAACTTCGTCAGCCTCTAAATTTCACGCACAGTACCGAACTCATCGATGAAGACTTTACGACTTACGATGTGATGTATGTGGAAGCCAAGCCCACGCTTGAAGCATCAATGGAAGAGCACGAAAAAGTTGAGAAAGAATTGAAAGCGAGGCTCAAAGACATTGAGACGGAAAAATTGGCGGTTGCCGCAGGCACGGCTTTATCAGCAAAAAATGAAACGCCCAAACCGTCGTCAAAGCCAAAGGCTCAAAAAAAGTGAGTGTTTGACTCGACGGTGAATCGCGTCGTTGATGAATCGGGCTGGAAAAAAGAACATTCACAACTGGTGTAACTTGTGCTCGCTACGCAAGAACCCCATCTAAATTGAGGAGAATGACAAATGGACGTTTTAGTAACCGGAGCGACGGGATTTATCGGCTCTAATGTTGCACGCCGTCTGGTTGAATTAGGCTATCCTGTGCGCCTATTGATGCGCAAAAAATCCAACCGTCGCGCCATTAGCGATTTTGAATCGCGCGTGAAAATCGTCTATGGCGATGTTACCGACAAGGCGTCGCTGAGCGATGCGACTAAGGGCGTTTCGCAAGTTTACCATTGTGCGGGAAAAGCCTATATCGGTTCGGGAAAGCGCGAGCAACTCTACAACATCAACGTCGCAGGCACACGCAATTTGCTTGACGCCGCAAGAGAGAACAGCGTCTCGCGCGTCGTCTATACCAGTTCCGTTTCCGCTATTGGAATCACCGGAACGAAAGAGCCGGCAAACGAAGCGCAACAGTGGAATTTGGACGACCTTAGAGTCGATTACTACACCTCCAAGCACCTCGCCGAATTGGAAGTCGCCGAGGCAGTCAAAAAAGGACTTGATTGCGTCATTGTTAACCCAAGTTACGTCTTCGGCGCGGGCGACATCAACTTCAACGCCGGAATGCTCATTCGCGATTTGTATTTGCGCAAAGTGCCCGTGTATCCCTCCGGCGGCGTGAACGTCTCGGATATTGAAGACGTCGTCGATGGGCATCTTGCGGCGATGGAGAAGGGAAGAACGGGCGAACGGTATATTTTGGGCGGAAAAAACCTTTCCTATAAAGAACTCTTCGACCTCATCTGCGGCATCGTCGGCGCGCCGAAAGTCTTTGTGCCAATCACGGAAAGCATCGTCAAACTCTTTGTCGCGCTCACCGAAAACGCCCGCAAAATCAGACGTGTAACCGCGCTCGCCAATCGAGAAATTCTCTTGACCGCAACGAAGTATTTCTACTACACGCCGCAAAAAGCCATTCAAGAACTTGGACTCAAAGTCAGACAGCCCGAAGAAAGCATCGTCCATGCCTACGAATACTACAAGATGAATCACTTGCTTTAAGAAATGCCCGAAGACTATCGCAAATACTTGAACCCACAGACGGTCTCGACGCTGAAGTCCATTGAACTCAAAGCAAAAGCGATTGTAGAGGGATTCATCACAGGATTACACAAAAGTCCGTATCACGGCTTCAGCGTTGAATTTGCGGAGCATCGGCAGTATACATTCGGCGACGAAGTTCGCCATGTCGATTGGCGCGTTTATGCTCGAACAGGAAAGTATTACGTCAAGCAATATGAAGAAGAAACAAACTTGCGCTCTTACATTTTGCTCGATACATCAAGCTCCATGCGCTATACTTCCGACAAAAAATTTCTGCCGAAAATCGAATACGCCGCTTACCTTGCCGCCGCTCTTACGCTCTTGATGGTACAGCAGCGCGACGCTGTCAGTCTTGTAACTTACAGCGACAAACTGCATCAATTCTTTCCGCCGAGTGTCAAACCATCGCATCAAACGCTCATTCTTAAAACGCTCGCTGAAACAAGCAAACTGGTCTCCCAATCACAAGGCGAGAAAACAAGCACTGCTGGCGCACTCGCCGAGTTTGCCAAGCGTTTGGACAAGCGCAGTCTTATCATCATCATCAGCGACTTTTGGGACGAGGTCGATAAAACCGTCGCCGCCCTTAAACATTTTCGGCATCGCCAAAACGAGGTTATCGCGTTTCACTTGCTTGATAAAGTAGAGCGGGATTTTGAAATCGGGGGTGATTCGGAACTCTTGGATTTGGAGACGGGAGAAGTTATAACCACCTCGCCGAAACAGATTCACGCCGCATACCAAAGCGCATTCAAAGCGCATATAGGCAAACTGCGGCGCGACCTCACCGATAATGGAATCGACTACGTGCTCTTCGACACCTCCGACCTCTTCGACCTTTCTTTGCTCGCCTATCTGCGCAAGCGCGGAGAAATGATGTAACGACTAACGATAATTAAAATCTCGGCTCATTACAGTTCTATGAAGCGCACGATTTCGTCAGCGTATTGAGTGGTGGTGGCGTCGCCGCGCAAGTCGGGCGTAAGCACTTTGCCTTCGCCGAGCACGCGATAAACGGCGTTCATAATGCGCTCCGCCGCTTTGATTTCGCCCAAGTGTTCAAGCATCATGACGGCAGAAAGAAGCATCGCGGTCGGGTTAGCAACGCCTTTGCCGGCAATGTCGGGTGCGGAACCGTGAACCGCCTCAAAAACACTGGCTTCCGTGCCGATGTTCGCGCCGGGCACAACGCCCAATCCGCCGACCAATCCCGCGCACAAATCCGAGACAATATCCCCATACAAGTTCTCGAGCACCATCACGTCAAATTGAAGCGGATTCATCACTAATTGCATACAGCAGTTGTCGACAATCACTTCATTGTATTCAATGTCGGGATAATCTTTGGCAACTTCCTGACAGCATTTGAGGAAAAGCCCATCTGCCAATTTCATAATGTTGGCTTTGTGAATAGCTGAAACTTTTTTTCGCTTGTGCGAGCGGGCGTATTCAAAAGCGAATTTGGCAATGCGTGTAGAGGCTTCGCGCGTGATAACCTTCGAGGCTTGAATAACGCCGGGCGCAATTTCGTTTTCAATCCCTGCATAAAGGCTCTCGGTATTCTCGCGCACAACGACGATATCGACGTTCGTATATCGTGCCCGTGTGCCCGGAATAGACTTCACGGGACGCAAGTTGGCGTAGAGATTGAGCGTCTTGCGCAGTTGGACATTGACGGACTTAAACCCTTTGCCGACTTCCGTCGTCAGCGGTCCTTTCAATGCAACTTTATTTTTTAAGATGGAATCGAGAACGGTTTGAGGGAGCGGGTCGCCGAACTTTTCAACGGCGAACTTGCCTGCCAGATGCTCTTCCCACGTAATTTGAACGCCGGAAGCGGCAATGATTTTCTTGACGGCGGCGGTGATTTCAGGACCGATGCCGTCTCCTGAAAGAAGTGTAATGCTGTGAGACATACTGCAAATGATGGTTTTTAATTAAACACCTCAAAGCGACGTGTAACGAAGTTGATGGTCAAACTCCGGCACCAACAGTTCGTCGGGAATTTGCCATTGTTCAACCGCGAGAAAGTAAAGCAAACGGATTGATTCTTGAAAGGAGGCTAAGCAGAGACGCAGGAATCCGCCGGAAATTTCCGCCGCAACGCCCACCGAAGGAATCCCGCTTTGTTCGGTAATGAGCAAAGCACGACAGAGTTGGGGCTTGCTTGTAACGACGAAAACCATCTCACATTCAAGGCTGTCTAAAAGCAACTTCGCAAATTGAATGTTGTCAATCGTGTTGCCCGCTTTGGCTTGCAAGACGACATGATGCGCTGGCAATCCTTTTTCAATCAAATAAGTTTTCATGGCTTCCACTTCATGCTCGGCGAGCGAGACGTTCGGATTGCCGGCGCTTAAAATAAAGAGTTTCGCTTTATCCTCTTGGTAGAGTGAGACGGCTTTATCCAAGCGAAGACAAAGGTCGGGCGTTATCTCGCCTTTTTCCGAAAATTCGCTGCCGAAGATAATCGCGGCGGAAAGCGGTGGAAAAGGTGTGGCTTCGCACTCTCGCCAAGTTTCATAAATCAAAAGCAACGCGCCGGCAAACACCGAGAAAGAAAGCGTGCAGAAAACAATCAATCCGTTTTTAAGCCAAATCATCGTTTCAAGGTCGGAAGCGTTGAGAAGGTTGAACGTATTAAATGGAATTAATTCAAAACACTAATTTAAAGAATATAGCGAGATGAAAAGTTCTTTTTCAACGTTTGAACGAGGCGACTCGCAACAGGGAAAATTCTTGACGGAGCGTTTGAATTGCGTCAAAATGGAAAGTATATTTGCAAAAGACCACATCACATCGCTTTTTCAAATTCTAAACCGAAATGATTATGACGGAACAAGCAAACAGCGTAGGAATTGAAAACAAAATCGTCGCTATTGTTAGAAAACTAAAAGCGAAGTATCCTGAATTAGGAAAGTATGAAATGGCGTTTCACCTCGACCGCTACAAAGGCGAAGCCTACTACGACCGAGTGCTTGAAACGATGGAAGATGCGGGCGGATTCCGTGCGCGCTTCACCGACAAAAGTTCCATTGATATTCCCATTGATGCACTGTTAGACTATCAAAACCCCGCGTTTGCAGATAAGTGGGGCGAAAAAATCATGTCGACGCGTCGCGTGTAAGCAGAGGGCATCGCTTGTATTACAAGAAAATTCCAACAAGGCGACTCACAAGTCGCTTTGTTCATTTTTAGGGGAAACGGTTGCAAGAAGTTCATTGAAAAGCGCGACGGACGAAGGGGAGTGCCCGGCATAGTGGTTGTTGAAGTATCCGAAAAGCGCTTCGCCTGATTGTTTGCCAAGCCGTTTCGCCCATTCCCGCATTTCCTGCGTCTTATCAACTTCCAACTTAGTGAACGGCTCCGAGAGCAATCGCCGGTCGCCAAGCCAGCGCACATACATAAACGGAGCAGTTCGCGCCTCAACGCCCGACATCACAGGCAAATCGGTTAAAGCCAGCGCAACGCCTGTGAGGCGCAATCGCTCGAAAAACTTTTCTTTCAGCCACGAACCATGCCGCACTTCAAGCGCGAATCGAAACTCGCTGGTTGGAAGCGAATGTAAAAACGACTTCATCAATTCAACGCTCTCGAGCGTGGCGGCAAAGTCGGGCGGCAGTTGAATGAGAAGCGCGCCAAGTTTTTCCTTCAATCGTGAAATCGTGTTGAGAAAGAGGCGAAGCGTCTCGGAACAATCCCGAAGCAATTGCTCGTGCGTAATCGCTTTCGGAATCTTCGCGCTGAACACGAAATCGTGCGGTGTTTTTTCATACCAACTCTCAACAACCGACTCGCGCGGAATCGCATAAAAGGTTGAATCAATTTCAACCGTCGAAAAACGCTTCGCGTATTCCACAAGAAAATCTGCAGGCTTCGTTTTGAGCGGATAAAAATTTCCGACCCAATCTTTCTGCGACCACGTCGATGTGCCAATCAAATGTTTCATGCGTCCAACGAAAAAGCCTTCCCAAGCGAGAAGGCTTCCTAAAAAGATGACTGAAAATTCTACTCGAAGTTTTTGACAAAGATTACTTCACATCAACCGAGCCTTCGGGGGCTTGTAGACCAAAGCGTGCGAGCGCGTCGTCGTTGTGAACAAACTTACGAACTTTAACGGTTTGAAGCGGATAGCCTAAATCGCGAAGCGACGCGCCGGTGGTGTCAGGCTTTTCTTTGAGAAACTCTGCGACCATCGTGCCGCATTGATAACCCCATTGATAAAAATCAGCGCCGTAGCCGAATGCCGCACCGCGCTTGACAAGTCCCGCTTCGGAAGAAACAATCGGAACTTTGGCTTCATTCATCGTTTTTACAATCGTTTCAAACGCATTGAAAACAACATTATCGGGCGGCGCGAAGAACACCTCAATTTTCGCGTTGGCTAAGGCTTGCGCCGCAGGAAGCGCGTCAATCGTGGCGGAAATGGCGCGCTCTTCAATCGTGAAGCCGTATTGCTTGGAAAGTGTGCGGAGACGATTTACGGCATTCGTAGAGTTCATTTCCGAACTATTGTAAATCACACCGATTTTCTTGGCTTTCGGAAAGGTGCGCTTGATGAGCGCGAGGTTGCTATCGATGTAGGTAAGCGTTTCATAAACGCCGGAAAGATTTTTCGGGGCTTTGATGTTGCGACCAGTTGAATCAACTTCGGTGAGATTGTTAATCGTCGGCGAAGGCGCGACCATCATGAAAATCGGAATCTCTTTAGTTTTGCTCAGTGCCGCAACCATCGCGACCGTTGTATTTGCCGCAATCAAATTGACTTTTTTGCTGATGAATTGGTCGAGAATTTGATTGAGCGTGGCGTTGTCGCCTTGTGCATTTTTGTAATCCACGCGCACTTTACTGCTGTCGAAGCCGCCCGCGTTGAGCGCATCGAGAAACCCGCGTCGTGCGTCGCTGATGGTCTCATCTTCAACCGTTTGAACGAACCCAATAACGGGAACAGATTTTTCTTTCGTTGTTTCTTCTTTTTTTCCACACGCCGAAATTGCAAACGCAATCACGAGCGCAAGAATAAACTTGTTTCGCATAGTTTTTGAAGTTGTTTGTTGAATTGAATTAAATACCTCTTGGCTGATTGATGCGACCCCATGTGAATGGAACGCAAAGTTACAAATCTTTCAGCAGTTTATTCACACTCGGATTTTTCGGAGGAGCGAATGGCGACGCGAATTTTGAGCGTCGTTCCGCTTGGAGAAAAGGCGTAGTCAACTTGTTCGGCGAAATTCTTTATCAAAAAAACGCCGCGTCCCGATGGTTTGAGCAAATTTTCTGGCGCAAGTGGATTTGGAATCTCGTCAGGGTTGAACCCACTGCCTTCATCGCTCACTTCAATGGTCAAGTAGCCGCCTTCAATCGTGCAGAGGAGCGTGGCGCGTTTGGTTTTATCGAGCTTATTGCCGTGCATAATGGCGTTGTTCGTCGCCTCTGTGATAAGAAGCATGACATCGTGCACGAAATTTTTTTCAAAGTGGTGGTCTTGACACATCGTTTTGACAAAGCCTTCAACACGACGGACTTCGCTCAAATCGCTCTCTAAAATCAATTCGTAACGGCTCTGCATTTCGAGAATGATGAAGTTTCAAATGACGAAATTAAAATACATCTTTCACACAAAAGAGTTCTAACTTTGAAAAAGAAAACCACCATGAACATTGCTTGTCGAGCCTTCAAACTTGACCTTTCCGTGCCGAACCTGATGGGTGTTTTGAACCTCACGCCCGATTCCTTTTCCGACGGCGGAAAGTTTTTTTCGAGCGAATCGATTGACTTCGACAAAGCCGTTGACGCGGCATTAGAGATGCAAAAAGACGGCGCAACTTTGATAGACATCGGCGGAGAATCTACACGCCCGAATGCTTCGCCCGTTTCCGCCGACGAAGAAATCCGCCGAACCGTGCCGCTCATTGAAAAACTTTCAAAAGTGCTCGAGATTCCCATCTCGATTGATACTTACAAATCGCGCGTCGCCGAAGCGGCACTCAACGCCGGTGCAAGTTTGGTCAATGATATTTCGGGATTTCGGCTCGACGGCGCGCTTGCCGACGTGTGTGCCAAATACGACGCGCCCGCCATTGTGATGCACAGCCGACAAAAGCCGTCGGAAATGCAATGGAGCTACGAAGAAAAAAACACCTACACCGATGTCGTCGCCGAAGTCAAAAGCGAACTCTTGCAATCGGTGGAATTTGGAAAATCAAGAGGGGTAAAGTCGTTCATTCTCGATGTTGGATTCGGGTTCGGCAAAAATGTGGAAGCCAATTATGAACTGCTTGCGCGCTTGTCGGAATTTCTGCCGCTTGGCTATCCGATATTGGTGGGGCTTTCGCGAAAGTCGTTCATTGGAAAAGTGTTAGACCCTGTTCAGATTGCGCCCGTCGACGCGCGGCTCTACGGCACGATTACTGCGAATACGATTGCTTTGATGAACGGCGCGCACATCTTGCGCGTCCACGACTGCAAAGCCCACGCCGACGCCGTGAAAATTTTTTGCAAAGCCAAAGAAGCAAGCACGGCAATGCACTGAAAAAGCAAGTTCAAAGACATTTGCAGAGACGCGATTTTTTCTTACCTTTGCGTCCTTTCAAGTTTTCGGGGTGTAGCGCAGCTGGTAGCGCGCTTCGTTCGGGACGAAGAGGTCGTGAGTTCGAGTCTCGCCACCCCGACTACCTTCTCAAAATGAGTAACGAGGCGTGAGCAACGAAACGCCATTCTTCGTTACTCATTTTCATTGATTTCCACTTCGCACATCATCAAACTGTTCACTCTCCTTGTAGGAGGGGGTTAGGGTGAGGTCATAGAACGCGGAAATTCTCAACGCTTTGCGTCAATCCAAATTCGTTTCGCAAAAAAAGAAAGAGCCTCGTGATTGAGGCTCTTTTCGTGTGTATCGGAAGTACGATTACTTCTTGGCTTCTTTGGCTTCTTTGGCTTCTTTGCCTTTGGCAATTACTTCGGGTTCGGCGGTAGCGGTTGCTTCGGCGGTGGTTGCGGCGGAAAGTTCAGCCTTCGGCATAAAGAGCGTTACGATGGAAACCGTGTCGTCGCCTAAAATTTGAATGTTGCTGTTGGCGAAAAGCTGTCGGGCTTCTGAAATATGAATGGATTGACCGATGTCGAGACCGCTGATGTCAAACTCCAAGTGTTCGGGAATATCGGCGGGCAAGCATTTGATGGCGAGTTTGTGCATCAAAACTTGAATCTTTCCGCCTTTGATAGCCCCTTGTGGCGTGCCTTTGAAGAGCGTCGGTACTTCGAGTTCGATTTTCTCATCGGCTTTCAAGCCTTGAAAATCCACATGAGAGACTTCGTCGGTAACGGGGTCGAATTGTGTGTCTTTCATGACGGCTTGGCGTTCCGTTCCGTCGGAAAGTTTGAGGCTCACAATGTGCGATTCCGTCGTGTAGATGAGTTTGCGAAGCGGAATTTCTTTGATGGTGAGCATGACAGGCGTGTCGCCTTTGTGATAGAGAACGGCGGGAACGAGTCCGTTTTTGCGCAGTTCCTTCAGTTTGCCCTTCGTGCTGTGCGTGCGAAGTTCGGCTTCAAGTGTAATGGTTTGCATTGATTCGAAGTAAGTTGAGTTGAAAAACTTGTAATGATTTATTTGTTTGAAACTTTGGGCTCATCAAAGAGCGAACTGACGGAACTGTCGTCATAAATGCGTTTAATGGCTTCGGCGAAAAGTTGTGCGACTGAAACCGTCTCCAACTTTGAGCATGTGGCGTGATTGGTAACGACGGTATCGGTTGCGATGATTTTTTCAATCACCGAGTTTTCAATGCGCTCGACGGCGTTGCCCGAAAGAATCGGGTGCGTGCAAGCGGCATAAACTTTGAGTGCGCCGTTTGCACGCATGGCGTTGGCGGCTTGAACAATCGTGCCGGCGGTGTCAATCATATCGTCGACGAGCAAGATGTTTTTCCCTGAAACATCGCCAATGACGTTCATAATTTCGGCTTCGTTAGGCTTCGGGCGGCGTTTATCGGCAATCACCAAATCGGTTTCCAAATGCTTGGCGTAACTGCGCGCCAATTTTACGCCGCCCACGTCGGGCGAGGCAACGACCAAGTTTTCTATCTTCATTTGTTTGAAGTGGTTAATCAAAACGAGCGAAGAGTAGAGATGATCGACGGGAATATCAAAGAACCCTTGAATTTGCGGCGCGTGTAAATCCATCGTCAAAACACGGTCGGCACCGGCGGTCGTGAGCAAATTCGCCATTAACTTCGCCGTAATGGAGACGCGCGGCTGGTCTTTACGGTCTTGCCGGGCGTAGCCGAAATAAGGAATCACGGCGGTAATCCGACTGGCGGAAGCACGCTTGGCGGCGTCAATCATAATCAGCAGTTCCATCATATTTTCGGCGGGCGGATTCGTAGACTGAATCAAAAACAAATCACTGCCGCGAATTGATTCGTTGAACGAAACGGAAAGCTCGCCATCGGAAAAGTGCTTCAAGTCGGCGCGGCAAATTGGAAGCGACAAGTGCCAAGCGATTTTTTCCGCCAACGCACGGTTGCTACGACCCGCAAAAATTTTGATAATTTTCAGCATTGAAGTTCGCGCCGATGTTCGCGTATATTTGCTGTTAATTGATGAACCGCTCAAAAAAAGAGCCGCAAATATACAAAAATCGTTTTCACGAAACCAACAATGCGCGTTGCTGAAATTAAATCCTACCTTTCCCAATTTTTCGCTTCCGTTGAAGTCATCGGAAATGGAGATCTCGAAATTGAGCGCGTCGCCAAAATTGAGAGCGCGGCACCCGGAGAAATTTCCTTCGTCGCCAATCCGAAGTATGAAAAATATCTTTCCGAAACGAACGCCTCCGCCGTGATTCTCTCGAACAAAATTGCTCACAATCCACCCAAAGAAAATCAAGCCTTTATCGTGATGGACGATGCCTATACGGGCTTCGTGTTCGTGCTTGAAAAGTTAATGCCGAAGCGCGAGGGATTGGAGGTGGGAATTCACCCAACGGCGGTCGCGCAATCCCTTGTGCCAAAGAGTGCGAGTGTCGGCACAAACGTCTTCATCGGAAAAAATTGCACCATCGGAGAACGCGTGCAAATTTACCCGAACGTCGTGATAATGGACGACTGTGCGCTCGGCGACGAGTGCATCATTTATCCAAACACCACGATTTACAACGGCGCGAAAATCGGAAAACGTGTTGTGATTCATTCAGGGTGCGTGATTGGTGCAGACGGCTTTGGTTTCGCGCCGCAACAGGACGGCTCTTACAAAAAAATTCCGCAAATCGGTATCGTGGTGATTGAAGACGACGTGGAAATCGGCGCAAACACCTGCATCGACCGCGCCACGCTCGGCGAAACGCGCATCGAGCAAGGCGCGAAACTCGACAACCTTATTCAAATCGCGCACAACGTCGTGATTGGGAAACATACAGTTGTTGCATCTCAAACGGGCGTTTCCGGAAGCACAAAAATCGGCGCGCAATGCATGATTGCAGGGCAGGTAGGATTTGTCGGGCATATTGAAATCGGGAACAAAATTACGATTGGCGCGCAATCGGGCGTGGCAAAATCGTTCTTGAAAGAAGGCGACTTCCTTCGCGGCACGCCCGCTCGACCGCTCCGCGAACAGCTCCGCCAAGAAGCCTATCAAGCCAATCTCAAAAATCTCTACGAGCAAGTCAAGCAATTGGAAAAAGCATTGAACGAGTTGAAGCGGGGAAGTGATGCCAAAATTGGTTGAACATGAATGGGGGCAAAGTTTGTCGTTCCGAGTGAAGCGAGGAATCCATCGCGAATGAATGATGAGTAATGAGTCATGAAAAATGAATCATGGGAAAAAACGCTGTTCAAGGCTGACGATTCAAATGGTAGTGTTGGATTCTTCCCCTTCGCTTCGTTCAGGGTCAGAATAACAAACCCTATCCCTTTCAAACATTTTAGTATGGAACCGCATTGTAGAGAGACGAGCAGCGCAGAGTGAAAAAATCTTTTCCGCAAATGAAGTCGGTAGAGTATATTTACGCCAATAGATTAAAATGAACTGTTAGTAACCATTAGTAAAACGCAACTATGAACGAAGTAACCAACCTTGCAACGACCGACCGTCGTCCCGAAACTCCTTTGGAATTAAACCACGAAGCCCACCACCACTCGCCTTACCACGCGCACCACTTTACCGACATGGCGCAACAGTTTGATGCCGCCAAAATGGGCATGTGGCTGTTTCTATTGACCGAAATTCTCTTGTTCGGCGGGCTTTTCTGCGCATATGCGATTTACAGCACGGAGCATGCGGCGATGTTTCACAGCGCGCATAAAATGCTCGACTGGAAAATGGGTGCGCTCAATACCGTCGTGCTGATTACAAGTTCGCTCACGGTCGCGCTTGCCATTCGCAGTATTCAACTCAATCAGCGCAAAGCGGCAATTTGGCTTTTAGTCGCAACCATTGTTTGTGCAGGCATCTTTCTCGTCGTCAAGTATTTTGAGTATTCGCACAAAATTCACTTGGGATTGCTTCCCGGAAACTTCTACCACTACGACGGAAGCGAAGGCGTGATTATTGGAAACAATCCGCACATTTATTTCGGCATCTACTTCGCCATGACGGGGCTTCACGGCTTGCATGTCGTCATCGGAATGATTGTGCTCGGTTGGGTTCTGCTTCGCTTAATCAAGGGCGAATTTAACAGCGACTACTACACGCCCGTCGAACTCGGCGGCTTGTATTGGCACCTCGTCGACCTGATTTGGATTTACCTCTTCCCACTCCTTTACTTGATTGGATAAGTTTCAAAAACTAAAACGAATTAGAAGTATGCAACCGACACACGCACACGCAGCCGCGCATCAATCGGAACACAGTCACTCGCATCATCACATCGTTCCGTTCAAAGTCAATATGGCGGTAGGAATCACGCTCCTTGTTTTAACGGCGGTTACCGTTTGGATTGCGCAATTTGATTTCGGGGCGATGAACATGGTTGTCGCCATGACGGTGGCGACGGTGAAAGCCGGATTGGTCGTTGCGTATTTTATGCACTTGCGTTACGACAATCGATTTTTCCTCACGATGCTTCTTGTCTGTTTGATTGCGCTCACGGTGTTCATCGTTTTCACGATGATTGACCAAAAGAGCCGAACATCAATTTACGACTATGAAATGCAGGAAATTCGTAAGAACGCGAAGATGTATGAAAAGAAGGGATTGACCGCGCCGAAAGACGCGCCGCCTGCCAAACACTAACCGATGGCGATTGAGAGTTGGGCAAGAGCGTGCTCAACTCTCAACCCGTTTAGATTTTTCGTTTGGACGTTTCGCTTCGCCTACAACAATCATCTCCGGAAAACTCCCGCCTCCCGATTTCAAATCACAATATGGATATGCCGTTCCTCGAAACGTTTGAGCAAGGTTTGTTCAGTGAGGGTTTGTTTTTCTTCGCCTTGAATGTCGCATGCCACTTCGCCCAAGTTCATCATAATGACGCGGTTGCCGAAGCGCGTCGCATAAGACATGGAGTGCGTAACCATCAAGGCGGCGAGGTGATATTTGGAAATAATTTCTTGGGTGATGGCTAAAACGAGTTCCGCAGAGATGGGGTCTAAGGCGGCGGTGTGTTCGTCGAGCAGGAGAATTTCGGGCTGTTTGAGAGCCGCCATGAGGAGCGTGAGGGCTTGACGCTGTCCGCCTGAGAGAAGCCCAATCGGTGCGTCCATGCGGTTTTCAAGACCCATGCGCAGTTCGGCGACGCGCTCGCGCAGAAGTTTTTTTTGAGCGGAGGTCATCGCAATCGTGAGCGACTTTTTTTCACCGCGCAAGTAGGCGAGTTGAAGGTTTTCGGCAACGGTCATGGTCGGCGCGGTGCCGCTGAACGGATTTTGGAAAACCCGTCCGATATACTTTGCGCGTTTGAAGTCGGGCAGTCTCGTAACGTCTTCGTTGTTAATTTTGATGCAGCCTTCGTCGAGCGTGAGTGTTCCGGCAATCGCATTGAGCAAGGTTGATTTGCCGCTTCCGTTTGTGCCGATAACGGTTACGAAGTCGCCTTTTTCAATCGTGAGGGTGACGTTTTTGAGGGCGTAGACTTCATTTGGCGTGCCTTTGGCGAATGTTTTTGATGCGGATTCAATTTTAATCATTTGAGGTGCAAGTGATGGCGTTTAAGACGCTCGGAAATTAAAAATTGTTCGACATCTTGATGAGAAGAAAAAGTTTTGTAATGAAATTCGGAACTGCAATAAATGCGATTACCTGAAAAGTGAAGTTCGTAGCCGAGTTGAGCGGCGAGTGTTTGCAGTGTGATTTCTTTGGACTGCGTTGGTGTGAGGCGTTGTGCCGATTGCCATTGAGCCATGCAAAGGTCAAAGTTTGAGTTGCGATTGACGTCGTTCACTTCCTTGTCGTAAATCCAATCCATCTAACCAATAAGACGGCTTACGGCGTTCTCCGCGCCGTCGTCCGTTTTCTTTTGAATCGTGCTGAAACTGGCTTTCGCTTTTTCGGAGCGATTCCAATTCGCGGCGGAGTTTGTGCTCGAAGGCGATAAATCGGATGAGCGGGACTTCGGGAGCGGACATAATTTTCACGGAGCGGTCGCTGCTGGCGACGGCAAGTTTGCTGGCGTCGGGGCTGAACACTGCGCTGTAAAAACGACCGTAAGTCGACTCGATTTCGCGCCCCGTGAGCACGTCCCAAAGTTTGATGCAACACACTTTGCTCACGCGATTGAAACTTGTTGAGGCGATGTATTTATCCTTGAAAAGGAAATGAACGGAGTCGACGCCGTTGTCGTGTCCGTGCAGGGTTTGCAGTTCAGAGCCGGTGGGCACGTCCCAAAGTTTAATGGTTTTATCCCAACTTGACGAAGCGAGTACTTTTCCATCGGAACTGAATTGAATGTGGGTAACGGCGTGGTTGTGCCGATTCAATGTGCGAATGTTTCTGCCGGTTTTGACGTCCCAAAGTTGAATGCTGTTGTCCAAACTGGCGGAGGCGAGCACTTGGCTGTCGGGACTGAAAACAACTTTTGAGATGCTGTGTTGATGTCCTTTTAATCTGAAAACAATGTCGCCGGTGAAGGTATTCCAAACAACGAGTTGCTCATCGATGCCGGCGCTGGCGAGGTAGCGATTGTTCGGGCTGAAAGCAAGAGATGAAATGCTTTGCGAATGCTCTTCAAGAATGCGATTGAGCGAGCCTGAATTGACGTCCCAAATGAAAATGCGCTTATCGCTTCCGGCGGCGGCGAGAATGCGATTATCGGGCGAGAAGGCAAGCGCGTTGATGGTTTCTTTGGACTTCAAATCGGTGAAGGTTTGAACTTCCGCGCCACTTTCAACATCGCTAACGATGACTTTCCAGCTAGCAGTGGCGACAAGGCGGCTGTCTTGGCTGAAACAAATGGAATTGACACGCAAACTATGCGCCATAATCAGCGACTGCGACTCAAAGACGCGGGGCGTCAAAAGCCAACGGCGGGGAAGCTCGATTTCGCTTCGAGCTTGGAGAATGGAAAAGCAACTGCGCTCTTTGGTTCGTTTATCAATGTTTTCTAAAATTTGCAACGCTTGGCTGTTTTCAACGATGGACGAGCGCATCTCTTGCATTTTTGAACGCACTTCCGAGAGCAGGTGGTCGCGCACGATGCCAAGCGAATCCAGCACGTTCGGCGACGATGAAAATCCGCTGTCCAAAGACGTTTTGAGCATATAGAAGTCGTGCTTCTTAAACAAGCCAATCAAGATTCGCGCACAATCTCCCATTCTGCCGATTGCCAAAAGCGATTTAGCCAGCAAGTATTCGAGTTCGGGCGTTGAAAACACATAATACGCGGTCTCGAAATACTCGACGGCGCGTTCATATTCGGCGCGCACATAGCACGAAACGCCCGCATGGAAGTAATACTCCGAACTCAATCGACGTTTGAGCGATTCAAAATCCTGAATCATGCCTTTGCTTCCTTGCCGCGTGAGCGTAGAAAGCAGGCGTTTCATCTGCAAGTTGGTTTCCTTTTGAATGGATTGCGCCGCGTTGATGAAATACATTTCGGCTTTTGACAAATTGAGATGGTCGGGGTGGTAGAGATAGAGCATGCCGATGCGCTGCATCAAGGCATAGTTGCCGTAGTCGTGCTTTGAGGCACTGACGAGATTGAGCAAGATTTGAAGCGACTGCTGAAAAAAATCATTTTGGGGGGTTGCATCTTTGTAGTAACGAAATGCTTTGTCTAATTGCGAAAGCCAGCTCGATTCCAAGTCGCCGACGCGCATCAACATTTGCAAATCGTCTTCCAAAAGTTGGGCGACGATGATTTGGTCGAGCGGAAGCCAAAACCCCCAATCGAGCATTGAGGCAATGTGGGCGAAGGTTTCGTCGTCGGTTTTATCCAACGCTTTGGTGATGTTTTGAGCGAGCATGACGCCGCCGAGAAACGAACCGGTCATAATCTGCGCCACTTGATACATTTCGCGCGCCGTCTTTGAGTTCGGGTCGCTCATTGGGGCTTGGGCGTATTGCGTTTGCTTGCGCGTTTCCTGCTCAAGCGTTTGGCAAACCGCCGCCAGTGCCTCTTTTGAGGCGGTGCTTTTTTGATGTTCGACTAAAAACGCTCGATACTGTGAGAGCGCGTCACGGTTGAGTCTCGGATTGACTTGAAACGATAGCATGCTTACGCAACGATTAAAAATTAGGCGACGCATGAGCGGAAGTTGAAACATCCGCCGTCGGTGTAAAGCGCAAGTATTCTGAGTGTGTTTGTTTGAGGCGTAAGAGCTGTTGGCGCAAATCGCGACGCGAAAGCCCATACATTTGAATATAGGCTAAATTAAACATTAAAATCGCCTTTTGGATAGACGGTGCGTTTGCGGTTCGTTTAATCGCGTTTTTGAATGTAAATAATCGCTCGGTTAAATCACAATAGCTTTCGATGAAGTCTTCGACCGCAATTTGCTTCGGCTTGCAGAGCAACTCTTGTCCCCAACTATATCGGAACGCGTAAATATCATCTTTGGGAAACATCAGTCGACCTTCCGACGCCAAGCGTTCAAAGAGTGCAGTTCCCGGAATCGGTCGTAAAATGTTAATTCCGGGAACATCAATCTGGGTGTCTTCAATGAAATCGTAAAGCATGCGAGGCGTCTCGAGCGTGTCGCCGTCAAGTCCGTAAATGAAACTGCCATAGACGCAAATGCCCGCTTCACGAATGGCTTTGATATTTCGCACAAGCGCGGATTCTTTATTCTGAAATTTGCGATGCAAGTGGTTCGTCGCGTTGCTTACGCCCTCAATGCCCAAGAGCAATCCTTTACAGCCTGATTTAGCAAAGGCTTCAAGCACTTCGGGTTGCTGACCGAGCAAGGTGGTGGCTTGACCAACCCACTGAATGTTGTAGGGAATGAGTTTCGTGAAGAGTTCGGTGGCGTAGGCGCGGTCGGCGTTGATGGTATCATCGACGAAGAAAAAAACGCGTCGGTCTTCTTTCAAAAAACGCTCGACTTCCTCAACCACATGCGCAATCGGGCGATGTCGGGAGCGATTGCCGTTCATCACATACACATTGCAAAAGTCGCACCGATACGGACAGCCGCGCGAGGTCTGAATTAAATTGGTGGTGAAGTAATGGTTAAGGTTGAGTGCGTGCTTGCTAATAGGACGATAAACGGCAAGGTCGGGAAGTGTGTCGCTTTGATAGCGCGCTTTGAGTGTGCCGCGTTTTAAATCTTCCAATAAGGTTTTCCAAAGGTCTTCGGCTTCGCCAAGCACAAGGCTATCGGCTTCAGGGACGCATGAGTCGGGGAAGAGCGTCACGTGCGGACCGCCAAGCACCACCTTCACGCCGCGCTCGCGAAAGCGTTGCGCAATCTCAAACGCCGTTTTCGCCAGCCCCGTATGCACCGTGATTCCGACCAAATCCCAATCTTCATCAAGCGGCAATTCATCAAATCGCATATCGCAAATGTGTTGCTCAACGCCTTCAACCTCAACCGAACTCAATACCATCAACGCCGTTGGCGGCACAGCAAACTGCGCTCGCTTAATGATGCTCTGAAGAATGGAATCTTTGAGTTTGATAAAAGGATTCGTCGGAACATTCCCGAAAACGGAGCGAGGACCGTCAACGCCGCTGGCTGAACGGGTAAATACTAAAAGGACTTTCATTTTTCTGTGCAGTTACTTGCAAAAACTGCAAAGAAGATACGAGTTCGTGGCGAAAACGGAAATCAAAAACCCAAAATCACACCGTAACTTTTTCTTCAACACCCAATCGAAGCGACATCAAATTGACGCGCCAAATAAAAGTCCCAAAAAGCCTATCCCATATCGAGAACATTGAGCTAAAGTTGGCGTTGGATTCTTCGGGTTGAACCGAGTGATGAAGGCGATGAACATTCGGCGATGGAATCACAATAGCCAGCATGCGGTCGAGCCGCGTGGGCAGAGCAACGTTGCTATGGTGCATCAAAATAATCGGGAAGGAAAGCAGATTGTAGAGCAGAATCTCAAACGCGCCCATGCCGAGCAACAGATAAACAGGAAGCCGTAAAAGTTCTGAAAGCATAATTTCAATCGGATGAAAGCGAAACCCCGTCGTAACGTCCATCGCCTCGTCGCCGTGATGAAATCGATGAAACCGCCACAGCAACGGCACGGCATGATTCAAGCGATGCCAAACATAACTCCAAAGGTCAAAGCAAAGCACGATGACCGCCGAAGCCAACACGGGGTTTTCAATCAACCCTTTTAATCCTTGCCAATATGGGCGAGCGTAATCGAGAACGATAAGCGCGCCCAGCGTCAAGACCGAACTGATGAGCGCATTCAAGCTGGCAATCGCGAAATTCACAAGCGCGTGCTTGTATCGCTGTTGGCGATTCTGAAAAAATGGAATTATGCCTTCCAACCACCACAACGCGCCGCACGACACCGCCGCCGCCAAAAATACAACTTGACCTAAATCGCTTTCCGACATTCGTGAAAAATGAAATTGATGTAGAAAAGGAAACAAATCATCGTGGCGTTATATTCCCAAAAATTAAACCAAACGCAAAAATATGGGCGCACAGCGAAAACCCTACGCAACCGTAGAGCAATACCTTGCCATTGAGCGCGTCGCCTTGGAGAAAAGCGAATACTACAACGGCGAAATGTTCCTAATGGCGGGCGCAAGCGAGCGACACAACACGATTGCATCAAACATGAACTATGAACTCAACCGACATTTTCGCAAGCGTGGCTGTCGGGTTTATGGAAGCGATATGCGCATTTACACGGAGACGACGGGACTTTTTTCCTACGCCGATGCGGTAGTCGTTTGTGGCAAGCCTGAATTTTACGACCGTGAGCAAGATGTTTTGACGAATCCAACGCTGATTGTGGAAGTGCTGTCGCCCTCAACGGAGCGGTATGATAGGGAAAAGAAATTTGAGTTATACAAAGGATTGGAGAGTTTTCAAGATTACTTGCTGGTTGAGCAACAAAAGCCGTGCGTGGAACATTGGCAGAAATTGGAAACAGATGAGTGGCAAGTAAGTAAAGTTGTTGGATTGGAATCAATGCTGGAAATCGCGCGATATGAACTTCACATTCCGCTCTCTGAAATTTACCTTAATGTGTCGTTTGATGCTCAACTTTATTCAAACTGAACATGGGCGCACAGCGAAAACCCTACGCAACCGTAGAGCAATACCTTGCCATTGAGCGCGTCGCCTTGGAGAAAAGCGAATACTACAACGGCGAAATGTTCCTAATGGCGGGCGCAAGCGAGCGACATAACTTGATTGCCGCAAATATTGTTGCGGAGCTCAGAAATCATTTCCGCAAGCGCGGCTGTCGGGTTTATGGAAGCGATATGCGCATTTACACGGAGACGACGGGACTCTTTTCCTACGCCGACGCGGTAGTCGTTTGTGGCAAGCCTGAATTTTACGACCGTGAGCAAGATGTTTTAACAAATCCAACGCTGATTGTGGAAGTGCTGTCGCCCTCAACGGAGCGGTATGATAGGGAAAAGAAATTTGAGTTATACAAAGGATTGGAGAGTTTTCAAGATTACTTGCTGGTTGAGCAACAAAAGCCGTGCGTGGAACATTGGCAGAAATTGGAAACAGATGAGTGGCAAGTAAGTAAAGTTGTTGGATTGGAATCAATGCTGGAAATCGCGCGATATGAACTTCACATTCCGCTCTCTGAAATTTACCTGAATGTATCGTTCAACACTTAACGAGAAATTTTCAAAGTCTTTTTCAAATCTTAAACCTCATATCAATTTTGAACATCAATCTTGACGACCTGAATGCGGCACAGCGCGAAGCCGTTACCACCACGAAAGGCGCGGTGATGATTATCGCCGGCGCAGGAAGCGGAAAAACCCGCGTCATTACTTACAGAATTGCCTATCTCATCGGACACGAGAAGGTTAAGCCATCGGAAATTCTCGCGCTCACCTTTACCAACAAGGCGGCGGGCGAAATGAAAGAGCGCGTCGAGGGGCTTTTAGAAAACGGCTCAACCAAAGGGTTGTGGATTGGCACATTCCACGCCAATTTTGCGCGGCTCTTGCGCCAACACGCCGAACAACTCGGCTTCACAAGCAACTACTCGATTTACGACCAAGACGATTCGAATCGGCTCATCAAAGAAATCATGGGCGAACTTGGCATCAATACCCAAACGCTCTCGCCCAACACGGTCCAAAACATCATCTCGAGCGCGAAAAATAAATTCGTCCTCGCCTCTCAATTCGCCTCAACGGCGCGAGATTACGTCGAAGAGCAAGCTTCAAAAGTCTATCTTCGATACACCGACCGCCTCAAAAAAAACAACGCGCTCGACTTCGACGATTTGCTCATCAAACCCATTGAACTCTTTCTCCAACAGCCCGACGTGCTGGACTACTACCAACATCGCTTTCAGTATTTGATGATTGATGAATATCAAGACACGAACAAAGCGCAATACATGGTTTCAAAAATGCTTGCGGCAAAGCACCGTAACATTTGCGTTGTCGGCGACGATGCGCAAAGCATCTACTCATGGCGCGGCGCGGATATTTCCAACATCTTGAACTTTCAAGGAGACTATCCCGAAGCAAAAACCATTCGCCTCGAAGAAAACTACCGAAGCACCAAAACCATTTTGAACCTTGCCAACGCCGTCATCAAGAACAACAAAGAGCAACTCGAAAAGAAACTCTTCACGCGAAACGGCGACGGCGACTCCGCCACGCTTTTTGCTTCCGAAGACGAGCGACGCGAAGCCGATAAAATCGCCCAGACCATTCGCAATCTCAAGTTGATGAAAGGATTTCAGAACTCCGACTTCGCCATTTTTTATCGAACCAACGCGCAATCGCGCGCGCTTGAAGACGCTTTGCGAACCAACATGATTGCGTATCAAATTTTCGGCGCGGTCTCCTTTTACAAGCGCAAAGAAATCAAAGACGTAATTGCCTACTTACGATTCACGCTCAACACACGCGACGAAGAATCGCTCCGACGCATCATCAACTTTCCCGCGCGCGGCATCGGCGAAACAAGCCTTGAAAAACTGCAACTGCTCGCCAACGACGCGCAACAAAGCCTTTATGAACTCATCTGCAATGCGGTTCGATACGATTTGCCGCCTCGCCTCGTCTCGCCTCTCAACGAGTTCAGAATGTTAGTTGAATTGTTGGAGGAAAAATCGCGCAAAGAAACCGCCTACGATGTTGTCGCCGAACTCTACCGACAAACCAAACTCCTCGACTTGCTCAAAGAAGAAAACACAGCCGAATCCAAAACCCGATACGACAACCTGCAAGAGTTTCTCTCCTTCGCCCGTCGCTTCAGCGATGAAAATCCCGACGACCCCTCGCTCAAAACCTTTGTGCAAAACATCGCCCTCGTCAATGAAACCGAAGAAAAAAACGCCGACACGAACAAAGTCTCAATGATGACGATTCACGCCTCAAAAGGCTTGGAGTTTCCCGTCGTCTTTATCACGGGATTGGAAGAACGGCTCTTTCCGCTCAACCCCGACGACCGCAAAGAATTGGAAGAAGAGCGGCGGCTTTTCTACGTCGCACTCACACGCGCCGAAAAGAAACTCTATTTGAGCTACGCGAAGAATCGCTATCGCTTCGGAAACCTTCAAGCCGCTATCAAATCGCGATTCATCGATGAACTTGACGGCGCACTCGTTCTGACCGAAGGCGGAAAATCACTTTTAGATATCCGCTTCGATGAAAAAGAGCGAACCCGCGTTGTCCGTGCCGACGATGACGAGTATTCCCAAGAAGAGCCAAGCACGTTTTCAAACCGTTGGAAAGAGAAACCTGCGAAAAAATCTTTTGTTCCGAAGCCCGCCGCCCCAAGCCTTGCTGAGTCGCCGCACTACAAAGCGGGCATGAAAGTCTCGCATAAAATGTTCGGCACGGGGAAAATCATGAGCGTTCAGGGCGCGGGCGATGAGGCGCGTGTGAAAGTCTTCTTCAATCGCGCGGGCGAAAAAACGCTCGTCGTTAAATTCGCAAACCTGACCGTCGTTGAATAAAATCGTAAAGCATAAAAAGTGGGTTAAGAAATTGCAAACTTTGAAATCGCTTTCGTATCTTCCTATGTAAAATGAACTCAAAATCAGTAAAGGAGTATCTCAAATGGAAATTTTCATCGCATTTGTTTTTTTGACCATCGTTACGGTCGTCTTAACGCTTTTGGCGTCGGGCATCATTATTTGGTTTGTAGCGATTTTCAAAGAAATGTTTGATATCGTCACGGGAAAGGCGGAAGAAGCCAGCGCGTAGCCTTCGCGAAACCCGTCCGCACCGTATTCAACGCGAGTAACAATGCACTTGAAGCGTCGCTTTTGTCGTTTCAAATCACACAACAAGGGTGTTTGTTCTTTTATCCTTTTTCACATCTAACTAAAATTTCACTTGGGAGGAAAATTTGATGAGAAAATTATTACTCGTCGCGCTCGCTTTGGCAACTGCTGGCTTTTTGCGCGCGCAAGACAAATCAGAAACGGGAGCTGTGGTTGATGCAGCACCTTCAGCAAGTAGACCGGCAGCGTTTCCTGTATCTCAAAATACAGAGGCTTTCGGAGACGTGCAGTATAACTATGATTTGAGCACGCTTACGAATTTAGGCAATGCTTCGGCGGAGTTTGACGGAGAGTTCCTCTGGTTTGGAAAATGGTCGCCTGGCACCACGTCCAACAGAGTTTTCCGTGCCCGAATCAATGGAACTTTGAGAGATTCATTTTCGGTGTCAGGATATACCTTAACGAGTGGTATTCGTGACTTCGCTTGGGACGGACGATTCATGTATGGTGGCGCAGCAGGAAATGCGATTGTTAGAATTGATACAGGCTCGCTTGCCGTCGTGAAAACGATTACACTTTCCGGCGTTCCAGCTGGCGTCAATGTTCGCGGCATTGCCTACGACCCCGTCCGTAATGGATTTTGGGTGTGTGCATTCGGCGGACCGATTGTGTGCGTCGACACGAACGGTGTACAAATTCCAGGTGCGCAAATTACAAACACACTTTCAGGCAAATACGGGTTGGCATATGACCCTTTCACGCCAGGGGGACCCTATTTGTGGGCGTTTGACCAATCAGGAGCGGGACAAAATGCGTCGCTGTATCAATATCGTTTAAGTGACTTTCAGTTGGTTGGAACGCCGTTCAATGTCGGCTCCGTCATCACCAATGCAGGTGCGGACCCGCTTGCAGGCGGACTCTTTATCGCTGATGGAATCGTTCCCGGCAAAGCAACCATCGGCGGCGTCTTGCAAGGCACACCTGATAGACTCTTCGGATTGGAATTGACGACAACGGCATTGAACCCGCTTAGCCCATTCAACTTGGTCGCGCCACCCGCAGGCGTTACCGTAACGGCAAGTGCGGGAAACAATACGCCGGTAACCATTTCTTGGGATACTTCGGCAACAGGGGCACGTTACAATTGGATTTTCGCAGTGGATTCCACCGACGGTTCACCACGACTGCTCACGATTCCGTCGACGACCAACTCCTTAACCTTAACGCTTGGACAAATTGACGCCGCGCTTGCCGCTTTAGGCTTGGAGCCGGGTCAATCGCAAGCGGGTTTCTGGACGGTCTGGGCATATAAAGTGACAGGCGCACCCGGTCCGGATTCGCTTCGTGCCACCACTTGGCGCGACATCACATTCGGACGACAAGCCATCACACTTTCGCCATTCAATCTTCTGTCTCCGCCCGATAACACCACCTTGGTTACTTCGCCAATCAATCCCGCACAAGTCAATATCCGATGGTCGAAGTCGGGAACGGGCGCGGTAACTTACAAGTGGTTCTTCACCGCACCCGACGTAACAGGAAGCCTTCCAACGCTTGTGGTCGGCTCAAATAACGGCGGACTCGATACCACGCTCACACTCGTCAATAGTGCCATTGACGGCATTTTGTCAGGATTAGGGATTGCACGGGGAGATTCGGCGGTTGGTGAATGGCGCGTTTTTGCCTATCGCTCAGCAACCGATTCACTCGCCTCGACGCAAACCTTCAACATCACCTTGAAGCGTCAAGGCGTCGGCGAAGTAGCGATTTTGTTGGATACAACGATTGCAAACATGCGCGTCAGCCGCGACACGCTCATCAATTACTTATCCGCACAAGGCAGAACATTTGACGTGGTGCATCGCGGCGCACAAACGGCAACCATTCCTGTTAATGTTGAAGGATATAACACCGTTGTGTGGCTCGGCGAAGGCACAAACGTGGGAAGTGCAAATACCCGGCAGGCAATCAAAGACTACCTCAATGCGGGAACAACTGCCCGTAAGTCCAAAGTCATCGTCTTTGCAGAAGATTTTGGATTTCAGTTTGACCGAACTGGTTCAACCAGTCTTGATACCACACTTGCAAGGGACTTTTTTGGCGTTCAGTATTTAGCCGATAGACCAGGGGGAAACGTTGTAGGTGTTGGCAACCTCGGAAATGAGCGCGTCATTAACATCGGATTCGGAATTGCCGACAGCGTGGCAGGAGCATGGCCTGAAGTGTTCCGCGTGGTGCGCCCCAATGCCGTGCCGCTGTATCGCTTCCAACGCTATACTGCCGGTTCGGATTCGGTCTCGTCCGTCGGCAGAGCGACCGACACCTACAACACAGCGGTATTCGGATTTGACCTGCGCCGTATTCGCGAAGCATTTGACAGCCCGTTAGGTGCAACGCGCAGAGCGCTTGAATCCGCGTTCTTCTTTGTCGATAACGGCACGCCGCTTTCGGCAAGCGAGCCAGCGTCGGCAAGCCGTCCGAAAGAATTCAAGTTGGAGCAAAACTATCCCAACCCGTTCAACCCGACCACGACGATTCAATTCGCTGTGCCGTCGGTTAGCGACGTGAAGTTGGAGGTCTTTAACATCTTAGGACAAAAAGTTGCCTCGCTTGTCAATCGCCGAATGGAAGCGGGACTTCACACGGTGAACTTCAACGCGGTGAACCTCTCCAGCGGCGTGTATTTCTATCGCCTGCAATCGGGCAGTTTCGTGCAAACGAAGAAAATGATGCTTGTCAAATAGTTGAAAGTTGACAGTGAAGAGTGAAAAGTGGGGCGGGTGAAAACTCGCCCCTTTTGTTTTGGGGCGTCGCTCAATGGTTATCGCTTCACGGTTAATGCTTCATGCTTCATTCTCAACTGTTTGGATTCGTCGCTACGCTCGGAATGACCGTGTTGTTTTCTCGTCCTTCTGACCTTGAAGAAGTGAAGAGGAAGAATCCAAGTGGATTCCTCGCTTCGCTCGGAATAACCACGATATAATGACCACATGATTTGCCTCGTCATTCTGAACGGAGCGAAGCGAAGTGAAGAATCCAACACTACCATTTGAATCGTCAGCCTTGAACAGCGTTTTTTCCTATGATTCATTTTTCATTACTCATTACTCATCATTCATTCGCGATGGATTCCTCGCGACGCTTGGAATGACAAACTTATAAATGTCGCTTTTTCACTCTTCGCTTTTGTGGCGTGCGATTTGATTAAAAACTTCCCGACTGCGAAGCGGAGGCAAATCCTCAATGTGATGACGAAAATATACATCAAGAATCGTGGAGAGTTCGCCGATGAACTTGGGCGGAAGGGAAAGCGATTCAAGTTCGCTGGGCTTTAAGGACGCCATGCGCTCGATGAGCCGATAGGCTTCTACGGAAATTAATCGTCCCGAAACGCCTTGCGCAATGGCTTCTGTGCGAATGGCAATGCCACCTAAATCGGGAACCAGTAAAAGGTCTTTATCGGAACGGGCTTCAATCGTCGTCCAAATGGGTTTGCCGGAAACGACGCATTCTTTGAAGCTCGGCGTAAAGCCTAAGTGAGAGACGAGTTTGATTTGAAAGTAAAAGACGAGGTTGAGCACATTGGCATTAAATCGATGAATGTGTTGGAGCGTGTCTAAAAGCAAGTTGAAAATTTTGAGATTGGGTTCGTCGTCTTCGGTGCAGAGTCGGACGAGTTCAAGGATTTGATGAAGTGCATTGAGTTTTTCGATGGAGGTGGTAAGGTGAAAAGAGGACGTAATCAGCGAGGCGTCGGAGAGGTTTTGAATATCGCGGGTAGATTTTTTGTAGAGCACGATGCTAATATGCGAGCCGACTTCGAAGGCGGAAGCAAATTTGCTTTGAGTGCTCCGTGCGCCTTTGGCAATGGCGGAAATGCGTCCGAAATCTTTGGTGTAGAGCGTGAGAATTTTGGATTGGTCGCGATAATCAATCGAGCGGAGCACAATGGCTTCGGTCTTTTTAATCATGAGCGTGAAATGGTTTAAGGGCGCGAAATTGCTCAATGGCATCGAACAAGTGTCGGGCTAAAAGTCGGGGTTCGCCAGAGGGATTGGCAATAAATTCTTTGAGCGCAAGGAGCGTTGCGCGTCGACAGATGAATTCAATATCTGCACCGGAACAGCCGTCGGTTTGGCGAGCCAGCACAGCAAGGTCAAGCGGTTCGGCGGAGTTGTGACGCAAGTGAATCTCAAAGATGGCTTGGCGTGCGGCTTGCGAAGGCATGGGAATTTCAAGCGTGAGTTCAAAGCGACCGCTTCGTAAGAGGGCTTCATCAATCATATCGATGCGGTTTGTTGCGGCAAGCACAACGACGCCGTTGAGTTCTTCGATGCCGTCCATTTCAGCAAGGAACTGTGCAACGACACGGTCGCTGACGCTGGAATCGCCTGATTTGCGTCGCGGAGCAATTGCATCAATTTCATCGAAGAAAATCAGTGAGGGCGCGGCTTGTTTGGCGACTTTGAAGATTTGTCGAATGGCGCGTTCCGATTCGCCGATGTAGCGCGAAAGCAGTTCAGCCCCTTTGACGGAAATAAAATTGACGCCTGTTTGTGAGGCGGCGGCTTTGGCAAGCATGGTTTTGCCTGTGCCCGGCGCACCGTAAAGCAAAATTCCTTTCACACCTTTTGCGCCAAGTTTGGCAAAGGCATCTTTGTAGCGAAGTGGAAACTCAATGGCTTCGATGAGTTCCTGTTTGATGGCATCTAATCCACCAACATCTTCCCAACGCACATTGGGAACTTCGACAAAGACTTCGCGAATAGCAGACGGCTCAACTTCGCGCAAGGCTTCGCGGAAATTATCCATCGTAACTTCAAGGGAGAGCAATTTTTCAAACGGAATTTCGGATTGCTCAAAATCAATGCTCGGAATGATTTGACGAATGGCACTCATAGCGGCTTCGCGGCACAAGGCTTCTAAATCGGCACCAACAAAGCCGTGCGTAATTTCGGAAAGTTTCTCGAGCGAGACATCGGCGGCAAGTGGCATGCCACGCGTGTGAATGCTTAAAATCTCCAAGCGTCCGCGCTGGTCGGGAATGGGAAGCGTGATTTCACGGTCAAAGCGACCGGGACGGCGAAGGGCAGGGTCAATCGCATTCGGAAGATTGGTTGCCCCAATGACGATGATTTGTCCGCGCGATGCTAAGCCGTCCATTAAGGTTAAAAGTTGTGCGACGACACGTTTTTCAACTTGCTTTTCACTGCCCATGTCTTCGCGTTTGGCGGCGATGGCGTCAATTTCATCAATGAAAATAATCGCAGGCGATTTGCGCGAGGCTTCTTCAAAGAGCATGCGCAAGCGGCTTTCCGATTCGCCGTAAAGTTTGCCCATAATTTCAGGCGCGGAAATGCTCGTAAAATACGCATCGGTTTCGTTGGCAACAGCGCGCGCAATCAGCGTTTTACCCGATCCGGGCGGACCGTAAAGCAAAACACCTTTCGGCGCACGAATGCCTAATCGCTCAAAGAGTTCGGGATATTTGAGCGGCAGTTCAATCATTTCGCGAATGCGCTGAATTTGATTGCCCAATCCGCCAATGTCTTCATAAGCCACGCCCAGCGGACGCTCTTTTGAAAATTCTTGTTCGAGTTTGATTTGGGTTGTTGAACTAATCACAACCGCACCGTCAGGCGAACATGCAAGCACTTTGAACTCCGACGGCTTCATGCCGAAAAAGACCGTGCGCAGTCTATCGCCTTGCATAACGGGCGTGCCATCGAGCAGAGAGGCAATGTATTTGGAATCGCGCTCGGTTTTCAAGGTGCCTGAAAGCGGCTGTAAAACGACTTTAACCGCAGGTTGCGCCAGAATTTTACTCACCGAAATTTTTTCATCAAGTCCGACGCCCGCATTTTCGCGAATAATGCCGTCTAACTGAATGATGGATTTGCCGCGTTCTTCGGCATAACACGGCATGGCTTTGGCGACGGTTTTGCGTTTGCCTTCTAAAAGCAAAATATCTCCGCCTTGCGCGTCGATTCGGCGCATGTCTTCGGGGTCTAAGCGTACAATAGCACGACCGACATCTTTGGTTAAGCCTTCTTTGACTTTGAGTGAAAGCGTCATGTCAAAAATTGAACAAGTTTGAAGTTGATGTTAAGTTATGTCCCTTCATTGTGCAAAGGGGCAAGATAACCGTTTGAGCAAGATGGTCATTGCGTGCCAAGCGGCGAATGTCATTATATCGTGGTCATTCCGAGCGAAATGAGGAATCCAAACGAGTTGAGAATGAAGCGTTAAATTAACTCATTTTCATGTCTTGACGGCGCGGGAGAGATTGCGCTCGCACTTCGAGCGGAAAAGAGAATTGGCGTCAAACATTTTTGAGGGATTGAGGATATTGTTCGGGTCAATGGCTTCTTTGAATTTGCGCATGAGTTCAACTTGGGTTTTGCCCGTTGCCATTTCAAGATATTTTTTCTTTGCAAGTCCCGTGCCGTGTTCGCCTGTAATGGCGCCGCCGAATTTGACGGCGGTTTCAAACGTACGTTCAAAAAAACGCTCGCTTCGGTGAACTTCGTCGGAATCGCGTTCATTGATAAGGCAAGTCGGGTGAAGGTTGCCGTCGCCCAAGTGTCCGAAGTTTCCGACAAGCACCGATTCTTGTTGGGCGAAGGATTCTATTTGCAAGAGCATGTCCGGGAGTTTGGCGCGCGGCACGCTGGCGTCTTCCAAAATCGTCGTCGGCTTCAAGCGAGCGAGAGCGGAGAAGGCGGCTTTGCGAGCGAGTTTGAGTTTCAACGCTTCTTCGGCAGTTTCGGCGGCTTTGATGTAGCGCGCACCGAGTTTTTTTGCAATCGCAAAGACGGTTTGAACTTCATCTTCAACCACAACTTTGTAGCCGTCAAGTTCAACCAGCACAAGGGCGGCAAGGTCGGTCGGCAGTCCTAATTTTGCGTAATCTTCAACCGCGCGAATGGTATTGCGGTCGAGAAATTCAAGCATCGCAGGCGTGAGCCGTGCAAGCATGACTTCGGCGACAAATTCGCCAATCGCGGCAATGGAATCAAAATGAATCATCATCACAACCGCGTGTTCGGGTTTTGGGAGCAGGCGCAGGGTGATGTTGGTGAAAATGCCGAGCGTGCCTTCCGAGCCGATGAAAATATCCCGCAAATTCAATCCCTGAACGTCTTTAACCGATTCCGAGCCAAGCGTAACGAGTTCGCCGTTGGGAAGAATCACATCAAGCGCGAGGACGTAATTTTTCGTAACGCCGTATTTCAAGCCGCGCAAGCCGCCAGCGTTTTCCGCAACATTGCCGCCAATGGTTGAAATGCTTGCACTGCCGGGGTCGGGCGGATAGAATAAGCCTCGCGACTCAACTTCGTTTTGCAATCGCGCTGTAATCACGCCAGCCTCAACTTTCGCCGTCAAATTCACTTCATCGATTGAGAGAATCTTGTTCATCGGCGGAAAGAGAAGCACCACGCTGTTTGGGACGGGAACACTGCCCCCAGAAAGTCCCGACCCCGACCCCCGTGGCACAACGGCAAATCCTTCTTCATTGGCAAGTCTCAAAATTTTGGAGATAATTTCGGGGCTTCGCGGAATCAAAATCGCGTCAGGTTTTTGGCGGAGCATCGGCGTGCCATCATATGAGTATAAAGTTTTATCGGCTTCGGAATCGAGATAATTTTCACTGCCGACAATAGTGCGGAGCACAGAAAGCACATTAGGCGAAATCATCTTGAAGCACGGGTTTGGGGTTGAAGCGTTAAGGCAAATTTGAGAATATCGGTCGAGCGGAGCACGGCACCGGCGGTGCTGGTTGCCGTAACGGTGTAGAAGAGCGTATCGGTGGAAAGCGTGTCGTTTGGTGGGGTAATAGCTGGTAAATTAGAGAGAGTTTGATAAGGCATAAGGTATTGTAATCCAACACGTTCAAGTGTAGTATCTTTTGGAACAAAGATTCCGGTAGAATCTCGGATATAAGAAAGGCGCGTTGAGAAAATGGTATCAACAGAGGGAAGCGCGAGCGTAAGAATGCGCCCGTTGGTGAGCGTGTCGTCAGTGTCTAAAATGAGCGTGTATCGAGAAACGGTGCCGATGTCGTCGGGAATTTCCCAAGCGAATTGAAGGCTGTCGCTGGGAGCAAGCACGATGGTGGCATTTTGAAGCGGAGAGAGCAGACGGAACGAAGAAATCGTGCGCGGCGGTGGCGTAACAAAGCCGGTTGAAGTATCATTGCACGACCACAGGAGCACCGTGCCGAAGAGGACTGCCACGAAGATGAAATTTTTGAGCATAATTTTAAATTCTGTTATTGCAATAAATCTAATTTTGTTTAAGGCTTTCAATCAGCCCAAAAAAATTTGGAAATGAGACGGCAGCGCAATCTGGATTATCCAATTCAAGGTCTGCATCGCAAAAATAACGTGCAATCCCAAAACTCATCGCAATGCGGTGGTCATTGAAAGTTTGTATGTGAATTTTCTTGTTGGAAATCGGTTGGCGTCCTTTGACGACGAATCCGTCTTGAAAGGTTTCGCACAGAAAGCCCATGGCTTGCAAGTTCAGGACTAAGGCGGCGATGCGGTCGCTTTCTTTGGTGCGAAGTTCTTCGGCGTTGTGCAGTTCGAATTCGTCGGTGGCAAGGGCGGAAAGCACAGCGAGCATGGGTAATTCATCGATTGCATTTGCGATTAAGGCTTTATCAGAAATGCGGAGGGGTTGCTCGAGCGAGAGATTTGCACAAACGAGGTCGCCGATTTTTTCGCCGCCGATGGTTCGCACATTGTCGGTTTGAATATGCGCGCCGACTTGTTCGAGAATGGTCAGAAATCCTGTGCGCGTTGGGTTCAGGCAAACGTCTTTGAGCACAAGCTCAGGGCTTTGAGAAAGAAGCGCGAGCGCAACGAGAAAGCACGAGGCAGAGGCGTCGGAAGGAATGAAAAACGACTTAGCTTCAAGCGCTTTCAATCCATGAACCTTGATTGTATCAGGCTTTTCGGGCGAATCGGGATTGACGAGACCAAGCATGGCTTCCGTGTGGTTGCGCGTTTGAATCGACTCTGAAATTTCGCTAATGCCATCGGCGTGCAGGGCGGCGAAAATGACGCATGATTTCACTTGTGCCGACGCGACGGGCGTTTGATAGGCAATCGGTGAAAGTGGTTTTTTGCCTTGAATGTGAATCGGGGCAGTGTCGCTTGCAGAAAGTTCAATTTGTGCGCCCATTTGTGAAAGCGGTATGGCAATGCGTTTCATCGGTCGCTTCATCAGCGATGCATCGCCAATCAAGGTGGAGCGGAAGGGCTGTGCGGCTAAAATCCCCGAAAGCATGCGCATGGTAGAGCCTGAATTATGGCACTCAATCGGCGTTGGGCTTGGCTTCAAGTCAAAAAGCCCATTGGAGCGAATGAAGACAGTGCGCGTTGAGGAAATATCTTGGCGAATGGAAACACCAAGTTGTGTCAGAGCGGAAAGGGTTGATTGGTTGTCTTCACCAGCGGAAAAATTGTCAATGCGAGTTTCGCCCGTAGAGAGTGCGCCAATGAGCGCGGCGCGATGCGAGATGGATTTATCGGGTGGAAGGGCGGTAACGATGCCGCGAAATTGGTGTGCGTTTAACTTTTTTGTCATAAAAAAGAAAAGGCAACTTCAAAATGAAATTGCCTTGTGCCTTGAATTAGAAACGAGATTAAGTATTCATTTCTTCATTGGCGCGTTGAGCGCGACGCTTGCTGCGAGAACGCTTCAAGCGGCTGTCGACCGAAGGCTTTGTGAAAAACGTGCGAGCACGAAATTCTTTCAATGTGCCTGAACGCTCGTACTTCTTCTTGAAGCGTTTGAGCATCTTATCAACGGGTTCGTTTTCTAATGATTGAACGCCTACCAAGAGATTCACCTCCTTTGTTTTGGCGGGTTTAAGTTATGAATGAAAGTTATAAAACGACTGAAACAATATCAATTAACGGGTCATGTAACTTTTTTGTGGTTGTCATTCTGAACGAAGCGTAGCGAAGAATGCATCAAGTCTAACCGAGTGCGTCAGTGGATTCCTCGCTACGCTCGGAATGACAAACACTTTTCTATAGCACTACCCAATTAACGCTTACTAATTTTTTTGAGTTTGAGTTTGCCTTTCTTTCCCGGGTCTGAAACCGTGCCGTTTTCATCAATGGACACGTTTTCAAGAAGTTGGCGCACGCCCAAGTCGCGAAACTCAATCGTTACAGCACTTGCGCCACTATTTGTGAGCTGTTTGGAGCGCACGATGCCGATTTTGTTCAAGGCTTTATGAAAGATGGCGTCTCCGACGCGGTAAATCCCTTGAGGCGTATAGGTTATGCAGTCTTCAAGCGTCAATTCGTCCAAATTCTTTTCGCGGTTGATTTGAATTTTCCATTCCTCAATGACCGAGACAGCGGAGCAGTTTTTACAGCGTAGCCAATACTTCGGCTCGGTATTTTCCTCGGGCGGATCCACTTCCGAGTCGCGGGGAATTTCATTGGGGTTCCAATCGCCGACGTATTCCCAACCGCCAGTAACGCCGCACACGTCGCAGTGAATATCTTTAATTTTGCCTGCCATAATTGCTCCGCGTTTTGCGGCATTGAACACGGGCGTAGCGCGTCCGTTGGTGAGCGATTCGGCTAATGCACCGTTCTCCGATTTTTTTGCATCGGTAGATTTCGACTTTGCGGGCGAGTTTTTCTTTATTGCTGTTCGCGTTTTCAAGGTTGCTCCTGTATAAAAAAAGGTTGCAAATATAAAAAATTTTCCCTCTTTTCAAGGGAATTCGGCTGAACTATGAAAAGGCTTTTACGATGCGGTAATCGCGGCAATGACGTCGGATTTGGTGATAATCTGCAAGGTTGAGTCAGGCAGTTCAACCAGCACGGCGGAAGTCTCGCGCGTAAATTCTTTGGAGACATCGGCGAGTTTGGTTTCGGGCGCGATAATCGGAAACGGTTTTTCCATGTAGCCGATGACTTTGTTCCACTTCGCTTGCTCATCGCTGATGAGAATGCTTAAAATTTTATTTTCGCTTACGCTGCCAATCACCGCCCCGTCGCTCAGCACCGGCACTTGGGAAACTTCATTTTTCTTCATCAATTCGAACGTTTCGGCGAGGGTGGTTTCAGGGACGACGTAAAACAGCCCATTGCGCTTCTGACGCGCAATATCCATTGCGGTTACGCTTGACTTGTCGCCGCGAAGGCTTCGGGAAAAGTTGTTCTCTTTCATCCAAATGTCGTTATACATTTTGCTGATGTAACGCTCGCCTGTGTCGGTAATCAGTGCCACGACGACGGCGGAGTCGTCAAGCGATTTAGAGAGTTCGAGGGTGGCGAACATCGTCGCGCCTGACGAGCCGCCGGCGAAAATGCCTTCCGATTGCGAGAGGTCGCGTGCGCAGTTGAAAGCGTCTTGGTCGGAAACAGCAAGAACATCATCGAGGCTTTGAAAATCCGCCGTCTTTGGAATTTTTCCACCGCCCATGCCTTCGACTTTCCAAAGTCCAAGTTCGGACGGCATCTGTCCAGTTTTGAAGAAATGCTGATACGCCGACCCTTGCGAGTCAACGCCGATGCACTGAATTTTCGGATTTTTAGATTTTAGGAACTTGGCGACGCCGGAAATCGTCCCGCCAGTGCCCATGGCGGCAACAACATGCGTAACCTTGCCTTCGGTTTGCTCCCAGATTTCTTTGCCGGTGGTCGCAAAGTGAATTTCGGGATTTTTGGCGTTCTCGAATTGATTGGGGTAGTAACTGTTCGGAATGGTTTTGGCGAGATGCTCGGTAACGCTATAGACACTGCGCGGGTCGTCGGGCTTGACCGCAGTCGGCGTGATGACGACTTCCGCGCCGAGTGCGCGAAGCAAATCAATTTTTTCTTGTGAGACTTTATCGGGCATCACCGCAATCAACTTGTAACCTTTAACGGCGCAGACGAGCGCGAGCCCAATGCCCGTGTTGCCCGCCGTCCACTCGATAATCGTTGCGCCCGGCTTGATTTTGCCCAACCGCTCGGCGTCTTCAATCATCGCAACCCCGATTCTATCTTTGATGCTTCCGCCGGGATTGGTGTATTCAATTTTCGCCAAGATAGTCGGCTTCAAATGTTTTGCCAGACGATTGATTTTAACAAGCGGCGTATTACCGATGGTTTCGAGAATGTTGTTGTGCCACATGATTGTTTATGTTTGAGGCGGTTATGCTCCTTCTCATTGTTCAAGCCGCACGAAAGTGGCTTGTGATGTTGCTTCGGGCAAATGTTAAAAATTGCGACTTCAATTCCAAATGAATTTTTCATTTTATGAAGTGCAATTTCTGAAAAAACACTTGCAAACATCGCTTGCGCCTTGTATCTTCGCAATCCAAAAATTGTTCTTTGAATTCATGGGGATATAGCTCAGTTGGTAGAGCGTTGCAATCGCACTGCAAAGGTCAGGAGTTCGACTCTCCTTATCTCCACAAAGGAATCAGAAGCCGCGCGTAGCGGCTTTTTTCGTTCACCCGCTCAACGAATACGATTGCGTGCGTCCCATTCGGGGCGGACTAATCGGTAGTTTCCAAAGCCAGAGGTGTCGACGAAAATCAGGCGAATGTTGTGTTGATAATACTCCCACACTTCGTAAGGCTGACTTTCCATGCTGAAGGGTTGCCGCTCGATGAAGTCGGGCGGACCGTATTTGATATACACTCTGCCCATATCGCTTTTCCAGCCTTGAAAGTAAGATGAGAAATTTTGATTGGCGAATTCGATGCGGCTGTAATACTCAATCATGAGTTCGTTTTCAGGCGTATCGGGTGTGGGGTCAACGCGCGCCCAGAAGGCGTTGAAAAGTTTGAGTTTTTCTTCTGGGGTTTTAGCTTTGCGCATTTTTTCGATTTCGTCACCATCGGCGATGTATTCAAGTTGATCGATGGCTTCGTCCAAATTGCGAATGAACATCGCTTGTCCTGAAACGCGCGTAAAGAAGAAGAGCGTCGCTTTGTCATAGATTTGCTTGGTAAATTTATCGAACGCGCTGATGGTGAGCAGGTAGTTGCCGCTTTTGAGTTTTTGCATGCTGAGGGTGTCGAGAATCCGCGTTTTTTTGCCGGTGCAAAGAAAGACGCGCGTGTATTCGTCGACGACTTCGTCTTTGTAAGATTTGAGCACGATGTTGTAAGTCAAATGAAGGCTATCGAGGGTGCGGTCGGTAACATAGACTTCGTAGTAGAGTTGGGGTTCGGTTTTGTCTTGAATAATTGCGGAGGAGAGGTTTGGGTAGTATTCAACTTTGCCCGATAGCGAATCGAAGCGTGTCAGCACGAGCATGACGGTTGAAAGATGAACCCCGATGCGCGCAAAGTTTTTCACGCTAACGACGCGCGTTTCCTTATACTCTCGTCGGCTTTCAAGGTCAGTGATTTTAATTTGCGCCGTATAGGTATTGGGTGAGAGCGTAAAGGTGAAACTGTTGGAGTGAAAAATATCTTTGGCGACGGTGCGTTGATAATCGGTAGTGCGAATGGTGTCGATGAAAATTTCTTCGTGGGCGAGTCGTCCGTTTTTATCGACGAATGAAGCGTTGATTTCATAGAATCCGTAGAAAATGGAATCGCGTTTGACGAAGGAAAGCTTATTGTGGGAAATGCGCGTGTAGAGCGTCAGGCGGGTTGCGCCGGTTGAATCGTCTTTGAAGGCGATGATGTCGGCATTAAATTCGGGCGTGCGTGCGGTTGCGAAGCGATTATCGAATCCGGACCCCTGCTGCGCCAATAGCCCTTGTGCAACAAGAAGCCATACTGCACAAAGCCATACTGCATGAAGCCATATTGCGTAATGTGGTTTGGAAAAAAGTCCTTTCATAACGCGCTCCGAAGTTCTCTCCAACAAGATGATTAAGAAACGCCGATAATGTCGGCGACGATTCTCGCGCTTTCGTTCAGCACGGCGTCGGTTGAGGATTGCGGCTGGTCTTCGTCAGGATTTTCGGGCAGTTCGCCTTTTGATTTAATCGAGGTTTTCTTTTGCTTGGCTAAGCGTTTTTTTTCAAGTTCGTCGCGCTCGGCTTTGCGAACGGCTTCGTTGAGGGAAATTGTTTTATTGGCGCGACGCTGTTTGAGTTCGGCGATGTCATTTGCATACTCTTTAAGTTCTTCATCGGTTTTCATGCGTTGCTCGTGTCGCTTGCGTAGTTCGGCGAGCAGTTTATCATTGACGCTTCCATGTGGAGAGAAAGAGGTGGGAGCGATTTCGCTCCATGCCATCGCGTTGGGTTCGGCTTCTTCGCCGATTTCGCCGTCGCGATAGACGGAAGGGAAGGAAATATCGGGCATAACGCCGCGAAGTTGGGTGCTACTGCCGGTGATGCGATAAAATTTTGCAACGGTGAGTTTCAAATCGCCGAGCGGCTCTTTAATCGGAATGTAGCGATTGAGCGATGTGAGATTTTGAACCGTGCCTTTTCCGAAGGTACGGTCGCCGAGAATAATGCCGCGCTTGTAGTCTTGAATTGCACCGGCAAAAATTTCAGAAGCCGACGCGCTGAATCGATTGACCATCACGGCGAGCGGTCCGCTGTAAAAAACTTCGCCGTCTTCATCTTTAAGCACTTCGACCGAGCCGTCAAGGTTGCGCACTTGAACGGCGGGTCCGCTTGGAATAAACAAGCCTGTTAGCGAGACGGCTTCGGGAAGCGCGCCGCCGCCGTTGTTGCGAAGGTCGATGAGCAATCCATCAATTTTTTCTTGCTTGAGTTCGGTGATGAGTTTTTTGACGTCGCGCGTGGTGCTTCGGTAGTTTTTATCGCCGCGTTGGTATTCCTCGAAGTTCATGTAAAAATTGGGAACGGTAATGACGCCGATTTTGTAAGTCTTGCCGTTCTGTTTGATGGTGAGCAGTTTCTTTTTCGCCGCTTGCTCTTCGAGATTGACTTTTTCGCGTACGAGGCGAACGATTTTCGGCGGTGAGTTCGCGCCTTCGCTCGCAGGAATGATGGAGAGACGCACCACCGAGCCTTTTGGTCCGCGAATGAGTTTGACGACGTCGTCAATGCGCCAGCCGACGACATCGACGAACGCGCCGGTATCGCCTTGCGCAACGGCAGTGATTTTGTCGTCTTTGTTTAAGAGTTTGCTTTTGAACGCCGGTCCGCCGGGCACGACCTCAAAAATCTTCGTGTATTCATTTTCGGTTTGAAGCCGCGCGCCGATGCCCTCGAGCGAAAGGTTCATGTCGATTTTGAAATTTTCGGCGTTGGCAGGGGCAAGGTAATTGGTGTGCGGGTCAATCGCGGCGCAAAAGGCGTTGAGATAAAGCGAGAAAACATCGTCGGCGTTGTATTTGTCTAAATTGCGTTTTTGCACGTCGTAGCGCGTGAGAATCGTTGCGGCAATGGCGGAGTCGCTTTTGCCGGCGAGTTTGAGTTCAACGGCTTGATTCTTCAACAGTTTTCGCCAACGCTCTTCAATTTCCGCTCGGTCTTTTGCCCATGGGTATGAGTGCAGGTCGGTGTTGAAGGTCTCATCTGTATTAAAATTGAACCCTTCGAAAATGCGCTTGGAAAGATACGTGTAGCGTTCATCGAAACGCGCTTTGAAGGTTTCATACATTTCGTAACAGCCAGTCAAATTGCCGACCTTCAAATCGTCGTCAAACGAGGTGCGATAAATCTGAAAGTTTTGAATATCAGATTGCAGGAAGTAAATGCGGCTGTAATCGAGTGCGTCTAAGTAGCGATTGAACATATTCGCGGAAAGCGAATCATCAAGCGCGACGCGCTCGTAGTGGTTGTTGGATAAAATCTGCGCGACTTTCGCGCTTAAAACTTTCTGCTTTAAGTTCGGCTGAAAAGATTGTGCGTGAAGCGAGAGCGAAAATGCAACCAACGCGAAACTGAGCACGAAACTCAAACGCTTGATGTATGACATAGATTTGTGAGTAAGAAAGTTGAAAAACAATATCTGTTGTTTAGTCAGATTCCATAATCCGTGAGGATTGAGAATGCAATGCCAATAATACTCAAATAGAATAAAAAAGTTCAGAGATGAATCTAATCATTCCAAGCACGTGTTCAAGCCTAATGCGCCGCAACAAGCAGAAACGCTAATATCAAGAAAGCCTATCCAAGAAACGCCAACTCGAATCCATGCGACGACTTCACGCACTCTTCATTTTCGTTTGCTTCAACACCGTATCGCTTTTTGCGCAACACGCCGCCGACGACCCCATCAAAAAAAGCATCAAGCCCGACAGCCTCCTCACGCCCTCATCAAGCGGTTTAGTCTTGCCGATTATCTTCTATTCGCCTGAAACACAAACTGCCGGCGGCATCGTTGGAATTTACTATTTCCGCCTGCCCGGAAGTCTCGGCACCTCGCGTGCCTCCAACATCAAAGGCGACGCCATCTATACCCAACTGGGTCAACTGTTTCTTCAACTTCAACCCCAAATCTACATTCTCAACGAAACCTATTTCATCGACGCCGATTTTTCCTTCATTCGATTTGCCGATAAATTCTGGGGCATTGGCAATTCAACAGGCTGGGAAAACGAAGAACGCTACGAGAACGAAATCGTGCGCGTGCGTCTAACCGCTTTTCGACAACTCTTGCCACAACTCAACATCGGAGTTCAATACCATAACGAAACCTTCACCATGCTCAGCGTTGTGCCGAATGGCGCGCTGGCAACCGACCTAAGCATATCGGGCAGAGAAGGAAGCAAAAACACGGGCATTGGTCTCTTGCTCAATTATGATTCGCGCGACAACGCCTTTTCGCCGACGCGCGGCAGTTTTTATCAAGCCACGCTCATGAACTACAATCGCGGCTTAGGCGGCAATCACGACTTTTGGCTTTATACCTTCGATGCTCGAAAATTCTTTGTACTCCGAAACGAAGAAGTGCTTGCCGTGCAAGGCTATTTCAGTTTCGTTTCGGGCGATGCGCCGTTTCAGATGCTCCCACGTCTCGGCGGAAGTGCGAGAATGAGGGGATTTTACGAGGGCAGATTTCGCGACAAACAACTTCTCGTCATTCAAACCGAATACCGCCGTCCGATTGTGTGGCGGTTCGGATTGGCGGCGTTTCTCGGACTTGGAAGCGTCTCTGGAAGTTTCGATGAAATCGCACTCAAACGGCTCAAAACCGCTTACGGCATCGGGCTCCGCTTTGCCATTACGCCCGAAGAGCGTGTCTTTGCACGCCTCGATTTCGGAAAAGCGGCAGGCACTTATGGATTCTACATTCAAGTCAATGAAGCCTTTTAACCATGACGCATCAAATTTCACCAAACCACATCAATTCCATCGACCTTTACAAAATTCTCGTCAGTACCGTGATGCCGCGCCCGATTGCGTGGGTTTCAACGGTGAGCAACAACGGAATCGATAACCTTGCACCGTTTTCGTTCTTCACGGTGGCAAGCGTCAAGCCGCCGATTATGTGTTTTGCCCCAGCACTGAAAGGCGTCAACGGCGTGCCAACTGAAAAAGACACTTTGCGCAACATTCGAGAAACAGGGGAGTTCGTCGTCAATATCGTCAGCCGAAACCTCGTCGAGAAAATGAATCAAACCAGTTTTGATTACCCGCCGACCGAGAGCGAATTCGATGCCGTTGGATTGACACGTGCGTCGTCTTCTTTAGTCAAACCAAAGCGCGTCGCTGAAAGCCTCGCGAACTATGAATGTAAACTCGTGCAGATTATCGACTTCGGAAAAGATGTCCAAAGCGGCAGTTTGATTCTCGGCGAAATCGTCATGACGCACCTTGATGAACGCATTTTCAAAAATGGCAAAATCGATATGGCAGAACTCAACCCCGTTGGACGCTTGGGCGGCTTGTGGTATAGCGGTATCGAAGACCGCTTTGAACTGAAACGACCAAAAAGCGATTGAAAAATGAATCGGTTAAAATCGGCTCAATCTGTTTTATCAGCGTTCAATGTGAAGTGCACGAGGATTGAACGGATTTGACGAATGAAGCAGTTAAGGGTTCAATCTGTTTCATCAGCGTTCCAATGTTGAAGCAGAGGCATTACTCATTCTTCGTTACTCATTTCATTATGAAACAAGCCGCTTGGATTCTTGGCGACCAACTCTCGCTGAAAAACTCCGCCCTGCAACGCCTCAATAGGCAAAGCGACATGGTGATTATGATTGAATCACTTGAGCACGCTCGCGAACTTAATCATCACAAGGCGAAATTGATGCTGTGCTTTTCCGCTATGCGACACTTTCGCGATGAACTCCGCACATTGGGCTACACGGTTTGCTACGAAGAACTCGGCGAAGGCAAAAACTTTCTCGAAGGCTTACGCACGACCGTAAAAGCGCACAACATCGAGCGGCTCTTGGTCATGATGCCGCACGAAGCCCCAACCGTCCGATTTGCAGAATCGCTTTCTGAACATTTGAACATAGAGGTGATGCTGACGCCAAACACAATGTTTCTCACCAATAGGGAGGAATTCGTCAAAAAGCATCAGGGCAAGAGACATCTCATCATGGAAAATTATTACCGTGAAATGCGTAAGAAACTCGGCGTGCTCATGCAAAACGGAAAGCCCGTCGGCGGCGAATGGAATTACGACAAAGACAATCGACAATCTGCCAAAGCCTTTATGCAATCCAAACTTAAAATCCCGCCAATCTGGACGCCTGAAAAAGACGCAATTGATAGAGAAGTCGAAGCCCTTGTCGAGAAATTTTTCCCGAACAACATCGGCACAACCCAATACTTCAACTTGCCTACAACTCGAAAAAATGCAGAACGATTTTTAGACGATTTCATTAAGCATCGCTTGGCGCACTTCGGCGACTTCGAAGACACCATGCTACAAGATGAACTCATCATGTTCCACTCCGTTATTTCGCCGCTCATCAACATCGGCTTGCTCGAGCCCATGCAATGCGTTGAGAAAGCCGTCGCTGAATATGAAAACGGACGCGCACCGCTCAATTCTGTCGAGGGCTTTGTCAGACAAATCATCGGCTGGCGCGAGTTCATCTACGGGTGCTACTGGGTGAAAATGTCCGACGGCGATTACCACGAAGAAAATTACTTCAATCATCAACGACCGCTTCCCGACTTTTATTGGACAGGCGAGACGCAAATGAACTGCCTTGCAAATGCCGTTCAAAAAGTCATGAAATACGGCTACACGCATCACATTGAACGCTTGATGGTGCTGGGCAACTTCGCACTCTTGGCAGGCATTGAGCCGAAGCAAATCAATCGATGGTTTTGGGAATTTTACCTTGATGCGTACGATTGGGTTGTTACGCCGAATGTAATCGGTATGTCGCAATTCGCTGACGGCGGTTTTGTGGCGACAAAGCCTTATTGTTCAGGCTCGGCATACATCGACAAAATGAGCAACTACTGCAAGTCGTGCGCGTTCAGCCCGAAAGAAAAGGCGGGCGAAAAGGCTTGTCCGTTTAATTACCTCTATTGGGATTTTCTGATGCGCCATGAAGCCAAACTGCGTCCGAACAACCGAATCACGATGATTTATGGCACGCTCGACCGAAAATCCGACGAGGAAAAACGCGCCATTCGTCATTCTGCTGAAACATTTTTATCAAACTTAAAATCAAACACTTACTATCAGTGAAGCCGATTCTCATTTACGATGGCTACTGCAACTTGTGTATCAATCTTATCAAAACGCTCGAACCGCAAAACCGTTTGGGCGAAGGAAAGTTCAAGATGCACTTTGTGCCGTTTCAAAAAGCCGACGCGCTCATTGAGCAATATGGTTTGAAGCGCGAGGAACTCAAATCCGCGTTGCATTTTATCAGCGAACAAGGAGAAGTCTTCAAAGCGGGCGAAGCCGTCGGAAAACTTGGCGAACATTTTCCGATGTTGAAAATCGGGTCTGGATTTTTTAAGACGGAACTTGGAGAGAAATTTTACAAACTCGTTGCGGCGAATCGCTACGGCATTTTCGGCTGTGCTGATGAGTGCTACATCTCGGAGTTTTATCAGTCCGAAGCAAGCGTGTAATAATGAATTACGAGGAATGAATTCCTGCTTCGCACATCACCAACCCATGCTGCGCATTCTCTTGAAAAACCGAACACGGATTTGACAGATTGAACGGGCGTCCTCGTAAATTGCCTTCGCACTTCGTCAGTCCACAATCCGCAATTCGTTCAATCGATGTGTGCACTTGAAAAATGGAACGCTGATGAGACGGATTGGACTTTCAACGCTTAATTCTCAACTCTTAAAGTCGTGAGAATGAAGGTGATTTTTATTTTTTTGGACGGCGTTGGATTGGCGGAACGCTCGGAGCATAATCCTTTTTTTACAACGCCCATGACGCGCTTCAAGCGAGCTTTTGGGTGCGAACTCTTTTTGGAAGATGCTCCCTATATCACGACCAATAGGCTGATGCTCCCGATAGATGCAGGTCTGGGCATTGAAGGCGCAGGCGAGAGTGGCACGGGGCAGTTCAGCATTTATACGGGCGTCAATGGAGCAAAATGCTTTGGACGGCATTACGGTCCGCATATTCCGTCATTATTGCGTCCTATTCTCGCCGAAGAAAACATCTTTCGCAAACTCAAATCGCTTGGAAAATCGTGTCTCTATGCCAACGCTTATCCAAAACGCTTTATCGAGTGGTGTTTAGACCTGCGCACGAAGGGCAAAATTCGAAGTTCGGTTTTGTTTGAAGCGGCGGCGTTGGAAGGCGTTGAAATTCGGAGCAGTGAGGCGTTAAAAGCGGAAAAGGCGATTTCAGGCGACATTATCGCACGCTGGTGGCGATTGAACCAACAGGACGGCGACCCTTCGGTTCAAGAAATCTCCGCAACCGATGCCGCTCGAAATCTGCTCCATCTCTCACGGGAGCATGATGCGATTTTCTACGAGTTTTTTCTCACCGACCTTGCCGCACATGGCAAAATTCAAACGTCAAAGTCTGAAATCGTCTCGCGATTAGATGAATTTCTCTCAGTGTTGATTGAAGAACTGCCTGAACGGACAATGCTGGTGCTGACGAGCGACCATGGGAATTTTGAAGATGCAAGAACCTTACGGCATACTCAAAATCCTGTGCCGCTTTTAGCGGTCGGCGAGGGAGCGCCGATGTTTGAATCGGTCAAAGCCCTCGATGAAATCTGCGAAATCTTGTGTGTAATTGCAACGCGTTAGGCGGGAGCAACTTCGCCAATGTGCCAGAACGGCTCGCCGATGGTTTTGAAATGTGCGCCGATTCGGTCGGCTTCGGACGGCGAGGCGATAACAACCAATCCAATCCCTAAATTAAACGTGCGTCGCATGTCTTCAATCGGAACATCGCCCGCTTTCTGAATCATCTCGAAAATCGGAAGCCACTGCCAAGCGTCCCAATCAATTTTCAACTGCAATCCTTTGGGAATAACGCGCATGGTGTTGCCGACCAATCCTCCGCCTGTGTTATGCGCAAGTCCTTTAATTTCAAAGCGTTGAAGCATGGGATAAATCACGGAGAGGTAAGAGCGATGAACGGCAAGCAGGGCGTCGCCAATCGTCATTCCGAGTGAGTCGGCGCGCTCCTGCAAACGTCCTTCAAAGACTTTGCGAGCAAGCGAGTAGCCGTTGGTGTGGAGTCCCGTTGAAGCTAATCCTAAAAGCACGTCGCCTTCGGCGATGGATTTGCCCGAAATGATGCGTTCTTTTTCAACGACGCCGACAATCGTGCCAGCGAGGTCAAAGTCGTGCTCCGCATAGACGCCGGGCATTTCTGCCGTTTCGCCGCCGATGAGGGAGCATTCGTTTTCGGAGCATGCTTTCGCCATGCCGCCAATTACGGCGACGGCGTGGTCGGGCGTGAGTTTGCCGCACGCGTAATAGTCCAAAAAGTAAAGCGGCTTTGCGCCACAAACAAGAATATCATTGACGCAGTGATTGACCAAGCATTGACCTACCGTATCGTATTTGCCAAGTTCAACCGCTACCTTCAACTTCGTTCCAACCCCGTCAACGCTACTGACGAGCACCGGTCGCTTGTAATCAAAAAGGTCAAGTTCGAAAAAGCCGCCAAACGCGCCGATGTCGCCCAGCACCCCTTTCGTAAAAGTCTGCTTGACCAACGGCTTGATGCGGCTGACGACCTCTTCGCCCGCATCGATATTGACCCCTGCTTGTTTGTAATCCATTTGCCTGCTTGATTAAAATGCTATTGAATGTGATTGATGAAGAATGAAATCTTGTCGAAGGCGCAAAGATAACACTTTCAGAGAGTTGAGAATTAAGAGTCGAGAATTAAAAGTTGAGCGTGAGAACTTAACCTTGCTCAAACTTGAAGGCGTTAAGTAACAAGACAGAATACAACATGAAGCGGATAAATCGCAATCTCATTCCGAGCAAAGCGAGGAATCCAGTTTTTGTAAAAGCATTTTAAAGATGGATTCTTCACTTCGTTCAGAATGATGCGTGTGGTCAAAATGAGATTTAATTTTGAGCGGATACTTTTGATTGAGCGGATACTTTTGATTGAGCGGATACTTAAAGGGCGGTGAGTTTGAAGATGCCTTCGGAAACTTCGCGCACCGTCAAGATGCGTTCAATCGGCAGGTTGATGGCTTGAAGCAGGGACGCGCTGTGCGTGGAATCTTCACAGGTGAAGAGGCAGAATCCATCTTCAATTTTTTTGACGACGAATGTTGAACGCGGCTTTATCTCGCATTCAATCAAGACGAGTTCAACCCGTTTGCCAAGTGCGCGTTGAAGCGTGCGCTGAACCTCTTCGGGTTCGTCCGATGCGCAAAATGAAAAATTGAAGAGCGAGAGACCTATCCAGCATGAAAACAGCAGAAGCGAAGGGAGGCGGTTCGTCATAAATTCAAATCAGTTGATTTTAGTTGTGCAAACATACAACGGCGAGTTTATCAAATCGTCAAGTCGCTGTTATGTTTTTATCACAAGAATTGTAATTCATTCAATCGCGCATTAACTTAAAGCGCCTTTCGGAAAGCGCAAGAAAATTTTGACCAAATCATTTTGAAGTAACCATCAACATTCCAACTTCAACTATGTCGGAGACACTACAAGCCACAAGCATCAATTTCGAGCTCACGGAAAATCAAAAAATGATTGCGGAAACCGTGAGAAACTTCACCGCGCGCGAGTTGCCGTTCAACGTCGTGATGAAATACGATGAAGAACAGCATTTCCCGATTGAACTCGTCCGCAAGGTCGGCGAGTTGGGATTGCTCGGTATTATTTTTCCCGAAGAATACGGCGGCGCGGGGTTCGGCTATTTGGAGTATGTAACGGCGATTGAAGAACTCGCCAAAGTCGACCCAAGTCTCGGCTTGACGGTCGCGGCACATAATTCGCTCGGCACAAATCACCTCTTTCAATTCGGCAGTGAAGACTTAAAGCGCAAGTTCATTCCGAAGTTGGCAAGCGGCGAGATGCTCGCGGCGTGGGCACTGACCGAACCCAATTCCGGAAGCGATGCGGCAGGCATGCTCACAACGGCGGTGCAAGACGGCGACCATTGGGTTTTGAACGGCTCAAAAAATTTCATCACCAATTCGCATAGCGGCGACGTGTGTGTGGTGATGGCGATTACCGACCGCGAAAAAGGCAATCACGGCATTTCGGCTTTTCTCGTTGAAAAAGGCACGCCCGGTTTCGCGCCCAGCAAAAAAGAAAACAAACTCGGCATGCGTGCCAGTGAAACTGGACAACTGACCTTCGATAACTGCCGTATTCCTTACACGCATTTGCTCGGCAAGGTCAATGAAGGCTTCAAGCAAGCCATGAAAATTTTAGATGGCGGACGAATTTCAATCGCCGCGCTCTCGCTGGGAATCGCCGAAGGCGCGCTCGAAGCCAGCCTCAAATACGCCAAAGAACGCAAGCAATTCGGAAAACCGATTTCGGATTTTCAAGCCATTCAATTCAAACTTGCCGACATGGCAACGGAAATCGAAGCGGCAAAGATGCTCACCTTCCGCGCTGCTGCAATGAAAGACGAAGGCAAAACCACGACAATGGAATCGTCAATGGCAAAACTTTATGCGTCGGAAGTCGCCGTGCGCGTCTGCAACGAAGCCGTGCAAATCTTCGGCGGTTATGGTTTCATCAAAGAATTTCCCGCAGAGAAATTTTATCGCGACGTCAAACTCTGCACCATCGGCGAAGGTACTTCGGAAATTCAGCGCGTCGTGATTGCACGCCAACTGACGAAGCAGTAATCAAGATTCAACTCAACTGAAACTGTTCAGATGCCAAAACTTCTTGAAATCAAAAATCTGAAAACGCATTTCAAAACCGACGACGGAATCGCCAAAGCCGTCGACGGCGTCAGTTACAGCATTGATAAAAACGAAACGCTTGGTCTGGTCGGCGAATCGGGGTGCGGCAAATCGGTAACTGCCTTGTCCATCATGCGTCTCATTCCACAGCCGCCGGGAATGTATGCCGGCGGCGAAATTCTCTTCGACGGCAAAGATTTGCTCAAACTCACCGACGATGAGATGCGCAAAATTCGCGGCAATCGGATTTCGATGATTTTTCAAGAGCCGATGACGTCGCTCAACCCCGTCTACACTTGTGGCTCGCAAATCGCCGAAGCGGTAGAACTGCATCAAAATCTCTCCAAAAAAGATGCACGCGATAAAGCCATCGAAATGCTCAATCTCGTTGGAATCCCGTCGCCTGCTCAACGCTTCGACGAATATCCGCACCAACTTTCAGGCGGCATGCGTCAGCGCGTCATGATTGCCATGGCACTCACTTGCAACCCCGCTTTTCTGCTCGCCGATGAACCGACCACCGCGCTCGATGTAACCGTTCAAGCACAAATTTTGGAACTCATCAAAAAACTCCAACAAGAACTCGGCATGGGCGTCATTATGATTACGCACGACCTTGGCGTGATTGCCGAAGTGAGCGACAATGTCGCCGTGATGTATGCCTCTAAAATCGTCGAGTATGGTTCGGCGGTTCAAATCTTTGAAAATCCGCTCCACCCCTACACACAAGGCTTGATGAAGTCAATTCCGCGCATTGGTCATCATGCTGAACGCTTGAACGTCATTGAAGGCTCGGTGCCGCCGTCGACGCATTTTCCGAAAGGTTGTCACTTCTGCACGCGTTGTGAATTTGCCGATGAAAAATGCTGGAACGAAAAGCCCGACTTGGTTGAATACGAAACGGGACACATCGCCGCTTGCTGGAAAATCGAAGAACTAACGAAAGCATAATCCACAATGCGTTCAACAAAACGGCGTTTCAGGAAACCGATTGCAAACAGCCAAGTCGAATGAAAGTTGTTGAACTGATTTTTCTACTCATCGTTTCGCACACCGCTTTCGCGCAACTTCCTGCGAGCGTTAAAATGACGCCTGTTCGGTCTCTAAACTTAAAGCCCGTTCCGCTTGAAATTCCCGATAAGTTCAAAGGATTGATTGAGCCGAAAACTGTGAATCTGCCTGACGGTTGGAAAGCAAAAGTCTTTTACATCGGTGGCAACGGACAGCCGAAGTTGGAGAAACCGCGCTTCATGGCGTTTTCGCCCGATAGCGTCATTCACATTGCCAATAAAAACAGCGGCGAAATCATTGCCCTTCGCGATAAAGACGGCGATGGCGTGGCTGATGAGGCACGCATTGTCGCCGATAAATTCAATAAGCCGCACGACGTGGCGTTTTACAACGGCGCGATGTATGTCACAGAAGAACGTCGTGTCTGGAAACTTGAAGATGCCGATAAAGACGGCGTGTATGAATCGCGCACGATTTTCATCAACAACATTGCCTCTGGTGCTACACAACCCGGCGGCGGACACGACACGCGCTCCATTGCCTTCGATGAAAAAAATCAAAAGGTTTATCTCTCCATCGGCTCGCTCTGCAACGTGTGCCGTGAAGACTTTCGCGCGATTATTGAAGAGTATAGCATTGATGGAAAAAATCGACGCATCTTTGCAACGGGCATACGCAATGCGGTTGGCTTAACCATTCACCCGCGCACGCATCAACTTTGGGCAACAAACAACGGGAGCGACAATCAAGGCAACGACGTTCCGCCCGAATGGATTGACATCGTCCGCGACGGCGGTTTCTACGGCTATCCCTTCGCCTACGCGCACGGCGTTTATTTTGACTTTGAAAAGGGAAGTGCCGATTACAAACGCTTGCTCCCGATTACCAAAGAAGATTCCGCCAAAGTGAAAAAAATGGTTCAGCCCGCCGCACTGGTGCAAGCCCATTCCGCTTTAATGGCGATTGAATTTGCCAACGAATCGTTTCCGAAAGATTTTCAGCGCGGCGCATTCGTGGCGTATCGTGGCTCGTGGAATCGCAATCCCGCAACGGGCTATAAAGTGGTGTATCTTGATTTTGAGAGCGACCAAGACACCACAGCCAACAGCGTCGCGGATTTTCTGACTGGCTTTGTGTCTAACTACGAAGGCGCACGACCCGACCGTTGGGCGCGACCCGTCGGGCTTCTCACCGATAAGCGCGGACGGCTTTTCGTCGGAAGCGATGAATCCACACATCTGATTTTGTGCATCTATCCAATTAAGTAGACGCTCACTATGTTCAAAGAACGCTTCATCAAGTCGATCACTTCGCCTTTTTCCATCAAACTCTACATCACGGCGGTTTCGGCGGTGGTGCTGGTGGTGTTATTCGATAAAATGATAATGCCGCTCGTCGTCAAGGGCGGAGAGGTCGTCAAAGTGCCGAGCGTAATCGGCAAATCTTTTGAAGAAGCCGAAAAAATTTTGGCGGAAAAAAAGCTAACCGCCATGAAAGGCTACGAGCGATACGACACCAAGCGACCGATGGGAAGCGTTTTATATCAAAACCCAACGCCGAATGCGGAAGTCAAAGCCGGACGGCACGTCTATCTTTCCATCAACACGTCCAAGAAGCCCAATGCCCCAATGCCCGATTTGAAAGGCAGAACGCTCGGCGATGTGAAACTGACTTTGGAACGGTTGGGGCTTGAACTGGAAACAGTTGAGTATTCTGTGGTCTACAAACGAGAGGAAGAAGGGGTTGTGGTGGCGCAATCGGTGCCGGTGGGGGCAGTTCTGAAAGCAGGCACAAAAGTCTCAATTACAGTGGGCAAACTGCCCGAAGACGGCGGCATTAAGCAAGCCGACGTGCCGGAAGTGGTCGGAAAAACGCTGGGCGAAGCCGAAAGAATTTTACTTCAAGCCGGCTTCACGGCGGGAGAAATTCAATACAAGTATTCAACCGCGCTCATTCCAAACACGGTGATTTCACAATCTCCGAAAGCGGGCGATATGGCGCAACTCGGCGCAGGGATTCGCCTCGTGGTATCCACGCTCGATAAAGAGAAAGAAAAAGTCAAAGAAATTCAGGAGTAAAGTCAAAAGTCGGGTTGTTTCGGAGCAGGAAACTCGCAACCTGCACTGAACTTGAATAGAAGCATAAAGATTCATGTTTGCACGTCGCCCCGCATGACGCAAATGCAGTGTTGGTGACAGACGTTCTTGTTTCGCTACTTGAACTTTTTGAAATACGTATCTATTTCTTGTTGCATTTCTAAACCTGCCAATTCAAAACAGTCTAATAAGTCTTCAAAGGCATCTGTACCACCCAAATAATTCCAAAATTCTTCGGCTACTTTCAACTCTTGTGGTAAATCTAACATTCCTTTCAATGTCCAACGCTGATAGGGTTCGGGGTGGTACGGATTGTAAGGAATAGCAATGTAAGAATAAACTTTTGCCGTTGGATTTTGGGCTAAAATGATAGCAACCCACTCTAAAAGTGTTCTTTTAAAGTCTTTAAAATTACTGATATTTGGCTTGGCGGTTTTGAGGTCAAACAAATGAATTTCACCGTTTTGTGTTTCCAAATA
>JBDNCJ010000109.1:0-5192 GCA_046719715.1 Chloroherpetonaceae bacterium | reverse complement strand
TGCATTGGGCAAAGTGATGTTCGGCTCTCTGAAAAAGGCAAGCAAGAGATGCAGATGTTGCTTGAATGTCTGAAACCGATTGCGCCAACGCGTCTGATTTCAAGCGACCTTTCACGGTGTTTGATATTGGCAGAACGGTTAGGCAAGGCGTTATCGCTGACCGTTGAAGTCCGAAGTGAGTGGCGGGAAGTCAGTTTCGGCGCATGGGAAAATCAAACTTGGGACGCACTTCGCACCGAAGACCCTGAACGCTTTGAAGCATGGGTGAAAGATTTCGTAACAGTTGCGCCGCCCGAAGGCGAATCATTTCTTAAATTACAGTCGCGCATCAAAGCCGAACTCAACGCGCTCATAGAAAGCCCATCGGAAAGCGTTTTGGTAATCACACATGCAGGCGCAATTCGAGCGGCGATTTCGAGTGCAATCGGCTTGCCACTTGAACGGGCGTTCTCAATTTACTTGAACTACGGCGCACTGGTTCATCTCAACTGGAACGCGGGCATCTGGATACTTCGGAATTTGAACAACATGCTTTTATCTTCACCATGCGACCAACCTACGACCTACTCGCGCTGATGCTGATGGCAATATGCACCTTTGCGTTCATCGGATTCATCGTCTACAAATTTCTTGCCTACATGCGCAAAGAAAGCGCACACTATCACGGGCGATACCGCTCACTGTTCAAAAATCTCTTTGACGATAAATTCCGATTGAATTGAATCGCATAACGGGCATCTCAAAAGCATCGCCGCACGAAAAGCATAAAGCAAAACACAAAGCCCGAAACCGAACCCAATGCATGACGCAACAACATAGCCAACTCAAGTCGCTAATTGAAGAAGCCTTAGCCTTGAAAGAATCGGAGCCAGAAGCATGTATCACGCTGGCGCAGAAAGCGGCGGAACTTGCGCGCAAGGAAAACTTATTAGAGGAGTTAGCCCAAAGCCTTTTCGGCATCGGCGTTGCGGAATTTCGGCTATCCAATTTTCAGAAGTCCGCGTTGGCACTCTCCGAAGCCCTCGACCTTTTGGAGCAAATCCAAATTAAACATGAACTGCTCTTCCATGTACTCTTTTGGCTCGGTAGAGCGCACGACCGAATCGGCAATTACAGCCTCGCGCTTGAAATTCATCTCAAAGCCCTTGACAATTTGGAAGGCAAAGGCGACTCAAAAGAACTCGCGCAAGTCCATAGTCAAATCGGCGCGGTGCATTTACACCTGAACAATTTTGAAAAAGCGATTGATTGCTACTTCAAAGCGTTGGACATTTACGACAAGCAAGGCAACACGAAAGCGCTTTCCAGCATCTACAACAATCTCGGCGTGATTTTTCGCAAGAACAGCAACTATGACGATGCCTTGACCTATCTCAAAAAAAGCCTCGCACTCGCCGAAAGTCAGAACGAACCAATTGCCATCGCCTATCCGCTTTATCACATCGGAAATGTTCAAAAGCTCAAAGGCAATTTGAAAGAAGCAGAAGCATGTTTTCTTCGCGGACTTAGACTACTGGAAGGCACAACGGATAAATACATCATCTGTTCCCATCTCTCAGGACTTGCCGACGTGCTTTACGAATTTGGCAACCTCAAAAAAGCAATTTTCTATCATCAAAAAGCCTTGAAACTTGGCGAAGAATCCAGTTCAAAAGAAATCATCTACGAAGCGCACGAAGGGCTTTATCATTGTTACAAAAAGCAAACGAATTTTGCCAAAGCCCTGCACCATCACGAATGTTTTTTGAAAGTGCGCGAAGAGGTGTTCAGCGAACAATCCGATAAACGCATTCGCATGTTGCAATTTGAGTACGACTATAAAGCCGCCGAACAAGAAGCGGAAATTTATCGTCTCAAAAATATCGAGCTCGTCAAAGCCAATGAATTGAAAAATGAATTTCTCTCGATTGCGGCGCATGACCTCAAAAGTCCGCTTCAAACCATTATGGGCTTCGCCGAACTCATCAGAGAAAAGCCCGATAGAGCCGAACTGGTTGCTCGGCAAGCCGAATCCATTTTCAACGCGTCAAAGCGAATGCTCAAATTGGTTGACGATTTGCTCAAAACGGCGGCGATGGAGTCGGGACGGCTTGAACTCAAAAAAACGCTCACCGACGTCGCCGAACTCTTACGTTTCGTCGTCGAAGAGCAACGCTACTATGCCAGCAAAAAAGACCTTGAAATCCACTTTGAAATGGAAGGCGACTGCACCGCAAACGTGGACGCGGCAAGGCTTTACGACGTGTTCGAAAACCTCGTTTCCAACGCCATAAAATACAGTCCGAAAGGGAAGGCGATTGTCGCAAGTGCAAGGCTCGCTCAAACAAGCAACCCGCCGAACTTGCAAACCGAAGTCTTGATTTCAATAAAAGACGAAGGATTGGGCATGACAGAGGACGACATCCGAAATGCCTTCGGCAAGTTTCAGAAACTTTCCTCTCAACCGACGGGCGGAGAAACTTCAACAGGATTAGGATTGAGCATCGTCAAAGAACTTGTTTCGCTACACGGCGGCAAAGTGTGGATTGAAAGCGAAGGCAAAAACAAAGGCACAACATTTTTCGTCTCGCTTCCAACATCAAACCAATTAAGTATGCAGGCAAAATAAACGATGGCTTTTGTGTGTCATTCCAACCCTGAACTGCGTGAAGGGGAAAAATCTGAAATAGTTACTGGTTGATAGTGAAGCGTTGAGCACGCTACTTATTAACGCTTAACGCTTCATGCTCAACTCGTTTGGATTCCTCACTTCGCTCGGAATAACCGTGCGGTTTATTTACTTCATACTTAGTTCTTTCTTGCTATCTATGATTGAAATTTCAAATACAACAAAGCGAAAACTTCCAATACAAAAACTACGCAAGGCAATCGAAGAAGTCTTGAAGCATGAAAGACATCATGCACAAATGGTGTCTGCCGTTTATTGTGGTGATAAGTTTATCAAAAAGATAAACCGAACATTTCTCCAACACGATTACCCAACCGATACAATTTCCTTTCGGCTCAATGAAGGCAGAAATGTGGAAGGCGAATTTTATATCTCACTTGATACCGTTGCCCGAAATGCCCGTCAATACAAGGTGAGCGAGGAAGAAGAGCTTTTGCGCGTTACGATTCATTCCGTTTTGCATCTTGTTGGATATGACGATGAAACCGAGTTTCAAAAGAAAACAATGACCCAAAAAGAGAACGCCTACCTTACGATGTTGGCTTACTGAAGGAAATCAATCCCCCTGACTTTTCTTGTTTCTTGATAAAATCATTTCAAAGTGAGTTGATTTTTGAGAGACGTTCAAAAACGTTTTTTTCATTGTGAGAAAAGAAGCGAATTGAAATCGCGCACGAAAAAAATAGAGCGGTGCGAATCGCTTGTGTTTACCGCACAATGCAGGAAATGAACAAAGAAGCGGCAAGCGCGAAAAATAATTGGCACACGAGTTGCAAAGTGATAATGAAATAATCTTTATCAACTCAACCGTTGCATTTATGTCGTCGTTATTAAGCACCGAGCAAAAACTCGTTCAGACAGCCAGCCACAACGTAAGCGTCAAACCCAAACCACACCGCCGCAAGCGCATCGCTGAAAATCGGTATAATGAGATAAGACATACCGAGCCGCATCTGCTCAATCCAACGCTTCCGCCGCCGATTGAAGAAGACGAAGACACGGCTTGGAAACATCTCTTGCACAACAGTATCGAGACGCCCGAAGAAGTTCACGAAAAGTGGGGCGAAGATGTTGAGGTGATGAAAGAACTCGAAAAAGAGTTCAACATTCGCATCAATCCTTATTACGCCTCACTCATTGAGAAAAAGAACGACCCGATTTACTTGCAAGTGGTGCCGAGCAAAAATGAGTTGATAAAGGGGTGTTGCGTCGACGACCCGCTCAACGAAGAGCGCGATTCGCCCGTGCAAAGCATCACACACCGCTATCCTGACCGCGTCCTCTTCCTTGTGGCGCACGAGTGTGCGATTTACTGTCGCTTCTGCACGCGCAAGCGAAAAGTGAGCGATTCGTCAAAAATCAGTTTGAAGTATTTGGAGGCGGGAATCAATTACATTCGCGAGCATAAAGAAATTCGCGACATCGTGCTTTCCGGCGGCGACCCACTGACGCTTTCCGACCGACGCATTGAATACATCTTGAAATCGCTTCGCGAAATTCCGCACGTGGAAATCATCAGAATCGGAACGAAAATCCCGTGCGTGCTTCCGCAACGCATCACGAAAAAATTGGTGAACATCATCAAAAAGTATCACCCGGTTTATGTCAACACGCATTTTAATCACCCGCGCGAACTGACGCCCGAAGCCAAACAAGCGTGTGAGCGTCTCGCCGACGCCGGCGTGCCCGTTGGCAATCAGTGCGTCTTGCTCAAAGGCGTTAATGACGACGTGGAAACCATGCGAACGCTCATGAAAGGATTGCTCAAAATGCGTGTGCGTCCGTATTACATCTATCAAGCCGATATTGTCAAAGGTACGGAGCATTTCAGAACCAGAGTCGAAAAAGGCTTGGAAATCATTCAAGGACTTCGCGGGCACATTTCAGGATTAGCCATTCCGCACTTCGTAATCGATAGTCCCGGCGGCGGCGGAAAAATTCCGCTCCTGCCGCACTACATTGAAAAACTCGATAGCAACGAAGTCGTCATGCGCAATTTCAAAGGTGAACGATACACCTATCCACAAGTGCAAGACAACGCCCAACCGACAATCGAAAACCTGCAAACCATTGCCAATCAAAACGGCTTCCAACTCGGCGCGGAAATCCAAGATTACTTTTGAGAAAATAAGAGTGAGAGTGTGGTTATGGGATTGAAACCCTTGTAAGGAGACGAATTGAGGGACAGCATCGAAAAAAGTATCTGTGGTTAAACTTTTTTTGAAGGCATGTCGTTATTGCTATTGCCTTGCAGTTTATGGTTTCTGCGAGGTTGTTTCATAGAGCACCTCCTTAAGGTCGTCAAGCGCAAGTTTGGCGACCTATTTTTTTAATTTTCGTCCAAGATTTTTCTATTGCTTTGGCACGCGTTGCACATCGGCGAGCGTAAGTTGAAGTTTTTCGGCAATGTGCTCATCGCTTAATCCTAACTCCCTCAACAACGGCACGGTTGCAAGTTTGCCTTCAAGCAAACCTTCTTGCTTGCCTTCTTGTCTGCCTTCTTGCTTGCCTTCTTGTCTGCCTT
>JBDNCJ010000108.1:0-5193 GCA_046719715.1 Chloroherpetonaceae bacterium | reverse complement strand
TTACTCTTTCACGCTTCCGAGCGTTAAGCCGCTGACAAGATAGCGCGAGAGCGCGACAAACAAAATCACCACTGGAATGCTCACCACGATTGCGCCCGCCGAATACAATCCCCACGCCACTTCCAAGTCGCTTTGAAATGCTTTCAAACCCATCGGGAGCGTAAACAAACTCGGGTCTTGAATCAAGACGGCGGCAACGAGGTATTCGCTCCACGCCGACATAAACGAAAAGAGCGCCGTAATTACCAACGCCGGTTGTGCGAGTGGAAAAATCACTTTCCAGAAGGTTTGCACTTCGGTGCATCCATCAATGCGCGCCGCTTCTTCCAAACTGCGCGGAATCGTATCGTAAAAGCCTTTCATCTGCCAAATGCAAAACGGCAACGCGGTCGCTGAATAGGCAACAATGAGTCCAGAATACGAATCATAAATGCCAAGTTGAATCAGCATAATGAAAAGCGGCAAAAGAAGCATGGTGACGGGAAACATTTGCGTGGCGATGAGAATAATCATGCCCGAATCGCGTCCCCAGAATTTGTAACGACTAAAAGCATAGCCCGCCGTTGAAGCCAGCGCAACACTGACGAGCGTTACCGTGAGCGTAACGAGCAAGCTATTCATCATCCACTTCGCAAACGGGTGGTCGCGGAAAATGGTGATGTAGCTGTTGAATGTTGCGCCTTCGGGAATGATTTCCAGCGAGGTTGAAAGGAGCTTATCGCCCGGTCGCAAGGAAATGGTAAAGACTTGCAGGATTGGGAAAATAGCAAAGAGGCTGAAAAGCGTCAGCACGATGTAGATGCCGACCTTGCCCGCCGTTGAAACGTCTCGTGGATTCTTAACTTTCATAATGAATAACGAATAGTGAGTAATGAAGAATGTTTTTTACACTGTTTGATTTCTTTGAGCACGTGTTTTGTTGAGTATTGCACGCAGAATTTTCAAAAGTTCCTCGCAGTCTTTCATGATTGAATCATGCTCTTTTTGGCTTAGAAATCCCGTTGCCGTCAAAAGACGAATCCAGTAGTGCGTTTCTCGCGCTTCTTTGTAGGCAATGGAGATTTTGTTTGAAAAATCCGCTTTTGAAATCGCGCCTTCTGCTTCCTCAACATTTGCGCCGATTGAAGTTCCGCTTCTCAAAATTTGTTTTGATAACACGAACTCTTTTTTCTTCTCGCTCAAATGTTGGTAAAGTTTGACCACTCTGACGGCGAAAAGGAACGACTTTTCAGCAACAACATTTTTCTTCTTTTCATTGCTCATTTCTCGTTAATCATTAGTAGACGCTTTGCGTTGCCTTTGTCTTGCGAATGAAGTTCCAGCCGAATGCGAAAAGAATAGCGAAAATAATCATTGAGAACGCCGCCGCGTAGCCAATGCGGAAGTAATTCAGACCAACCTTATAGACCCAACTGACGAGAATGTGCGTTTGGTCAGATGGTTCGCCGCCGTTGCTGACCAGCCAAACGACGTTGAAGTTGTTGAACGTCCAAATCGTGCCGAGCGTGATGGCGGGGACCATCACAGGTTTGAGGAGCGGAATGGTGATGTTGACGAGTTTGTCGTACCAACTTGCGCCGTCAATATCCGCCGCTTCGTAGAGCGCGTCGGGAATGGATTGCAAGCCGCCGAGTGCGACAATCATCATAAATGGAAATCCCAGCCAGATGTTGGTGATGAGTGCCGCTGAAAACGCGCCCCACTCTGTATTGAGCCACTGAATCGGCTCGATGCCGAACTTGGCTAAAATGAGATTTACAGCGCCGTATTCGTAATTGAACAAGCCGCGCCAGTTAAGCGCCGTGATGTATTGCGGCACCGCCCATGGCAGAATCAAAATGACGCGAAACCACTCTTTGCCTTTGATGTTTTTGTTGATGAGAATTGCCAGAAAGACGCCAATGGTGACGTGAAAAAACAAATTCAACGCCGTCCAGATGAGCGTTTTGCCGAAGAACCACCAAAACTTTGAGTCGGTTAGCACACTGATGTAATTGCCGAACCCTTTGAAACTCCAATCGCGAAAATGCTCAAGGTTCATGTTGCTGAAACTCACGAGCACGTTGTAGATGAAGGGATAGAGCACAATCGCCGCCATTACCAAGAGCGACGGCGCGGCATAGATGTAGGGAATCCAATTGATTTTTTCTTTTTTCTCCTCAATTGTTGCGGGCGCAATAGGCGAGGGCAATTTCTCCGTTGTTGGTGTTGATAGCGTCGTTTGCATAGCGTTCAGTAATTTCGTTTAAGTTACTCTTTCATTTCGCGAATGAGTTTAACGGCAAGGTCTTGCATTTCTTTGGCGGCTTGTTCAGGCGTTTTGCTTCCGTTCAAGACGGCTTGATACGATGGGCGCATCGAGTCCCAAATCACGCGCATTTCGCTGACGACGGGCATCGGTTTTCCGACGACGATTTGCTCCATTGAGCCTTTGAGATTTTCATCGGCGAGTTCAGCGAGTTTGGCGAAGGCTTCTCGGCGCGAGGGAATTGTGCCGACGGCTTTCGTGAACTCCAATTCAATTTCTGGGCTACATAAAAATTTAAGCAAATCGGCGGTCGCTTGGAGTTTCTCGCCGCGCGTGTTGATGTTGATGCTGTAGCCTCTCGGCGAGACCATCGGCGCAGGATAAAGTCCTGTTTCATCGTTGAGCGGAATGCGCGCAATGCCGAAGTTCATGCCGGCGTTTTTGTAAGTCGCCCACGACCATGGTCCGTTGATAATCATCGCCGCTCTGCCCTCTTTGAACAAGGCGTTTGCGGTTTGGTAATCGCAATCGGGCGGAATGATTTTATGTTTATCGCGCAGGTCGACAATCAATCTTGCCGCTTTGATAGTGGCTTCGGTATTTAGCGTGGGTTCTGCATTTTCGTTCATCACGCCGCCGCCATAGCCACCGACAAATGGAATGAAGAAATACGGCTCGGTGTAATTCCAAACAAGCCCGTAGTAGCCGCCTTGTGTGAAGCGTTTGCCGATTTCAATCATTTCGGAAATGGTTTTCGGCGGCGTTGGAATTAAATCTTTGTTATAGACAAGGCACAAATGATTGCCGATTTGGTCAGCAATTTGATACAAGTGCCCGTTTAAGTAGGTATTTGCAGGAAAGGGTTCAGTGATAAAACTATCTAAAAACGCTTGTTCCAATTTCACCCCGTCGGGCAATGAGTCAAGCGCGTGAATGATTTGAAGTTTGGTAAATGGTCCAACCATATCTGATGGACCGTAGACAAGTTCTGCACCGCTTCCGCCCAGTGCGGCAATCATGAAGTTCGTACGAATTGGTTCGGTTTCATAGAAGAGTTCTCTAAACACATATCCTTTTTTCGCCCATGCTTTTCCGGCGGAATCTTCTTTGACGAATTTTTCGAGGGCGGCATCTAAAATTTTCCGCTCTCCGGGTTGCATTTGCGTCCAAATTGAGACGACCTTTTCACGGCTATCTCCACATGCGGAGACCAGAAAGAAAGCAATGCAAATTGCGATGAGTCGAAGTTGAGCCATAATGCAGTGGTGTTAAAATCGGAAAGTCCGAATGTGCATCGGATAGAGCATGTCCTTCCGAGCCATTCGGACTTCCGAATCAAATCAATTCAATCAAAGAGCCGATTACTTGATGAGCATCATTTTCATCGTCTTGGTAAAGTCGCCGGCTTGCAAGCGATAGAAATACACGCCGCTTGAAAGGTTAATCGCGTTGAACGATTGCGTGTAAGTGCCTGCCGCCAAGCGTTGATTAACAAGTGTTGCCACTTTTTGACCCAAGATGTTGAAGACTTCGAGTTTCACATCGCTTTGCGACGGCACGGCGAAGCGAATGACGGTCGTTGGGTTGAACGGGTTCGGATAGTTTTGCTCCAGCGCGAACGATTTTGCAACCGTTGTTTCGCGGGTTGGCGCACCGAGATTGCCCGTTGTGGTTGCATTTTCAATCACGCCGAAGGTCGCGTTGATGACAAAGTTCGTTCTTCCTGTAATTGTCGGGAAGTTGACCGTATGGTCTTGACCGAAGCCCGCTTCGTTGTCGGTATTGACGGGCGGTCCAGCCATTCCCACAAACGCCGCACCGAACTTAAAGGCTTGGCTTTGCGAGAAAACCGTGCCTGCGGGCTCTGTGCGCGTAACGGTCCAAATTGTATCGGTTTGGCGATTGCCGTTGAGCGGCGACATTCGCACCAAGTTTGCATTGGTCGTATCCCAGCCGCCGGCAAACGAGCCGATGTGTGGGTTGCTTCCGAACAGCACGATGAAGAGCAAGCCGTTGGCGGCACGCATCGAGTCGAGGCTCTTGCCGTCAAGAAGTCGTCTGCCGGCAATGTTGACTCTGTATGTAAAATTCACATCTGCCGCAAGAGGACCTTGAATCAGCAAGCGCGGCGTTACGAAATCCGCCATTGTGAAAACGGTGTCATTAGCGATGTTCCAAACAAATGTTCCACCTGCACCGTCATTGGCACTGACGCTCGATACCGGCTGAATCGGGAATGGAATTTGTCGGTCTCCGCCGCTTTCAAATCCGCTGTTTGCAAATTTGCTGACGGGCAATCCGCGATACTTCCAAGTTACCGTATTGCCCGATACGGCGCGGATGAACACTTCACCAGCGTAATCGTTGGAAAATCCTTGTCGGAACATTCTAACGGAACTCGCGCTAATTCCTGTCAAAATTTGGCTGTTTGCCCCACCTGTGGCAAAGACGGTGTCAAATCCTCCGAAGAGTGTAAGGTAAAGCGTATCGGTTGCGGGGCTGAACCCACCAAGCCCTGCGATGCTGGCGCGGAAGGTTACGCGATAAGTTCTCACAGAACCGACATTCGAGGCGTCATTGTCCCAGTATCGAGCGGGAAGGAGTTTAAAGCCGGCGGTTGCCGTATCTACGCGATTTCCGAAGTTGCCAGGTCCGCCCGGATTTTCAAACCGATCGCCTCGACGAATCCAGAACTTGTATTGGAACGGTCCTGTGTAGTTTCCAACATTAACGAATGCGGTGTAAAGGCTATCGGCGTTGGTCAGCGACGGCGGTGCAACCCCAATCAGGTTTGCGGCAACGGGTTGGTCCAGTCCCGGAATGCCGGGCGTATCAAAAATTCTCACATGGATCGAGTCTCCAGGCTGCCAACCCAATGATTGAATCAGCCGACGCGTATTAACCGTGAAGCGCACCAAGTTTCCTGATGTGGAAAGCGGCAAGCC
>JBDNCJ010000107.1:0-5500 GCA_046719715.1 Chloroherpetonaceae bacterium | reverse complement strand
AGTGCGCGACGAGGTCGGCAAGGGTTACTTTACCGCGCTCTTCGTGCATACCAAATTTTTCAAAGACATCATCGGTCAAACTTTTGAGAATTGCCGTCTGATGTTTGCGCAAGGCTTTGAAGAGCGAAAGTGCCAGAAGTTCATCTTGCGAATTGTATTGTGCGCGCTCGGCAAGTTTATCTTGGTCGTAAGCCACAAGCGTAGGCGGCGTTGCGCCAGAGGCAATAATGAGATTCATGCGTGCAACCGCAATCACTTCTGAATCGGCTAAGTGCATGAGGGTTTCGCGAATAGACCACTTTTTCGGATTCGGCTTCCAGCGTAGTTTCGCGCCCGAGAGTTTTTCAAGAGCCATTTCCAACTTTTGCGGCGCAGACGCATAGCGTGCAATTTCATCTTTGAAGGAGCGTGCTTCCGTTTCGCCGAAAGGATTTTTTACCTTTGCCATTTTCTACGTGTTAATTTTTTCAAAAATAACTTAAACCCTGCTCAAACTGAATTATGCAAATACCAATTTGGCTTCAAACCGTTTTACTGCTCAGCGCGTCGAATGTGTTCATGACCTTTGCGTGGTATGGACATTTGAAGAATCTACAATCACGCGCGTGGTATGTGGCAGCGATTGTCAGTTGGGGCATTGCTCTATTTGAATATCTTCTGCAAGTGCCCGCCAATCGTATTGGTTATCAAGCCCTTTCACTCTCGCAGTTGAAGATTTTGCAAGAGGTCATTACGCTCTCGGTATTTGTGCCATTTGCCATGGCGTATATGAAAGAGCCGTTCAAGTTAGATTACATTTGGGCGGGGCTGTGTTTGCTCGGTGCAGTTTATTTTATTTTTCGTTCATAACTTTAACAAAACATGTTACGCTGCATTTTAGTCGACGATGAGCAACTGGCGCGCGAGCGTTTTCGTGCTCTTCTGGCGAAAGCGGAAGCCGATGTAGAAATTATCGGCGAAGCCGAAACCGGCAAACAAGCCGTGCCGATGATTCACGAACTAAAACCTGACCTCGTCTTTTTGGATATTCAAATGCCGGGACTGACGGGGTTCGAAGTCTTAGATTTGCTTGCCGCGCCGCGCCCTTACATCGTCTTCGTTACCGCCTATGACGATTACGCCCTCAAAGCCTTTGAAGTTCACGCGCTCGACTACCTTACCAAGCCTGTTAAACTCGAACGCTTGATGCGCACGCTCGATTACCTCAACGACATTCACGCCCGCGAACAGCACCGCGAAAACATCGAGTCGCTAAGAGAGGCGCGCACCAAAGAGCCGCTCTCGCGGCTTACGGTGCATATCGGGCAACGCTTGCGCGTCGTCGGACTCAACGACGTCAAACGCATTGAAGCCGAAGATAAACTCGTCTACGTCTATCTCGACGACGGCAAGTTCCGAACCGATTTCACGCTCGATGAACTTGAAGCGCGGCTCAATCCGAAAGACTTTGTGCGCATTCATCGTGCTCATCTTGTTCGCCTCGATGCCGTCAAAGAACTTGTGCCTTGGTTCAATGGCACCTACTGCATTCGTTTAGACGATGGAACTCAACTCCCAGTGGCGCGCCGACGCTCCGCGAGCATCAAAAGTTTATTCGGGAAAGGGTAGTCATGCTAAACACGACGCAACACTTTTGCGAACGCTTACTGACACCCTTCGCTTAGCTCAACTTTTAGAAATCCCTAGATGAAAAGCGACACATCGCCCGACATGCAAAAACGCTATCGCGAGATGCTCCTTGCGCGCATGCCCGAAGAACGCTTCAAGATGGGATTAAGCATGTGTGAAACCGCCCGCCGAATCGTTTTAGCCTCGCTTCGCCAATACGGTAAAATACAGTCAAATCCAACAACTTAACTCACTTCGGCAGAAGTTCGGTCTTCATAAACTTCGGCGATTGAAACGCATCGGGATTGGTGACGAACTCTCGCAATTCACCTTTTCGCCACAAGGGCAGTTGGTCGCTGTAATGCGGGCTGGCAGGTTCGCCGCTGTTGCCGCCGGGCAAGATAGAGCGAAAGAAATCTGGATTACTCATATCAATGACGCGTCGTGAACTTGCACCGACTTTATGCTCCGCATTCACAAGGGCTTTGCCGTCGGGGTCGGCTTGTCGGAAGTAGTATTCGCCGTTGTTGATGGTGGTTGCCGTTCCGATTGAAGGCACGGTCTCGAAGTTGAAAAATCGTGCGACGCCGTCGTTGGATTTTTGTCCGAAAAGATGTCGCACGGTGAGCGTGTGAATTTTTCCCCATTGCCAATTCGCATCGTCAGGGCTCACTTTTTCCGTCAGAATGTCAATCGCTTCGCGAAAACTTTTGCGAATGATGTCGTCGCGTGTCTCTCTCACATCAGGCGTGGTTACATCATCAAACCAATCATTAAACACGAGTTCTTCAATCATCACCGAATCGCGCTGAACGAGTTTGATTGAAGAATCGGCAAGCATGCGTTGAATGGTGCGTGTGGGCGAGTTGATAAGCGCGAGATAGTTTTGATAGACGTCTTCGCCCAATTCATCGTGAAAGGTGTTGCGCAAGAGTTGTTTGAGAACCTGCGCGAAAATGGTTGGCGCAATTTCTTTTTCGGAAAAATCATATCGCCAATTTTTGAGATAAGCAATGGCACGTTGATGGCGGGCAGTGGTGTCGTTTGCAATCGCGTTCATCAGATACGGCATCAGGTCGCGCGCCATCGGCGAGACGACGTCGAACTGCATGGCTTCAATGTCGCTTGGACTTAACTTTTCTTTTTGCGTGATGAGCTCCGTGATACGCTCGGCGCGCGAGGGCGGCTCCCACAGTGCAGAGAGGTAGTAGGGATACTCATCGCCGATGAGTTTGTTATTGGCATTCACGATGAAGTCGCTCGGCGGATTGAAGAGGCGCGGCAGTGAATCAAAGGGAATAAATCCGCGCCACGCTTGAAGTGAGTCGTCGGCGTTGCGAAGCGAGAAGCCTTGTTTATCCAAGCGAATCGGAATTTTGACGGCAGGTTGATAGCCGATGTTGCCTGCTGTGTCGGCGTAAAGGAAGTTCTGACCGGGCACGGCGAAGTGGCGCAGGGCGTTGCGAAAATCCTCCCAGTTGTTTGCGAAGAGTGCGTCGTGCATGGCTTTGAGTTCGTCCGATTTTTCAAAGCCTGTCCATTGCATCACGACGGCTTTTTTTTCTTTGGCAAATTTGGGAAGCGCGTCCGTTTTCAGTCCTTGAAATCTGCGCCGCACGTCTTCTGAAATCACCACGCCCGAGACGCCGTTTTTGTTGTAAAGCCTGACGAGAAGCGGCACAGGCTCACCGTTCTTGACTTTGATTTCCTCGACCACTTCCGTGAAGGTAGTGTCGCTGGTGAGGAAGAAGTCGCAATCGTCTGCCATCACGTTTGTCAAGCCCCATGCGAGTTTATCGGTTTTGCCCAACACCAGCGCGGGCGTGCCGGGCAGCGAACAGCCTGCGGCGTTGAGATTTTCGGATTTGCAGAGAAGTTGAACTTCATACCAGCGCGAGGGCGTCATGAAGCCCAAGTGCGGGTCGTTGGCGAGAATCGCTTTGCCTGTTGTGGATTTGTGGCGCGTAACTGCCCACGCATTGCTTCCGATGTGCGAGCCAAGTGAGCCAAACGCGGCGCGAAACTCCGAATCACTTTCGCGAAAGGCGGTGAGGGATTGCACGGCTTGCGCCGTCGGTTGTGGCGATACAATAATTGGCTTGCCTTTGGGATACTCGGGGTAAAGTTCCATCGCTTTGGCTTTGCCGAGTTTGTGCTCGATTTCCGCAAGGGCTATATCGATGTGCCAAGCGATGTTGAGTTCCCAGCCCATCAGGCGCACAATCGCAAGGCAATCTTCGGGCGACCATAATTCAGGTTCGTAGCCGAGCACGTCAAATTCAATTGGCAGGCTTGCTTCTTTTCGGCGCACTTCGTCCAGAAACGCATTCACGCCGTCGCTGTATGCGGTGAGTGCCGTGCGCGAGTCTTCCGAAAGTCCCTCCCACGCCCACAGTGCTTTCGCCAATCGATTGATGCCGACCGTGCGAAAGAGTTTATCAAATCCGATTGCACCTTCGCCCAACACCTCCGAGAGCCGACCGTTAGCGGCACGGCGTTGGACTTCCATTTGCCACAGTCGCTCGCGCGCGTGTGCGTAGCCTTGTGTGAAAAAAAGGTCGCGCTTGGTTTCAGCGACAATGTGCGCGGCTTTGAACTCGTCATAAAAAATTTGAACCGGTGCGGAAAGTCCTTCTAATCGCTTCGTTGCGTCGTAGTTCGGAATGCTTCGCTTGATGAGATGATTGACGGCAACCGCGCCGCCCAGTGCAATCAAGACGAGCGCGACGCCGATACCGACGATGACTTTTATGATGCGTGATTTCATTTGGCTTGCCCGGGATTTCGTTCTTGAAAATATACGCATTTGCGCTTGCCCTTCTCCAAGTTCCCTTCGCTCCGATTCATCACGTCCAATCCTTTTTCAAAATTTTTCAAAAAAAGTTTGAATCTGTTAAGCCCACAAGATTAAGGACTTAAACTTTAATCTATAGATGATTTGGCGAGCGCGTCAAGTTTGCGTCAAGTGAGAATTTTTTCTTGCGAGCGTGAAAACTGCACTTGCGGTTTCACGGAATTTTGAAGAACCATTTCAATGCAACAACGCGAAACCTTTGTCTTGCAACTCGTGCTGACGCAAAACGGCGAGCCTTCGTTTCGGCTCAGATTGCGCAGTGCCAAATCGGGGGAAATTCTCTCGTTCCGAGATGCAAGCGAACTCGTGCACTTTCTCGATGTCTGGAAACTGCAACACGAGACGAAATCGAAATCAGACGGAGAAGAAACCTGAATTTTTTCAACACAACCATAGGAGAATACCGATGACCGACAGACTTTTCGCCGCCTTACTGTTCAGCATGCTGCTACTGAGCACATTAGGCTCGCCTTTGCTTTTGGCGCAACCCAAACCGCTCGCCTTTGATGCGTCGTCGCCGACGAACGTCGTCTTTTCCGATTTGCTTCAATATCGCGGCTTGACGATTGAGAGCAAAAGCGGCGAATTGCGCTTGGGCGAACTACGCCTCGCCTTTCTGCCCGAAACCGAAGAAGGCGGCGCGAAAGCCGAATACGGCACGTTGGACAATCAACATCGCATCACCGCCGTTCTGACCAAAGGCGGCTCTGAGGCAGGCAAATTCATCTTCAACTTCGACTCGCGCGCAGGCGCGTTCTCAACCGTGCGAGCCTCGTCGGGCAACGGCTACATTGAAAGTTTTACCTTCACTGAAAGCGCCGACTGCATTTTGGACTTTTTCGTCGATGCCAAAAAAATCTTCTCGTTTCCGTTCCGCGTCGAAAAGAAAGCCTCGTCCGATGCCTACGCCAAAGACGGCGCACGCTACTTCCTCACGGGCGCGTGGAGCGAATACGGCTACGTGCAAGTCTCGAGCAACGCGAAGATGCCGATTAAGTGGTTCTTCTTTCTCTGCAATCAAAACCTTTCGGGCAACGA
>JBDNCJ010000106.1:0-5542 GCA_046719715.1 Chloroherpetonaceae bacterium | reverse complement strand
TTCCCGTCGGCGCGGTGATTACGATTGAGCCCGGCGTTTATCTTCCGGGGAAATTCGGGGTGCGCATTGAAGATATGGTGTTGATTACGGAGAGCGGCGCAGAGCCGTTACCGAAAGCCCCCAAAACACTGATTGAATTGTAATCACTCAACTTGGCGAATCACTTTGGCGGGAACGCCTGCAACGATTGTTTTAGGGGGGACATCTTTCGTAACAACGGCACCTGCTCCAACGATCGCGCCTTCGCCAATCGTTATGCCTGCTAAAATGGTCGCATTTGAACCAATCGCAGCACCTTTTTTGACCATCGTTGAAATTACCTTCCAATCTGCCTCAGTTTGCATGGAGCCATCTGGGTTGGCGGCTCGTGGATAGACATCGTTAATGAACATCACGCCGTGCCCTACGAATACATAATCTTCAATCGTTACGCCCTCGCAAATGAACGTATGGCTTGAAATTTTGCAGTTTTTTCCTACGAAAGCATTTTTTTGAATTTCAACGAACGTTCCGATTTTTGAGCCGTCGCCAATCGTGCATCCATAGGCATTGACGAAGGCGAAGATTTTTACATTGTCGCCGAGTTTGACGTTGTTGAGTCGAATGAAGTTTTCTTTGAGATACTCGTCTGTAAAAGTGGTCATTCGTGAAAGTGAAGTTTGATTTCTTTGCCGTGCTGTTTAATGGATTTTTCAGCCGCCTCCAACAGGCGCACGACGTTTAAGCCGGAGATGCCATCAGTCAAAGGCGTTTTATCGTGCTTGATGCACTCTAAGAAGTGCGACGTTGCAAGGGAGAGGGCTTCGGTTTGGTCGAGTTTCGGAGAGCGCATATCGCCCATACGATATTGAACCAGCGTTTCATACACTCCTTCTTTTGTTTTTACGTCGATACCCTTGTCGTAAATCTTGACCTTCTCGCTGTTTTCCATGTCGTCAAAAACGAGCATAGATTTCGAGCCGCCTATCAGCACCTTACGAATTTTTACTGGCGCAAGCCAATTAACGTGAAAGTGTGCAATTAAATTATTGTCGAAGAGCACTGTCAAATAGGCGACATTCTCCAAATCATTCCCAATGTGGCAACTGCCAACAGCGGAAACCGAATGAGGTCGTTGAGGCAACAAATAATCCATAATAGAAAGGTCATGCGGGGCTAAATCCCAGACGACATTAACATCATGCTGAAAAAGCCCAAGATTGACACGCACAGAGTCGAAGTAATAAATGTCGCCCAATTCGCCTTTATCTATGACTTCCTTCATCTTGCGAACGGCACCCGTGTAAATAAAAGTATGGTCAATCATGACTTTCAAGCCTTTCTTTTCGGCGAGGTGAAGAAGTGATTCGGCTTCGGAGACTTTGGCGGTAAATGGCTTTTCAACCCATAAATGCTTTCCAGCTTCCAATACTTTTTTTCCGAGAGAATAGTGCGATGAAACGGGTGTTGCAATGGCGACCGCCACCACGTCATGGGACTTCAATACATCATCAAGGTTGTTTGAGAGCTCAAGATTTGGAAAGCGTTGTTTGGCTTTATGCAGTCGCGCTTCGTCTTTATCTACACCGATAACGCCTTTAACATCAGGAAGAGATTGAAAATTTCGAATGAGATTCGGACCCCAATACCCCAATCCGACAACGGCGATTTTCATAGCTGAACTTGGAAAAATTAAAAGCCGCCTTTTGAGAACAACATTACAGGAAAAGTTTTGAGAATGAGTTTGAAATCAAAAATCGGCGACATATTGTCAATATAAAACAAGTCGAGGATAACCATGTCGTTGAACCCGACTGCGCTTCTTCCTGAAACTTGCCACAAGCCCGTACAGCCTGGCAATACTGAGAGTCTGCGACGGTGCCACATTTCATATTCTTCCCATTCGTAAGGCAAGCATGGGCGAGGACCGACCAAACTCATATCGCCTCTAAGCACATTGAAGAGTTGAGGCAGTTCGTCGATGCTGGTTTTGCGTAAGAATCGTCCAATCGGCGTGATGCGCGGGTCGTTCACAATTTTCTTCACTTCTAATTTACCATCGGCATTCACCGATGTTTGCTTTGATTCTCGAATCAAGTTTTTTGTAAACTCTCGATGAATGCTGTCGTCATTGTTCATATACATAGACCGAAACTTAAAGAACTCAAACGGCTTTCCGTCTTTGCCAATTCGTATTTGCTTGAAAAATACAGGACCTTTGGACGTTATCTTGATAATCAGTGCAATTACAAGAAATGGCACTGCTAATAGCAGAATGCCGATGAGCGAAAGCGAAATGTCAAGAAAGCGTTTGTAAATGATGAAGAGTGTATTTTTATGATTTTGCATCATCGCAATCACAGGTACTTCTGCATATTGCTCAATCCACACCTTGTCAGGCACAATTCCGTAGAGTTCGGAAGACACCTTAACAATCGCCGCAGTTTGTTTGGCTTGGTCGACGATGTCAATCAACTTTTGATGGGAAATGTTACTCACGGCAATGAGAATTTCGTCAACGCCTTCGCGCTCTACAATCTCTTTCATGTCGGAGAGCGTGCCGATGACATATATATCTTCAAAAATTCGTTCCCCAACTTTGTATGTGTCATCAATAAACCCAATTGGCTTCAGTCCCAGAGATGTCTCGGTGACTAACTTGGCGGCAATCATGCGTGCGGTTCGGTCGGTGCCGACAATGAGCACTTTGCGCTGAAGAATTTTTTTCTCGGCAAAGAACGAATACAGACCTCTGAACACAAAAACGCGAAATGCCGTCAAGGAAAACGTGCTCACCCCGAAGAGATATGCAATCACCAATCGGCTATCTAGGTATGATAACCCCTTGATGAAGAAGGATAAGACAATCAGACCGATGATGCCATATCCAACCGCTTTAATGACTGCAACCGCTTGCGGAATGACGGTGAGAAAGACGTTGATTTTGTAGAGATGAAAATGTTGAAAGACTGCGATGCAAGCAATAGACATGAGCGCGAAAATTAAAAACTGCTCGTTCCAAAAGTTTGTCGGCATTCCTTTGTCGCCAAATCCAAAGCGAAGTTGAACGGCAATCAAAAACGACACGTTCAGAATCGCGTAGTCGCAGAGAGCAAGTAGATATTTGTGTTTAGGTATGTTTTTCATAGTTCAGTCGGGATTGAGGATTGAAGAAAAAGGGACACCGTTTCGCGCAGACAATTTTCAACGGAATCAGCGATGCCGATTCGCTCTTGTCTTTCTTCTCGTTTTCTAATCGCGATTTTTTCAACATCATTTTCAGAGCGTATGAACTGCATGATGCCACGCGCTTCCATGTCTTTATCTAACGCGCCTTGCTTTCCTGCAAAAATGCTGTAGACGGGCACGCCGAGCAGTGCCGCTTCGCGATTCATGGTGCCGCCTCCTGATATGAGCAAATCCGAGTGAAATGCCAAGTCAAGTCCGTTAACTGCCTTTTTAGGAATGAGATACGCGTCTGTGAGATAATTCTTTTCTCTGATATAGTTTGTCAGTTCAGATTTCTGTTCGGACGTGCGTGGCAAAATAAATGTGAAGACGTCGCGTCGTGAGAGTAATTTTTCAATCAGCTTTTGTAAGACTCGCTCGCTTTCTTCGTTGTGATAATTTGCTGCAGAGGCGGGCGGACGTAGGGTAACGATAATTTTATTCTGGTCTATCTTGATGCCGTTTTCCTCTGCAACGGATTCCAAAAAGTGCATATCGGCTTCATAATGTCGCAGATACAGTTCTTCTTTGTATCCAACATATTTGACGCACTTTTTCAGCGAGAGTCCAATTTCTGTTAGTGTTTTATCGGGAATTTTTTCGGGGACAAGCACTTTATCTGAGAACGTGTTGAAAATAAAGGTCTCCGTAAATTCGTAGTCATACATGGTGATGACGGGCAGATTGAGCCACCGCGCCGCTAAAACCATTGAGCGCGAACCGTGACTCAGCGCAACCCCAATTTGCGTTCCTCTTTTCATCACGGTTTGAATATGCGATGCCAATTCTTGTGCTCGAATGAACAGTCCGAAAACTTTTTTGAATTTGTTTTTCCCGTAGTGTTTTCCAACCACTTCAAATTCACCTTTCAAGCCCGCATGTTCGAGAAGTTCGACGGTCTGTGCAAAGTCGCGTGCGGTAAGTATCACGCGCGTTCCTTCGTCTTGATACCGCTTAACTACCGGCACAAAGAGCGGCACATGGGGCGAGTTGTCCAAGTCAATCCAAATCGCTTTTTGCATACAATGAACAATAAAAACACTTAAACAGGCACCGACACATGTTGCACGGCTTGTTTCAAACTTTTGCAGACGCGCTCAATCATTGCGTCGGTGAGTTCGGCATACATCGGTAAAGAAAGCAGTTGCGACATCTGCTTGTAAGCAACAGGAAACTCCGCAGGTTGATGATTGAACCGCTTGTAAGCATCCATAAACGGCAATGCCGTCGGATAATGAATGCCCGTCTCAATACCTTCCGATTTCAACTTTCCAATAACCTCATCACGGTTTTGCACCTGCACGACATAAAGATGATAGACATGGCGCGAATGACTCGGCGCAAGTGGAAGTTGAATATCAAGGTTTGCAAGCAGTTCTTGATAGTGTGCCGCATGTTTGCGTCGTGCTTCCGTCCAAGTCTCGAGATAGGGAAGTTTGACGGAAAGCACCGCGCCTTGAATCCCATCCATTCGGCTGTTTCTACCTTCAATCGCATGAGTGTTCTTCGCGATTTGTCCATGATTGGCAATCATGCGGGCTTTGTGCGCAATGTCGTCGTCATTCGTTACCATTCCGCCTGCGTCGCCATATGCGCCGAGATTCTTTCCCGGATAAAAACTGAACGACGCGCAATCCCCAATTGTGCCGACTTTGCGCCCCTTGTAAGTTGCGGCATGGGCTTGTGCGCAATCTTCCATCACTTTTAGGCGATGCTTCTTGGCGATTGCCATAATTTCATCCATCTCGGCGGGCAAGCCGTAGAGATGAACGGGGATAATCGCCTTTGTCCGCGGGGTGATTTTCTCTTCAATTTTATTGATGTCAATCGTGTAAGTCTCGGGGTGATTATCGACGAACACCGGCGTTGCACCCACCGTTGTAACGGCTTCCGATGTTGAAATCCACGTGTTTGCAGGCACGAGCACTTCGTCTCCAGCTCCGACCCCCATCGCTTGCAGAAGAATTTCAAGCGAATCCGTTCCATTTGCGCAAGCGATACAGTGTTTTACGCCGAGATAGGCGGCAAATTCATCTTCAAACGCTTTTGCATACTTGCCGCTAATGAACGCCGTTTCAGAAATCACTTTTGCCATCGCATCGTTAATCTGGTTTTGAATGGTCAGATATTGCGCTTTCAAATCCACAAAAGGAACAGACATAATGATGTTATGAGTTAATGTTTTGATTGAGCCAAAAGAAACTTATCGCCATAAACACCCACGCGCTTGACCAGCGCATATAGGGAATTTTGTTAATGCCACGTTTGGTGCGCTGATAGTAAATGTAACCGCTTTCGTCTTGCATGTTTTTCAGTGTCCAAATCACAACGCGCT
>JBDNCJ010000105.1:0-5646 GCA_046719715.1 Chloroherpetonaceae bacterium | reverse complement strand
AAAACAAAGAACATTAGCCAGCGAAAAAAACCTTTTTAATGAGCAATGAGCAACGATTAATGAGTGATGTGAAGATGTCTCTCGTTACGGTAGTGCTATAAAAGGATTCGTCATTATATCGTGAAAGCGATTATATCGTGAAAGCGATGATTAAATTTCGCTGACCTGACAACCAGTCAGGAAGCGGAACAGCGCAAAAGAGACCTACCCGTGTATTGTCATTGGCGCAAAATCGCCGTTCGGAATGCAGGGTGCTTTTGCGAACTTTCTATCGCCTGAACAGTTCAGTTGGCTAAGGCATGTTTGCCCAAGCCCGTATCGTAATGCTTGGACATGGAAAGTTCTATTCCGCTTTTGACCGGTCATGTCTGTCATCGTTAAGTGTTGTCGATCGTAGTCAATTTAACCAACACTCGTTATGATTCTATCTCAATCTGATTCTGAGGTCGTCGGGATTGACATCTCCAAAGACCGTTTTGATGTCTGTTTCGGCTCGCATCATGCACGCTATGACTATTCGCCCGCAGGCATGGAAGAATTTCTCTCCGACACATCGGCTTGGTCGGAGGCGCGCTTTGTGATGGAAGCGACCGGCAACTACTTTTACAAACTGGCGTTGTTCTTGGTGGAAGCCGGACGCCAGACCTTCGTCGTCAATCCCCTTCGCGTTCATCGCTATGCTCAGTCCTGTCTTCAACGCCACAAGACCGATAAAGCCGACGCTAAACTCATCCGAGACTTTGCCGTCGCCAACCACGACAAGATGACGCATTGGACGCCGGAGCCTGATTCCATCGCCGCCTTGCGTCAGTTGCGCACCTTGCGGACGCAATTGGAGAAAACCGCAACCGTGTATAGCAATCAACTCCACGCGCTCAGTCACTTGCCTAAAGCCAAGCAAAGCAAAAGCGCGGTCGCTATCTGCAAACGCATGATTGCCGAAACCGAAAAACAAATCGCCGCCGTCTATACTCAAATGCACGAGTTATTGGACGACGAACTGCGAAAGAACTACGACTTACTGGATTCCATTCAAGGCATCGGCAAAGAGAGCGCTATGACACTGCTGATTTTAACCGGCAACTTCGCCAAGTTCCGCTCCGCCAAAGCCTTTGCCGATTACATCGGCATTGCGCCGACGCACCGACAGTCGGGGACGAGCGTTCAAGGCAAAGGCGCCATCAGTAAAATGGGCGACGCGCGTGCCCGACAAGTGCTGTATATGGCCGCGATGAGTGCCAAGACTCACAATCCCGCTTGCCGGGAGTTCTATGCGCGTCTGCGTCAAACCGGACATGCGCATAAACAAGCCGTCATCGCCGTTGCCAATAAACTCATTCGTCAAGCCTTTGCGGTCATCCGACATCAAACGCCTTTTCAACCGAAATTATCTCAACCTTTAACAACTTAATTCTTGCTTTTTTCATCACAGTTCATTCCGAGCGGTGCGAGGAATCCACTGACGCGCTCGGTTAGACTTGATGGATTCCTCACTTCGCTACGCTTCGTTCAGAATGACAACCACAAAAAAGTTACATGACCCCGAATTGAAATATACGGCAATACAAGTTTGAAAACCCTTTTCAAAGGCGGTGAGAAACCCAGAGACCACTTGGTTAAGTTTGAAATGAATCGAACAACTGCGAGCCGCAGATTGAAGAAACTTCTACTCATTTTGAATTTTCGTGAAAAATTTTAATTTCGCGAGTTGTAATTTTTATTCAACCTTAAACTCTCATAGCAATGTTTAATAATCTGAATTATCGCCTACGGGGGGGGGGGATTTTTACTAATCTTCGTTGCGCTCTCTCATTTTCTCGCCTGTAAAGACTCCAATGAGCAACCTGCCTCAAGCACAAGCCAGTCGACGCAGGTCGAATCTCTTGTATCGGCGGAAGTTCCTTTCAGCATCACGACACAAACGGCAACAGATGATGCGCCGCTCACCTTGCAATCAATTTCAAATGGTAGTAATCCGCTGACGCTTTCGGGAAGCATTGTACGTAGCGGAACAAGCTATCAGATATCGTTGCAACACTCTCCGGATGTCAATAATGCTCTTAGAATTCCTCAATCAATTCAAATGAGCCAAGGCATGCTGAACTACACTATCAACGGACAGGCTTACTCAAAACCTGTGCATGAATCTTCCAATCTTTTGACGGAGAAAATGCAACAAATACGGAATCATGTGAATGAGCATGTTCCTCAATCAGGCACTTTGACGAATCTTTCAACTTTATCGCCATCACAAGTAGTTCAATTGCTCAGCCGTGGTGGAAATGAAGTGCAAAGTCTCGGCGGAAATTTGTATGAAATCAAAAGTCACTTTGATCCTTTTCAGACCGGAATGAGCATAGAGTTCCGTTCAATTTTGAACGCGAGTACAGGTCAAATCGAGCGTTCCAGTGTCTATGAAAATGGAGTTATGAAGGAGGAGATGTTATTTGAAACGAGAAGCGACGGCAAAAAACTTGTGCACTCAAAACACCATTTGACGGACTCGCTCCGATCAGGGAAAAAATTGATTTTTTCAAGAGAGATAAACAGTAATATTCGATAACCCATTAAATCACGACTGCCATGAAATCTATACAATCAGTTTTCGCGCTTATGCTATGCCTTCTGCTTGCTCTTCCCAATTCCAAAGCACAAACGCCGCCTCCGCCTGTTATTTCGTCTTTCTCACCGAGTTCAGGTGCATCGGGAACGGTCGTTGAAATTTATGGAACAAACCTTGAACCGCCCTCTTCTGGCGGGGGTGGCTCAGGCACACTTCAAGAGCGTCAGGCGTTTTTTGTGATGTTTTACATGAACTCGGATAACTTTGCCACAGCACAAGTTTTAGAGCGAAGCTCGAGAATGCTACGTGTTCGTGTCCCGTCGCTAAGACAGAACAATCAGCCGCTGATTCCGGGTGAGTATACGATTCAGGTTGGACACGCGGGCGGAACGGCATCGTCCTCAACACGTTTTACCTTTTTCGGTCCGCCTGTAACCAATGTCTCTTTTATTCACGGCTACAATAGCAACGGCGCGGTTTGGAATTACGCTCGCGGTCAATTACAGACGGAGTTCAACCCAACGACTTGGAGGCAGAACAGCTACAACACAATCAATCCGATTTCTTTGACTGCGCAAAATTCGGCTTCCACATTAGTGCCCTTTGATAATACGGTCGTCATCGCCCATAGCATGGGTGGGTTAGTGGCTCGAGAAATTCGTCGACAGCAAGGCATCAATAGCAACATCGATGCGCTCATCACCATCGGAACGCCACATCGAGGAGCACCGATCGTAAATAACGCTCAAAACGATTTAAATAATTTGATAAACGATTGGATTAGCGACCTTGCAGTAGGTTGGAGAAGGCTGTACTTATCAAATAGCTGGGTTACAAATAACATCGTCAATATTTTTTTTAGAATCATTTCAGACCACACGAGGAACGAGGTTTTAGATTATTTCGGCATTTCAAATCCCAGTGTTACCGATATGCGGATGTCAAGCCCATTTCTTAACACGCTCAACAGTGCGCCGTCCAATACTTTCCCCTTCGCTCATTATACAATACGTGGCAAAGAGGACTGGCTATCGCATTGGCGATTGGGTGATGCGGCTAAAAACGACGGCACCGAAACAGGCGAAGGGATTGAACAATTTACCCAACTGAACACCCTGTATATCGGATGGGCATTACAGTTGTCCTATGAGGCAGATTTCTACCTTCGTTTATACCTTTCAGCGACAAACTGGGAGGATAAGTTGTATTATTGGCAGATGTTCAGTTACTTCCAATACGTTATGAATGGCTTTGTTTATGGGCATCGTGCACTTGTGTTACTACATCAGGCAGAGTTTAATGGTCGGCTTATTGGCGAGGGATTAACCCGACAAGATATAGATAATCGTAATGCGCGCAGTGATGCCTTTATTCCAAGCTGGTCACAGACGCCGAACTTCGTCAATTCAAGCCGGCAGTTTGAAGCCATCAGCACCAATCACTTAGAACAAACAGGCACGCCCAACAACCCCGAACCTCTTGCTCGTATCAGTGACGCATTGAGAAGACCTGATATTAATTTGCGTCAGTTCTGAATGAAATGCAAAGAGAGGGGCTTTCTCACAGCCCCTCTTATCATTAGAACACTTCAAAGATGATTAAACCCATTTCTTTCATTGTTGCGGCGATTCTAAGTCTAATGACGCTTTACGGATTAAGTTGCGACGATAGTGCGCCGATTTCGCCAAGCCCGAAAAGTGCATCGGTGTTATGGTCTATCCCCAATCCGAAAGACGGCGTTCTCTTTGGCGGCAAAACGCAACCGATTATCGAGGGCAATTTGGTGTATGCGATACCCGATACCGCCCTGTGGTGCATCAATCTTACAACGGGCGAACTTGTGTGGTCTGTCGGAATTGATACAATTTTGATTAAATGTCGTGCTTTTGTGTTAAGTCAAAATGCAATCTACATTGGCGACGGCAGTAGAGTATATGCCTTCAATAAAAGCAATGGCGAGCGGTTATGGAAAACTGTTGTTCCCGATTTTACGTCTTCAATTTTCAATTATTTAGTTGAAAACGAGACGCATTTGTTTTTTGGTGGGCGTGAAAGCCAAGTGGTTCGCCTTCAAAAGGCAACAGGGCAAGTGGATATGAGAATCGCCCTGCGCCAATGGGTGCCCTCCGGATTAGAACAAATCGCATATGATATCAAACTCTCTGACGACGGCGATATGCTCTATGTGCCGTTGGGCAGTTGGGATGGAATGAATCTCCGCGGCGATGTTTTATGTTTCAACGCACGCACGGGTCAATTTCGTTGGCGTTACGAAGCACGGTGGAGTGTTGAATCGTGCGACATACAAGATAGCGTGTTGGTATTTCCAGCTGGTCAATACATGACGGCACTCAATCGGTTTACCGGTCAAAAGATATGGGAGACGTTTGTGCCGGATAACAGTTTTTGGGCAACCCCGAAGATTCATAGAAACTTGGTCTATATGGGAGGCGTTGCCGAAGGGGCGATGTATGCCTTTGACCTTCGGACAGGAGAGAAGCGGTGGGTCACAGATGCCAACGCATCGGTCATTACAATTATCAGCGTGCGCAACGGTATGGTGTTTTTTACGAACGGGGTTGAAATTCATGTCTTGGAAGCAGAGACGGGGCGGCGAATATGGTTTGGTGCACCACCCGAGTATCGACGCAATCGGTCTTATATCTACTCGTCGCCCGTCGCCGTAAATGACGATTATATTGTGTGTAGTGGAAGTCGTAAGGTGTATTGTTTGACCGTTCCAAAGTAAACTCTGAGGTAAATCTAAAAAAGGGCGAGTAGTAACCCGCCCTTTATGGATGTGATGGATGATGAATCATAAAGTTATACCAAAATAGAATAAGCGGGAGTAGGTTTTACTGTGATGTCATTCCTGCTTGCCCAGAATCTTTTGAATAGAACGATTCCCGACGCGCTATGCTTGCGGGAATGACAAAAAACCTTAGCATTCTTTCTTCGATATTGGTATTAAACCTTCAAGTAGAGGGCGTGCTTAGAAATCGCCGCCGAGCGAAAAGTAATGTCGTGGCGAGGAAGAGCCCGTGAGATTATACGCCCAAGCCATATCGTAGCGCAAGACAAGC
>JBDNCJ010000104.1:0-6021 GCA_046719715.1 Chloroherpetonaceae bacterium | reverse complement strand
ACACGCGGTAAGGTTCGAGTATGAATCAAAGGCGTTTAATACGGGCAAAGTATTGGCGATATTTGCAAATGCCGTTGTTCTGCTTGCGCTGGTGGTATCGGGCGTGCTGGTTTGGCGCAGTCGGTCAGAAAACGTCAGTTCCTCTTAAACGCAGTTTGAGATTTTGAACGAGAGATGATGGGGTGGTGGTGTATCGTCTTGCTATGCAGTGTATCGTTAGGTGCGGTAGCGCAACCGAGAATCAGAAGTGAGTGGGGCGAAGGGATTTGGCTCACAACGCGTGATAGCCACTTTACGATGAACATTCGTCCTCGCGTTCAGATGCGGGCAATTTCGAGCAATGAAAATCGGCAAAGCGAATTTGAGGAAGACCTGTTCGCTCGTCGCGCTCGAATTTGGACGACGGGACAAATCTTCACGCCGAAACTCACTTATCTGTTTCAACTGCACTTTGTTGAGTTTGATGTGTTGCCTCAGCGCATTGAAGAAAGTGATGTGAATCGCCGTCCTGTGCGCGATTTGATTGTGCAATACCACTTCACGCCAACCACATGGCTGTCGTTCGGACAAAGTAAACTGCCGGCACATCGTTCTCGGATTATTTCCTCGCTGCGCTTGCAAATCATTGAGCGCGGAATTGACCATGTGCTGTTCGATGTCGATAGAGACATTGGCGTGCAATTTAGGACACAATCGCATGTAGGCAACGAAGCCGTGCTACGCACGACGCTCGCGCTCACCACGGGCGAAGGGCGTAATCAAATGCCAGATTGGCGCGGCTTGAGTTACGCCCTACGTGTGGAATGGCTTCCTTTCGGTGCATTCAAAAACGGGGGCGACTATATTGAGTCTGACGTCTTTCGCGAAACGCACGTCAAACTTGCGCTTGCCAGCAGTTACATTTTCAATCACAAAGCCATTCGGACAAGTTCCCAAATTGGATTTCTGCTCTCTGAGCCAACCAACATTCAAACAGGGATTGTGGACTTGTTGGCAAAGTATCGTGGCTGGTCGTTTGAAGCCGAGATGCTCTATCGGTATGCGAATCAGCCGATTCAAGTTTCACCGAGCGGAGCGCAACGCCTCATTTACAACGGCATCGGCGGTCATGTTCAGGCAGGATACGTGTTTGAAAACTTGTTCGAAGTTGCAGGGCGAATAGCTATCGCAACCCCTCAATCACGCCTGAAACCTTTTGCCTTTGCTCAACGCGAAGTAACACTGTGCATCGGAAAAATCATCGTGCTCCCTTCCATCAAAATTCAAACCGACATCACACTGGCAGAACGACGATTTTGGAACGGACGACCGCCCCAGAATTTTGTGATGTTCCGTGCTCAAATTGAACTGGGGATTTAGTCAGTGTGAACCTACCCTTCATAATCATTATTTAACAGCACTTTAACCGTAGCGTAAAATTAGCCCCGATATCTTTGGCACAATTTTATGCAGAATTCTATCGGCGACACCCTTCTTAACCTCTGCATAGAAGAAGTTAAATCACACTGTAAGAACAAACAATCTCAAACAATGAAAAACAAATCATTATTATCAATTGCAGCGCTCTTGATTGGCGGAACATTGCTGGTTGGCTGCAAAGATGACTCTGGAACTGGTGGCAGTGCGCCGTATCAGGCTCAACTGGCTAACCGTTCGGTTACGCCCGCTCTTGTCAAAGATGTAATGAACGGTGTTGAAGTTTTCACGCTGATTAGCAGTGATGACCGCATTGTTCCACCCGCAGGAGACAATACTCAATATGTATTCGGCGGTTCAGCAGATGGTGCAGGTTTTTTGCGAAACAACGACGGCACTTATACACTGTTGACAGAACACGAAGATAATTATGCTGTATCTCGCGTTACCCTCGACAGAGATTTGAAGCCTTTGACGATGGATTATGTGATGACGTCTTCACAAGGTAATTGGCGTCAATGTTCTGGTTCGCTTGCAGAGCCGTCAGAGCATGGCTTCGGACCAGTGTTTCTTTCTGGTAGTGAAGGGTTCAGCGGCCCTGGAGGCAATGGGAGCGCTGACTCTCGCATTTGGGCAATCAATCCCTTTGGTGCAAAAAATACGGCAAAGTCACTTCCTGCGATGGGCGTTTGGAGCACTGAAAATGCCGTTCCGCTTCCGAAAACGGCGTTCAGCGGAAAGACGGTTATTATTATCGGTGATGACAATACAGACCAGTATGGCGGACAAGTGGCGATGTATGTCAGCAACACAGTTGGTGACCTTGACAACGGTAAACTCTATGTGATGGCTCGCACCAACGATAACCAAATTGAGATGGACATGGTCAAAGGTCAGCAGTATGATGTTGTGTTCCGAGAGATTCCTGGTGGATTGAATTTGCAAGCAACAGACCAAGCCGCTGATGCCGCAAAAGCCATCAAGTTCGGTCGGGTTGAAGATGTGGACTATCGCAAAGACGGTATTGGACGAGAAGTTTACTTCAATGTTACAGGGCAAGCCCATTCAGGTCAAAATGCTGACCGTAGCCGGACAATGTGGGGTCGTGTCTACAAACTTGTTCTAGATCCCGTTGACCCGCTTAAAGGAAAACTCTCTGTGCTTCTCGATGGAGATGCGATTTCTGCGCCCGTCAGTCAAGGCGGAGTTGTCAATCAAACGCGCACGATTGGCGCACTTGAAACCTCTTTTATGAACCCTGACAACGTTTTGGTAACAAAAAACTATGTTTACGTTCAAGAAGACCCCAACTCTTACAATAGTGGCGACCCAGTCATCAATCGCCATGACGCATACATTTACCAATACAACCTCAATACAGGTGCGATGAAAGTAGTTCTTGAAGCTGACCATCATCGTGACGGACGTCCGTTCCTCAAAACTGACGGCACTCCGTTTAGTGGAACCGTCAATCGCGGACGAAACGGCTCATTTGAGTATGGTGCAATGCTTGACATTTCAGACAAAGTCGGTATTGATGGCGTGTTTTTGCTCTGCATTCAGCCGCACGGTTGGACTGCTGAAGCCTTCGACGACCCCGACAAAGATGGCGACCGCCCTCGTCCGTTTGGTAATCCGCCTGACATTCAAGGTAGCCAAATCATTATCCTCAAAGGTCTTGCACGATAAGTTCAAGATACGCTTGTAATTTGCGTGCCGCACAGAGCTAGAGTTCTGTGCGGCATTTTTTTTGATTATCAACCTAAACGCCCATAAAACATGATCTCACGGTTTCTGTTAATGAGTTTCGTCCTCATCACTGTGCATCGGTGCAGCGACGATAACGCGGCAATAAAGGTTACAGCACGCTCCCAAGTCATTCAGCGCGACTATCAACAGCGACTTGCAAACATGGATTCAGTCTTTGCACAAACCATTAAGATGTTGAAAGAATCTTCAGATTCAGCGGCACTGCTTTCGCATTTACAAAGAACCTTTATCCAAACACGAAGCGAATACAAGCGAATGGAGTGGTTCTTGGAGGAAGTCAGCCCTGGCACTGCCCGACTCTTGAACGGTCCACCGCTACCGGATTACGATCCCAACGATGACCGTTACAACGCACCGTCAGGGTTTCAAGTCCTTGAAGAATTGATTTTTTCAGAATTTTCACTGGACAAGAAGGCGGAAATCGCGCAAGATATAAACGCAATGCAAGGAGCAATCCGCCGAATGAAAGAACTGATTAATGGCAGAAATTTTGATGATGCATTTCTCTTTGATGCAATGCGTTTAGAAGTGATACGGATTATTTCGCTCGGTATCAGCGGCTTTGATGCGCCCGTTACTCTAAGTTCACTCAACGACGCTCATAATGCACTTTTGGGAATTGAAGATGGTATAGGTCTTTTTGAAAGCGATCTGGCACAAACCTATCAGACTTTATTAAGCGATATTCGCACAAGCCTTACGCAAGCCAAAGCATACCTTGAACAAGAAGTGCCTTTCAACGAGTTTGATAGACTCGTCTTTATCACAGATTTTGCCAATCCACTTTCCATAAAACTTCACGAAGCGCAAACAAAACTAAAAATACCGTTTCCGACTTATATCCGACCTGTCTCATATACGGCAAAGACCATCTTCGACAAAGATGCGTTTAATCCAGAAGCATACACGCCGAGTTATGCGCGCGGCAGCAATCCTGTGCGGGTTGAATTAGGGAAACTACTTTTTAACGACCCTATTCTTTCGCAGAACGGGAAGCGCGCATGTGCCTCATGCCATCAGCCCGAGAAAGCCTTTACCGATGGACTTGCAAAAGCCCTCACAATTAAAGGCGAGCAAAAACTTCGCAACACACCGACCTTGCTCAATGCGACACTCCAAGCCAGCTCTTCATTTGACCAAAGCACGCAGTTTCTCGAAGATCGCGTGATGAAAGTCTTAGAAAGCAATGATGAAATGCACAGCTCGCTTTGGGAAGCGGCAAAAAAACTACAACTCAGTGAAGAGTATGTTAAGCTCTTCAAAGAATCTTTCGGCAATAAATCTGCAAACGTGGTCGTTGAAGATGGGAATGTTGTAACGGCTGATAATCTTAAAATTGCTATTGGTGCTTATTTGCGAACCCTCATAAGCATGAACTCACGCTTTGACGAATATATGCGCGGCGATAAGTCCAAGATGAATGAAGCAGAAAAGCGCGGGTTTAATCTCTTTATGGGCAAAGCAAAATGCGGCACTTGCCACTTTATGCCGCTCTTCAATGGCACGATTCCACCGACGTACTCCTCCAATGAGTCCGAAGTGATTGGCGTGCCAAAAGAAGCAAAATGGAAAAACGCAACCATCGACCCCGATACGGGCAAGAGCGCAGTAGTGTCGCACGAAATTTATCGTTATGCCTTCAAAACTACCTCGGTTCGCAACGCAGAACTGACCGCCCCTTACATGCACAACGGCGTCTACAAAACGCTTGATGAGGTCATGCGCTTCTACAATGTCGGCGGTGGAAAAGGCATTGGGATTGAGTTAGCGCACCAAACTTTACCGTTTGATTCGCTCGGACTGTCCAAGCAAGAGATTCAAGATGTGATTGCCTTTGTGAGAAGCCTCACCGACACAACGGGATTGACTTCAAGACCGTTCGCATTGCCTACACTGTCCGATATGGCATTAAATCGCCGCAAACTTGGAGGCGAATACTAATCCGATACCTGATGAATCTTTCCAGAAGAAAATTTATTGAACATGCCGCATTGGGGGCAGTCGCAATGGTTGCTCCCACATTGGTCGGCTGCGGAGATAACATCTCTTCCGAATCATCTTCGAAGAAAATTCCAAATCCACCAACAAATTTACAGACGACCGAATCGCTCCGATATGTGATGCTAACTTGGGACGCACCTCACACCAACACTGACGGATCTCCGCTCGTTGACTTGCGTTCCTTCCTCATCTATCGACAAAAACCTCCCGACACCGAGTTTAGATTCCTCTCCGAAGTTGAACACACAGGAACGATATTCATTGATGCCGCCATTGGCGCAAGTGAAGTTGCTTATCAAGTGATAGCTAAGACAAAATTTGGAGAAATGTCAGAACCCTCTGCGCCCTCTACCATTGCCAGAGCACAACTCATCATTCAAGACAATAACGTGCCACAAGTAGGCGAATGGCGGCTTTATGATGCATCAGGCATGGCGACACAGGAACCGACTTCTGCACTCGTGAGTATAGAACGCATTTCAAAGAGTGAATTTTTCGCGCTTGAATTAGTTTGCACGCATGCTGGTTGCGGAGGAATGAATTTCTTGAAAGACATTTGGTCGTGCCGCTGTCATGGCTCGCGATTTAATCGGCAAGGCAATGTCGTTCAACCCCCAGCAATCGCACCACTCACGAGACTTTCAGCCGCTCTGAATCAAACTGGCGGACTGACAATTAGGATTTAACTCAACGCTTTTTCAATTTGTCTTGAACGGATTGCAAGCGGTGGAGCAGTTCCGAAGTCGGGGGCGGTGTTTTCTTCGGCGGCTCAATTTGTGCGGCGGTGAATTTCAAATTTGCGTTGGGTTGTGCGCGATAAATCGTGCTTCGCGC
>JBDNCJ010000103.1:0-6055 GCA_046719715.1 Chloroherpetonaceae bacterium | reverse complement strand
AACCGAAGCGGAGGTAAAAGCGATGTTAGGGATTGAAGAAGAACTGTTGAAGGATACGCCGTTCTACAAGGAAGTCTTTGCCAAAGGCGAGCAGAAAGGCGAGCAAAAAGGCAGACAAGAAGGTGAGAAAAAAGGCAAACTTGCAACGGTGCCCTTGTTGAGGGAGTTGGGGTTAAGCGATGAGCAGATTGCCGAGAAACTCCAACTTGCGCTTGCCGATGTGCAACGCGTGCCAAAGTCATCGTGAAGTGATGAGACAGATTTTATGATTATTTGCAACCTAATTAAATTGGCGCAAAGGCGGGCGTAACTCAGCTGGTAGAGTGCAACTTTCCCAAAGTTGATGTCGCGGGTTCGAACCCCGTCGCCCGCTCAAACTAAGCGACTCAACATGGGTCGCTTTTTTACTCGATGCGCGGAAAGTAAAGTGAAAACCGCGTGCCTTCGCCGACCTTACTTCTGACATCAATGCGTCCTTTGTGAGATTTAACGACGCTATGCACAACGGCTAATCCAAGTCCCGTGCCTTTGCCGACTTCTTTCGTTGTGAAGAACGGCTCAAACATTCGCGCCTTCACCTCGTCCGACATACCGATGCCTGTATCGGTGATGTGAATCGCAACCAGTGGCAAGTTCGTTATGTCGTCGTAGCAAATTTCAGACTCGAACGTCAGTGTGCCACCGTGTGGCATGGCGTCGCGGGCGTTAATGGCGATGTTAAGAAAAACTTGATAGAGCTGGTCAGCGTCTCCCAAAACCATCGTCTGCTCGCGTATTTGGTTGACGATTTGAATTTCTTTCGGGAACGAATGCTCGAGCATTTCGATGACTTGTGCAATCACTACCGAGCAGTCGACGCGCTTGGTTTCAGGCTTTTTATCGCGCGCAAAATAAAGAAGTTGGTCGACGACGCCTTTGCCGCGCTTGACGGCGCGTTCAATCATCTCCATGCGCTCTCGTGTGCGCACATGGTCGGGCTTTTCTTTGACGAGTTGCGTGGCGACGAGAATTGACGCCATGATGTTGTTGAAATCATGGGCAATGCCACCCGCAAGCGTGCCGATGGCTTCCATCTTTTGGGCTTGAAGAAGTTGCTGTTCAATCTGCTTGCGCTCGGTGATGTCTCGAACATTAAACACAATCCCTTGAATCGTTGGCTCATCTAATTGACGGGTGAGATTGGCTTCAAAAAATTTCCACGTGCCGTTTTTGTGCTGGTAGCGGCACTCAATTCGCAGCGAGTGAACTTCGTTTAGAATCGTATGAAACGCCGAGCGTGCCTTCTCTGCATCGTCGGGGTGAATACGATTAAAAATGCTTTTTCCAATGAGCGACTCGGGTGTATTCCCTAAAAGCGGCTCCGCCGAGGGGCTGACGTAAGTCAGCCTTCCTTGTGCATCGGCAATCGCCGTAATATCGGACGCATTCTGAATAAGCAATCGAAATCGGCGTTCACGTTCTTCTAACTCCGTCTTGGCTTTGTGATAGTCAGTAATATCGATGAGCTGCCCGATGAAGCGTTGCTTTTCACCTACAGGTGTGGCGATAGCGCGCAAATGTAACTCTCCAACGACACGACGACCGTCTTTGGTTGTGTAGTGCTTGTTCAAGACGATATAATCCGTCTTACCTGCGGTTAAGTCTTGATAGGCAAGTATGTTTGCTTTCATGTCGTCAGGGTCAGAGACGTCGGAGGCGGACATCGTGAGAAGCTCTTCACGCGAGTAGCCCAAGAATTGGCACAATGCGGGATTAACTTCAAGAAACTTTCCGCCGTATTCAACGATGGCAACGCCAATCGGAGCAAGTTCAAAGAGTTGACGGAATCGGGCTTCGCTTTTCGCTAAAACTTCTTGTGCGGTTTTCTGCGCGGTAATATCAGCGACGGCGCCGTAGAGTTGAACAACGCGCTTTCGCTCGGCGTCCCAAATCGGAATGGCATAATCGCGTATCCATCGAAGATGTCCATCTTTGGTGATAATGCGCAGTTCATACTCCACACCATGACCCTCTAAGACTTCTTTAAGTTTTTGATTTGAGAGTGCAATATCGTCGGGGTGAACGGCGGTGAGCCAAGTATTGGCGTGAAGCAATTCTTGAAGCGAATAGCCTGTCATGCGCGTCGCCGCGTCCGTTATCCACTCGCGTTCAATGCTGCCATCTTCGTGAACTCGGTAAGAATAGGCGTAATCGGAAATCATTTCAGAGACGAGGCGAAATCGCTCTTCACTCTCTAAAAGGCGTGCTTCGGTTTCTTTACGTTCAGTGATGTCTTCAATAATTCCAATGCCATATTTGATGATGCCGTCAGGGTCGCGAATAACTGACGCTGTAACGCTCGTCCAAAAGTAAGTGCCGTCTTTGCGCTTCAAGCGTTTCTCGATTCGGTAACTGTTGCTTTTTTGGTTGAGGACGTGTTTGCGATATGCGTTCTTTTCAAGCGTGTAATCGTCGGGGTGCGTTAGGTCTTCTGCGGTGAATTTGTAGAGTTCTTGCTTGGTGTAGCCGAGCATTTTTTGCAAGGTGCGATTCCAAGAAACCAGTTGATTGTCTAAACTGACGATGCAAATTCCAAGCCTCGCGTCGTCAAAAAAGCGGTCCAAGAATTGGACTTCATCGAAGGGGTGTTCAGGGCGCGACGATGTTCTCCGTGATTTTGTTCTGGGTATTGTTTTTTTCGTAGAAACTTTTGGCGATGAAGATTTAGGCGACGATAATTGTTTCTTTTTCGGCATGAGTTAGCGGCGATGAATTATTTCATCAAGAGCATTTTTTTGGTTTCGGAAAAATTGCGGGCGCGAAGATGATAAAAATAGACGCCCGAAGCGAGCGAAAATTGTGCGGCGTTGAGCGTGTATGTGTGTGTGCCAGAGGCTTGGCGTGCATTGACCAGCGTCGCGACTTTACGCCCGAGCACATCGAAGAGTTCGAGTTGAACATCGCTGGTGGCAGAAAGTTGGTAAGTGATGGTGGTGGTGGGATTAAACGGATTGGGATAGTTGCCTAAAAGTTTTGGCTTCGTTGGCTTGATGCCTTGTGGTTTGGGAGCGGAAGATTTGATGCCGAAAAAGTAAATCAGTGCCTCATCGATTAAGCCGCGCCACTGCCCCCACGAATGACCTTGTGGCACTTCACGATAGTAAAGTTGATAGGCTTTGGAACGAAGAATGTCGCGCATTTGTCGCGCTTCGGTTTGTCCGTCGAAGATGTTGCCCGTCGTCATGGAAATGCGAATCGGTTTGCGTGCGGAGTCTTGATACATGGTCAGAATTTGCGGACGATACCAAAACGCCGGCGATTGAATCGCAATCAGTCCGAAGGTTTCAGGCGCGGCAATTCCGAAGTAAGCCGAGTTAATGCCGCCAAGCGATGTGCCTAAAATTGCGCGCGCGCTGGGAAGCGGATTGGTGCGATACATTGAATCAATGCGCGGCACAAGTTCTTCTTTGACGAAACGCAAATAGTTCGGGTTAATCGGCAGTTCTTGCATGCGCCGATTCTGGCTCAAATTTTGGGGATTGCGTGGGTCAAGAAAGATTGCCATCACAGGCGGAATCGCGCCATCATGAATCAAATTATCCAAGACGATAAGCATACTGCCCATTTGGTCGTTGGCGTATTCGTGTCCATCGGTTACATACACGACGGGCAAGTTTGAAAGCGAGTCGTAGCCAGCAGGCGTATAGACGCGGTATTGAACGGTGTAACCCAAATGCGTGCTGTTGATGAGTTGATTGGGCGAAAACGCGCCTTGTGGCACGTTGGGGCGACGAATGACTTCCTGCGGAAAGATGTAATCTGGCATACGCAGTTCGGAATTGGGTCCGAAGCCACTCATTTGTTGGAAGGCGTTGCGCGGGTCTAAAATCCATGTGTTGCCGTTGAGCACGATTTTGTAATCGAGTCGAGCCTCGCTGGGGAAGGTTTGCTCTAAAATCCAAAGGTCGGTGTTGCCGAGTCGAGAGCCGTTGGTTTGAATGTTGCTCGCGCTTCCCCAGCTATTGAAGTCGCCGTTCCAGCGCACGCTTTGTGCCGCGCCGCGATAAAGGAACGCAACGCTATCGCCGATGGCAAAAGGAATCTTGTTCGCCGCTTGAAGTCCGTTGAGAAAATCGGTGAGTGCGATATTGCGCGTATTGCCATCGGGAATGGCAATAATGCGATTGAGTGAATCACGAAAGGCGCGGTACGACGAAAACTCTTGCCCAAAAAGATTTTGAGCGACGAAGTTTTGAACGACGAAAAGAAAACAGAGCAGATTGAAAAGCCACTTCATAAGTTGCATTTAAGATTGAAGTTTTATTTTCGGTTTTTCAAACGCATGTGATTTACAGTTTTTTATGCGCCTCTCAAAATGTCTTGCGCTATGCGCCTTGTTGTTGTCGTCAGATACCGCCTTGAAAGCCGAATTCAATCAGGATTCGCTTCGCGTCAAATTATTACTTGAATCGGCAAAATCGGAATTGCAAAAAGGGCGACAAGCGCGCGCGGTTGAATTGGCGCAGGAAGCACACCGTCTTGCTCCAAATTCCTTCGACTCGAATTTTCTTCTGGGCGTCTCCTTTTCGGAATCCTTTCAATACTCGGACGCCGAGCCGTTTCTCATGCGTGCGGTTGAACTTGCGCCGAAAAACGTGGAAGCGCGAATGAAACTCGCCGCCGTTTCGCTCAAACTTGGCAAACAGCAACAGGCGCGCAATGCCCTTGAAACCGCGCTCTCTTTGCTCAATGGCGTCTTGAAAACCAATCCCGATTCGGCGGAAGTCATTGAAAGCGTCGGATTGGCGTATTTGATATTCGGAGAGTGGGAAGAAGTAGAAGCGGCAATTCAAAAACTTTATGCCTTGCGAAGTCCGCTCGCATTTGATTTATCCAAACGCATTGAAGCCTTGCAAACACAAGCAAAAGCGGAAATTCGCTATCTCAAAGCCGTGCATCGCGTTCGCAAAAAAGATGCGCAACTGTGCTTCAACATCGCCAACGCCTATCTCTATCTCAAAGATTTTCCCAATGCAATAGAGTGGTTCAAAAAAACGATTGAACTTAAATCAGATTACGCCGCCGCTTACCGCAACCTCGCCATGATTTACACGCGCGAAAAAAAGTTCGATGATGCAATTCCCGCCTTCAAAGAAGCCATCAAGCATACCCCAAGCGATTCGCCTGAAATCGTCGGTCTCTTCACCGGACTGGGCAATGTGTTTCTCAATCTTTCAATGCTTGAAAAAGCGATTGAATCGTTTGAAACAGCGATTCGCTACGCCGCCGACCTTGCCGTGCCACCCCAAACCGAATTAGCCTATTCGCATTATGGATTAGGCGTGGCGCTCTTGCAATTTGAACGCTCGATTGAAACGCGTTTGCTTGCAAAGCCGCTCTATCAACGCCTCGATGCGATGGAATCGCGTTCACTATTTGAAAAGCCGCCTAAACTGCGTCGCTACGATGCTATTCTCAACGCCTTCAAAAACGCAACGACCTACAAGAGCGATTTTGCCGATGCTTACATGACCATGGGGATTGCTTATTTGGGAATTGGTGATGCGCGAAATGCCAGTTACGCCTACCGCGAAGTCGTGCGCCTCAAACCCGATTACGCCGAAGCCTATAACGCCCTCGCCATCGCATACGCCGAACTCGGCTACTTTGATTCTGCCGCACAAACGCTCGAGAGTGCCATCAAATTGAAGCCCGATTTCATCGAAGCCCATACCTCGCTTGGCAGAGTCTATGAACGGCTTGAACGCTGGCGCGAGGCACTTTTGTGTTACAAAACCGTCTTGCAATTAGACCCCGACAACGCCGACGCACACTTCCACGCGGGTATGATTTATGTTCGACTCAAAGAAACATTTCTCGCCTCAAAGCATTACTTGGCGTTGAGACGACTAAGTCCCTCGCTCGCTTCGCGCCTCTATCTCACGATGCAAGAACCCTTGCGATGAAGAGGTCATTTGAAGAGAACACGACGGTGTGAGGAACAAAAGCATGTGGTTTGACAAAGAAATCGGCGGCTTGCCCGTTACGGTTTGAAATCTGCCATCAAGAGTTCCGC
>JBDNCJ010000102.1:0-6246 GCA_046719715.1 Chloroherpetonaceae bacterium | reverse complement strand
ATATCAAACACCGTGAAAGGTCGCTTGAAATCAGACGCGTTGGCGCAATCGGTTTCAGACATTCAAGCAACATCTGCATCTCTTGCTTGCCTTTTTCAGAGAGCCGAACATCACTTTGCCCAATGCATCGCCCCGCCGCGCCCTCCACTTCGGTATGGCGAATGAGAAAGAGATTCATCTGACAGTTCCTTTTAGGTTTCCTCAAAATAACAAAGGCGATTCAGCCTGAATCGCCCTTGATTGAACAGGTATCCTCAATGTTCACCTCTATTCGCCAACCGGCTCGGCTTCCTTTTTGAAATACTTGTTATAGACGCTTTTGAGGTCGCCGGCAATCATTTCGGCGGAGCGCGCCTCGATTTGATGACGGTGCATCATGCCCAAAAACTTGCCATCTTTGAAAAAAGCAATCGAGGGCGAAGACGGTGGCGCATCTGTGAAGTAGGTTCTCGCTCTTGCCGTTGCCTCTTTATCTTGACCAGCAAATACCGTGAAGAGATTATCTGGCACAATCTCGTTTTGAAGTGATAAGGCGAAGCCGGGTCTCGCCTTCCCCGCCGCACAGCCGCACACAGAATTCACGAAGACGACCGTCGTGCCTTTGGCGTTTTGTAAGGCGGCATCAACTTCTTCGGGCGTGCGCAGTTCTTTGACGCCAACTTTGGTCAACTCTTCGCGCATTTGTTGAAGCATAGCGTCGCGCTGAATAATGTCGAACATATTGTTTAAGGTTTAAGTGTTTTAAGAAACATTCGGGTTTGAAACAGCGATTTTCAGCGTATCGTTTTAAGTGTGTTGAATTTGCGTTGCGCTTGTTTCACAGGCAAGGGTTAAAGCATGCTCAATCGTTTCTGCCACGTGATAAGGGCGCACCTCTTTATGCCTTGCAAATCCTTGCGCGTAAAGTTGTTCAAAGAAATCGAGCAAATTGTCGTAGAAACCGTCGGTGTTGAGGAACACAATCGGCTTATTGTGAAAGCCAAGTTGGCGAAGCGTCATGGCTTCAAGGACTTCGTCCAATGTGCCGAATCCGCCCGCGAGTGCAATAAAGGCGTCGGATTTTTCGTCCATCACGGCTTTGCGTTCGCGCATGGTTTTCGTGATGATGAGTTCATCACAGCCGCGATAGACGTTTTCACGTTCGACCAGCCGTTCTGGAATCACGCCGATGACTTTTGAGCCGTGTGCTTGCGCCGAGAGTGCCACAACACCCATTAGCCCAACATTTCCGCCGCCATAAACGAGCGTCGCGCCCTTTTGAGCAATGGCTTTGCCAAGCCTCGCGGCTTCATCAATATACTTTTCTGCAAGCCCGTTGCTGGCACTGCAATAAACGCAAATGTTTTTCATCGCAAATGTTTTTCATTGAACGGCGCGATAGACAGTTGCTCGTCTTACCTCACATTTTCTCCGACCGTAAAGATAAACGCATCGGTGGCTTTACCGCCGCCTGTAACGTTGGCATCAACCGACCAGATGTATTGCTTGCCGGCTTGCAGTTCGCGACTGCCGCCGACTTCTTGGTATCGCACCGTTGGCTGTGTAAGATTCCTCGCGCTCACCATCGGTGGAAGCGAGATGACGGCGGCGACATTTCCAGTTTTATTGACGTCTTCCCAAAGATTAAAGGTATATGAATCCGCCGAGCCTGTCCATTGAAACACTGGAAACTTGGTATTGACTTCGTCGGCTTTATCGCCCGCGTGCGCACCGGGAGAAATGAGACGCACAAACGCTTCTCTACTTCCTGCAACGGTGAACGACATTGGGAACGATGCGAACCCACCGTCGTCGGTTTCGAGCGTCCATGTGAGCATGTAAGTTCCGTTTGGCAGTTTTCCGCCCGCTTTGGTGAGCAAGTCTTGAACGAGGGCGTTGTTTTCCGTTCTGCCGCTCATTGCCCATTCTCCGCCCATGAAGTTGTTGTTGGTCAGTCGCACCGACGCGCGTGGCGCAAGGCGAACTTTATTTTTTGTTCTTCCCTTTCCTAACTCTTGTCCGTTGTATGAAAATGTTCCTGTCAGGGTTACGTTCTTTGGCTCATCGGCGTCGTTATTGATGTTCAGAGAAAGAAATGTTCCGCCTGAACTTGGCAAGTTTCCGCTTAGAATCATTCCGCCGAGTTGACCGATGTTAACGGCTTTTGGGTCGACGAGTAATTGACCGTTGATTCGCAGTTGTGCAGTTGCCGAAACGCTCGCAGAAATCAGCGCAAGCACAAATAGGATTTTGAATTTCATAAGAGAGTCTCCTTTTGATTTTAGAGTTTAGGAAGCAGTATGGTTTTGCTTTGATGTGACGGATATGCGAATTTAGGTTTTTCTTATAAACGTCCGAAATCAAACGGATTTGACAGCCAAACGGATTTTGTAACTCTTCTTAATTTTCAGATGGGGCGTTTTCTTTCAAGCCTTCATCGGTTGAAGCGGGCGGCGTGTAGCCGGTTCGACGATACTCTTCTTGGTCGAGTTCGATTTGAAGCGAGATTCGATGGGAGTTGCCGATTTGGTCGGCGCCGTCAAATTTCGCGAAGGCATAATCGATGTTAAGTTTGGAGAGTTTGACGCCTGCGCCGAGCGTGACGCGTCCGATGTCGTCCATTCCGAGGCGCAAGGCGACGGCATCTTTGTAGGCATACTCTGCACCGCCGCGGAAGTTGAAGCTCATGTTTCCGATGTTAAAGTTCGCTGTGCTTTTGCGTCCTTCAAATCTCACGTCGGTATCGGCGCCGAGCGTGATGCGTCCGTTGAGCACGTCGAGCAAGTAGCCTGCGCCCAGTTTGGCTGTTGGTGCGATGAGTTCGTTGCGCCCCGTCGACCAAGAAACCAGCGTGGTGGTTACATCTTGAACAGACGCGCCGAGTAAGATACCTTGCGATGTTTGATACATCATACCAATATCGAAGCCAATGCCTTTGGCGGAAGCAAACGAGCCGATGTTGCGATAAATCACTTTCGCATTGATGCCGTAGGAGAAGTTTTTCGTAGAGGTCGCCGCGTAAGAAAGCATCACGGCGTAATCGGCGGCGTTGAACCGTGAGATAAGCATATCGACGCCCAAGCGTTTTGCATCATCGGTAAAATCGTTTCGGCTGTCGTCCCAAACGGCGCGCGTATCGGGCACGTCGGCAACGCCCAAGCGCACGACGGAAATCGCGAATGATTTATTGGTCTGAAACGGAATGGCGACCGCCGCATAATCATAACCGACGATGCCGCCGAAATTTTCAGCATGCATGAAAGTAAGTTGCGGATAATTGATGGCGGCAAGCCCAGCGGGATTCCAATAGCCCGACGTCACGTCATTGGTTAGTGCGACGGCGGCACCGCCCATTCCAAGTTGCCTACCGCCGACGCCGAGCGCGAGAAACTCGCCAGCATATTTGCCAATGACGGTTTGCGCCGCAGTTGTCTGGCACAGCGCGAGAGAAAAGCAAACGATGAGAATAAATCGCATGATTGAACGGAAGTGAAAATGAATCGGGCTAACTTGTTTTGCCTCTCGATTTAAGCGTTTTCATCTTGAAAACAAAGCCCGAAGTTCGGGACGTTTTCCCGGTAGTGCTATAAAAATGTGTTCGTCATTATATCGTGGTCATTCCGAGCAACGCGAGAAATCCATCGCGAATGAATGATGAGTAGTGAGTAATGAAGAAGTGAATGGTCATTCCGAGCAACGCGAGGAATCCATTTGACGAGCTCGGCGAGGCTCGCTGATGGATTCTTCACTGCGCTACGCTTCGTTCAGAATGGCAAACACAAAAAAGTTACATGACCATTTTCCCATGTTGGACATTTTTGAAAGCGCAATCAACTTCACGTATATTCCTCGAAAAGTTTGACAACCCTCTCCGAGAGTGTCTATTCCGAAAGCGATTAAATCGTCTGAATTAAATTCGTCCGAATTCAATGTCTGAGACGTTTGACAAAATTCACTTAATTGACTGCGTTGGGTTAAACGCAGGCGTTACACAGCGCGCGCTCATTTCAATGGATTATGCCTTTGAGTATCATCGATTCCACAAAGATTGGGAATCGTTCAGAGCGTCAATGTCGGGCGTGCTCACACCTGTTCATATCGCCTTGCTTGTCGACCTTTCGCTTTTGCACCGCGCCAAAAAATTAGTGCCGAAAATGCTTCATCGGTCTCTGGCGATTGTCGCCGTCGGTTCCACCGCCGACATCGAAGAAATGGGCGGCATTGAAAAAATCATCGAGACCTTTGAAGTAACCGACATTCTCGAAAGCCCGATTAGCGCAACAGGCTTTACGATGCTGCTTCATCGCCTCGCCAATTTGTTTCATCATCAAACGCGCTTCTCGCTCTTGCAGCGAGAGCTTTCCGAATCGCAAAACGAACTGCAAAAAATCAGCGACATCGGCGCGGCGCTTTCCAGCGAAGAAGATACTGAGACGCTCCTCGACCTCATTCTCACTTCCGCTATGGAAATCACGGGCGCCGACGCGGGAAGCCTTTACTTCATTGAAGAAAAGCCGGGCGCAGAATACAACCGAAACGACTACCTCGCCGATAAACAACTCCGATTCCGATATGCCAAAAATTTCAGCCGCGAAACCAAACTGCAAGGCTTCGCGATGCCCATTACCCCGCAAAGCATCGTCGGTTACGTAACGATTTCGCGCGAGCCGTTGATGATTCCCGACGTGTATTTCCTGCCCGAAGGCGTGCCGTTCAAATTCGGCGGTCGCCAATCCGACGCCGATTTGAAATACCGCACGAAATCCATGCTCACCGTGCCGATGCTCAACCGCGACCGCGACCCCATCGGCGTGATTCAATTGATGAATAAGAAAAAAGACTTCCGCATCATTTTGCCAGAAGTCGAGCTTTGGGAAAATCTTGTTCTTCCGTTCACGCGCCGCGACGAACTCTTCGTCTATTCGCTCGCCTCACAAGCGGGTATCGCTTACGAAAACCGCCTGCTTTACGACAGCATCAAAACACTTTTTGAAGGATTCATTCGCGCCTCCGTTACCGCCATCGAAGCGCGAGACCCCACCACGAGCGGACACTCCGAGCGCGTCGCCACGCTCACCGTCGGACTTGCCGAAACCGTCGACCACCTTCAAGACGGCATTTTCCGCGACGTTCGATTCACGAAGCAAGATATTCAAGAAATTAAATACGCCTCGCTCTTGCACGACTTCGGCAAAATCGGCGTGCGCGAACCCGTGCTCGTGAAAGCCAAAAAACTTTACGACCACGAACTGCAAGAGGTCAAAAATCGCTACAAAATTTTGCGCAAAGCCCTCGAACTCAAATACACCAAGCATAAAGTAGACTACTTGCTCGAAAAATCCCGCGAAGAAGCCTTGCCGCTCATTGAAAAACTTGATAAAGAAGCGTCGGAGCGACTTTTAGAACTCGATGACTATCTGCGATTCATCTTGCAAACCAACGAGCCCACCGTCATGAAAAGCGAGGGCTTCGACAAACTCGAAGAAATCAAATCGAAGATTTTAATCGTCAGCGAAGATGAAGTGTATCCTTACTTGACCGAGACCGAAGCGCGGCGGCTCTCAATTCCGAAAGGCAGTTTGGACGAGCAGGAACGCGAAGAAATCAATTCGCACGTCACGCACACCTACAACTTCCTCAAACAAATTCCTTGGACGCGCGACTTGCGCAACGTGCCCATTATCGCCTACTCGCACCACGAAAAAATCGATGGAAGCGGCTACCCGCGAAAGATTGGTGAGCCTGAAATTCCGATTCAATCGCGCATGATGACCATCGCCGATATTTACGACGCACTCACCGCGCAAGACCGTCCCTACAAAAAAGCCGTTCCCGTCGAGCGCGCCCTCGATATTCTCAAACTTGAAGTCAAAGACAAACACGTCGACGACGACCTTTTCAAAGTCTTTGTTGAAGCTCGCATTTACGACGCCGTCCGTCAAACCGAAGCCTAATCGTTTTTTTTCAATCGTTAAGTCGCGAGACAAAATGAAATGCACAAACCGCAATGCCATTCCGAGCGGGTAGTGCTATAAAAATGTGTTCGTCATGATATCGAGGTCATTCCGAGCGAAGCGAGGAAGCCAGTATTTTTACAAGCATTTGGAAGATGGATTCTTCACTTCGCTGACGCTTCGTTCAGAATCGCTTTCACGATATAATGACAATCGCAAAAATGTTACATGACCGTCTTGATACTTAACCCTCAACTCTTAACAAGTATCAACGCTTGGCGGCATAGAGGATTCGCATTACTTTTGCACGGTT
>JBDNCJ010000101.1:0-6408 GCA_046719715.1 Chloroherpetonaceae bacterium | reverse complement strand
CGAATGTTAATCACATTTGAAGGAATTGATGCAAGCGGCAAGTCGACGCAAATCCGACTGCTGAAACAGTACTTACACACAAACGGTGTAGAGGCGTTGGCGTTGCGAGAGCCGGGCGGCGTTCCAATCTCAGAGCAAATTCGAACCATGCTGTTAGAAAGCAAGTCTGAAATGGGCAGTCTCACCGAACTACTTTTGTTTTCGGCAAGCCGTGCCGAACTGGTCAGAACACTCGTTCAACCTGCCCTCGAGCGAAAGCAAATCGTCATTCTCGACCGCTTCTACGACTCCACCACCGCCTATCAAGGCTACGGACGCGGCATTGACCTCAACACCATTCACACCATTAACCAAATCGCTTCGCTTGGCATTGAACCCACACTAACTTTCTACTTGGATTTGCTCCCTGAAGACGCCATGATGCGCAAGTTCTCGGAAAAATCACTCCCGCTTTCATTCGGAAAAAACGAAACGCCGCTCGATCGAATGGAAAGTTCAGGACTGGAATTTTATCGCCGCGTGCGAGAGGGATATAAAACGCTGGTGAAAGAAAGCCGCCGCTTCGTTGAAATCAATGCCTTGCAATCCGTCAACGAAATTCACAAGCAAATCATTGAAATCCTTCGCCAATGCGTGCCCGAGTTGAGACGACGGCTCTTAGATAAGTGTCAATGAAAGCCAAATTGCGTCCGTTCGAAAAAAAATTTTTAGAACACTGCACGAAACGCCGCTTCTTTGAGACCGGCGAGTGTGTGTTAATTGCGCTCTCTGGCGGCTCGGATTCTGTGGCTCTGCTTAAACTCTTGGTTGCCATTCAGCCGTTTATCAAGGTGTCGCTTGCCGCCGCACATTGCAATTTCAACTTGCGCGGAAATGAAAGCGACGCCGATGAATCGTTCTGCAAAACCCTCTGTGCCTCACTCGGCATCAAACTTTTTACGAAAAAATTTAACCTCAAACGCGCCGCTAAAATCCGTAAAACCTCCATTGAGCAAACGGCGCGCGACTTGCGCTATGCGTGGTTTGAATCGCTGATGCAAACGCACGGATTCAATAAACTTGCGACGGCGCACCAACAAAACGACAACGCCGAAACGCTCTTGTTCAATCTCTTTCGCGGCGCGTCGCTCTTGGGGCTATCGGGCATTCCTGAACGGCGCGAGTTCATCATTCGTCCCGTGCTTCACTTCATGCGCGAGGAACTCTGCGACTATCTTCGCCAAACGCAAACGCCGTATCGAACCGATTACTCAAATTTTTCAGACGAATACGACCGCAACTTCATTCGCCTGCGCGTCATTCCAACCATCGAGGAGCGATTCAAGCACAAGTGTCTTCAAAATCTCTCGCGCCTTTCCGAAAACGTCGTTGAACTGAACGCATTTATTGAATCGCACATCGCCAAATTGATGAAGCGCAAGGGGTTGTCGTTTGAAGGGCAATCCTTTGAAATCAAGGCACTCAAAAAATTGACGACATTTGAGCAGAAAGAACTCTTCAAACGTGCGCTGATGAAAATCGGCGTTGAACCGTCGGCGCAAGTCTTATCAAGGCTTTCGGGATTGCTTCAGACGCAATCGGGCAGAAAAATCGTGCTGGGCAAGCATCTCTCAGTGGTCTGGAAAAAAGCGCACCTTGTTTTTATCAAGGATAAACCATCGACGAAGTGAAGGCAAACACCAAAAGGCACGGCGGTTATCTTTTCGCGCTGATGTGGGTTACTCTGACGCATCTCGGCACAAGTTCGGCGCAACTGCGCACAGGGCTTGATGTGCTGGTGCAATCTGATTTCGCGCCTCTCAAACATAAGCGGCTTGCGCTCATCGCCAACGCAACAAGTTTGGACGCGACGGGCAAGTCGAGCCTCGCGCTTTTTCAAAAAAATCAACTCGACCTCCGCATCATTTTTGCGCCTGAACACGGATTCCAAATTCTCGATGAAGCCGGTCGGAAAATTTCCGACGACACGCTTTCAAACGGGCTTAAAGTCATTTCGCTTTACGGCAAAACCAAACAGCCTACGCCCGACATGCTCGCCGACATCGACGCCATCGTCTTTGACATTCAAGACATTGGAACACGATGCTATACCTACATTTCCACGATGTTTCTCGCCATGCAAACGGCAGAGCAGTGCGGGAAAGAATTTATCATCTTAGACCGCCCGAACCCGATTGCGCCCATTGAAGCCGACGGCATGATGTTGGAGATAAATTTTATTTCCTTCGTAGGGCAAGTGCATGTGCCGTTTATTCACGCGCTCACGATTGGCGAAATCGCCTTGTGGATACAGCAAGAAGTGATGCCTGCGTTGAAATTGAACGTCGTCAAAATGGAAAACTACTCGAGGCATAAGTTTGCCGATGAAGACTCGACTTGGAAGTCTCGCTTTGTGCCGCCTTCGCCGAACATTCAATCCGTTGAGGCGATGATTCTTTATCCTACAACGGTCTTGCTTGAAGGCACAAATGTGAGCGAGGGGCGCGGCACAGACTTGCCGTTTGAACAAGTCGGCGCACCGTTTATTGACGGCAAGAAACTTAAAGACGCTCTCGGCACGCAACAGGGCGTTGAAGTTCAAGCCGTTACCTTTACCCCAAAGTCCCAGAAAGGAAGAAGCACATCGCCAAAATTTGAGGGCAAGGCATGCGGGGGGGTGCGTTTTCACATCACCGCGCGCGAAAAAGTCAAACCGTTTGAACTCGCCGTCTCGCTCCTTACGGCACTCCATAAACTTTATCCAAAGCAGGTTGTTTGGAATAAGGATTTTTTCGATAAACTCGCTGGGACAAGCCGATTACGAGAAATGATTCAGCAAGGGAAAACGCCTGACGTGATTTTGAACGCCGCCAGAGAAAGTCGCGTCGGCTTCGAACAAAAAAGCCGCGCAATTTTGCTTTACGCGCAATGAAAGAAGTTACGCTAATTTCTTACCTTGAATTCTTACTTTCGCAAAAAGCAAACCGAGTAAAGGAGTAGAGAATGAACACGCCGTCATTTGAAAAACTGCAAACACAGTTGGACAAGCTCGATTATCCAACCGCGTTTATGTTCAAGTTTATTGCGCCGCTTGCGGGATTGGTGCAACTGCGAAACATCTTTGAAGGATACCCCGTCAAATTCAATCCCTCGCGCAACGGCAACTACATCAGCATTACGGCGGAACTTGAAATGCAATCCTCGACCGAAATCATCGCCATTTATGAGCAAGCCGCCAAAGTCGACGGCGTGATTTTACTTTAACAAATCTCATTTAATCAAAAAATGACCACACTCATCACGGGTGCCTCGACGGGCATCGGTACATGCTTCGCCGAAGAATATGCCAAGCGCAAGCATAACCTTGTGCTCGTCGCCCGCTCCGAAGAGAAACTTCAAGCTTTAGCCAAACGTCTTTCCGAAACGCACAGCATCGAGGCGCACGTCTTCGTGCAAGACCTCTCCAAACCCGACAGCGCGGAAAAGGTCGTCCAATTCTGCGACGAAAAAAACTTGGAAATTGAGTTGCTCATTAACAATGCAGGGTTCGGAATGCTCGGCGAATTTTTATCGCACGACGTCTCTCGGCTTGAAGAAATGATGACGCTCAACGCACTGACGCTCGTCAAACTCTCGCGGCTCTTCGGGGCGAAATTTGCAGAGCGAAAGTCGGGAGGCATTATCAACGTCGCCTCAACAGCGGCGTTCCAACCCGTGCCGAATATGGCGGTCTATGCCGCAACCAAAGCCTTCGTCTTGAGCTTTTCCGAAGCGATTGCCTTTGAGTTGAAAGAAAAAGGCGTTAGAGTGATGGCACTTTGCCCGGGCGGAACGGATACGCCCTTTTTCGATAACGCCCAATATGAACGCTCCAAATTGATGATTCCGCTTGAAAAGCCCGAAGACGTTGTGAGAACTTGCATCGAGGGATACGAAGGCGGCGAAACCGTCGTGGTGTCAGGCACTATGAATAAACTCATGGTCAGTTCAAGCCGATTCGTGCCGCGCGGACTTGTAACTGCAATCGCGGGAAGCATCTTCAAGAAGTGAAAAGAGAAGAGGCGAAGGGTCTTGAAAAGGCGATGAAGAGCCGATATGTCATGCCGAGCGAAGCGAGGAATGACACACAAAACAATCGTTCGTTTTGTCTCCATACTTACAAGTTTTCAAAGAGAATTTCTCCTGATGAAATCGTCGCCATCACCGATTGCGCCGTTTTCCCTTTGCTCAATTCGCTAAAAAAATCTTTTGGAACAATCACCACGTCGGCGCCATAGCCACACTCCAAGCGTCCGCGTCGCGCACTGTTCATCAGCCGATTTGGCGTTTCGGTATAAGCCCGCAAGGCTTCTTCGAACGAAATTCGCTCCTCGACATACCAAACTTGATGTTCTTTATCGCGTCGCTCAATCGCGTAATAAAGCCCTTCAAAAACATTTGGCGTTTCAATCGGCGCGTCGCTCCCGAACACAACCGTCGCACCTGATTTGAGAAGGGACTGAAATCGATACAATTCGCTTTGACGCTTGCCGAGCAATCGGCGTGCGGTAGCAATATCTTCGCGAATGTGAATGGGTTGCATTGAAGCGACGACCCCAAGTTTCGCGAAGCGATGTAAATCTTCATCGTGAATCATTTGTGCATGCTCAATGCGGTGACGAAACGGTGAGCGTGGCGTTACGCCAATTTTTTCAAATGCATCGAGGGCGCGTCGCACGGCACGGTCGCCAATGGCATGAACGGCGATATTCAATCCTTCGCGCTCAATCATTTTGAACAGTTGCACGAGGTCGGCGTCGGCGTAAAGGCTAATGCCGAAATGGCTTGTGTTTTCAAAGGGTTCGAGCAGGGCGCATGTTTCCGCGCCGAGCGAGCCGTCGATGAAAAGTTTTACGGCGTTCAGCGAAAGGTTTTGAATCGGAGTGGCTTTGAGAAAATCTTTTGCCGAAGACAGCGATTCCACATAAACCGCAGTCTTGACGCGGAGTTTTAAGCCGTCGCCAAGTTCTAAAAAGGCGGCAAGTGCATCGGCTTTTTCAATCGTGAAGACATCGGTAATGCCAAGCTCGAGGAGTTTCGCTTGTGCAACTTCAAGTGCACTCGCCATTTCTTCCATTGAAACCTTTGCCGTTGAAACAAGTGTGAGTGCGGCGCGCTCGAGTGCAATGCCTGTTAGGTTTCCGTCCGCGTCTTTCGGCAGTTCTTCGCTTGAAAAGTTTTCGGCGTTTAAGCACTCAATGGCGGGCGTATTTGCCCACACGGCATGAAAATCTTGGCTTGAAAGCGCGATGAAGTGTTCGGTTGAAATCTCATCCAAAAGCTTTCTTGTTGGAAATTCGCCGAAGTAGGTTTTATGCCAGCCGCCGCCCGTAATCCATGTGCCTTTCGGCGTTTGTCTGACTTTGTCGCCAATCAATCGGAGCGATTCCGCGAGCGATTTTCCGTTCAGATTCAAGCGGTTTAATCGCAAGCCGTATTCGGAGAGGTGAATGTGCGAATCGAAGAAAGACGGAAGAAGCAAATTGCCTTTTGCATTCAAACGATGGTCAGCGGCGATTTTCTCGGCTTGGCGTTCCGTGAGAAACGCGGCTATCGTGCCGTTTTCGCACAGCACAGATGAACACTCCGGCTTTCCGAAAATGACGGCATTATGAATCAGTAGTGAGCGCATCAGCAATGGGCAGCGTTGAAAGGTCAAGTAGTTTGATAGGCGCGTGAAATTGTTGCTCAAAGCCCCAAAGCACAGCACGTTTGAGCGCTTCAAAATTGGGACAACTTCCCAAACTCTCTTCTACCGATGTCGTTTTCTCGTCGAGGTCTTTTTGCATTTGTTGTTTTGCCGAGTCAGAAAGCAGAAGATACTTGACAAGTTGTTTGTGCTTGGCTGAACACATCAGCGAACCGTGTTGCAAGAGCGTATCGGCAAAGCGGCGTTGCGCTGAACCGACGATTTTTTTTTCATTCACTTCCAATTCATACCGCGCTGAAGCCGTAAAGCATGAAAGGCTTTCTGGTTTTTCGTAGCGCGCGCGAAAATCTGTTTGCTGTTTTTGAAATTCTGCTTGTAAGCCAACTTGTTGGAGCGCATGTTGCAAAGCGTGATGAATGTCGGCGTAATGCTCGGCGTTAGATTTCGTCGCTTTCATCACCACGCTGTAAGTGAGGTCTTCGATGTGAAAAACGGCTCTGCCGCCAGTTGGGCGTCGGCAAAGGTCAATGCCGTCTGCGTTTAATCGCTCTATATCGAACTCTTTTTCGCGTTGATGATAGCCGATGGAAATCGCCGGCGGCGACCATTGATACAGCCGTAAAATCATTGCATCTTCCGAAACGCCAATCTGCTCAAAGCCTTCCGCCAGCCACTCGTCTAATTGCATGTGGAATGTGCCGCGCTGAACGACTGTTTCTAAAAAGTAAATTGTTTTCATA
>JBDNCJ010000100.1:0-6479 GCA_046719715.1 Chloroherpetonaceae bacterium | reverse complement strand
GTGGCTTTTCGCTGTTTGAAGATGGTTGCTGAAGTTGGTTGCCTTCGACGAACCACGATGAAATATACGCCGTGAAAGTGCCGAATAAACCGACGCCGACCGTCATTAAAATCGCCGCAACAATTCTGCCTTCGGTTGTAATTGGATACTTATCGCCGTAGCCGACGGTCGTAATCGTGACAAACGCCCACCAAATCGCGTCTTCCGCTGTTTTGATGTTGCTTTCAGGCGAAGTCTCGACTTTCAGAATCGCAATCGCAGAGAAAATGAGCATTAAAACGGCGGTGAGAATCGCTGATGCAAACGTGCCTTTCACTCGATTATGAAACAGATACGTAAGCAACTGCTGAACCGAGCGATACGCTTTGATGATGCGAATCACGCGAACAATCCGCACAAGGCGCGCCGTGCGAAACGCATCAACCATCGGAATGGCTGAAATCAAATCAATCCAACCCCATTTGAGATACTGCCATTTGCTTTCTGCCGTGAAAAGCCGATACCAAAACTCAAAGAAAAACACTGCACAAATGAGATAATCAAAATAGTTGATGAGCTTGGAGACCTCTTCGTCAAGCGTGGTAAAGGTATCGAGCGCAAGCGCACCCAGCACGTAAATGGAGAGAATGGTGATGACGAAGTCTAACAGTCCGAATTTGGATTGAGGTGAATTGGTCATATCTGACAACGTTCAATTAGAGTGAAAACATGCCTTGTTTTGAAAGGTTACGAAATTTGCCGCAGTTATTTCATTTCACGATATTGATTTTATCGTCATCAAAGCCTCATCAAATTTCCCAAACTCAAAATCAAGGGAGTGACAGTGGGTTGGTGGAATCGCATAGCGACAAGGGCGTCACTGCTCCGAAGCGAGATGCTTGCAATTTCAATGCTTATCGGCTTGATGCTTATCGGCATTGCGCTTTCTGCAATGAACGACGTCGCGGAAAGAGAAGCGTTGATATCAAAGCTTGAAGAAGAAGCCTTTATCGGCACAGAGCCCGACAGCCTCATTGAGCGCGAACTCTTGCGATTTCAATCGGCGGAAAAAGACGCAACCGTGAAAGCAAAACTCAACTTCAACACCGCCACCGAAGCCGAATTGCTGGCACTTCCTGAAATTGGTCCGACCCTTGCAGATAGGCTCGTGCGGTTTCGTAAATTCAAAGGCGGAAAATTGAAGAGCATCGACGAACTTTTAGAAGTCAAAGGTATCACGCCTGAACGCCTGAGGAAACTCAAAGACGATTTGGACGTGCAATAGCACATCAAAACTTTACAAAAAGCCAACAACCTAACGCAAATGACGCATCTGTCGCTCTTGATTGAATCTGACCGAGTGCTTATCGTTCAACTCTCGCCGTCGGCAAGCGGCTTTACAGTTTCGAAAATTGAAACTATTGGTGCAAAAACCAACATTTACAAAGAAATTTTAGACAAAGGCGACCCCAAGCAATTAACTGATTGCTCGAAAATTATCGCGGAAAAATTAGGCGCGTATTCCGAAACTGATATTTCAATTTGTCTCAATCTGACTGACGTCAAAAGTTTGACCGCACGATTTAATCGCAACTTGAACGAGGAAGCATTTGAAGAAGAGTGCGCGCTGGAAGCGGAAGCGTTTTTGCGCGAACCCGACGAGTATGTAACGGAAACCGTCAAACTCGCCGACGAGCCGGATGCGCCGTTTGAAAATCATCTGCTCTTTTTCGTGCCGAAGCGATTTTTGACGCGCCTGCAAATGCTCTTCTTACCGTCGGGAAAAAACATTGCGCTGGTTGAACTCTCGCATATTGCGGTGCAGTCGCTTTATGAAGCAAAGTCGCAACTGGTGATTTTGGAACTCGGCGAGGGATACCTTGCGATTTCAAAACTGATGAGCGGCGTGCCGACGATGTTTCGCCACTGGACGCTCGAAGCCGAAACCGACATTGCCTATTTCGCCACCAACGAACTCAAAGCATTGGGCGGAACAAGTCCCGTCAGCCTTTTCGGAAAACTCACGAGCGAAAGCATTCTCGGATTTATTCAAGATGCAACCGGACTCACCGTGCAAGTCGCGTCGCTTCCCGCCGGGTTCAACATTCAAAACGAGTGGAAAAAAGAACTGCCATTGATTCTGCCGCTCGTCGGCTGTGCGATGAAAGCCGCCGAGTTTGCAGAGTAGATTTTGAACGAAAACTCCAACAAGAAAACTCAAAAAATATAAAAGATTAAATGAGCCGTTGAGACGATGCCGAACTTTGCGATTATTTCAGAAACCTCCCAATCCGCTGCGCTCATTCAACACGCCATTTCCACCCAATCTTTCAAATCCACACGATTCTCGCGCGGCGCGTTGGAACAAATTTCAAGCGACACCGACGCAATATACTTTGAAGTGGTGCGTCCGAGCGACATCGACGAGATTGAACTCCTTGAAAACCGATTTTACCTCACGCCCATTATCGCCTTTCTCAAAGAAACCAAAACGACGCTCGTTGTGAAAGCCTTTCGCGCAGGCGCAAGCGATGTGGTGAATGTGTCGGGAGAAGTGGGGCAAGATTTCATTGAGGTCGTCAATTCCATTTATCGTGCGGTGCGAAAGCGTCAATCGCTCCTCGCGATGCATCAAATTTCGCAAAACATCTACGCACTCGCGCAGTTGGAAGAAGTGCATGCGTCGCCGGAAGTTTCCGCCAATCGCTTTATTCAACAAATGGAGCAAGCGGTGGTGGTGTTGGATAAATCGTTGCAAATCGTCTCGCTGAATTCGTCGGCGGAAAAAATCATCGGCGAAGACGAAGGCTACTTACGCGGCAAGCGTATTTCGCTGTTTTTGAACATTCCCGAAGTGCAGTTGCACTATGTTTTGGAAGGGCACAGTTACAGAGGCGAAATTTTCTTTCGCAACGACCCGCACCCCGTTACGCTCGGCTATTCGCTCTCGGCGCGAATCGACGAGACCGGAAAGCCCAGCGGTGCGATTCTGCTCTTCAAAGACATTACGCGCGAAAAACAGCGCCGACAAGCGGAAGAAAAAGCGGAGAAAATGCAAACACTCGGCGAAATTGCGGCGGCGATTTCTCACGAAGTTAAAAACCCACTCGCCGGAATTAAATCAATGGTTCAAGCCGTGCTCTTTGACATTCCGCCTGACTCGGAAACCTATCAATACATTCGGCGCATCGGTGCGGAAGTCGACCGAATCAATAAGTTTATTGAGGAAACCTTTGCCTTTGCGCGTCATCGCAAGCCGAAAATCGTGCGTGTAAGCGTCGCTGAAATTGTTCAATCCGTTGCGCAACTGCTCGCCCAAAACTTCAAAGCCAACGACATTGAGTTGAACATCAACCTTCCGCCCGAACTTTCTCCCATCAGAGCCGACGCTGACCAAATCCGACAGGTCGTCCTTAACATCATGCTCAACGCCATTGAAGCCCTCACACAGCAACCTAACGCTAAAGAAAAACACAAGCGATTAGACATTTCTGCTAAACAAATCATCTACTTCATTGATGGCGAGCCGCAACCCTTCATCGAGCTTGCCTTTCAAGACAACGGCACGGGAATTCCAGATGCAATTCTTGCGAAAATCTTCGACCCCTTCTTCACCACAAAGCCCAACGGCACAGGGCTTGGTTTAGCGATATGTTTCAAAATTGTTGGGGAGCATCAAGGCAGGATTGATATTTCAAATGCGTCGGAAGGCGGCGCAATCGTAACCGTCAAACTTCCAACATTTGCATCGCAGACAAGCCTTACGGCTCAAACATCGACCGCCGATGCGCGCTCATAAAAACATTAATCCATTTGCTCCAACACTTTAACTAACGCTTCAGCGTAAATGCGATGCTCGACTTCAAGCACCTTCGCCGCAAGCGATTCGGGCGTCTCGTCAGGCGCAATAGCAACTTTGCCTTGAACGATGATTTCGCCCTCGTCATAGTTTTCATTGACGAAGTGAACCGTTGCGCCGCTTTCTTTTTCTTTTGCCTCAATCACGGCGCGATGCACATGCATGCCATACATTCCCTCGCCGCCGAACTTGGGCAACAGCGCAGGGTGAATGTTGAGAATCCGTTTGGGATAACGCTCGACAACCGCTTTCGGCACGCGCTTCATGTAGCCGGCAAGTAAAATCAAATCCACCTGCCGCTTCTCCAATTCTGCAAGCATGGTTTGAACAAAGGCATCTTCACTCGGAACGCTTTTGCTCGACACATGCACGGCGTCGATGCCTGTTTCACGCGCAAACTGCATCGCCCCGCACTGCGAGTTGTTCGAAAGGCACATGACAATTTGGCAGGGAAGATTCCGCTCCTGAATCTGTTTGTAAAGGGCTTTGAAGTTTGAGCCCCCGCCTGAACAAAACACGGCGAGATTTTTTTTGCGCGAAGACACGGTGAGCAGTTAAAAGTTGAGAGTTAGAGTTGAAAGTTGGACAAAACAAAAAGGCGTTTCATCGCGAAACACCTTTTGTAAAATGAAATGTGAAGAAACCATCACTTTTGAGCCTCTTCGCCAACATACTGCGCGTCGGCTTTGCGGACAGCGTTTTTATACTCGCGCAAGAAGGCTAATCGCTCTTTAACACGCTCCATCGGCACAAGTAATTTTTCTTTATCCATAATCGCCTCTGAACGCGACTTGTAGTTGATGTCGTACTCGTCGCTCATCACAATGGCTTCTTCGGGGCAGACTTCCTCGCAGTAGCCGCAGTAAATACAGCGAAGCATGTTGATTTCGAACGTAATCGGGTGTCGCTCTTGGGGAAGGTCGGTCTCATTGGCTTGAAGGCTGATAGCCATCGGCGGACAGGCGCGCGCACATAACCCGCATGCGACGCATCGCTCGCCGGTTTTATCCTCTCGCTCGACCAAAACAGGACGACCGCGAAACGACCCCGGCGGTTTCCACTTCACTTCGGGATATTCTGATGTAAACTTCGGACGAAACATCTGTGCAAACGTAAATGCCAATCCCTTGAAAATTTCAGGCAAATACAGCCGCTCCATAAAGGTCAGTTTCGTGCGCTTGATATTTGGATTCTTGACTTGCATACTGCTTATTGTTACTTAATATGTTGGTGTGGAAAAGTCGCCGTGAAGATACAAAGAAACCGCGACGCTTGATAAACTTTAATTCGCAAATCATCAAAAAAATACCATGCGCGTGTTCGTGCTTTTCTCTTTCTTCCTCACCACATCACTCGTTGCCCAACCGATTAAGGTTGAAATTCAAAAAACAGAAAACGGATTTCAACTCTTGCGCGAAGGCAAAGCCTATTTCATCAAAGGCGCGGGCGGAATTTCATTTCTGAACGAAGCCAAAGAAGCCGGCGCAAATTCGGTGCGCACATGGCACTATGACGATAAAGCCTCGTTGCTCGATGAAGCACACCGTCTCGGATTGACCGTCTGTCTCGGCTTCTGGGTTCGTCCTGAACGTCAAGGCATGGACTATAACGACGAAAAAGCCGTCAAAGCCCAATTCGAGCGATTCAAAGAAGCCGTCTTGAAGTTCAAAGACCACCCTGCGTTGCTTTGCTGGGCAATCGGCAACGAAGTCGATTTGAATTACAAAAACACCCGCGTCTGGAACGCCATTCAAGACCTCGCTAAAATGATTCACGACCTTGACCCCAACCACCCAACGACGACGGTCATCGCGGGCATCAAGCGCGATGTCGTCCATCAAATCAAAACGAAATGCCCCGACATCGATATGCTCGGCGTCAATGTTTACGGCGATATTGAAAACGTCCCGAAGAAAGTGCGCGACTACGGCTGGGAAAAGCCTTATTTCATCGGCGAGTGGAGCTCAACCGGACACTGGGAAGTGCCGAAAACCAAGTGGGGCGCACCGATTGAACAATCCTCGACCGAGCGGGCAAAATTAGCACGCACGCGCTACGCCAACAGCATCGCCAAAGATTCAGCGCAGTGCGTTGGCGGCTATGTCTTCATTTGGGGACAAAAGCAGGAGCGCACCCCAACATGGTACGGCGTCTTTACCGAAGCCAAAGAAAAAACCGAGATGGTCGATGTGATGACGGAAATTTGGACGGGAAAAAAAGCAACCAACACCGCCCCGAAACTTTCTTCGTTCAAAATTGACGGTAAGCGCGCACCGGATAACATCACGCTGAAACCCAACCATCCTTACCTTGCCACATTTAGCGCGAGCGACGACGAAAACGACGCCCTTCAACCGCGCTGGGAAATTCTGCCCGAAAGCACCGACCTCAAAGAAGGCGGCGATAGGGAAGCCCGCCCTGAAACACTCAACGGGCTGATTCAAACCCAAACGCCCAATTCCGCGACGTTTCTTTCGCCTCAAAAGCGCGGCGCGTATCGGCTCTTCCTCTATGTCGCCGACGGCAACGGCGCCGTCGCAACCGAGAACATTCCCTTTTTCGTGGAATGATTCTCTTGAAAATGAAATACCGATAATGAAAACGAGTGGTGAAGAATGAGTAACGAGGAGCAAACTCCCTC
>JBDNCJ010000010.1:0-63297 GCA_046719715.1 Chloroherpetonaceae bacterium | reverse complement strand
GCTTTCATTTTCTCTCGGAAGTGCGTATACTTGAAACCGAAATCCGTTACAAACTCAGCATTTCAGCCAATCTGCAACAACCAATGAACGAACCACAACAGCCGCTTCAAATCAACATCGAGGTCGACGACAAAACCGCAGAGGGCGTCTACTCAAACTTCGCTATTATCAATCACTCGCCCGCCGAATTTATTTTGGACTTCACTACGCTTTTGCCCGGCATGCAACGCGCCAAAGTCCACTCGCGCATCATCATGACGCCGCAGCACACGAAATCGCTTCTTGCCGCGTTGCAGGATAACATCGCGAAGTATGAAGCGGCTTTTGGAGTCATCAAGTTTAACGACGTTCAGGCAAGTAATGCGCCGATGGGCTTTCGCGTTGAAGATAAACAGAAACTTTCTTAACGACCATTTTTAACGGCATCTCCCAACAACGTTTTTCAATTAACGAAAGGGGCTTACGCCGATAAGGCGTTTTAAGCCGTCAAAAAAAGTTCTCTATGCGACATACAGAATATCACTTTCACGTTTCGCGCAAAGGTCGAGCGCAGTATCAACTCGAAGACCGATTCTTCTCCATTCGGGGCACGAGTGTTTTCCCGAACTTCGCCGCCTGTCAAGAATTTTCGGCGAAAGTCAATGCCAATCGTAAAGCACGTGGCATCAGCGATGCCGAGTTAGTTCGCACTGCAGAAGTCTTCGCCGCGTCACTCTTGCACGAAGTCTATCACTTCGTCATTTCGGTTTATTTGGACGATTTGAACCGTGATGCGTTTGCAAAATGTGAAGACTGGATTCGGCGCGAATTTGGCAAAGAGACGACGGGAAAATTTTTGGAACGATTCGTCGATGAATTTCCGACGCTGACAATTTATCGCGGCGACGAAACGGTCGAGCAGTTTCTCTCGCGCACCAGCGACGGCACACCGAACACGCATATCGCCCTCGAAGAACTCATGCTCGTTTGGCTTGAAAATCAAAATCCCGCGCTCAATCAGATCGAAGATTTAATCGATGACGAATCGCTTGTCCGAAACACGCCGTACAATCAAGTGATGACGAGTGTCGATAATTTTTTCGCCACACAACCCACCTTCGGCGTAGAAAACTTGCCGCTCTTGCGGCTCTTGTTGGCGCCGATTAAAGCGTCTCCGAATTCCATTCTCGAACAATTAAAGTATGTGATAGAGAAGTGGGACGCCATCATTTCGCGCTCGCCCTCGCTGAAAAAACTCCTGCTTCAAAGCACCGACTTCGTCAGAGAAGAAGGCAAGTATTTTCAAATGCTTGAAGCGGCGAAAATGGATAAAGAGAAAATGCCGATTGAAGTCCGTCCTGCGCAATTCTTCGGCGATTACGAAAAAGAAACCCCGCCCGTCGCCGATTACAAAAGCGAGATTTATGAAGACGCACCCGAAAATTTTACGCCCGACCTCAACTGGATGCCTCGCCTCGTCTTGATTGCAAAAAATACTTATGTCTGGCTCGACCAACTCTCCAAAAAATATCAACGCTCCATCAAACGCCTTGATGAAATTCCTGATGAAGAGCTTGATATCCTTGTCCGACGCGGGTTTACAGGCTTGTGGTTTATTGGAATTTGGGAGCGCAGTTATGCTTCAAAGCGCATTAAGCACTTAAACGGCAATATCGATGCGGTGGCGTCGGCATATTCGCTCGATGACTATGTGATTGCAAAAGAACTCGGCGGCTACGACGCTTACGCGAACTTGAAAGAGCGCGCCCGCCGAAAAGGATTGCGGCTCGCCAGCGACATGGTGCCAAACCACATGGGCATCGATTCAACATGGGTCATCAATCACCCTGAATGGTTTTTGCAAGTCGACTATCCGCCGTTCCCTAATTACACCTTTCACGGCACCGACCTTTCCACCGACCCTCACGTGGGTATTTACATCGAAGACGGCTATTGGCGCAAGACCGATGCCGCCGTTGTTTTCGCACGGCTCGACCGATGGACGGGCGACGTCAAATACATCTATCACGGCAACGACGGCACAAACATGCCTTGGAACGACACGGCGCAACTCAACTTCCTCAAAGCCGAAGTGCGCGAACAAGTCATTCAAACCATTCTCAAAGTGGCGCGCATGTTTCCCGTCATTCGATTCGACGCCGCAATGGTTTTGGCAAAGCAACACATTCAACGCCTTTGGTTTCCAGAACCGGGCAAGGGCGGAGCAATTCCTTCCCGCGCCGCTTTCGCCATGACCAAAGAAGAATTCGATAAAGCCATGCCCACAGAATTTTGGCGCGAAGTTGTCGACCGCATTCAGCAAGAACTGCCCGATACGCTTCTGCTCGCCGAAGCCTTCTGGATGCTCGAGGGCTACTTCGTGCGCACACTCGGCATGCACCGCGTCTATAACAGCGCGTTCATGCACATGTTCAAAAAAGAAGAAAACGCCGAGTATCGCAAACTCATCAAAGACACGCTCGAATATGACAGCCGCATTCTCAAACGCTACGTCAATTTCATGAACAACCCCGACGAAGAAACCGCCGTCAAGCAGTTCGGCAAAGGCGATAAATACTTCGGCGTGTGCGTGATGATGTCGACCATGCCCGGACTGCCAATGTTCGGACACGGACAAATCGAGGGCTTCACGGAAAAATACGGCATGGAGTATCAACGCGCTTACTACAACGAATCGCCCGACGAATGGCTCGTGGCACGACACGAAAAAGAAATTTTCCCGCTGCTCAAAAAGCGTTACCTCTTCGCCGAAGTCGATCACTTCTTACTCTATGACTTCATCACGCCGAGCGGCATAGATAACAACGTCTTTGCATACAGCAATCGCTACGAGAACGAAAAAGCATTAGTGGTTTTCCACAACAAGTATGCTCATACCGCTGGCTGGATTAAAACCTCGTCAAAATATCTCGACTTAGAAACCAATCAGTTTCGCATGAAAACGTTGGGCGACGGGTTAGGGCTCTCCAAAGACCCCTCAACCTTCGTCATTTTCCGCGATGCGATTTCTGGCTTGGAGTATATCCGCTCAAACCGTGAGGTGTGGGAAAAGGGAATGTATTTTGACCTTCACGCCTACAAGTATCAAGTCTTGTTGGATTTTCAAGAAGTGAAACCGTCGGCGCTTTTTCCTTACGATGAACTCTGGCGGCAACTCGGAAATGCAGGCGTGCCATCGCTCAAAGACGCCGTGCTGGAACTCTCGCTTCGTCCGCTTCATGCGGCGGTGCAAGAAGCCTTCGCACCTGAAAGCCTCGTTGCGCTCTACGAAAATCAAAACGGCGCAGAAAAACTCTTGAAAGAGAAAGTGAACGCCATGCGCGACGCCATGCTCGCCGTTCAGCCCGATGTCGAACTGCCAAAGCAAATTGTCGATGAAACCCTTGAACGATACCGCGCCTATCACGCGCTTCAATCGGTCAGAAAAAACAAAAAACTATCTGCAACCGACATAGGTCGCTACATTTCAAACACGATTTTCCCCGAACAAGCCAACGGCGATTCAGGCTGGCGGGTTCTGCTCGGTTGGCTGATGCTCAATGGCTTTAACCAAGTTGAAAATCCGCACTCGAGCAATTTGATGTCGGACTTCCGACTGGCAAAGTTTGTGGCAAAATCATTCGAACAACTTGGATTGACGGAAGAACGCGCCAAGAGCGAAGCCGACCTCATTCGCATCATGCTCGACTTCAGCAAATCGTCTTCAAACACATTCACAAAAAGACTCTATGACCTGCTCGAAGCGCGCAAAGCCAACGTGTTCTTGGGTGTCAATCAATACGAGGGCGTCGTCTATTTCAACAAAGAGCGATACGAAGTAATGCTCGGCGCACTCTTCGCTCTTTCTGCACTGGACGCCATCCAAAACGGAGAGGTGTCCGAAAAATCACTTGCGCCGGCATTCGAATCTCTCAACGCCTACACTACGGCGGCGTCGGAAGCCGGCTACAAATACAACGACCTTCTCGCGCGCCTTCGCTCTGAAACCGAAGCCGAATCAAAGACAATATCGGACTCGAAGTCCATTGAGAAACCAAGTTCCAAAACGAACAGTAAGACGAGCGTTCAATCAAAACTTAAATCCAACATTTCCAACATTAAGCCTCAAACCAACTCAAAACAAAAACGCAGTATGACGACGGAGAAAACAACGGCCACAAGGTCAAATGAAACGACGATGCGTTTCGCCGACGAAGTGAGAAAGGGTATCGAGAAGCCCGCACCCATCTCTGAAAAACAATCATCGAGCGCGAAAAACAAAACCGCACCGAAAACAGAGTTGCTGACGAAACCAACGCCGAAAAAATCAACGGCGAAATCAGCCACAACGAAAAAAACATCGTCCGCAAAGCCAACGCCGAAAAAATCCGAAGTGAAAAAATCAACGGCGAAAAAGCCTGCGGCGTCTAAAAAAACAACCGGCAAAAAATCAGCCGCAAAAAAGGTTGCACCGAAGAAAACCACCACAGCAAAAAGCACAAAGGCAAAAAGCACAACCGCAAAAAAGAAGTAACGCAATGACGGATTTGAGACGGCGGATTTTGGAATGAGACGGACAACTGCATAAGGGTAAATTTGGTCAAGCCATTCCGTCTTCCGAAATCCGACTTCCGAAATCCAACGGCTCTAACGATGGCAAAGACAAAAACGCGCTATGTGTGTTCAACCTGCGGCGCAACTTACATCAAGTATCAAGGCAAGTGCAATGATTGTCAAAGTTGGGGAACGCTCGTCGAAGAAGTCGTCAAAGAAGAGAAGGAAGCAAAGAACCGCAGTAGCGCAGGTCGCTTGAACACCTTTGCAATCCCACGACGACTACGCGAAATTGATACGCTCAAAGAAGAGCGCATTTCAACCGGCATTAAAGAATTTGACCACGTACTCGGCGGCGGCTTAATGGCGGCAAGCGTTGTGCTTATCGGTGGCGAGCCCGGCATTGGCAAATCAACCTTGATGCTTCAAATCGTCCCCAATCTTTCCGATAAAAAAATTCTCTACGTCTCGGCGGAAGAATCGATTCATCAAATCCGAAACCGCGCCGAGCGAATGGGGATTGATTCCGACAACTTCTTCCTGCTTTCCGAAACTGAACTCGAAACGATTTTAGAAACACTGGCGGCGCAAAAGCCCGACATCGTCATCGTAGATTCAATCCAAACCATTTTTTCTAATCAGTTAGAAAGTTCATCGGGAAGCGTCTCGCAGGTGCGCGAATGCACATCAAAGCTCATGCAATTTTCAAAGCGCGAAGGCATCACAACCTTTATCATCGGGCACATCACCAAAGAAGGCGTGATTGCCGGACCGAAAGTCTTGGAGCATATCGTCGACACCGTCTTGCAGTTCGAAGGCGATTCGCATTATCGCTATCGAGTGTTGCGAGCGTTGAAAAATCGATTCGGTTCGACGAACGAATTGGGCGTGTTTGAAATGGGCGAGAAAGGCTTGATGGAAGTCTCGAACCCGTCGGAGATTTTTTTGTCGGAGCGCAGTTACGGCGTCTCGGGTTCGTGCGTTGCCGCCACGATTGAAGGCTCGCGTCCGCTCTTGGTGGAAATTCAAGCGTTGGTTTCAAAGACGAATTACGCTGCACCACAGCGCGTTTCAAGCGGCTTCGACCAACGTCGTCTTGCGCTCTTGCTTGCCGTCTTGGAAAAGCGGCTCGGGTTGCCAATGTGGTCGCACGATGTCTTTCTCAACATCGCGGGCGGATTGCGTTTAGATGAACCCGCGATTGATTTATCGGTGGCGGTCGCAATTGTCTCAAGCCTGCGCGATATTCCCGCCGATTCAAGCACATGTGCCGTTGGTGAAATCGGACTGTCGGGCGAACTGCGCTCGGTAGCACATTTAGAACGGCGAATTATGGAAGCCAAAAAATTGGGCTTCGAAAAAGTCGTCGTCCCGAAGCACAGCAAAGAGTCGGTTCAATCGCTCGGCAAAAAACATCATATTGAACTGCACTTTTGTCCAACGCTCAGCGCCGCCTTGAACGTGTTTTTGAATTGAAAAAATTATTCGCACGAAGTCGTCGCCTCAACCGTCGCGCCTGATGAGGCTTGTGCAATAAAGAACAATGGCGCAAAAGGCATCAATGCGCGATAGCGTGCCTCAACCGATTGAATGAACGATTCCGCCGCTTCACGCGAGACAAGCGCAATCGCACAGCCTGCAAATCCCGCTCCCGTCATGCGTGCGCCGTAGCAACCCGCCGTGTGTTGTGCAATCTCGACAATGGTATCCAAAGCCAGACTTGAAACTTCAAAATCGTTGCGCAAACTTTGATGGCTTTCGTTGAGAAGCGTGCCAACGAGGTGAGGGTCGACGGTTTCAGTGGTTGCAATTTTGAGGACGCGTAAATTTTCTGAAACGACATGTCGCGCGCGGCGTTTGAGCAAGTCGGGAAGAGTTGTTTGAGAAAGTTCTTCAAGCGAGACGTCGCGTAGCGATGATTTATTGAAATAATGCGCCGCCGCTTCACATTCGGCACGTCGCATGTTGTAACGCGAGTCGGTGAGTTTGCGCCGTGTGCTGGTATCCATCACCACAATCACCGCGCCTTCGGGAAGCGGAACGTATCGAAAGTCCATCGTGCGGCAATCTAAAAAAATGGCTTTGCCCAACTCGCCTTTGACGCAAGTCATTTGGTCCATCACGCCGCAGTTCATGCCAATCCACTCCCGCTCGGCTTGTTGAGCGAGAGAGACTTGTTCCAGCCAAGTCAGTTGCAAATTTGAGACCGTCAAGAACGAGAGAAGGGAAGCGACTTCAATCGCCGCCGACGACGAAAGTCCCGCGCCAATCGGCACATCAGAGTGAATAACGCCCTCAAAGCCTTTGAGCGCTTGTCCGTGCGTTTGCAACGCCCGCGCCACGCCTTTGACATAGTCAATCCAGCCTTTTGATTTTTCAAAGCTCGACAGCGAAAACGAAGCCGTTTGATGAAAATCAAGCGAATGAAGTTCAACAATGTCGTCTGTGCGCGGCGAGAAGGCAATCCAAGTCGAATGCGGAAGCGCAAACGGCATCACGAAGCCGTCGTTGTAATCGGTATGTTCGCCGATGAGATTCACGCGACCGGGCGCACGCGAAACGAATTTCGGAACAGTGCCGTAGCGCGCACGAAACGCTTCAACCATAGCATGACGAGTAATCATAACGAGTGAAGTTTGTAATGAATGTCGCTTTGAGCGCGAAGCATCTCCGCCGCTTGTTCAGGTGTAAAATCGCGTTGAAGTTCGCCGAGAAGTTCAAAGCCGACGATGAATTTTTTGACCGTTGCAGAGCGAAGCAAGGGCGGATAAAAGTGCGCGTGTAACTGCCAATGCGATACATCGCCCAGCCCAAACGGCGCTTGATGCCACCCCATCGAGTACGGAAACGACGTGTGAAATAAATTGTCGTACTTGACCAGCAATCGCTTCAAAATGTCCGCCAGCGACGCGCGTTCAAGTTCCGACAGGTCGGTGAGGCGTTGAGCAGAGCGTTTTAACAAAAGCAACGTTTCAAACGGATGCGCCGCCCAAAACGGCACAAGGGCAATCCAATCGCCATTTTCCAAAATAACGCGCTCTGCTTGTAAAATTTCTTGTTGGAGATAATCCAACAGAAGCGGACGGCGATGCGTCTCAAAATACGTGCGCTGTTGCGCCTCTTCTTTTCGCGCTTCGTTGGGAAGCGTGTTCAGCGCCCAAATTTGTCCGTGCGGGTGCGGGTTTGAGCACCCCATCAATTCGCCTTTGTTTTCAAAAATTTGAATCCATTGATAATGCGTGCCCAAGTGAAGTGTTTCTTGTTGCCAAGCAGAAACGACGTGCTCAATGTCGGTTTCGCTCATTTCGGCAAGTGTGAGGTCGTGGCGAGGCGAGAAGCATATCACGCGGCAACGACCTTGAACAACTTGTGCGTGAAATAAATCGTTGGAGAACGTTTGAGTGCGCACATCAGGAAGCAAGGCGGCAAAATCGTTGTCAAAAACATAGACATGTGCGTAGGGCGGATTACGCTCACCATTTGCGCGAAGATTATTCGGACAAAGGTAACAGCCAGAATCGTAGGCGGGACGGGCAGTTTCAGACAAGGCTTCCACTTTTCCCTGCCAAGGACGCTTGGCGCGATGCGGCGAAACCAAGACAAAATCGCCCGTTAGTGCGTTCAACCTGCGGTGCGGAACGCTTGAGAGAAAATCCAACATCACCAAAACACAAGATAGAGCGCGACAACCACACCCAGCACGCCAATTGCGCCGATGTTGAATGCCGCATCGGTTTGAAAGGTCTTTGAATCAATTTCAACGGCTTTTGAATCGCGCTCATGTTTTTCTGAAAGCGTAATAGCAATCACCACCAGCGAGAGCGCAACGAACACCACGCCCATGCGATTCAAGAACGCAAGGTCGGGCAAAAGCACTTTGAAGCCCAGCGAAAGGGGAATGGTAAGAATCGCCGCCCAACGTGCCGAGCGCGCCGTCGCACGTTTCCAAAAAAGCCCGAAGAGAAAAATCACAACCACGCCCGGCGTAACAAAGCCCGTGTATTCTTGAATGAATTGAAAGGCTTGTGAGAGCGTGGCAAGTTGCGGCGCAATCACTGCGGCAATCGTCAAAACGCTGGCACTTACGATGCGTCCTACTCTGACAAGTTCAACATCGCTCGCGTCTTGTTTGAAATTCGATTTGAAAATATCCATCGTGAAGAGCGTCGCGGCAGAGTTCGTCATGGAATTCAGCGACGAGACAATGGCGGCAATCAAGGCGGCAAAGATAAGCCCAATCGCCCCCGACGGCGCAAGGTTTTTGACCAGTGTGGGAAACGCTTCATCGGGTTTTTCAATCGTTTCCCCGTAAAGCGAAAACGCAATAATGCCCGGAAGCACAACGACAAGCGGCATTAAAATTTTAAGAAATGCGGCGAGAATAATCCCGTGTTGTGCTTCGCTCAAACTTTTAGCGGCAAGCGTGCGCTGTGTGATGTATTGATTGCACCCCCAATAGCCGATGTTTGCCATCCACAATCCGCCGATGAACACGCCCACCCAAGGCAATTCGGGGTGATTGGCGTCAAGCACCATCTTGAACTTTTCGGGCGCACTGGCAAGCAACGTTGAAAAGCCGTCAAGTGGGTTGCCCGCGCCAATCGCGTTCAAACCCAAAATGGTAACGAGCATTCCGCCGACGATGAGAAAAACGACCTGAACCGCGTCCGTCCAAGCCGCAATCGTCAGCCCGCCGTAAATCGTGTAGAGCGCGGAAAGAATCGCCAATCCGATAATCCCCGTCGATAAATCCACGCCCAGCACGGTTTTCATCGTCAGTGCGCCCAAATACATCACGCTGGTGAGATTGACGAAAACATACACGAGCAACCAAAAGAGCGCGAGTCCCGTGCGCACCGTGTGGTCGAAGCGCAGTTCTAAAAATTCGGGCATCGTGTAAATTTTCTTCTCTAAAAAAATCGGCAGAAAATACTTTCCGACGAGAAGCAACGTAACGGCGGCAAGCCATTCATATGAGGCTATCGCTAATCCGCCCGCAAAGCCGCTCCCCGACATGCCAATGAACTGCTCGGCGGAAATGTTGGACGCAATCAAGGACGCGCCAATCACCCACCAAGGCAAAGAGCGACCTGCTAAAAAGTAGCCTTCGCTGTCGCGATTCGTCTGAAATCGCAACACCAAAATGCCAACCCCAATGACGACAAGGAAGTATGCGCCGAAAACAAACAGATCAAGCGGCGAAAGTGCCATATCTCGAAGTGATTTTTTTTGCGAATGAACCGATTAAATACGCAATTTTTCAGCAAGCACAAAAGCCCCTCAGACCTTGCGACAACCACAATGCTCATCTTCAATGGCTTTTGTATCTTTTTCTCAATTCCGCGTAGACAGCGATATTTCCAACCTAAACCAACCGACACATGAGCAAAACGGCTATCGTCATCCGAAAAGAATACTTGGAGCGCGTCAAGAGCAAAGGCTTCATCATCTCAACGATTTTGATTCCGGTCCTGATGTCCAGCTTCATTCTGATTCCAATTTTAGTAACCCTCCTTTCCCGCGATTCCAAAACCGTGATTGCCATTCACGATGCAACGGGCAAGTATCAATCGGCGATTGAAGCCGCGTTTGAAAAACAAGAAACCCTCTCAATGCTTTGGGTAGATTGGCAAAAAGAATCGGAACGCGAAGCCACGCTCAAAGGCATTGAAACGGGAAAAATTTCTGGATACCTCTTGCTCAAAGAGGAAAATGGAAAATTGGAAGCCGTTTATACTGCAAAAAACATCGTCGACTTTAGCATCAATCGGAAAATTGAAAGCACGATTCAAAAAGCGGTAAATCGCCTCGCCTTGAAAAATAAAGGCTTCACGGACGATGAAATCGCAACGCTTGAAAAACCGATTGAACTGAAAACGCAAAAAATTTCCAGCACTTCACAAGGCGATAAAGGCGCGCTCTCGGAATTCCTTCTCGCATACGTCATGGTGATGCTCATTTACGGCACGCTTCTCACTTACGGCATTACGGTCATGAGTTCGGTGATGGAAGAAAAATCAAGCAAGGTGATGGAAGTGCTAATTGCATCGGTCAAACCGTTTGAACTGATGGTCGGCAAAGTGGTGGGAATTGGGCTGGTCGCATTTACGCAGTATCTCATTTGGGCAATTGCCGCATTGGTGCTGTCGGTGGTGTCGCTTCAATACAATCCGAAGTTTCAATTTGAGATGTCGCCGCTTTTGCTGTTTTACTTCGTGCTTTTTTTCATTTTGGGCTATTTGATTTACGCCACGCTCTATGCCGCCGTCGGCTCGGCGTTTGAAAATCCGCAAGATGCGCAGTCGCTTACCACGCCCATCACCTTTCTTATCATCATTCCGATTGTGGCGATGAACTATGTGATTTCAAAGCCCGATTCCGTCGCCGCAGTCGTGCTCTCGCTGATTCCATTCTTCTCGCCCATCTTAATGATGGGACGGCTGGCGATAACCGACGTTCCGCTTTGGCAAGTGCTCTTATCTATCGCGCTGATGGTCGGCACATTTTACGCCGTCATGCTCTTTTCGGCGAAAGTCTATCGCATCGGGGTGCTGATGTATGGCAAGAAACCCTCGCTCGCCGAAATTCTCAAATGGTTGAAATACGCATAAGCCGGCCTTGCGCAGACTGATACTCAAATCATTTGAAAGCGATAAGATTGGTCATTCTGACCTTGAACGAAGTGAAGGGGTAGAAGCGGGTGATTTTATGAATAATTGCGACTCGTGCTGAATAAGGGTATCGCCGCGATTTCTTCATGGAAAACGGTATGAACGCGTTTCAGCATTCATACCGTTTTGTAGAGCAAATAAAAACGAGCGTATTACTTATTGGCGACGAGGTCAAAACGATCCAAGTTCATCACCTTCGTCCAAGCGGCGACGAAATCGCGGACGAATTTTTCCTTTGCGTCGCTTGCGGCATAGACTTCGGCAAGGGCGCGCAGTTCGGAGTTAGAGCCGAAAACCAAATCGACCCGCGTTGCCGTCCATTTGAGTTGGTCGGATTTACGGTCGCGGATTTCATACAAGGTTTTCTTTTCGTCTTTGGCTTTCCAAACGTAGTTCATATCCAAAAGATTGACGAAAAAGTCGTTGGAAAGCGTTCCGGAATTAGAGGTGAGGACGCCGTGCTTTGAGCCGTCGAAGTTTGCGTCAAGCATGCGCATGCCGCCGATGAGTACGGTCATTTCCGGTGCGGAAAGCCGCAAGAGTTGGGCTTTATCAACGAGAAGTTGCTCTGGCGAGAAATTAGATTCCGCTTTTTGGAAGTTGCGGAAACCGTCCGCCATCGGCTCGAGCACCGCCATGCCTGCGATGTCGGTTTGCGCTTGTGAGGCGTCCATTCTGCCCGGCGTGAAAGGCACTTCAATCGGAACACCCGCTTTTTTGGCGGCTTCTTCAATCGCCACGCTTCCGCCTAAGACGATTAAATCGGCAATGGAAATTTTCTTGTCGCCCGATTTTGAATTGAAGTCGGATTGAATTTTTTCATAGACGGCTAAGACTTTTTTAAGGCGGGCGGGATTGTTGGCTTCCCAGTTTCGTTGCGGTTCAAGGCGAATGCGTGCGCCGTTTGCACCACCGCGTCTATCGGAATGGCGATAGGTTGAAGCCGATGCCCAAGCGGTTGAAACGAGTTCGCCTGTGGTTAAGCCTGACGATGAAATTCGCGCTTTCAAGTTTTGAATATCCGTTGCATCGACGAGTTGATGATTGAGCGCAGGGATTGGGTCTTGCCAAAGAAATTCTTCTTTGGGGATTTCAGGACCCCAATAGGTGAGTTTCGGACCCATGTCGCGGTGGGTGAGTTTGAACCAAGCGCGGGCGAAGGCTTGATTAAACGATTCGGGATTCTCCATAAACTTGCGCGAGATTTTTGCATAAATCGGGTCTTTAATCAGCGAGAGGTCAGTGGTGAGCATCGTCGGCTTATGGCGTTTGGTTTTATCAAACGCATCAGGCATCATGTTCGGAGCGTTTTTGGCGACCCATTGTTTTGCGCCGGCGGGGCTGGTGGTGAGTTCCCATTGATTGTTGAAGAGTAATTTGAAATAGGATTGATTCCACTCGGTTGGGGTGGGCGTCCAAATGACTTCAAGTCCGGAAGTAATTGCATCTGCGCCTTTGCCGGATTTGTAGGTGCTCTTCCAGCCTAAGCCTTGCTCTTCAATAGACGCCGCTTCGGGTTCAGGACCGACGAATTTGGCGTCGCCTGCGCCGTGCGTTTTGCCGAGCGTGTGTCCTCCGGCAATGAGCGCGACGGTTTCTTCATCGTTCATGCCCATGCGCCCGAAAGTTTCGCGAATATCTTTGGCGGCGGCAACGGGGTCGGGATTGCCGTTCGGACCTTCGGGATTAACATAGATAAGCCCCATTTGGACGGCGGCTAAGGGATTTTCAAGTTTGCGTCCGTCAGTGTAGCGTTCATCTTGAAGCCACTTTTTTTCCGGACCCCAATAGATGTGTTCGGGCTCCCAGACGTCTTCGCGTCCGGCGGCGAAGCCAAGTGTTTTGAAGCCCATATCTTCGAGAGCGACGTTGCCTGCGAGAATCATCAAATCCGCCCAAGAAATTTTGTTGCCATATTTTTGTTTGACAGGCCAGAGCAAGCGGCGCGCTTTATCGAGGTTCGCGTTATCGGGCCAACTGTTTTGCGGAGCGAAGCGTTGCAATCCGGCGCGCGTGCCGCCGCGTCCGTCGCCGACGCGGTAAGTCCCCGCGCTGTGCCACGCCATGCGAATAAACAAGCCGCCGTAGTGTCCGTAGTCGGCAGGCCACCAGTCTTGTGAATTTTTCAAGACGGCGCGCAAATCGTTTTTCAAGCCTTGATAGTCAAGCGTGTTAAAGGCTTGCCGATAATTGAACGATTCGCCATGTGGATTGGAGAGCGGCGAATGTTGGCGCAACGGGCTTAAATCCAACTGGTTGGGCCACCAATCTTTATTGGTGTAGCCGACTTTACCGAGCATTTGAACCGTCGTTTGAACAGTGTCGAAGCCGAAGGGGCAAAGCCCTAAGGATTCCGAAGCGTCGTCGCGCCCAGTCTCTACTACGGTTTCAGCGACGGGCGTGGCGCGTTGTGGTTTGGACGATGAATTTCCGCCGTCGGCGAAGGTTTGTCCAAACAAAGCGTCGCCTCTTAAAATCAGGAGCGTCAAGGCGAGCGCGAGTGCAATGGTTGATTTCATGATGGTAAAAGTTTAAGCGTTAAATGAAACATTGAAAAATGAATGGCTCAAATGTGGGCATAAAAAGCGTATTTACAAAAACGATATTTTTAATATCATTATTGACAGCATCAATAACTAAAATTCAAGATGAACATACAGCAATTTCAATACGTCTTGGCGGTAGTGGATTTAAGGAACTTTGAGGCGGCGGCGGAAAAGTGTTTTGTAACCCAGTCGACGCTGAGCACGATGATAGGGAAATTTGAAGAGGAAATCGGCGTGCAAATTTTTAATCGCAAAACAAAGCCCGTTTCCATAACGCACGAAGGCGCGCAGATTATCGAGCGGTTGCGCATTCTCGCCAAAGAAGTCGATTCGCTCAAAAATTTGATTCAAGAATTAAAGAACGAACAAGAAGGCGAACTGCGAATCGGGGTGATTCCAACCGTCGCGCCGTATTTGCTTCCTCTGTTTCTAACGACCTTCACAAAAGCATTTCCGAAACTCAAAGTGGTGCTGATGGAAGCGACAACGGCGGAAATCATATCGAGCTTGAACCACCGAACGCTCGATGTCGGCATTCTCGCCGTGCCGCTTCACGAGGAAAATCTCGTTGAAATTCATCTCTACTATGAACCATTCTTGGTTTATGATTGCACTTTGAGCAAGCGAAAGAAATTCACGACGGCGGAGGCGTTGGATTACACGAAACTTTGGCTGATGGAAGAAGGGCACTGCCTCAGCACCCAAGTGAAAAAAATTTGCGACCTCTCGCATAAGCACTCCGAGAAACCGCTCAACATTGAGTTTAGAGCCGCCTCAATGGACAGCCTGCTGAAATTCACCAAAGCAAATCTCGGAATCACGATTGTGCCTTACTTAGCCGCCAATGATTTACAAGGTGAAAACGAAACCAAAGTCGTAGCATTCGCAGAGCCGACGCCGACGCGCAACATCAGTCTCGTTACCCATCAACATTTTGTCAAGAAAAAACTTTTGAAGGAATTGCAACAGATCATTCAACAAGCCGTCGCGCCGCATATTCCCGCCGTCGGAAAAGAAAAAAAAGTCATTAAGCCGATATGAAAAAGAAAAAAGAACGCCGCAAACGGGCGTTCCTTTCTAAAAGTGACGGTCATGTAACTTTTTGTGTTTGTCACTCTGACCCTGAAAATTGATGGTGTGACACCGACGACGTCGGGCGTTAAGAAGCAGATTCGTTTGACTTATCTTCCAAAAGTTTCGGACTCGACTTCTTGAACTTAGCAAGTGCGTTATCAAAGCCACTGCGAAGTTCGGTCCAACTTTTTTCAAGCCCGACCTTCAATTCGCCCCATGCTTCTTCGCTGGTATTCTTCAATTCTTCCGCTTTCTGTTTCAACGCATCGCGTTCTTTTTCAAGTTCGGCGATTTTTTGCTTGGCTTCTTCTTGAAGTTCATCTGCCTTCGCTTGAAGTTTGGGTTTGAGTTCCTCGATTTCCGAATCAAGTTTGCGAAGTTCGTCGGAAAGACGAAGCAAGAACGACTGTTTGGTTTCTTCTGCCATTGGAGTAATGATTAAAAGGTTATTGAATTATGAGACGACAAATACAAGACCGCGCCATAAGACAGCAGAACGGCACATCGTTACAATACGAAATGAAATCAACTTCGGTTACCGTTTCAAAATCATACCAGAACTTGCCGGAACACTGATGCGCCCTTTGACGATACCCAACGGTTCAAGAGGCGAAACTTTCTTTTCATTCACAATAATTTTCCACTCGCCATCGGGCAAGAGAAAGTCTACCGACTTGCGCGAGTGTCCGTTCATCACAACCAGAAAATCATGGTTGGACTTTTTATCGGCGCTTGCGTTGTAGGCTTCTTTATCCAATCTGAACGACACAACAAGCGTATCTTTTGCATCGATGAACTTGACAGCGGATTTCGGCGCGGAGCAGAATATCGGGTTCTCGTTGCGAAGCGCAATCAAGCCTTTGTAATAATCGACGAGTTCCGAATTGAGTTTGGCGTGCGCATAGTTGATGTAGTTCGTGGCGTTGTCTTTGTCGTAACTGTTGTGGTCTATTCTGCCGATGTGTTTATCGGGCGCGTCGGTAGGTGCAATAACTTTGCTTCGCGCAAATTCTTGACCTTCGTGAATCATAACGGGTCCTTGTGCGGTGAAGAGAAAGAGCGCGGCAAGTTTGTTGAGTGCAAGTTGTTTGGGCGAGAGTTTGGCGTGCGCGTCAACATCGGTGATGATGTCGTCGTGTTTCGTTTCGCGCAATCCTAATCGGATAAAATCGCCGAGGGTGTGGTCGTCGTGCGATTCAAGGTAGTTGATGGAATGTTCTTTTTGTTGGAACAAGCCGCCATCTTCGCGCAGGGTGCCGGTAACGAAAGTGCGAAGGGAGCGCACATTATTTCGCCCTTGAAATTTTCCGAAGATGAAGCCAAGTCCGTTGTCGGGGTTTTGTCCTTTGACGCCGTTGCGAATTTGGTCGTTCCAACTTGCCCAGCCGATGTTGCTGAACAAGTCGGGTTCGTATTCGCCGCCGCCCCATGCTTCGGCAATGAGAATGACGTTCGGGTTAATGGCTTTGGCTTCTTTGTAAATGGCTTTTGCGGTTTCGAAGTCAATCATGGCGGCGAGGTCGAAGCGAAAGCCGTCGATGTGATATTCCGTCATCCAATACTTGATGCTTTCAACAATCATGCGGCGCGACATCGGGCGTTCCGTTTTGAAATCATTGCCGCACCCTGAAAGGCTCAAAAAATTTCCCGCTGAATCGGTGCGGAAGTAGTAGAACTTATCGAGATACTTGAAGCAGTTGTAATCGTATTGCGAGACGTGATTATAGACCACGTCGAGAATGACCGCGATGCCTTCTTTATGCAAGGCTTTGACCATGTCTTTGAACTCGCGCACGGCTCTGCCGTCGGCGCCGTTCATTTTTGCGGGGTCGAGGGTGCCGTCGGTGGCGTAGTAGGTTTCGGGCGCGAAGAAGTAACTCGTCATATAGCCCCAATGATTGCGCGCGTAGGGATTCCAAGTATTGACAGGATAACCGCTTTTTGTAACGGAGCTATCGAGGTAAGGAATTTCAATCGTGCCGAATTTGTGAATCGGCAAAAGCTCGACGGCGTTGATGCCGAGTGATTTGAGATAATCCAATCCACCCGACTTGCCTTTTTCAACAAGCCCCAAGTAAGTGCCTTTTTTCTCGACTTCGGAAGAGGCGTGTGCGGTTAGGTCGCGCACGTGTGCTTCGTAGATGATGAGTTCGTTATGATTTTTGGGAATGACCCAAGTGTCGCCTTCCCAGTCGTAGCGCGTGTCGAGAATGAGCGTTTTCGCTTCGTGGCGATAAGTATTTTTCGTGGCAACGGCTTTTGAGTAAGGGTCAGCCACGACCACGTTAGGATTCCATAGTTCGTTTTTGCCTTCGAGACCGTTTGCTTTGTAGCCGTAGAATTTTCCGTAGAGTTCGCCTTGTTCGGTGTGTTCCCAAACGCCGTCGCCGTCGCGCTTCATCAAAACTTCTTTGCCGATTTCGTCGTCGGCTTTCTCGAAGAGCACAAGTTTAACTTCGGTAGCGCGCGGCGCAAAAACGCGAAATGTGGTTTTGCCTTTTTCTACAACGGAGCCGAGCGGTTTTTCAGAGTAAAGCGAATCCAAAGATGAAGCGCGTTTCATAGTGTTTGGAGAACAGTTGGTAATGGCGAGTAGAGCAAGAGTAAGAAGTGAAAAGAGAACTCCTTTGAACATGTTGGAACGGTCTTGAATTGATAAGGTGCAAAGATAGAAACTTCGCGTCGAAAGTAGAGAGGCGGAACGACGTCGCAAGAAAGCGCATAAAAAAAGAGCGGCTTGGGTTGCCGCTCTTGATTGAGAATCCTCAAAAACCATCAAACGCACCGTCAGAACAAGAGGCGTTTGCTTTACTCGTCGATGCGAAAGCCCGCTTTGTGTTCAGGAATGTAGAAACTCTGCGAGACAATTTGAACGGCTTCCTCAAAAACATTGCTCAAAGAAGTCTTGCGCTTGTGCATCAAAATCTGTGCGGTGCGTTGAACCTCTTTGATGTGAGACCCGGTAAAGCCTTTGTTGTGGCAGAGGGCTTTTTGCGCGTCTGTGAGAACTTCGTCTTTGAAGTAAAGATCGACAAGCCGATTGATTTCTTTCGGAGAGGGCAACTCGAACTTATACTTACGGTTGAAGCGCACGGGGCGATTGGCAATGGCTTCGTCAAGGAACTCAATGTGGTTCGTGGTGCCGATGAAGACGATTTTCTCGTCGCTTTCCGAAAGCCCCGAAAGGAACTGCAAGAAGTCCGAGAGGTCGGGGTTTCTGCTGTGACTGCGGCTCTCACTGAAGCTGTCAATGTCTTCGAGCACGACGATGCACGGCGCGAAATACGCCAATAGAAACTCGTTGAGCAGAGAATAGTCACCGGCGGACGTCAGAAAGCAGGTAGAGTAGCCGCGCATGAGTGCCTCCGAAATAATCGCTTGGCAACAAAGCGATTTTCCCGTGCCCGGTTTGCCATGAAGAATAATTCCGTTGTTGCCCTCAATCGCCTCAAAGTGCAGAATGGTTTGGTCGAGAATATCCTCCTTGATGCTTTCGTCAATGACGACCTCGCCGAGCGAGAGGGTTGGGGCTTTCTTGAAAAAGCATTCATACCCATGACGCGTCGGAATAATTTGAATGTGGCGATTGCGTAGCGGATTGTTCCAGCGAAGTTCGTGGCTGATTTTCTCGACGAGCTCGGAGATGTCGCCGCTTCCCGTCAAGGTATTTGAACTGAATCCGCGCTCCGTGCTGGCGGTATACACATACACTTTGCCGCGATAGGTGAAGGTTATCGAGCCATCAATCAAAATAGACGACTTCTTTTGGTAGTCGTAGGTGAACTCAAGCGAATTTTCGCGACGCAACACCAGCATATCTTCTTGAATCTGGCGGATGAATCGCTGAACCACAAAGCAATTGACCAAGTGCGCGTATTCAAATAACGCCGACCAAGTGTAGGCTGTTTTCTCCAATCGCTCCGCAGAGTCGGACGAAGGATTGATGCCACCAGAAAACATATTTTCTTTTTGATAGACGGAATAGACGTCCGAAGTCATGTTGACTTCTTCAGACAAGACGGGTGCCTTTTGAACCATGTGTGTGTAAGAGGTTTAGGTTATAGGAGAATACTGCAACAACATATTACATTGCCGTAGTGGCCAGCGTGAGAGAATGATTATGTCAAAGAACTTGGGGGGACAAAGCGGGGTTTGTCCGTAAAGTTTTTACATGATAACAAAAAAAACGATAGACGGTAAATGTTTCACAAAAGTTTCAATTGACGAAAAAATTATCGTTGTGTGTGCCCTTCTGACCATGAACGAAGTGAAGGGGAAGAATCCAAAACGGTGAATCGTGTTAAGCGTTAAGCGTTAAGCGTGTAAATGCTCATCGGTCATCTCTGCACTGTTAATTCTTCACTTTCAACTCGTTTGGATTCCTCGCTTTGCTCGGAATGACCACGACACAATCACGTCGTTGTTCATGACATACATGAAACGCTGTCTTGCTACTTAATAAGATTTCTTCGTGCCGACCTTGCTCCGAATATCTGCCAAAAAGTCGTTGAGCGGCATTTGCGATTGAACGGGGCCAGATTGCAAGACTTCATCTTCCTTGCGCTTGATGTTGTTCAACGGATTGTCTTGGTAGGCGGTATGTTTAGCAACGGCGTCTTCTATCGTTTGGCGGAAGACATCGCGCGGAAACGGCTTGACGAGGTATCGGAAAATTTGTCCGTCATTAATGAGTTTAATGGCTTCTTGTGCGTCCTTTGAATCCGACATAAAAATCGTAACCAAATCGGGATACATGGTGCGAATCGCCGTCAGAAAAATCGTGCCTTTTGAGGAAGCGAGGGTCGAGTCGCAGGCAACCACGCCGATGGCTTTATGTTCGGCTAAAATCGTGTATGCGTCTTCAATCGTCTGTGCGGTGTGGCAGGTGTAAGTGCCTTCAAAAAGGCTTTTGTAGCCTTGAAGGTGCGAGTCGAGTTTATCGATGAAGAGCAGTTCGACGCCGCCGTCGCGCACGGTTTCTGCTTTTTTGCCTTTCGCTTTTTCAACTTCTTCTTTCAAATCGGTATCAAGCTCGGCGATTTTGCAGGCAGTTTCTACCGTTTCTTTGAGTTTATCGTTGTCCCAAGGCTTGCTGATGAAGCGATAGACTTCGCCCGAATTGATGGCATCAATCACATTATCCAATTCGCTGTAGCCGGTGAGCAGAATGCGAACGCTTTTGGGCGAAAGTTTTTTGGCTTCTTTGAGAAATTCAACGCCCGTCATTTCCGGCATGCGCTGGTCGCTGACAATGACGCTGAACGTTTCGGATTGAAGCAATTTCAAAGCCTCTTTTGCGCTGGTCGTGGTAGCGATGTTCCAGCCGCGAAAGACAAGTTTGAGCGTTTCGAGAATTTGCGATTCGTCGTCAACAAAAAGGATTTTGGACTTTGGCGTGTTCATAGCAGATGTGAATTGAAAAAGTTTATTTACCTCTTTTTTTGGCTACGGATTTCGGTTTAGGCGGTTCGTCGTCAGAAAACGGAGATGCAAGCGTTTCCGTTTTCTCGCCCTCAGAAGGTTGAGCAAAATCGATGCGCTCAATCGGAAGCGTGACGGTAAAGGTAGAGCCTTTGCCGACGGTGCTTTCTACGGAAATTTTGCCACCATGCTTTTCGATGATTTTATACACGATGGAAAGTCCTAACCCTGTGCCTTTTCCAATCTCTTTCGTCGTGAAAAACGGTTCAAAAATTTTGCTCAAATGTTCGGGCTGAATGCCTGTGCCGTTGTCGCTAATTTTAACGACGGCATTTGCGCCGTCTTGGCGGGTAGAGATTTTGATTTTGCCTCTCTCATGCGTGATGGCTTGAACAGCATTAGTAAGAAGGTTCAAAAAGACTTGATTGAGTTGAGCGGGATAGGCGGGAATTTCGGGCAACGTTCCGAAGTCCTTTTCAATCTTGATGCCTTTTTCGCGAAAGAGGTGTGCGGCGATTTTGAGCGTCGATTCGATATTCTCATTGACGTCAGTTTGTTTGAACGCCGCTTCGTCTAAGCGAGAGAAGTTTTTGAGCGACGAGACAAGGTCTTGAATGCGCTCAATGCCGTCGAGCGAATTGAGGCACATTTTTTCAACTTCAGCGTGAAGCGTGGCGGTTTCGGATTGCCGTTCAATATCGCCGAGCAGCTTGGCGACGGCGTTTGAAGAGCCGTGCAGAATTTGCTCTTTCAATTTTTGATGAAGTGCGAGAAGCGATTTGAGCTCTTTTTGAGCATCGAGCAAAAGTTGCAAATTGCTTTTCACATAGCCGAGCGGCGTATTGACTTCGTGAGCGACGCCGGCGACCATTTGACCGAGCGACGACATTTTTTCCGCCTGCATCAGTTGCATTTCCGATTGGCGCAAGTTTTCGCGCAGTTTCGCCATTTCAGAGATGTTCATGACGAAGGTAACTTTTTGATGTTTGCCGTCCTCGCGGGTAATGCGTGCGGCGTCGGCGAGAATGGTAATCGGCTTGCCATCTTTGTGGCGCACAATCCACTCGGTTCGAATGTCGCTGTATCCGCGAATTTCTTCGCCCGTCATGCGCATATACTTGTCGTGCAAATCGCGCCAGAATTGGACTTTATCGGGATTAACGATTTTCGTGAAATGAGAGCCGATGAGTTCTTCGGGCGCGTAGCCGTAGATGCGGCAATAGGCGTCATTGACATACTCAAAAATCCCATCTTCATTGGTGATGCAAATGCCGAGCGGCGTAGAGTCGATGATGGTTCGGAGTCGGGCTTCGCTTCGGCGCACGGCGTCGCTCGTTTCGCTTGTAAAGGCATCAGCGGCGGAGTGTATCGGAGCGGCAGAAAGTTTTCGCATCGCTTTTTCAATTTCTTCGCGCATCGTTTCTTCAATGAACGACTGCAAGCGCGATTCCGTCTGCGCAAGGGCTTTGCCCAAATCTGCTGGCGTGGAAACCTGTTCTACTTTGGCATGAACGGCATTGCCGTTTTGAAGCATCGGCGGAAGCAGTTTTTCGGGAACCGCTTTGATGAGATGATGAAGCGAGAGCGTAAAATCGGAAAGGGCTTCGGAAATCGTGCCGTCGTCGCTGACGCCGTGTTGCTCTAAAAGTGGCTCTAAAAGCTCCAATTTATCGAGCGCAAGGCGCGACTTTTTAAGCGAGGTGCGAATTTGCTCGTAGTTCATGGCGAAGTGAAGTTAGGCGTTCGGTTGAATCGTCAGACGAACTTCAAGAATCCCGTTGTGATATGATTTGACAAGGCTTTCCGGTTGAACGCGGGCGGGAAGCGGCAAATCTTTTTGGTAAAGAAACGACTTGCTTTCGGCGCGAAGCACAAGGCGGTCGGCATGTGCATCGATGGAAATATCGGATTCGGAGACGCCGGAAAGTTGCGCGTAAACAACGACGACGTCGCCCTCGATGAAGACGTCGGTTTCCGGTTCGACGGCGGCGGGTTTCGGAACGTTGCTTGGCGTTGCTTTGGCGGATTTGGACGTAGCAGATTTTTCAAATGGCTTGAAATCGGACTTTGACGATTCACGCTTGACATCGCCGAGCGTGCGCACGCGGAAGTGATAGGAGGCTTTGGCGTTTTTGCCTAAATCGACCTCGCCTTCTCGATTGAGTTCGCCTTGCGCGTTTTGAAGGTCGTCGGCGAGTTTGGCGAGTTTTTCAATCGCGCTCAGAACGCCGCCTAAGCCTGCGGCAGAATCGTCTTTCGGTTGTTTGTTCATGGCTCAAAGGGTTAGTAATTCATTGAAAACTTTTTCCACTGCTTGGAATCTATCGGGAGTTCCGGCGCGTCGGTTTTAAGTTCGCCGCTTTTTTTGAGGTCTCCGATTTTGGTTTCAATGTCTTTGAGTTCCTTGCTGACGTCGTTGATGCGCATGATGAGTTCAATGCGACGGCGGTCAATAATTTTGAGTTCTTTTTCGAGCCGTTCTTTTTCCGTCGTCAGCACATACATATTGAGGTAATTCTGGCTTGGCTTTTTGGGTTTAGCGGATTTCGTGCGCGGCAAGCGTTTGGCACTGCGCGAGGTGCGAATTTCGTTGAGCGATTTCATGGTTGCCTCCTATTTATCGTCGGCGCGGCGATTGAAGAGACGCCACCGCCTTTTCGAGTTCGGTAAGTTTTTCTTTGAGTTCTTGATTTTCCTTGCGAAGCGTTTGGACTTCGGCGTTTGACGAAAGCGACGGGTCGTTTTGCCACCAATTCACGCCGAGTTCGACGGCTTTGTCGACGGAGCAAATGAGCAAACGAATTTTGATGTTCAAGAGCTCAACATCGGCAAGATTGACTTTGATGTCGCCCGCAATGACGATGCCTTTGTCAATGACACGCTCCAAAATGTCGGCAAGCGTTGTGGCGCTGGTCGTATGCGAGATTTGGCTCATTCTTCAATCTGATTTTTTTTGGCGTAGCCGACGACGTCGAGCGCGTTGTTCAGGCGCACTTCGTAAAGGTTTCTATCCATCACGCGGCTGGGCAAGCCAATAGATTTGATGAATGCACTTTCTTCAAAGACTTCGGCGTAGCCAATCCACCCGCCCCCATCTTGCGAGGTCTTTTCCAATTTGACGAGTTTGGCTTTTGAATCCGTCATCGTGCCGACGAACTCCGTGATTTTTTTTGCCGCTTGTTCAAAGTTCATATTTCAAAAAGTGTAATTCAAAAAGTGGTTTGCGCGGTCTTATCGCCCGACTTGCTGACGAATGAGCGTCAAGTTTTTTTGAAGCGATTCGGCATTGTGGCGCGCGTTCGGAACGCCTCGAGATTCTTCACGATGAATGCGCGTGCGCTCAGCGAGTTTTTTGACAATCTGTCGAACTTCCTCTTGATTGGTGCGCGAACCGAGTCGGCTTGTTTCGGAAGTTAAAACATCTTGACAAACCGTAACAAAGAAGTTCGGAAAGTGAACGCCTTTGGTGCGTTGAACCGTGAGCGTGCGTGCAATCATAATGCAGGCGCGAACGGTCGGCGCAAATTCGCATCGTCCGCTTTCGCGAAGGGCGCGAACAATCTCGACGATTTCTTCAGCGTCGTGCTGGGAGAGTTGAGATTTAGCCATAACGATGGCGACTTCGGTTTCAAAATCAAAGTAATCCAAGTCAATCGTAACCATGCGGTCGCGCAAGGCGTCGGCGGCTTTGTGCACGCCGGCATATTCTTCGGGATTGCTCGTGAAGAGCGCGGTAAAGAGCGGATGAACTTTCAAGTAACTTTCTTCGCCCGCAGGCGCGTTGCCGATGTCCAACACTTTTTCTTGCAACACCGAAAGTAGCACGTTGTTGGCTTCGGGGCGCGAGCGCGTGAACTCGTCGTAGATGAGCGTGAAGCCGTACTTGCACGCTACGGTCAGGCGATTGTCGACCCAACGTTTAGCGAAATCTTCTTCCACTTTAAGCACGCGGCTTTGGAAGCGGTCGACGACTTTTCGGCTGTGAAATCCAAATTCACCGCCGACGAGGTCGCTGGTTTTGTATTCGGAGTCGCCGTGAAGCATGACAATGGGGCGGGCGATGCGGCTGGCGATGTGCATGGCGAGCGTTGTTTTGCCCGTGCCGCTTGCGCCGCGCAGGTGAACGGGAAACCCCGCCTCGATGTAAGTCATCGCGCGATAAGTCAATTCCTTGACGTAGGGCGTTTCAACGAAGTCAGCCATCGGCTTGGCTTCAATGACCGTGCGTATGTCGTCCATAATCGTTCCTTACTTTCGTTTCTTTTTTTGTGAAGGCGCAAACGGAATGTTAATGGCAAACGGGGATTCCGTCGAAGGCGCAAGAGTGGCTTGTGCAGTGCCGCCGCCCAAGAGCCGATTCCACGCGTCTCGTCCGTCGCGTCGAGTTTGTTCATAGGTTTTGAGTTGGCGTTGAACATCGGTCGCAATCGAACGAACCGTGTCGCGAATGGCTTGATGTTCGCCGTTGATGCGGCTCATGAGCGTTTTTTGCGTCGCAAGTCGTGCTTGGTTGTCGCTGGCAAGTTTTTGGTGAAGGGCTTTGGCTTCCAACAGGAGTGTTTGTGCCATTTCTTGTCGCTCGTGCTCAAAAGTTTTGACTAATCCTTTGGCTTCGGCTTGAACGGCATGGGCGCGTGCGCGAATGGTGTTCAGTTCGGCGTCGCGCGCTTGTGCTTCTTCTTTGCTGATGCGTTGATGCTCTTCTGCGAAATGTGCAAGCAATTTTTTTGTGTCGCCTCTTTTTTTGGCGATGAGTTGAACGCGCGCTTTGGTAAGCGTGTGGCGTTCGTCTCGCGAGGCTTTAATGCTTTCGGCAATGGCGCGTAAGTCGGACATAGTCAGTAGTCGGTTAAGGTTTTGAAAATTTGTTCAGGCGCTCTCGGCGAAAGGCGTCGAGCATCGTTGCAACTTCGGCGCGTCTTGCGAGCAAGGCAAGGCGACGCGCTTTGGAATCACGATTAAATTTTTCAAAAAGCAGTTTGACGTCTTGCAGACGAATTTCTTTGGCTTCGGCGAGCATTGATTTTAACTCCGCCTGCCATTTGGCTTGCGAGGCTTTGAAGTCGGAGAGCATGGTTTTAATCGCGTCGCGTCTCGCGGCTTGAAGCCGTGAAAAGTCGTTAAGAAGTTCTGTAAGTTCAGCGAGCCGCTCAGTGCGATTAGAATTGGGAGATGAAATTTCGCGAATGATGTTATCGGAAAGTTCACTCTGTTCGGCGAGAAACTCTTGAACGGACGCGCGTAAATCGGTTTCGGTTTCGTCGTGCGCGCGCTTAACGCTTTCAAGCCATTCATCAAAGTCTTTATGGCGAAGCGAGCGCGTGCCGGAGAGCGTTTCGCGAAGTCGTGTGTCGCAATCGCTGAGCGCATGGCGCGAGGCAACGGAAACTTCGTTGAAGTCGGATAGAATCGCATAGACCGATTGAATAACCCCACGAAACTCCGTGAGCGCGGAGCGGTAGATGTCCTCGTTCTGTCGCGCGGTCGCTGATGCGGCGGGTTCAAGTGCGATAGATGTTGGTATATTCTCGGTCATGGTTTTGAATGCATGGTCGTGTCGTTTCAGTCTTTTAATGTGTCGCCGTGCGCTTGGTTGTGCGTGCATCAATGTTTTACAATGTCGAACATCATGGACGAACAAGCAAGGCGCAAGCGAAAGCGCGGCGAAGCGTTACGCCGCTGTTGCCGTTAAGCCGATGGCTTCGGCGTATTTGAGGTATGTTTCAACCGAAGCGACGACGACGCGTGCTTCAACCGAGACGAGTTCAATCCCGACAAGCGAAACACGGGCGAACACGTCAATCACGATACCTTTGTCCAAAATGCGGTCCACCACTTCTGCAAGGCTGGACGACGACGTCGATTTTTCAATTGCCATTGTATTAGATTGATTTAGTTGTTATGCCGCCAAAATAAAACGCCGAAAAAACGGCAAGTGGCAGAAATCTCGGCGGCGAAAACTTCTGCGCTGAAAAAAATCGCGGTTTCGGTAACGAGGTAATTCAGGAATAAGACTTGCACGCTTCAATCTAAATCAATCTGTAAAAAATCCAACCATTAAACAAACCGACTGCTGGTTAAATTTTTACCGACTGCGCGTTTTTCTTCACTTATGCTCAATGAAGAGAACGCGAAAAAGCCCTGAATATAGTCGGTCAATTTGTGTGCCAAAGAGTCAGACGAATGTGCAAGGAACTTTTTTGCGGGCGATTCTCGTATATTCGCACAAAAATTTAACATGCATTAAACTCGAAAACACCTAAACTTGAAATAACTATGCCGATGTATCATTACCGATGCACAAACTGCGGTGCCGAAATGGAAGTCCAACAACGCATTTCCGATTCCGCGCTAACGTGTTGCCCAAACTGTGAGACTGACGGGCTGAAGCGCGTCATTGGGCTGGGCGGCGGCTTCGTGCTCAAAGGCACGGGTTTTTACAATACCGACTACAAAAACACAACTGCAACCAAGAGCGAGGCGAAGCTCACCGACGCGAAAAAGGAAACTACGACCGAAACCAAACCCACCACCCATACTTGCACGTCAGGATGTGCGCATTAAACATACAAAGCCCGCCTTGAATTGAAAAGAGCCTTCCAAATTCGGAAGGCGTTTTTATTCATACAAACCATGACAGATAGACCAAAAAAGAAAGTGTCTGAATCGCGTGTCGAGATGACGCAAGTCGTCATGCCCATCGACACCAACTATCTCGGCAACCTCGCGGGCGGACGCCTCATGCACTGGATGGATTTAGCCGCCGCCATTGCCGCTTCACGACACGCAAACGCCGTCGCCGTAACCGCCTCTGTTGATACGCTGGTGTTCAAACAGCCGATAAAATTGGGTGAGGTCGTCATTATCAAAGCGAGCGTGAATCGTGCGTTCAATACCTCAATGGAAGTTGGGGTGAAAGTTTTCTCGGAAAACATGCTCTCGGGCAAAGTGCTTGAATGCAACAAAGCCTATTTCACCTTCGTCGCTTTGGACGCAAACAATCGCCGCATTCTCGTGCCCGAAGCCATTGCCGAAACCGACGATGAAAAACGCCGATTTGAGAAAGCGGCAGAGCGTCGCGCACAACGCTTGGCAGTAGGGTAGAGCAGTTCATTGCTTGACACCAATTTGACGCCATAGATGGGCAATAATTGCGTGCTAAAATGTGCTTTTCAGTCGGATTTCACAAAGGTAATCGTAGGTCGTGAGAGAAGGCAAAAAAGGCGGAAAACTGCCTTTATTTGCAGAATTTCAAGGATTTGCGTTGCATTTAACTTTCAGTCGGATTATGTGGGAACATTACGAAAAGTAACGCGGAGGAAGAGGGACTCGAACCCCCACAGGCTTTCACCCGGCAGTTTTCAAGACTGCTGCCATACCATTAGGCGATTCCTCCGTAATGCACAACAATGAATTGCCGTATCACCGAAACGGTGCAATTTCGGGCGGCAAATATACGAAAAACCCATCGAAGACAAAGTTGAAGACTCGATTTTTTAATTCAGTTGCGGGTCTTGTGGAAACATCGCGACAATAGCGTAATCGCCGCCCTTTTTGCGCAACACCCGACTCCACATGCGTGAGACATCTTCTTCAAATACAACATGCGAATCCGCCGGAAAAAGATACCAAGAGCGTTCCTTCATTTCGCCCTCCAACTGTCCTTCGCCCCAACCTGAATAACCCAGATAAAACTTAAACCCTTGCGGGTCGACTTGCTTCGTTTCAATCAATGATTTGATTTGCTCGTAATCGCCGCCCCAATAGACGCCGTCGGCGATTTCGGTGCAATCGCTCACAAGACCGCCGTAACGGTGAAGCACATGAATCGTGTTCGGCTGAACAGGTCCGCCCCAATGAAGCGGGAGATTGTCTCCGGTATAATCATCAATGACTTCCATCATTCCCAACTCAAGCGGGCGGTTGAGAATCAATCCGAACGTGCCGCCGTCGCCATGTTCGCATAAAAGCACGACGGTTCGGCGAAAATTTTGGTCTTGCAGTTCCGCGTTTGCAATCAGAAGAATTCCGGCGCGCAGGGTCTCGTGTTCCGTCATCAGTAGAAAAGTTTAGGTCGCCTAAAATAGGTGATTAAACGTGCAACAGCGGTTCATCTTACACGTTCATCTTTAATTTTCCAAAGATTCCACCACTCCGTTTTTGGCGAGTGATGGTGCTCCCAATGATACCCGAAAAAGTAACACGAAAGCATTGCCCAAAGATGGTTACGCGCTAATGAGCGGGCGTTGTGCGGCGCCATGTCGGGCGTTCGCGGCAAGCGGTGTGGTAAATACGTGCCGAAGTAAAAGAGTTGTAATGCGCCCCAAATACACGGCAACACCCAAAAGAGCCAAATGCGCGTTTCAGGAATGCCAAGTCCATACTCAAAAAGATTGTAAAGGCTCGCCATGACGATGATTTGCGTCCAAGTTTTGTATCGCCAAATGAACGAGCCGAACCAAACGAAAAAGTTTTGAGAATGCACGTTGAAGTCAGGGTCGCTCTCCGAAGCCGGTGCTTCATGGTGCTTGAAGTGATTGAGGCGCAAACTCTGATAACTCATCGCGGCAAAAAGAAAACAAGCCACAAAACCAATCGCGTGATTGAGCCCCCGAACTCGGCTGACCGTGCCGTGCATCGCGTCGTGCGCCGTAATGAAAAGCCCCGTCGTCAAATAACCTTGAATCGCCAAATGCACATAACTCATCGGCGTTGTGAGTGTGAGCGAGTCGTTGAACAACAGATAAACGAGATGAAAAAGCCAAAGCGAGATGATGAAAAGTCCAATCAGTGCGCCCATCGGTTGAAGTATTAGTTGGCAAAATGTCTATGCTCAAATTAGAAAATTTACGGAATCGATGATGAATGTTTGCGTTTGCATTGAAAAGCCCTGACAAAAGCCGTATCTTCACGCGCCATTTTCAATCCAAACATTTTTTTGATATGACTCTGCTCAATGTTTTCTCACTCATTCTCTTTTTTGCCCCGCCGCCGTCTGAAGGAGGCGCAGAACCCAATCCGCTCGTGCAACTCATTCCGTTCGTGCTCATCATCGTCGTATTTTATTTCTTCATGATTCGTCCGCAACAAAAGAAACAAAAAGAGCGCGAAAAAGTCTTAGATGCCTTGAAAAAAGGCGACCGTGTTGTAACCATCGGCGGCTTGCACGGCACCGTTGTAGAAATCAATTCAGAAAAGAAAACCGTGCTCATCGATGCAGGCGGCGCGAAACTCCGATTCGACCGTTCCGCAATCTCAACAGTTGAAAAATCGGAAGCCGGTGAAAAGTTAGAATCAGCATAACAACCATGACCAAAGCAAGATTGGTGCTCGAGAACGGCACGCTCTTCGAGGGCGTCGCTTTCGGACTCATCGGAGAGGCGCAAGGTGAAGTCGTCTTTAATACTTCGCATACAGGCTACCAAGAAATTCTAACCGACCCGTCCTACAAAGGTCAAATGGTTTGTATGACCTATCCGCTCATCGGAAACTATGGCGCAAACACGCGCGACCGAGAATCAGAACAAGTGTGGGCGTCGGGCTTCATCGTCGGAGAACTCTCGGAACTGTACAGCAACTTTGAAGCGGAATTTGGATTAGACGAATACTTGAACGCGCAAGGCGTGATGGGCATTAGCGGCATTGACACGCGCCGATTGGTGCGATTGCTCCGCGAGCAAGGTGCAATGCAAGGTGTGATTTCAACCGAAAGCAACATTGCAAAACTCATCGAGAAAGCGCAAGCCGTTCCGAAAATGAACGGACAAGATTTAGCCAGCGTCGTTACGCGCGGAAAAACTTTCACCGTCAAAGGCGATTCACCCATCTACCGCGTCGTTGCTTACGATTACGGCATGAAGCAAAATATCTTGCAGATGCTGTTGCAATCGGGCTGTGAAGTTACGGTTGTGCCGGCGCAAACGCCCGCCGAAGAGGTCTTGCGTCTCGAACCCGACGGAATTTTTCTCTCGAACGGACCGGGCGACCCCGAAGCCGTCGGCTACGCCATTGAAGCCGTCAAGTTTCTTGCCAATCCTGAAAAAGCAGGACGAGAAATTCCGATATTCGGAATTTGCTTAGGACATCAACTTCTCTCGTTGGCGTTGGGCGCACAAACCTACAAACTCAAATTTGGTCATCACGGCGGCAATCACCCCGTTAAAAATTTAATGACGGGAAAAATTGAAATTACCGCGCAAAATCACGGCTTTGCGGTGAATCCCAAAACCTTGCCGAAGCATCTCGAACTGACGCACCTAAACCTTTACGACCAAACCGTCGAGGGATTTCGGCACAAGAAACTGCCGATTTTCTCCGTGCAGTATCACCCGGAGGCGTCGCCCGGTCCGCACGATTCGCATTACTTGTTCGATGAGTTCAACGTGTTGATGGCGAAATACAAATCTTAACAGAAGGCTTGCAAAACGAAATCGTGTGCCGTATATTTGCGTCCTTTTTGAAAATATGCAAAACGCATCTTGCGCAAACGCATATCGTTCAAGGTTCGGGGTGTAGCGCAGCTGGTAGCGTGTCTGTTTTGGGTGCAGAAGGTCGCGAGTTCGAGTCTCGCCACCCCGACAAAAGCAACTTGATACCTGTGCCTGTAGCTCAGTTGGATAGAGCAACAGCCTTCTAAGCTGTGGGTCACTGGTTCGACTCCAGTCAGGCACGCAAGCAGCGAAGCATGCATCTGCTTTGAGTGCACAAAAGGGTTCAAAAAGGTTTGAAAAAGGTCTTTGAAAATTTTTACATGGTGATTGTAGCTCAGTCGGTTAGAGCGCCTGATTGTGGCTCAGGAGGTCGCGGGTTCGAATCCCGTCTTTCACCCAAAGTTGGTATTCTTACAAAAACTTTCTCAAAAAAAGCGCGAAGGTCTTTGAAGTTTGACGAAGTTTCGTATCTTTGCGCCCTTGTTTTGAGAATAAAAGTTGTTCTTTTCAATTCGGCTGTTTGGCGCAACCATTCAGCCAAGCAAAAATGGCCCCATCGACTAGTGGTTAGGTCACTTCCCTTTCAAGGAAGCGGGACGAGTTCGAATCTCGTTGGGGTCACAAATCATGTGAAATATTTTCAAAAGCCTTGTTGCACGACAAGGCTTTTTTATTTTGCATCAAACTTCCTATTCACAAGAGGTAAGTTGAATGCTCAATCTCCCATGCTGGTCGGTCATAAAGTCAACCGCATGTCAACCTCAGCGGCAAGAGGTTTGACAAGGTGTATCGTTGCCGTCAACGGAGCCTGAAAAATATGCCTCACAAGGAAAACGCTTTTCGCGATTTGTGCGTATAAGTGATGGATTAGGAAGTATTCAAGCGAGCGATTTAGAAGGATTTAGGGGATTAGGAGAGGATAGCATACAAACTGGCACAGGCTTTGAGTGTTTAATGCAAATTCAGTGGGTTCAAAACGAAATCAGAACTGTCAAAATCAATTAGTTTTCAATAATTTCAACCTCAAAGGATATAATGGACGCAAATTTTTCCGCCGACGCACAATCTGCCCTCCGACACAGCCGCGCCGAAGCCATAAGGCTTGGGCACGATTACATTGGAACCGAGCATCTGCTTTTAGGATTGCTTCATGATAGAAGCAACGCCGCATCTATTCTCATCGGATTTGGAGTCGACCTTGATGACTTACGCAAAGCCATTGAGCAAAATGCACCGCCGACCGCAGGCTTGCCGCCGTTTGGAAACATTCCGCTCACCAAGCAGGCGGAAATGGTCTTGAAGCGCACCTACATCGAAGCCAAAGCCACAAAGTCATCGGTGATTGATACGGAGCATCTCTTGCTTGCACTGCTTTCCGATTCACAAAATTTGGCAGCGCAAGTGCTCAGCATGTATGAAATTCAATACGACGATGTCAAAAACGAAGTGATGGGCAATGCGCCGCGCGAACCGCAAAGCGAATCGGGAGAGGGCGACCTCGCCGAAGCAGGAAGCGTTCCGCCACAAGAGCAACCCTCGCGACGCGACGCGCAACGTGGTTCGGCACAGTCGTCAAATCCAAAATCTAAAACGCCCGTGCTGGACTTTTTCGGGCGCGACTTAACCAAACTCGCACAAGAAGGCAAACTCGATCCCGTTATCGGGCGCGAAAGGGAAATCGAGCGCGTCGCCCAAGTGCTTTCTCGCCGCAAAAAAAATAATCCCGTTTTAATCGGCGAACCGGGCGTCGGCAAAACCGCTATCGCCGAAGGGCTGGCACTTCGCATTATTCAGCGTAAAGTCTCGCCCGTCTTGTTCGGAAAGCGCGTGATTGCCTTAGACCTAACAAGCATGGTCGCCGGCACGAAGTTTCGCGGGCAGTTTGAAGAACGCATGACCGCACTGCTCAAAGAACTCGCAAATGCCAAAGATGTGATTCTGTTCATCGATGAACTGCACACGATTGTCGGCGCAGGAAGTTCGCCCGGCTCAATGGACGCGGCAAATATCTTCAAGCCTGCGCTTGCGCGCGGCGAAGTGCAATGCATCGGCGCAACCACTCTCGATGAGTATCGCGAGTCGATTGAAAAAGACGGCGCACTTGAACGCCGATTCCAAAAAGTGATGGTCGAATCGCCAAGCATCGAGGAAACGCTCGAGATTCTCAACAGCATCAAGAACAAATACGAAGCGCATCACGGCGTCCGCTATACCAAAGAAGCCATTCAAGCCATCGTGCGCCTTGCCGACCGATACATTTCTGACCGTCAATTTCCTGACAAAGCCATCGATGTGCTTGATGAAGCCGGAAGCCGCGTCCGACTTGCCAATGTGAAAGTTCCAGAAGACGTTGTGCAAGCCGAACAAAAGTTGGAAGAGATTAAAAAGCAAAAAGCCGAACTCATTAAAGCACAAAAGTTTGAAGAAGCGGCTCGACTGCGCGATGAACAAAATAAGTTGGAAAGCAAACTCAAAGAGGCGCAAAAGAAGTGGTTGGAATCTTCCGACGAAATTTATGAAGTCAATGAAGACACGATTGCAACGGTTGTGTCAATGATGACAGGCGTTCCTGTAACAAAGGTCGGCGCGGCGGAATCACAAAAACTGCTTGAACTGGAGCAAACGCTCAAAGCGCGAGTGATTGGACAAGATGAAGCCATCGAGAAGTTGGCAAAGTCAATCCGCCGCACGCGTGCGGGCATCAAAGACCCCAACCGTCCGATTGGCTCGTTCATCTTCTTAGGTCCGACGGGCGTTGGAAAAACCGAACTTGCCAAAGCTCTTGCAAAGACGATGTTCGACAGCGAAGACGCGCTCATTCGCGTGGATATGTCCGAATTTATGGAGCGTTTCAGTGTCTCGCGGTTGGTCGGCGCGCCGCCCGGCTATGTCGGATTTGAAGAGGGCGGAGAACTGACGGAAAAAGTACGCCGCAAGCCATACAGCGTCATTTTGCTCGATGAAATCGAAAAAGCGCACCCCGAAGTGTTTAATATGCTCTTGCAAGTTTTGGACGACGGTATTCTGACCGACTCACAAGGGCGGCGCGTCGATTTCAAAAACACGGTTATCATCATGACCTCAAACATCGGCGTGCGCGACATTGAGCGCAAAGCCAAAGGCATGGGATTCACCGTAAGCGACGAAACCGAAAATTACGGCAGAATCAAATCCACGATTCAAGAAGCATTGAAGCGCGTCTTCAATCCGGAGTTTCTTAATCGGCTCGATGATGTGATTATCTTCCATCAACTCGAGCGCAAGCACATCACACAAATTGTTGAGGTCATGCTTACAGGGCTGAACGAGCGATTCAAAGCCTTGGACATCAAGGTGCAAATTTCGGAAGAGGCAAAGGAATTTCTCGCCGATAAAGGATACGATGTTCAATACGGAGCGCGTCCGCTTCGCCGAGCGATTCAAAAGCACTTGGAAGAGCCGCTTGCCGAAGAAATTCTGCGCGCCAACCTTAAAGAAGGCGGAGCGGTGAAAGTCGGCTACGATGCAAACGAGGGCAAGTTGACTTTCACGGTAGCAACCGCCAAAAGCGAAGCGCCTTCGAGTGAAATTGAACTGCAAAAGTAAGTTGCAAACAACCTCGCAAAAGAGCCTGTTTCGTGCAGGCTCTTTTCGTTTTTGGGAAAGATGAAACGGGTTCAAAATTCCCATACGATTTTGTATCTTCGCGTCCAATTTTTTCATAAAGCAATACCAAACAATGGCAAGCACAACTAAATCAGACGTTTTCACCGAACTCTTTTTTCAAGCAACGGATTTCTTCGAGAAAAATCGCATGGCGGTTTTAGGTGCATTAGGTGCGATAGTGCTGGCAATCGCTGGTGCATTTTTTTGGAACCAAGTACAAACCTCTAAAAATCAAGAAGCCACAGGCAAATTGGAAGGCATCATCAAGCGATATGAAGCGGGCAATTACAGCGGAGCCATTGAAGGTGATAGCACTGCGATGGGACTGAAAGAAATCGCGAAAGCCTATTCAGGCACGCCTTCTGGCGAACAGGCCAAACTTTACTTGGCGAATGCCTATTTCCAACTGCGCAACTATGATGAAGCCCAAAAAGCGTTTGAAAGCATTTCAAGTGCGTCGCCGCTTGTGAAAGGCTCGGCGTTGGCGGGAGAAGCGGCTTGTTACGAACAAAAGAAAGAATACAAGAAAGCGGCGCAACTCTTTCGTCGTGCGGCAGATGTTGTCCGAAACGATGCGATTACGCCGATTTACTTAGAAAATGCCGGGCGCAATTTTGAATTTGCAGGCGAAAAAAGTGACGCGCTCGTCGTTTATGAAAAATTGAAAAAAGACTATCCGCAATCAACTGTGGCTCGTAATGCTGACCAAATCATCGCACGCTTGAAAAATTAATCATTGAAGTCACCGAAGTCTATGCCGTTTGTCGCGCTTTACGCCGCTCTTTGCTTGTTCCTCTTCTTGTTTGGGTGTGAAGCGCAGCGAGCCAAAACGTTTCAAACGGCGGATTCGCTTTCCGCAAAATCCCTCGTCCTGATTGAATCTTCACAAGGGAACATTATCATCGAACTCTTTGATGATACGCCGCTTCACCGGGATAATTTCGTGCGATTGGTCAAAGCCGGCTACTACGACGGGCTTTGGTTTCATCGCATTGTGCCCGGCTTTGTCATTCAAACGGGCGGCGCGGAGTATCGAGAAAAGCCGAACCCTGCCTTAGACACGCTCCCGCCGAAGTCTATTCCTGCCGAAATCAAGCACTCACACAAGCGCGGCACAGTTGCCGCCGCACGCTACGACGACGACGTCAATCCCAAACGAGAATCATCAGGCAGTCAATTTTTCATCAACCTCAATGACAATCGCAGTTACAACGGCAGATACACTGTTTTCGGAAAAGTGATTGAGGGAATGGACGTGGTCGATAAATTTGAGAAATTGCAACGCGATGGAATGAACATTCCCTATTCGCGCATTCCATTAAAGTTTAAACTCATCGAGTAATCAACAAATTTTTTTCAAACCAAACCACTTCAACGCATGCCCGAACAATTTTCCATTGAAACGTCGCACGGCGTCATCACGATTGAACTCTACGACGATACGCCGCTTCACCGCGACAACTTCAAAAAACTCGTCGCCGAAAAGTATTACGACGGCATTACATTTCACCGCGTCATTCCCGGCTTTATGATTCAAGGCGGCGACCCGCTCTCGCGCGACCAATCCAAACGACACATGCACGGCACAGGCGGACCGAAGGAGCGCATTCCTGCCGAATTCAAACACAAGAATAAACGCGGCACTGTTGCCGCCGCACGCGATGGCAATCCCGCCAAAGCCTCGTCGGGCAGTCAGTTCTACATCAACGTCGCCGATAACGACTTTCTCGATTCGGCGCAAGCCGGCTACACGGTTTTCGGAAAAGTGATTGAGGGTATGGACGTAGCAGATAAAATTTCGCTCGCCAAACGCGACTCACGCGATAATCCTATCGAGCCAATCACGATGAAGATTACCGCTAAAACTGCATAAGCCATGACGATTATTGAGGTCGTAGGACTTACAAAACGCTACGGCACGAAAAAAGCCGTCGACAACATCTCCTTCACCGTTGAGCAAGGTCAAGTCTTCGGCTTTTTAGGTCCGAACGGAAGCGGTAAAACCACAACCATTGGGCTTCTGCTGGGTATCATCAATAAAACCAGCGGCATTATCAAACTCTTTGAGAGCGACGATTTAGATTCAGCCCGCCTTAACATTGGCGCAACACTCGAGACGCCGAACTTCTATCCCTATTTGAGTGGTTTGGATAATTTGAAAATTGTTGCGAAAATCAAAAGTGCGACCGATGCACAGATTGAGCGTGCCTTAAAACTGGTGGATTTACAGGCAAGAGCCAAAAGCCCGTTCCGAACTTACTCGCTCGGCATGAAACAGCGGCTTGCTATTGCCGCCGCCACGCTCTCTAATCCCGACCTCGTCATTTTAGACGAGCCCACCAACGGATTAGACCCTGACGGAATTCGCGACGTGCGCCAAATCATTAAACGCCTCGCTGACGAAGGCAAAACTATTTTTCTTTCAAGTCATCTTTTAAGCGAAGTCGAACAAGTTTGCTCGCACGTCGCCGTGATTAAAAACGGCAAGTTGCTTAAAAGTGGGAATGTGAAGGAACTCATCAGCCGCAATCCGCTCGCGCTCTTGAAAGCGGCGGAAAGCCAAGTGCTGAAATCTGTTTTGGTAACTTATCCTGAAACCGTTTCCGTAACCGATGAAAGCGACGGTGTTTTGGTGGAACTCCAATCCGATAATCTTGCCGCGCTCAATCAATTTCTTGCCGAGAGGGGCGTTTACCTCTCGCATCTGTCGTTGCAGAAAAAAACGCTCGAAGAAGCCTTTATGGAAATCACCCAAGGGCTGAATGAGCCGATTTGAATTATGGCACAAAGGTTGTGCTTTTGATGATTGGAGAGTGGATGTGTGAAAATGACCGTGAAAAAATGCAAAAAATGTCCAGCCGAAAAAGCGACCAAAACGACTAACCGAAAGAGAAATGATTGAAAAGAATGTTTTGAACAATAGCGCGGAAAATTTACGTGGCAAACTGAAAAAAAATCTTCAACAAATTGATGAAATTAAACAAAGAGACCCGAAGCATGCCCTCAAACTTCTGCACCACATAAGAGAAGAAGCCAGCAGACTAAAATTAGCCAGTGAGGAAGCCCAAGCCTATCGATTAGAAGCCCTGTGCTTTGAAGCACTTTCCGATTTTAAGCAAGCCTGCCTTCAAGCCGAAAAAGCCATAGGTTACTTCATCGAAGCAGATGATGTGGCAGGTCAAGCCAGCACTTGGTCGGTGATTGCAAATATCTACTTACAACTTGGACTTCATGACCGTGCCTTTGAGTGTAACATCAAAAGCCTGACGCTTTATGAACGCATCAATGACGTCAAAGGCATAGGCGTAGTACTGAACAACATCGGACTCTCCTATTTTCATTTAGGAGATAATCAAAATGCAAGGCGTTATTTTGAAAAAGCCTTAGCCCATCGCCAAAAGCATCACCTTAAAAAAGGAATCGCCTACACGCTCAACAACCTTGCTTCCGTTTGTCAAAGAGAAGGGAAACTTGATGAAGCCTTGACTTTACAACAAAAAAGCCTTGACTTGAAGCTTGAACTGAATGATAAACGCGGAGAGGCGGCGGTGCTCTGTAACATCGCAAGCGTTTATGCCGAGTTAGGACAATTCAAATTGGCAATTGAACTTCAAACACAAAGCCTTGAGATCGAGCAAACCTTAGGCAACCTCGTCGGCGAAGCGGAAAGCCTATTTGAACTTGGAAAAATTTACGCCAATCCCAATTTCCAAGAAGCCGATGATAAAAAAGCCATCGACTATCTACACGCCGCTCTCAACAAGCTTCAACATACCGATGAAAAACAACTGCGATACAAAATCCATCAAGCATTGGCAGAACATTATGCAAAACATCGAGACTTTGAAAAAGCATATCAACATCATTGCTTGTATCACGAATTGAAAGAGATTGTCGCCGGCAACGACGTACGTCAAAAAATGCAAGGCTTTGAACTGAGGGTGTTGGAATTAGAGCACGAAAAAAATTTAGCCCACTACAAAACTCATGCAAATGAACTCACGCTACTGAATCATTCCTTGAACAAAGCCATTGAGATGAAATCCGAACTGATAGGCATTGTTACGCACGATTTAAGCAATCCCTTGCAAGCAATTTCAGGGAATATTGAACTGATTCGCTTGAGAGCGGGCAATCCGCAAAAAGTGCTCGCCTATACGGAGCAAATTGAATTGGCTGTCAATCAAATGCAGGAAAGGATTCATCATTGGCTGAAAGTCGTGGCAAATGAATCAACAATCCGACAGTTAGGGAAGAAAGAAATAAGTATGAATGTGCTGGTAAGAAATGTGCTTGAAACGATGCGGTGCTTGGTGGAGAAAAAGTCTCAAAAAATCACCTTCGATGAACAAGCCGAAGTTTGGGTCATGGCAGATGCGCAACTGATGTATGAAGTCATTGAAAACTTGGTCAGCAACGCGATAAAGTATTCGCCGAGAGAAAAAACGATTGAGGTCGCGCTGACTCGCAACGATGCTTTGGCGCAAATCGCTGTCAAAGACGAGGGCGAAGGACTTTCCGAAGAAGATTTGAAAAAACTCTTTGGGAAATTTCAAACGCTTTCTGCCAAACCCACCATGGGCGAGCGTTCAACCGGAATTGGGCTGTTCATCGCCAAACAAATTGTTGAACTGCATCAAGGAAAAATTTGGGCGGAATCGGAAGGAAAGGGAAAAGGAGCAACTTTCTTTGTGCAGTTGCCCCTTCACATCGCAAGCCCGAAAGAAGAATCAACTCATTGAGCCGACTTTGCCTTTTCCGCCGCTTCTTCGGCTTTCTCTTCTTCAATGCTTTTGAGCGTCGCCGAAAGCAATTCGTGATAAATGCAGTTTTTATCTTCCTCAAACATATTGTCAATCATCACGGGCTTATTGCTCTCTGCAAGCGGGTGCATGAACGGATAATCGGCGCAAAAATGCGGACGCACTTCGTAGATGCGGCACTTGTAATCTTTCCCTAAAAAAATGCACGGTCCATCAGGCGAGGCGAGTGCAGTGCCGACGCATTTGCCCGATGGAAAGTAATCGGTGTCGTCGTCGTATTCGGCAAAGAGTGTTTTGTCATGCAAGTCGCTAAACTCTGGTCGAGACTTCACATAGTCTTCAATCATTTTGGCTTGTTCGACATCGACCCAAACGCCGTTCTTACAGCAGTTGGCTTTGCAAATGTCAAGGTTGGTAACGCAGCTGCGATAGGGCTTCATTTGAAGAGTTAAGAGTTAAGAGTTGAGAATGAAGAGTTAAAAAGTTTGGCGTGATCATTCGCGAGCAAAGAGTTCATCAACATTCACCTTGATGCCATTCGTTTTGTCAATGGCTTCGCCCGTTGTAAATGAAATCGGTTTTTCGTTGGGATAAAAAATCGTGAGCGTTTCCGTGAAAGGAATCACAAGCCAGAAGGATTTAACGCCCGCATCGAAATAGGCTTTGAGCTTGCGCTCGAAGTCATCGAAGTTTTGCTTTGGCGAAGAAATTTCAATTGTGGTGAGCGGCGGCTCGGAAAGCCGAATCTCATCGTTCTGCCAATCTACTTTACGCTTCGGATAAATGCAGAGGTCGGGCACGAAGGGCTTATCGGCAAGCGAAACCGAAAGCTCGCTCGCAAAGGTGAAGTCTCTTTCATAACTTTTAGAAAGCAACACACCTAAACGAAGTTGCAAAACGGAGTGGTTCAAACTCGGCATCGGTTTTCCTCGTTCAAGTTCGTAGTCTGAAACAAGTTCGGTGGCGTTCATCGGTTTGTCGTGTTTGTGTGATTAAATCAAGTTCAAAGTAGCAAAATTTATTTCACGACAGCAACTTTGAGCCGAATAGATTTTTCTTCGCCGCGATTGGACTTTGCCGTCAGCACCGCATAATAAACGCCGCTTTGCACCGAGCGCACGTTCCACAAAATTTCGTCGTCAAATCCGCCCGCACTTTGTTTTGAACTTTCCCAAACCCTTGCGCCCGTCATATCGAAGATTTTCACCGTTACCATTCCCGATTCTTTGAGAAAAAATCGAAACGCGGTTTCCGTGCTTGCCGGATTGGGATAATTGAAGACAGATTTTTCCGGCAAGAAGTCATTGATTTGAACTGCTATGCGATTTGGCGTGCGAATAGGCGAATGAAAGTTTGAATTAAGGTTATCGCTGTAGAGCGCGCCCCACTCAATGTTTTGCGTGGCGTTGGGCAGTTCGTAGCCGTTCAGAAGTCCGAATTTATCGACGCTAAACAGCACCAAGCCTTGACCATTCGGCGACGGCGCAACGGTGGGCGTCGTTTCCGTGCCTTCGGCAATGGGAAGTGTGAAGAGATTTTTTCCGAAGCGATTAAATGCCATCAAGCGTCCGTCGGGCGTTTGCACAATCACATCAGCGAAGGTATCGCCATCGACATCGGCGACAACAGGGCTTGACGCGATAGGCTGTTTTGAGTTGGTTGGAATTGGGAAGTTCGAAATCGGAAAGCCTTGAAGATTGTAGGCGAAAATTTTATCGTCTGCCGTGAAAACAACGGCAAGCTCGCCGCGATTTTCAAGGTCGGCGATGACGGGCAAACTTCGAACAACATGGCTAACAGGCAAGCGAACCGTGACAGTGGGCTTTTGATGGCTCACAATGCGAAGCGTTTTGTCGTCGCACAAAGCGGCGACAGCGGTATCTGCACCGTTAGAACGCTGGGCAACAAACTGAACTGCCGAAACTAAACGCGTCCCTGCGATGAAATCCTCAGCAAAAACCGCAAGTGGTGTGTTCAGTAAGGGTTGCGCCGAAAGACTGACAATCGGCGCGGAAAAAGATTGAGCACGCACTTCATTGAGACTATCGGTTTTCAAATCCAAAATTGATGCGGTGCCAGAGCGCAAGCCAATGCCAACCCACTGCGGATTGATAGGAGTCACAACGGGAGGCGTGGTTAGTTCTGAGTCAAAGGTCTTGCGCAAACGCGTGGTGTCGGAGGCTTGCAGACGCAAGACTTCCAGCGTGCTATCGAGAACGCTAATGATGTAGCGCGTCTGTGAGGACTGAACAACAGCGCTCTTCCTGCGTGAAAGGTTGAACTTTGACGGCGCACCAACAAGCCGCGTGGTGAAGGTGAAATGTTCGCCGTTGATGATGAGCGAATCAGCGAAGGTAATGCCCGTGCGAATGCCGAAGGTGTCGGGTAGTTGTTTGGGAAAGCCGTTCAGGACGCGCACGAGGTTATCGCCGCGTTGCAGTCGAATGGAATCCATCACGGGAGCGGGAGCGGGAAAGTTTGAGAGGCGAATTTTGCTCGTGGCGCCGCGATTGGCGCGCGTGTTCGGCGTGGTGGCGTCGTCGATGAGGTTGCGATAAGGAAACGAAATGTTGCCTCTGAAAAACATATCGAAGACTGTGCCGCTTTGCGTGCCAAGTCCGGGACTGGTGAGGTCGTAGTTCTGCCCGATGTCGTCCGAGCCATCGGCTTCCAAGAGTTTAACGCCCTTGATGGTGCCTGTATTGACGCGGTTTTGCGGGCGATTGGCATTGATGACGTCTTCGTCGATATGCCATATCAAAATGCCGCCGTTGTAGCGAATGTTATTGACTTCGGCGGTTGGGAGCGTCCAATCGTAATTGTTTGAGGCGACGATTTGACCGCGAAGGGCGCGCAAGTTCTCGAACCGAAAATCGTTTTGGTCTTGTAAAAAAACTTGTTGGAAGGTTTGTCCGTTGCGATAAATCGTGAGCGTAACGCCCGTGCCGCGCGGATTGCGTTGCCGATTTTCGAGCAAGAAGTATTCGCGCGAGGTGATAGAAATTTTCGCAATGGTGGAATCAGGATTTTGATGCAAGCCGAGTGCGGGCAATTTGAAGAAGGTATCGATGCCTTGAATGTCAATCGGAGTTGCCCAGCCGAGCGTGAGGCGTTCCCATGCGGAAGGTGCGGGCGGCAGTGCGCCGTTGTAGTTAAAGAAGCCTTCGCCGTCCATCAAGCCGAATCTGCCGATGCCGCTTCGTCCGGTTTCGGTGTTGAACAAATCGGGCAAGCCTAAGTAACTGCCGAAACTGGCGCACAGAAGTCCGTTGGTGGAAAGTTCGAGCAGAATTTTTCCGCCGATGCCGTCGATTTCGCGTGCTTCGGTGGAGGGAATGACAAGCGTGTTTTGAATCCGCGCCGTGCCGCCATTGACGGGGAAGCCTTGAAAGTTTGCGCCGAAAATGCGCTGAAAACCGTCGAGTTTGAAGGTGAGCGAAGGCAAATCGGAAGGTGAGGGGTCAGTGCCCGTGAGTGCAACGAGGTCAATGTCGCGTCCGACGCCCGCATGAAAAATGATGAAGCAATCAAACTGTGAAAAATCAACAACGGTGGTGGAATCGACCAATCGCCACGTTTCTTCAATCATTCGTGCGAGGCGCGTGAAATCTTGTGAGGCGCGTGGCGGCGCGTATTCCGCCATCGGCTTCGAGAGGCGATACACCGACGGCAAGAGCGTAAAACCGACTTGGGTGCGATTTTGGCTGTTGGTTTCAAAGTAATGTTTGAGGAAGTCAAGTTTGCGCGTGAAGTAGCCGAAGTCGTGCGGGTAGGGGTCTAAAATTGTGTCGCCGCGCGAGGCGAGGTAATCCAATCCGCCGAAAACGCCGGTGCCTGTGGTGCGTCGGTCGTTATCAGGTTGAAACTCGACCATCACGGCAAGCACGCGCGTTAAGCCAACGGACGATGCGCCTGCCGACGCTTCGCCGACGGCGAGCGAATGACTGAACGAAGTTTTTTGAGATTGCGCAAAACCGACGGGCGCAATCAACAGAGCAAAGAGCGGAGCAAGGAAGAGACGCATGGATAAGTATGAGTGAAGTAAATTCGTGATGCAAAATAAAAAGGGCTTGAATCGCCATCAAGCCCTAGATTTTTCTATGAAAAGTATACTGTTAATTGACGCTCTTCGGCTTTTTCAATCCAGCATTCGGGAAGTTGAGGATGAGCGAGAGCCGCACGGTGCCATCGAGCGGGTGCGTTTCTTCAACCGAGTTGATGTAACTGAAATCAACGCCAAAAGCGGCATAGCGAACACCAGCGCCAAACGTGAGGTAACGCCGTCCGCCGAACTCAGGGTCTTCGTAGAAGTAGCCTGCGCGCAGTGCCAAGAGTTGCGGTGCACCATACCAATACTCAACGCCGATGCCCATCGTGAATGAGCGCAATCCGCCGCCGTTCGCACCCCACGATGAAACCATCGCTTGAAAGACGTTGTCGACCTGCGGGCGACCGAATATCGGATTCCCTAAGGTGTCTTCGCCGATAATCGGTGTAACTCGATTGACAAGCAGTTTGTTGAAATCCGCCGCGAGCGTGAGCGAATTAAATTTATCGTTCAAGATTTTGTAAGCGAAGCCGACTTTCAAGTTGGTCGGAAGCGGGTCGGCTTGGGCTTCATCGATGTAGGTCATTTTCGGACCGATGTTGGAGATGTTCAAGCCAAGGCTGAATCGGTCGGAAAAGTAACCTTTGAACTGCGGTTTCCACAAAAAGGCGAGGTCAAAGGCAATCGATGTTCCGATGCCGGCGCCTTGCTCGTTGCCTGCGCCGACGTTGGTGAGTGCGCTCCGAATAAAGCGCACCGACGTTCCAACGGCAAAGGTTTGTGAAAGCCGAACCCCATACGACCCCGTGATGGCAAACTCATAACTCTTAATGACCCCTGCGGCAACATTCTGCGCCGTGCGAATTTCTGTTTCCCCTAAATTCAAATACGTCACGCCCAAGCCGAACGTGCCGTAGCCGGGGATATATCGCTTCATCGTCAAATTATCGTAGAATAAATCCGCATTGAAGGCCGGAAGCCAGTTGGCGTGCGTGAAGTTGAAGTCCATTCCGCGTTGAAATCCGAGTCCCGCGGGATTCCAAAACATCGCGGCGGCGTTATCGGCAATGGCAACGTTGGCTTCACCCATACCGCCTGCTCGCGAGTCAGGGCTGATGAGCAAAAACGGAACGGCGGTCGTAATCGTGCGCGGCTGTCGGTTTTGTGCATGTAAAGCCGTAGAACCCAGCATGAATAAGCAGAACAAGGAAACGGAGAGCGTCTTCAAAAAAGTGATGCGCATTATGATTGGTCAGTCTGTTTGTATTAAAAGAGGCGTGAATATCGCTTAGAGAAGCGAGAAAAGCAATACCAAAACCCGTCATACAATTCAGCCACGCTCAACGCATGACGATGAGTTTTCTTGTGGTCATTCCGAGCAAAGCGAGGAATCCACTGACGCGCTTGGTGAGACTTGCTGATGGATTCTTCACTTCGCTACGCTTCGTTCAGAATGACAAACACAAAAAAGCTACCTGACCACTTTCTACGCGCCGTTCGTAATCAACAAGGCAACAGCGAAAAATTTTTTTTCTTACAATCCGTATTACCTTTCGTAATTGAAACAAAATATCTCTATATTACGAGTGCCTGATTTTAACATTACACCTATCATGACGACGAAGACTCGGTAAACGCGCCAAAGCCACGCGCTACTGGTCGCGCCGTGTAAAATCATACAGCAAAAAATTTAAACTTCTAACACACAACCTTACTTGATTGGCAAATGCAAAAAACATCTACCAACCAATTTATCTCGTCTTATCTGACTGCTCACCTCGCTTGCTTATCCTTGCTACTTCTCTCACTCTTCTCCATGGACGCCAAAGCGCAGTGGACAACACCAACCATCAACGGCACAGTTGCAGCCGGAGAGTATGGTGTTCACGTCGATGGTCAAAACCAACAAGCCAGCGGCGGACAAACTTGGTATGTAACTTGGGACAACACCAACCTTTACATTGGTATCACGAATGCCAATACAAATGAGGCAGCGGTCATTTACATCGACACCGATCCCTTAATTCCAATCAACGGCGGCACCAATAGCAACGGTAATCTGGTGGGTCAAAACTACGACGGAACCAATTTCGCCGAACTGCCTTTCCGTGCCAACGTCGCGATGTATGTAAGAGGTGGAGGTTCGCCGTATCGCGAGTATCGTACTTCAAACGGCAGTGGCGGATGGAATGCCCCAGTTACAGGTTTCGGCTCTTTTGCTGAAACGGGGGGTAACAATAGAGAATTTAGTTTTCCTTGGTCGGCTGTAGGCGGGCGACCCGCCTCTTTTGCGTGGTTTGGCTATGTAACAAGTTCTGGCGGTTTTGTTTTTGGGCAAGTACCGACAGAAAACGCAGGCGGAACGATTGGCACAAGTGCGCGCTACTCACGCTATTACATTGTCAATAACACCGAAGACGTCACGAGCATTAAACCTTTTGCACGCAACAGCTACGTGTTTAATTCCACAACGGATATTACGGGTTTTGGTGGGATTACGGTCTATGACTTCACCATGAACACGGCAAGCCGAAGCATTACGCGTGCGAGCGACGCTTCAAATTGGACCATAAATGGTGCACTTCGTGTAACCAACGGCACGGTGAATTTCGGCTCAAATACAGGGTCTTGCACCGTCAATGACAGCTTGGTCGTTCGGTCGGGTGGCACGCTCACGCTTTCAGCCCATGCCAATACGCTTACGGTAAATGGAAACATGCTCGTAGACGGAACATTCAATGCGCCAACTAATAGCAGAGTGCGATTTGCAGGCGTAAACAACACGCAATCCGTCGGCGGGACGGCATCATCAATTACATTTCACGACATTGTAGTCAGTAAACCTGCCAGTCGCACAGAGCTGGTCATTCCGCCCACAACATTAAGTTACTTCAATCCGCTACACTTTGGACATGCCTCAATGACGGTGAATGGCAGTTTCACGTTGGATAGCGGCCTGGTGTATCTCTCACCGACCTCTGGTTCAGGGACTTTCACGCGCACCATTGGCAGCGTAACGATGGGCAGTGCCGTAAGCCGTATTGACCAAACAACAGGACCCCCTGCCGTAACGCGAGCCAACACGGTGTTGATTGTCAATAATTTAGGAGGTGCGACCGTCAACACCACAATTTCAGGCGATTTAACAACAACAACAGGAACGGGTTACGTCGCATTAGTTTTGGCAGGCAAGGATTGTAATTCAAGTTCAAGCACAACACTGACGGTTGATGGTAATTTTACATCGACTACTCGCCCATTCTCTTGGTCAGGAAATGGCTCGACGCCACCCACAGATGTTGGGGCAATGACCTTTGAATTCAAAGGCAACATCGATTTAAACTCGTTTAGCATCTTCAACGGAAATCGTGCAGGGACATCAAATCCAAATGTGATTTTGTCAGGAAGTAGTGCGACCGTCAACATTCCGCCAAATGTATTTTTGGGTGCTGGACTGACGACTGGCGCGACCAATGCGCAAGCAACATGGCAAATTCCTTCTTCAGCCACCATCACGATTCCAAGTACGGGTGCGATTGCGGTCAATATGGGGAGAACGCTGACGGTCAATGGCACGCTGATTTGCCAGAACGGTGCGCAACTCATCGGCACGGCAACCGGCTCGAGTTCAGGAAACCCAACGCTCGTGATGGGTACGAGTGGCACGATTCGCGTTGCCGATGTCGACGGCTTGGGTGACGGCACGCTGATTGGAAGTCCGAATGACTCCGTTACGCCGCCGAATCCGCCGCTCTTTTTCCGACAAAAAGTCTCTGCGCTACCTGTTCAAGCCACGAACCCCGTTCCAACGAATTGGGTCTTGACTTCTATCAACACTGATGGCACGATTGAATACAACGGCACTGGCACACAGGTCATTACGCCCAGAACAGGCTCAAGCCAGTATAATAACTTGGTTTTATCGGGGGCATCGTCCACCAAAACACTCAGTGCGAGTTGCGCGGTGAATTCATCTTTGAATCTCAATGCGAATGTTACCCTTGATGTTGGTTCAGCGGGTATCATTACAATGGTAGACGGTAGCACCGCGACAATTTCAGGCACGGTGCGCACAACCAATACCAACGGACTTGGTCCAGCACCAGGAGCATCATTTACAGATGATAATGTTTTTACATTCACACTTGCGACAGGCTCGACCGTGGTCTATGAAGCCTCTGCGCTACAAACCATTACAGGAACGGCAGAGTATTACAACTTAACGACCTTAAATGGCGCAAAACAGTTCAGTGACAATGTCGCGGTCAATGGTATACTAACGCTGAATTCAGATACCCTAGCAGTGATAGGAGACGCAGAGATGATCATACGTAACTCATCACCCACAGCCGTAGTCAGAACAAGCGGCTATCTCAACGGACGCATGAGTAGAACGATTGCAACCACATCAGGAAACTACCTATATCCATTGGGTAACAATACCAAATATCGTCCGATTACGCTGACAGCCGAAGCAGTTTCAGATGAGGATTTTCTCAAAGGAACTTTGGTAACAGACGCAGGAAGCACCGTAAACAGCAATTATCAATCACCGCTGGTAGGCGTGTCGCAGGTGCGTTACTATTCGTTTGAAGCTGGAGAGGTGTCCGATATTGAAGTTACCCAAGTAAGTATGCAAGTAGAAACGGACGATGGGGCGAACACACCAGCGAATACACGCGTGGCACAAGTCTTAGATGACGGATCAGAATGGCGGAGCGAAGGTGGCTCAATTTCAAGCGTTCCCAGTATCATCACCAGTTCACCATTTTCTGTAACCATTACGCCAAGCAAAACCCTCTATGTTGCACTTGGCACCACGAATCTGGGGGATAACCCGCTACCGGTTCAGTTGCTCTCCTTCACCGGCACATCGACGGTGCAAGGCGTGAAACTCGCGTGGGAAACGGCGTCCGAGAGTGAATCCAACGGTTTCACGATTCTGCGTCGCAAACAAGGCGAAAGCGAGTGGTCGGAAGTCGCCTCATACCAAAACGCACCTGAACTGCGGGCACAAAATGCGCTCAACGGCGCCTTGTATTCCTACACCGATAACACGCTGTTGGAAGTGGGCAAATTTTACGAGTATCAACTGCGCGAGACGGGCTTCGACGGACAAGTGGCGACGCTGGAAACCATCACTGTGACCGTTCGCTTCAATGTGGCGCGGGCGTTTGAACTGGCGCAAAATTATCCCAATCCGTTCAACCCAACGACGACCATTCGCTATCAAATTCCGACCGCCGAAACGGTGAGTTTGAAAGTGTATGATGTGTTAGGCAAAGAAGTGGCGACCTTGGTGAATGGACGGCAAGAAGCTGGTAGTTACAATGTGCCGTTCAACGCGGCAGGGCTTTCAAGCGGGGTGTATTTCTATCGCTTGCAAGCGGGCGGCTTTGTGGAGACGAAGAAAATGCTGTTGGTGAAATAGCAGGTTAAAGGGTGAAGATTAGAGGCTATGTGTCATTCCGAGCGAAGCGAGGAATCCATAACAAGTGAGAGAATGAAGGGCGGGGTTCAAAATCCGCCCTTTTCATTTGTTGGGGGATTGTGAAGATTGAGGAACAAGACGAAAAATTTACTTGGGTGTTTGGGTGTTTGCGATTAAACTTCCATTGGTAGTGCTATTAAAGTGTGTTTTTCATTCCGAGCCGTGCAAACCTCACCCTTGATTCCGCGTTGCGGAATCTTTCCCTCTCCTAAAAAGGAGAGGGATGTCGCGACGAAGTCGGGACAGGGTGAGGTCGTAGCGTCGCGTCGTTCACCATGACAAACACAAGAACATAACACGACCCTTCCATTGGTTTTTATTTAATCGTATGCCATGCCGACAAAAACTTTTCTTTTAGATGCCGACGACGCGCCACAGATGCCGTCCAAAGGGAGCGGGGTCAATCTTGAAAAATATCGTCAAGCACTCAACGCGGCACAGTTTGAAGCCGCAACAACGACCGAAGGCGCGCTCTTGGTGGTGGCGGGCGCAGGAACGGGCAAAACGAAAACGCTCACGTATCGCGTCGGATATTTGATTGAGTTGGGCGTCTCGGCGCAAAACATTTTACTGCTCACCTTTACGCGCCGTGCGGCACAAGAAATGCTCGCACGCGCCGCAACCGTTGCCGATGCCCGTTGTGCGCACATTCTCGGCGGAACTTTTCACGCCTACGCGCACAAACTGCTTCGCGAATACGCGCATAAACTTAAACTTGCCGAAAACTTCGTTGTGCTCGACCAAGCCGACGCCGAAGACACGATTGAAATCGTCCGCACCGCGCTGGGCTTTAACAAAAAAGAAAAACGCTTTCCGAAAAAGAACACGCTTCAACGCATCATCAGCACGGCAACCAATAAGCAAGTGCCGATTGAACACATTCTGGAAACCGCATATCCGCAATTTTTTTCAGTCTTGGGCGACGTGCTCAAAGTCGCCGACGCGTATCGCGATTACAAACACACGAATTCACTGCTCGATTACGACGACTTGCTCACGCATCTGAAAACCATGCTCGAAACGCAAAGCGACGTGCGACATCGAATCGCCTCGCAACTGCGCTATGTGATGGTCGATGAATATCAGGATACAAATTTGGTGCAGGCGGATTTGGTGGCATTGCTTTCGAGCGTGCATCACAATGTGATGGCGGTCGGCGACGATGCACAAAGCATTTACTCGTTTCGCGGCGCGAACTTTCGCAACATTCTCGACTTTCCGAAACGCTTTCCGAATACGAAACTCATCAAGCTTGAGGAAAATTATCGGAGCACGGAAAAAATTCTCGCGCTGACCAACAGCGTTATCCATCAAGCCAAAGAAAAATTTGCCAAGCATCTTTACACCAAAATCAAGCCGGGCGGAGAGTTGCCGTCGATTGTCGCCGCGCCTGACGAGCGGTATCAATCGCGATTTATTGCGCAACGTATTTTGGAACTGCGCGAAGAAGGCGTGTCGCTCAGTCAAATCGCCGTCTTAATGCGCAACAGCCGCGACAGTTTCGATTTAGAACTCGAACTCAAAAAGCGAAACCTGCCGTTTGTCAAATATGGCGGGCAGAAAATCGTCGAGGCGGCGCACATCAAAGATTTCGTTTCGTATTTGAAAGTGCTTTACAATCCGCGCGACGTGTTGGCATGGAATCGCATCTTGCGCTTGCTCGAAGGCATCGGTCCGAAAACTGCACAAGACCTTGCCGAGTGGATTAAAACCGCACCGAATCCGTATCACTTTGCTACGGCAAACGTCTCGCCGAAGTATTTGGACGCGCTTAAAAAATTAGGAACGCTTCTCTCGAACCTGTCGCAAAATCTCTCGCCGCTGACGTCGGTTGCCGAAACGCTCTTCACGTATTACAAACCGATTCTGCGCGAAGTGTATTACGAGGATTTTAGCAAGCGCGAAAAAGATTTGGAAAACTTTTTGGGAATCGTCGCTAATTACACGTCGCTCGATACGCTCCTCGCGGATTTAGCCTTAGAGCCGATTGACCTTTCGGCAATGGAAACCAAAGCCACACTGAAAGATGAATCGCCGCTCACGCTTTCAACCATTCACTCGGCGAAGGGCTTGGAGTGGCACACGGTTTTTCTCATCAACGCGCTCGACGGCACGATTCCTTCGCGCTATGCGGTCGGCGAAACGGAATCGCTCGATGAAGAACTGCGGCTTTTGTATGTCGCGCTCACGCGGGCGAAAAATTTGCTCTACATTTCCTATCCGATTATCTGCAAAGGCGCGGAAGATTACTTCGGCAATCCATCTCGATTTTTGCAAGCGATGCCTGAATCGATGTATGAAAAATGGCAATTGGTGGATTCAAAACAAGTTCAAAAAAAACTCGGCGAGGCGACTTCGAAACTGCCGCCGTCGGAGCAGAACGACGATTTGCCGTTTTAACGGCGTTTGCTTTTTGTGTTTGTCATTCTGAACGGAGCGTCAGCGCAGTGAAGAATCCATCAGCGAGCCTCGCCGAACTCGTCAAATGGATTCCTCGCGTTGCTCGGAATGACAACGATATAATGACGAACACATTTTTATAGTACTACCAAGAGAATCTAAAAGAAACTAGGATACTGTTATTCGCTGAAAATTTCCAACCGATTTTTTTTCAAACGATTTTGTAGTATCGACCGTTACGTTCGTCTTCAATCCAACCGCAAACTTTTATTCTAATGAGTGCCATTGCATCAAACAAAACAACCGTTCTTCTGCAAGTCATTAAGCGCGATAAAAGCACTGTGCCATTTGCGCAAAGCAAAATCACGAATGCGATTTTCAAAGCAGGACAAGCCACAGGAGAATTTGGGGCAGAAGTTGCTCAACACCTTTCGGACGAAGTCGTCAAAATTCTCGAACAAAAATTTGAATCGGAAGCCCCATCTGTAGAGCAAATTCAAGACATCGTAGAAACCGTGCTCATCAAGGAAAATTGGGCGAAGACCGCCAAAGCCTACATTCTTTACCGAAACGAGCGCGCAAAAATTCGAAGTCAAAAAAAGCCTGTTCCGATTGAAGTCAAAAAACTGGCTGATGAAAGCAAGGGCTTTTTCCGCAATTCGCTCTCGGAACTCATTTACTACCGCACCTATTCGCGCTGGATTACAGAGAAGGGGCGACGAGAAACATGGATAGAAACCGTTGACCGCTACATCAACTTTATGCGCGAAAATTTGGGCGAAAAGCTCACCGCAGAAGAATACAATGAAGTGCGAGAAGCAATTCTAAAACAAGAAGTCATGCCCTCGATGCGACTGTTGTGGAGTGCAGGCGAAGCGGCACGTAAGACAAACGTTGCGGCTTACAACTGTTCATTCATCGCGCCTGAATCACTGCAAGACTTCGGCGAGATTATGTATATCCTGATGTGTGGCACAGGTGTGGGCTTTTCTGTCGAGCAACAATCCATTCACAAGTTGCCGCAAATCAAAAAGCAGACGGGAAAGATGTTGCCGACCTACGTGGTTGAGGATAGCAAAGAAGGTTGGGCAGAGGCGTTTGTGTTCGGGTTGAAGACGTGGTTCAACGGCGAAGATGTCAAGTTTGACTATTCGCAAATTCGTCCACAAGGGGCGCGCCTGAAAACGATGGGCGGACGGGCGTCAGGACCAGAGCCGCTTCGCGCGTTGATGGAGTTCAGCCGCGAAAGAATTCTTCAGCGTCAAGGTCGACGGCTCAATACGCTCGATGTGCATGATGTGATTTGCAAAATTGGCGAAGTCGTCGTGATGGGCGGGGTGCGTCGAAGTGCCTTGATTTCGCTCTCGGATTTGGACGATGTGGAAATGCGCCATGCCAAAGAAGGCGCGTTCTACATTTCGCACCCTCAACGCAGTATGGCAAACAACTCCGCCATTTACAACGAAAAGCCAACGGTCTCGGAGTTTCTCGATGAGTGGCTCTCGCTCATCAAGTCGGGAAGCGGCGAGCGCGGCATCTTTAACCGTTCGACCCTTTTGGAGCAACTGCCTGAACGCCGTCGCAAAACATTTGCGCAATATCTTTCCACGTGTGGCACAAATCCATGTGGCGAAATCATCTTGCGCTCAAAGCAGTTTTGCAATCTTTCCGAAGTGGTCGCACGTGCCGAAGACACCCCAGAGACATTACGTCGCAAAATTCGCCTCGCCACAATTCTGGGCACTTATCAATCCATGCTCACCAACTTCCCGTATCTTTCGCCTGAATGGAAAAAAAATTGCGAAGAAGAACGCTTGCTTGGCGTTTCAATTACTGGGCAGTGGGATTGCCCTGCCGTCCGCAATTCTCAAACACTTCAAGCCTTGAAAGCCGAAGCGGTCAAGGTCAATGAAGAATACGCCAAGAGGTTCGGCATTAATTCCTCAACCTGCATTACTTGCGTGAAGCCATCGGGAACGGTCTCGCAACTCGTCGATGCCGCGTCGGGCATGCACACGCGCCACGCGCCCTATTACATTCGTCGCGTTCGCGTTTCGGCAACCGACCCGCTCTTTAAAATGCTCAAAGACCAAAAGTTTCCATACAAACCCGAAGTCGGACAAACCGACAGCGACGCCACAACCTACGTGCTCGAATTTCCTGTGAAAGCACCCGAAGGAGCCATGTATCGCGACGACCTTTCCGCCATCGAGCAGTTGGAACATTGGAAACAAGTCAAAGTCAATTTCACCGAACACAATCCATCAGTAACGATTAGCGTCAGCGATGATGAATGGTTGGAAGTCGGCAATTGGCTTTACAAAAATTGGGACATCATTGGCGGCTTATCGTTTCTGCCTCGCACAAACCACGTCTATGCGCTTGCGCCTTACGAAACCATTGGGAAAGAAAAGTATGAACAACTCGCCAAAGAACTGCCGAAAGTGGACTTTGCAGAAATCGTTTGCTATGAAGAGACCGACGAGACGCAAGGCGCGAAAGAACTCGCGTGCGTCGGCAATAGTTGCGAACTGTAATAATTCAGCCCAGATGCGTTGTAAATCAAGGCGAAGCAATCGTCTTCGCCTTTTTGTTTTATCTTTTCTTGTTTTTTGTAGGTAGCACCACACTAATCCATGCAAGGAATTTCAGAGAAGAGATATTCGCTGGAAGAGTATTTCGCCATAGAAAATGCAAGCACAGAAAAGCATGAGTATTACAAAGGCGAAATTTTCGCTATGGCGGGCGGCACATTCCGACATGCACAAATTGTCGAGAGCGTGTTTGTTTCGCTTCGCCGTCGTTTGAAAGGAAAACCATGTCAGCCAAAAAGTAGCGAGATGCGCATACAGACGCCGAGCGGTTTATATACCTATCCTGACGCGTCGGTGTATTGTGGGAAGCCTGAATTAAGTCAAGCGCAGACGGAGTTAAAAAATCCTGTGGTGATTGTGGAAGTGTTGTCGTCGGGCACGAGGAATGATGACCGAGGGGAAAAGTTCAAGTTGTATCGGGCGATTGAGTCGTTTCGGGAGTATGTGTTGGTGGAGTCGGAGAGTGTGTTTGTGGAGCATTATTCAAAGCGAGAGACGGGGGAGTGGGTGTTGCGCGAATATGCGTTGCTATCTGATGAAATCGAACTGCACGCCATCAATGAACGGCTTTCGCTTCAAGAGATTTACGAAGAGGTGAATTTTGCCGCGCCGACACAGTAAGACTAAAATGGATTGAGCAGGATAGGGGTTTCAAAGTTTGTCATGGCGAGCGAAGTGAAGAATCCATTGCTAATGAATGATGAGTAATGAAAAATGAATCACATGAAGAAACGCTGTTCAAGGCTGACGATTCAAAACGGGGTAGTGTTGGATTCTTCCCCTTCACTTCGTTCAAGGTCAGAGTGACAAACACAAAAAAGTTACATGACCACCTAACGACAAATGGATGTGGAGAAAATCACATATAATTTCATCAAAAATGTTTTCCTCCTGACATACCGTTGTCAATCAACTGCATTATCTTTTGAGACTTATTTTACCTTACCAAACTCACGATGCGACCGATTCTTGATAAAGCGTTTCAAGTGGTTTCCGACTACAAGCCAGCAGGAGACCAACCCAAAGCCATCGCCGAACTCACCGAAGGCGTCTTGCGCGGCGATAAATACCAAACCCTGCTCGGCGTTACCGGCTCAGGCAAAACCTTTTCGATTTCTAATGTGATAGCCAACGTCGGAAAGCCGACGCTCGTCATTTCGCACAACAAAACCCTTGCGGCGCAACTCTACGGCGAGTTCAAACAGTTCTTCCCGAACAACGCTGTCGAATACTTCATCAGTTACTACGACTTCTATCAGCCCGAAGCCTACATTCCTTCAAGCGATAAATACATTGCCAAAGATTTTCGCATCAACGACGAAATCGACCGCCTGCGACTACGGGCGACGTCGGCGTTGCTTTCAGGACGCAAGGACGTCATTATCGTCAGTTCCGTTTCGTGCATTTACGGATTAGGGTCGCCCGAAGAGTGGCTGGCGCAAGTCATTCAAATCAATACGGGCGAGCGCAAAACGCGGCAGAAGTTGCTTCATGAACTTGTTCAGATTCACTACACGCGCAACGACGTCGAATTTACGCGGGGCAAATTTCGCGTGCGCGGCGACGTCGTCGATATTCACCCCGCCTACGAAGAATACGGCGTTCGCGTCGAGTTTTTTGACAATGAAATTGACAGGCTGTCCATCTTTGACGCAAAGACGGGCACGATTCTCGAACTCGTCGATACCATTACGCTCTTTCCCGCCAAGCAATTCGTAACGATGGAGGAGAACCTTCATCGGGCGATGCGCGACATTCAAAAAGAACTCGTCTGGCGGCTCAACGTGCTGCGCGACGAAGGCAAGTTCGTTGAAGCCCAACGCTTGGAAGAACGCACGAAATACGACATCGAAATGATGCGCGAACTCGGCTACTGCTCCGGCATTGAAAATTACTCGCGCCATATTTCGGGACGAAAAGAAGGCGAGCGTCCGTATTGTTTGCTCGATTACTTTCCGAAAGATTTTCTCTTAGTAGTCGATGAATCGCACGTAACGATTCCGCAAATTCGCGCGATGTATTCCGGCGATAGACAACGCAAAATGAACTTGGTTGAATATGGATTCCGATTGCCGTCGGCACTCGATAATCGTCCCTTGAAGTATGAAGAATTCGAAGCGATGATTCCGCAGACGATTTATGTGAGCGCGACACCGTCGGATTTTGAATTGCGCCAATCGGGCGGCGTCGTGGTTGAGCAAGTCATTCGCCCGACAGGATTGTTAGACCCTGAAATCGTGGTTCGTCCTGTCAAAAGTCAGATTGACGACTTGCTCGAAGAAATTCGCAAGCGCGCCGCCATTGGCGAAAAAGTTTTGGTGCTCACGCTCACGAAGCGCATGTCGGAAGATTTGCAAGATTACTTAGATAAAATCGGCGTGCGCTCGCAATACTTGCACTCTGAAGTCAAATCGCTCGACCGCGTTCAAATTCTGCGCGACTTGCGCATGAACGAATTCGATGTGCTCGTCGGCGTCAATTTGCTCCGAGAAGGCATTGACCTGCCCGAAGTCTCGCTCGTCGCCATTTTAGATGCAGATAAGGAAGGATTTCTGCGCGATAAAAAATCGCTCTTTCAAATTTCAGGCAGAGCGGCGCGAAACGAAAACGGACTCGTGATTTTCTACGCCGATAAACTCACCGACTCGATGAAAGCCGTCATCGAAGAAACCGCCCGCCGTCGCAAACTGCAAGACGATTACAACAAAGCCAACGGCATTACCCCGAAGACGATTAAAAAATCCATTGAGCAAATCAAAACCACGACCAGCGTCGCCGATTCCGCCCAACGCACCCAACAGCGACGAATGGATGTGCAAAGCATCAATCCGCAAAACGTCTTGAACGAAGTGATGGAGAAAATGACGAAGGAAGAAAAAATGGAAATGGTCGCTCAAATGTATGCCGAAATGAGCGAGGCGTCGGAAAAAACCGAATACGAAAAAGCCGCCTACTTGCGAGACGAAATCAAACGCTTGGAAGCCTCGCTTGGAATCCATAGCGAATGAAAAATGCACAATGAAAAATGCAGATTGGAACAGGGGCGGCGTCAAGGGAGATTGAGATTAGTCGACGATGATTTCCATCATGTCGTAGCCGACGCGAACGTGGTCGGGAAGTTTTGATTCTAATTCCGCGTGCAAAACTTCGTGGCTCATGTGAATGAGGTAGGCGCGCTTGGGTTGAATGCGCTCAATGTAGGAAAGCGTTTCGCGTAGGCAAGCGTGCGTTGGGTGTTCGGTGTAGCGAAGGCAATCAATCACAAGCACATCGAGCGCGCCAAGCAAATCGTAGCTCGATTCGGGAATGGTTTTGCAATCGGTCAGATAAGCGAAATTTCCAATCCGCCAGCCGTAGATGCTGATTTTGCCGTGTCCGACTTCAATCGGCACAACTTCCAAAAATTCATTGAGTTTGAACGGCTCTCGAACCACGTTCATCTTCAAAGCGGGCAATCCCCACTTCAAGTTCTCCGTTTTGCCAAACGCATAGCCGAACCGCGCCAAAACTTCCGCTTCGGATTGCGGGCACGTGTAAAGGTTGATGAGATGCTGTTGCGCCGAGCTGTATGCGCGAATGTCGTCCAATCCAAAGAGATGGTCGAAGTGGTGGTGGGTCAGAAGCACGGCGTCAATGCGTTTGATTCCGGCGCGCAACATCTGTTGGCGAAAGTCAATCGAAGTATCAATTAAAATCGAGAGCCCGTTTGTTTCAACCAACGCGGAGCAACGCAATCGCTTGTCGCGCGAGTCGGCAGATAAACACACCTTGCAGTCGCACATCGGAACGGGAATGCCTTGCGACGTGCCCGTGCCAAGCAGAGTAATTTTCATCGGTCAAATTTCATTCGTCAAATCAGGTTGAAGTCAAGTTGAAATCAGGTCGAGACGGCTTTGTGTCAAGGCGCGTCGTCGGAGTCAGGCAGTACTTCGGAAACTCTGGCGCGCATGGCGTCTTCGACGGCTTTGCGCACTTCGGGCGTTAGAAAAACGCCTTCCGCGCCGACTTCTCCGAGCGTGCGTGCAATCGTCGCGATTTTGCCTTCAACGGGAAGAAACTTATTGACAACCAAAATTTTATCTTGATGCACGCGGCAACCGCCGCCGATAAACGTCCCTTTTTCGTAGCGAACTCGGTAGCCTAATTTTTTCGCCGTCTCCTCGAGTTCGGTGAGAATGTCTTGCTTTCGCATGGTTCTGTAAAATTCAATTCAGGGTTAGAATGAAATTCCCGCTGTGAAACTGTTGATGTTGAAAAGATAATCATATCTATCCTCTGAATAATCGGAAATGGTGTATCGCAATCGGTAACTGAACGCCACGCCGTAAGAGCCGATGAGTTTCGGGAACTGCAAAGCGGCATCGATAAGAAACCCGCGAGCCGTGCCTGCCGCCGCGCTGAATCCTTGCGTTCCGAATCCGATGAACGCTTCGCCTTTGGCGACGAAAATCATGCGTCGGGTGGAGAAATTAAATCCGCCGCCACCGCCGAGGCAAAGCGACGTCAAGCGGGGGTTGTCGCGCTCAACATTGCCGCGTCGGTCGGCTTGAATTAAATCGGCGATAATTGAAATGGCTATCATCGGCTTAAAAGGCTTGCGATAGTCGGAGAGCAAAAACTCAAAATCGAACTTCGCACCAAAAGCGTTCAGCCCGACGTCTTCGCCGTCAACTTTGCGATTAGAATAATCAAAAAAGAGCAGTGAGTTATCCTGCCGAAGCAAAAACGAAAGAAGCGGGCGATTGAGGAAATACTGCACCTCACCCGTGTTGCTGGCGGAGGGCGAAAATCGCGCCTGCGAGCCGCCGATTTCAAAACTGCGAAGCGTGAGAGGCACGAACACTTCATCTTTCGGGCGCGACTCTCTGGACGATTCGCCGAGAATTTGCGCCTCACTGTTTCCAACAAAAAGCAAACAGGCAAAGAAGAGACAAAAAATTTTTTTCATAGCGATGATTTGCGGTGAACTTTGAATCCGGCTTGATGAATTGGACGCACAATCATTTCTTCAACATCAACATGCGGCGGACGCGAGGCGGCAAAAACGACGCACTCGGCAATATCTTCGCTCGCAAGCGGCTCGTAGCCTTCATAAACACGTTGTGCTTTTTCCGCGTCGCCGCGAAAGCGCGTGAGGCTGAACTCGGTTTCTACAAGCCCGGGCGAAACAGAACTGACGCGGATATTTTTTCCGAGCAATTCAAATCGTAAGGCGTCGCTAATGGCACGCACACTGAACTTCGTGGCGCAATACGACGCGCCGCCTTCGTATGTGGCGTAGCCGGCCACGCTTCCAATGTTGATGATGTGTCCTGAATCCGCTTTCAACATCGAGCCGAGCGCAAGCCGCGTGAGCCGAAGCAACGCAAAGACGTTCGTCTCGAACATCTCGCGCATATCCGACTCTTGCAACGAGGCAACCGTGTCGCGTCCGCGTGCCAAGCCCGCATTATTGACAAGCACGTCGATGCGCCCGAACTGTTCAATCGCCTGTGAAATGAATTGCTCACAACTGCCCGCATCGGTTACATCAAGGCGAAGCGGTAAAACAGGAACTTGATACTGGGTTGAAATTTTATCGGCAATCGAGTTCAACTTTTCTAAGCGGCGTGCGCCAATGACGACGGACGCGCCTTCGCGAGCAAACGCCCACGCGCACGCTTCGCCGATTCCCGAACTTGCGCCCGTAATCAAAACAACCTTTTTCGATAAGCGAGACATTCCTTGAATTTTTTGTTGAAGAATAGATGAATATAGCGGCTGAAAAAGTCGTCGTCAATCGCTGAATTTGAGCAAACTGCGCTCGGCGAGGAGCGTTTTGGCAACGCTTTCGCCTGCCACCCAGCCCGTTGAATACGCCGCTTGCAAATTGAAACCGCCGACTTCGCCCGCTATATCAAGCACTTCGCCCGCAAAATACAGATTGGCAACAAGTCGAGACTGCATGGTTTTCGGATTGACTTCGCGAAGCGACACTCCGCCCGCTGAAACTTCGCCGCGCTCAATCGGCACTTCTTTAACAATGCCCAAAAAGTATTTCTTCGAGACCGCCGTCAATTTCCTGCGCATCGGCTTCGGCAGGCTGTTCCATTTTTGTTCAATCGGAACTTCGGCTTGTGCCAAAAGCGGCGACACAATCGCGTTAGGCAATCGCTCTTCAAAAAACGTTCGAACAAATTGTCCCGACCGCTCCGTCTGAAATGAAACGAATTTCCGTTCAAGCACTTCTGCCGATTCATCGGGAAAGAAGTCAACGAAAAGCGAAACGCGTGCCGTCGTTGAGGCTTCGGCGACGTCGCGCGAAATCGACAGACACGCCGGTCCTGAAATTCCCAAATGCGTGATGAGCACGTCGCCCCGCCGCGTGAAAACGCTTGTTGGACTTTCTGCAATTAAATCAACATCGCGAAGCGAAATGCCAATGATGTGGGCAGGCGGTTTTTCAACAAAGTAAATTGGCGCGAGTGCGGAAATGGGATTGACGACGGTGTGTCCGAGTTGCTTGGCGAATCGCAGTCCGTCGCCTGTTGTGCCGGTCTTCGAGTAGGAAACGCCGCCTGTGGCAATGAGCAACTGCTCCGACTGAATTTTTGTTCCGCCCACATCGGCGATGAACCCACCGTTTTCCCTTTGGACGCTGTGAACATGCGCGTTCAACAACACGTCAATCGAGTGTTCGGAAAGCAATTCCTCGAAAACGCAGAGCACGTCGTCGGCTTTGCCGGAGCGCGGAAAGATTCGTCCGTTGTCGCGCGTCAATGTTTGAACGCCTTTGTTGTGAAGCCACGAAAGCACCGCATCGTTAGGGAGTTCAAAAAAGCATGGTTTGAGAAAGCGTTGTTCGGATTGGCGGAAGAAGCCTTCGGCGAGAACGGACGCCATGTCGCCCGCGTGGGTGATGTTGCATTTGCCGCCACCTGAAATTCGGATTTTGATGCCGAGTCGGTTGTTGCGTTCGGCAAGGGCGATTCGGCAAGCCGAGTCGGGAATGTGGTGTTCCCGCAAGAGCGTTCTCGCGCCGAGTGCGGCGCACATGCCCGCCGCGCCGCCGCCGATGATGAAGAAATGAAAGTGACGCAAGTTGAAAATCCGATATGTTGATTCTGAAATTTCAAGTTATTTTAGAAGCCAATCGTTAAAGTTACGACGCAATCCGTGCGATATGAAAAAAAATCTGTTGGAACGACACGAAGGGGTTGCACTCAAGTTCAAAGCGCTTGCGCATCCGGCGCGACTTGAAATTTTGCGCTTGCTCAAAGAGCGCGAGTGTTTGTGCGGCGAACTCGTCGGCGAACTTCCGCTGGCGCAAGCGACCGTTTCGCAACACTTGAAGGTGCTCAAAGAAGCGGGATTCGTTTTGAGCCGCGATACCGGCGCGTGCGTCGCTTATACGCTCAATCCCGAAGCCTTCGAGGAACTTAAAGAACTATTCAGGCTGATGAATAACGAGTAATGAAGCGCGGTTTCAATCATTGATAATGAAGGGGTGAGAGTGAATTTGTGCGCTCAATTTTTAACGATTCACTTAACTCGCAACGCATTGAACCAAATGTCCGATAAGAAAAGAAGCCCCATTGATACGCTTTCCAAAATCACGGCGGTCATCGTCGGCGCATTGCTGATTGTGCATTTGTTCAAAGACGTTGAGTTTGAAAAAGTCTTTGGTTTGATTGGCAAAATTGGTGTGCCGATTGTGTTGGTGCTTTTGCCGTATTTGTGCATCGGCGTGTTTGATTCTCTGGCGTGGAAGATTACGATTGAAAGTGTCAGCCAAAAAGTGCCGTATTTGCGGTTGCTTCACATTCGGCTCTGCACCGAAGCGATGCTGATGAGCCTGCCGGGCGGCGCGGCGATTGCCGAAGCGGCAAAGCCGTATTTGCTCAAGCGCAACGTGGGCATGGCGACGACCGAAGCGATTGCGATTGTCGCCGTCAAAAAAGGATTGCTCGGCGTGGCGCACGGGTTTTACTTGGCACTGAGCGCGTCGCTCGGATTCAGCGCGTTGCGATTGGTGTCGGAGCAAATGATTGGCTTTCGCGGACTTGAATGGCTGGCGTGGTTGGCGGCGGCGTTCATCTTCGTCATTTTCGGCGGCGCGACGTTGCTCTTTCTTTACGGCGGAATTTCACAACGCCTTCACCAACTCTTGATGTCGATTCCCGTTGCACGCTTGCGCGATTGGCTCTTGGATAAAGAAAAACACTTCATCGAAACCGACGCGCACTTCGAGCAATTTCACAACATCAAACGGCGTAAAATTGCACTTGCGATTTTGATGTTTTTTATCGGCTGGATGTTCGAGACCATCGATTCGCTCTTGATTCTGATGCTTTTAGAGGTGAACCTGCCCTTTGGCGCGCTGATGTGCATGGAAACGACCATGTCGCTTATTCGAGCCATGTTGTTTATCTTGCCCGCCGGATTGGGCGTTCAAGACTATGGCTATGTGCTTTTTTTGAAATCCTTCGGCGTGCCCGATGCGGAAAGCGTCGGCGTTGCCTTCGTCTTGATAAAGCGTTCAAAAGAACTGATTTGGATTGTAATCGGTTACATCTTAATGGCAACAAGCGGCGTAAAAGCAACGGAACTTGCAGAAAGCGAAAAGACGACGGGTTAAGCCCATCAATGCGTTTCAATTAACGAAAAAATATAAGCACGATGTCACGAAAAAAGATTTTCTTCATTTGCGGCTCTACCAACCAAACCACGCAGATGCACCAAATCGCCAAATGCCTTCCAGAATACGACCATGTCTTCTCGCCCTATTACGGCGATGGAATGTTGGATATTCTGCGCAAATACGACATCGACCGAATGTCCGTCGCCTGCAACCGAATGGTCAATCGCTGTTTAGCCTACTTGAAACTGCACGACCTTGCCATCGACTATCAAGGCAAACATATCGATGAATACGATTTAGTTTTGACCTGTTCCGACCTTGTAATTCCGAAAAACATCGTCAACAAAAAGGTCATTTTAGTTCAAGAAGGAATGACCGACCCCGAAAATTTCGCTTATCATCTTGTCAAAGCCTTTCCGTTCCTGCCCCGGTGGATTGCCAGCACCTCGACGACGGGATTGAGCGACCTCTACGACGTCTTCTGCGTCGCAAGCGAAGGCTATCGCGACCTCTTCATTCGCAAAGGCGTTAAACCTGAAAAAATTCGCGTAACGGGTATTCCGAACTTTGACAACTGCGTCAAATATCATCAGAACGATTTTCCGCATAAGCACTTTGTTTTGGTCTGCACGTCGGATTCGCGCGAGACGCTCAAATTTGAAAATCGCAAAGCCTTTATCGAGCGCGCCGTCAAAATCGCCAACGGGCGGCAACTGATTTTCAAACTTCACCCCAACGAAAATTTCAAACGCGCTATACGCGAAATCGAAAAATACGCGCCCGGCGCACTCGTCTACACGTCGGGTAGTGCAGAAGAAATGATTGCCAACTGTGATGTGCTCATCACGCGCTTTTCCTCAACGGTTTATGTTGGTATGGCATTAGGCAAGGAAGTCTATTCCGATTTTGACCTGAACGACTTGCGTCGAATGACGCCAATTCAAAACGGGGGCACATCTGCACAAAACATCGCCGCCGTCGCTCGCGAGTTGCTTGACGACAACGTCAAACCGATGAAAGACGAAAAAATGCTCGAACTGCTCAACTGGATAAACACCTAA
>JBDNCJ010000001.1:0-151698 GCA_046719715.1 Chloroherpetonaceae bacterium | reverse complement strand
GTCTGCGGTAAATTCTCACATTCGTCAGTTGCCCTGCGTCGGTGTTCGGATTTGTCCAAGTGAGGCTTGGATAGCGGTAGCCAAATTGGTCTGGAGCAGTCGCCGCTAAATTTGTGAAATTTGGGGCGAGAGGTGACCCGTCAGATGAAAACTGAACTCGCACATTTCCAGTTTCTAGAATTAAATTTCCAAATCCACTCGGTATATCTCCGATGAATGCTCCAATGAAAAGGAGTCCGCTCGAAGGCAAGTTGAAATTTACTACATAAGTGCCTGTGTTACCCAGACCCCTTATTCCACCTCTAGATTGCCAATTTTGACCGCCATTCGTTGAATAGGCAACGACAATTGAGTCAATACTTAAATCTACATCCTGAGTGAAGGCAATTGGATCGAAGTATCTCCGAAACCAATTATTTTGTAAAACGTTGATGATCAGCTTATAGTCTCCAGGGCGCCGTGTGGTCGTTGTTAGCACCCCTCTGCGAAACACATATTGATTTCCGTCTAATGTCAAGGTTATGTATGGAAATGTTCCGCCTCTGCCGTCAACTGATGCAGAATCATCTTGCGCGACGGCGATCGTCGTGATCGCCAACATCATCAGCAACGGGATTAGGAGTTTGCACCGTAGGAGATGCGAGGCGTCAGAGAGAGAGAGAAAGACAATTAACGTGCCAAAGTTGTGTGTCTTTTTCATAGAAGGAATTCGTTTAAGTTGTGAGAATAAGTTGTGAGTCAATGCTGCATCAACAAAATGTTGAAGGTGCTTTGCGGCGGTTTCAAAAACGAAAGAACTGGGTAGAAGCACAATCCAATGTAAAATAAAATCCTTGAAATTCCATCAGGCGTTGCCTTTGGCGTCGAAGCGGTTCAGGTAATCTTCGAAGCCCAAGACGCGGCGGGCGTATTCGGTTTGCATATACGGAGAGGTGATGATGAAGTCGGCGGTAGCGCGATTACATGCGACGGGAATGTTCCAAAGGGTCGCCAAGCGAATGAGTGCTTTGACGTCGGGGTCGTGCGGTTGGGGTTCGAGCGGATCCCAGAAAAAGAGCAAGCAGTCGAGGTCGCCTTCGGCGATTTTCGCGCCGATTTGTTGGTCGCCGCCGAGCGGACCGCTTTTGAACTTCGTAACGGGCAAGCCGAGTTCGCGCTCGATGAGCGTGCCAGTTGTGCCTGTGGCGGAAAGGTGATGCTGTTTGAGCACGGCTTGATGCTCGCGCACCCAATCAATCAGTTCGCGTTTGCGATTGTCGTGTGCGACGAGCGCGAGACGCTTTTGCGATGGAATCGTGAGATGTTGCATGTTAGACGGTTGAGACGCATTGAGCGGCGCGACGAAGTGCTTCTTGAAGTTGCCGCGCCGGCTCTCTCTGTGTATGGTGCGGTTATTCGCCTTTGGTTTCCGACGGTTCATCGCTTTCTTCTTTCGGGACGCGGGCGACGGCGCTCACCGTGTCTCCTTCTTCCAAGCGAATGAGTCGCACGCCCGATGTGGCTCTGCCCATGACGCGAATGTCTTCGACGTGTTGGCGATTAACGATGCCGTTTGACGTGATGATAATCAGGTCGTCGGAGTCTTTGACTTCGAGCATGGCGACGAGGTTTCCGACCTTTTCGTTGGATTTGAGCGTAATGACGCCTGCGGCACCGCGTTTTGTCATGCGATATTCTTCTAACTCACTGCGTTTGCCATAGCCCGAGTCGGTAACGGTGAGAAGCGTAACATCGGTGTGGCGCGTGGTAACGAGGGAGACGACGGATTCGTCTTTATCCACTTCCGCGCCTTTGACGCCCGTCGCGCTTCGTCCCATCGGGCGCACGTCGCGCTCGTGGAATCGGACGGCGTAGCCGGAACTTTTCGCGAGCACGACTTGATGCTCGCCGTCGGTGAGCGTTGCGCCGATGAGCTCATCGCCTTGCTCGATGTTGATGGCGATGATGCCCGTTTTGCGCGGGTTGGCGTATTCGGAGAGCGGGGTTTTTTTAATCGTGCCGTTTTTCGTCGCCATTAAAACGAACTGCGAGTCGGTGAATTCTTTGACGTTGATGTAAGCGCGAATGGTTTCGCCCGATTCAAATTCCATCAGATTGCTCAGCGAGCGTCCGCGCGTGGCTCTGCCGCCTTCGGGGATTTCATAGACTTTGAGCCAATAGCATTTGCCCTTGCTGGTGAAGAAGAGAATGTATTGATGCGTCGAGGCGATGAACATGTGCTCGATAAAGTCGTCGTCTTTCGTCGTTGCGCCCGTAATGCCTTTGCCGCCGCGCCCTTGTCGCTTGTAGGTATCGACGGTCGTGCGCTTGATGAAGCCGTTGTGCGTAATGGTAATCACAACGTCTTCGTTTTTAATCATGTCCTCGATTTTGAAGTCTTCGGCTTTCATGACGATTTCGGTGCGCCGCTCGTCGCCGAATTCTTTTTTGACTTGCTTCAATTCATCTTTGATGAGTTTGTATTGCAGTTTTTCGCTCGAGAGAATTGCGTTGAGTTGCTCAATCTGTTTGATAACCTCGCGGTATTCGTCCTCGATTTTTTGGCGTTCCAAACCGGTGAGCCGTTGCAGGCGCATATCGAGAATGGCTTTGGCTTGAATTTCGGAGAGTTTGAATTTCGTCATTAAGCCTTGACGGGCTTCGTCGCCGTCTTTGGAGGTGCGAATGAGTTTGATGATGGCGTCAAGGTTATCGAGGGCGATTTTCAAGCCTTCCAAGATGTGTGCGCGCTTTTCAGCTTCGGCAAGGTCGAACTTCGTGCGGCGAATGACGACCTCGTGGCGATGCTTCACATAGTAGTGAATCATCTCTTTGAGATTGAGAATGCGCGGTTGACCGTCGACGAGCGCGAGCATAATTACGCCGAAGGTCTCTTGCATTTGCGTGTGCTTGAAGAGATTGTTCAACACCACTTGGGTAACAGCGTCGCGTTTGAGCATAATGACGAGCCGCATGCCGTCGCGGTCGCTTTCATCGCGCACATCAGAAATTCCTTCAATCTTTTTTTCATTGACCAACTCGGCAATTTTTTCTTGCAGTCGCGCCTTGTTGACTTGATAAGGCAGTTCGGTAACGATAATCGATTCGCGGTCGGTTTTTTCATTGGTCTCGATATTGACCTTTGCACGAATCACAATTTTTCCGCGCCCCGTGTGAAAGGCGTCTTTGACGCCGTCGTAGCCGTAAATGATGCCGCCCGTTGGGAAGTCGGGGGCTTTGATGTGCTTCATCAGTTCATCAATGGTAATGTCGCGGTTGTCAATGTAGGCGATGATGCCGTCGATGACTTCGCTAAGATTATGTGGCGGAATATTCGTTGCCATGCCAACAGCGATGCCCGTTGAGCCGTTGACGAGCAGGTTGGGAATGGCAGAGGGCAGGACGGTCGGCTCTTCCAAACTGTCGTCGAAGTTCGGCTGAAAATCGACGGTGTTTTTTTCCAAATCGCGTAGCATTTCGGCGGAAATGCGCTTCATACGCACTTCGGTGTAGCGCATGGCGGCAGGCGCGTCGCCATCGACCGAGCCGAAGTTGCCTTGTCCGTCAATCAGCGGATAGCGCATGGAAAACTCTTGCACCAATCGCACAATCGTGTCATAAACCGCAGTATCGCCGTGCGGGTGATACTTCCCAAGCACTTCACCGACGACGCGCGCCGATTTTTTATACGGTCGCCCCGCTTGCAAGCCAAGTTCCGACATGCCAAACAGCACGCGGCGATGCACGGGCTTTAAGCCATCTCGCACATCAGGCAAGGCGCGACTGACAATGACCGACATGGAATAATCGATAAACGAGTCACGCATCTCGTCCTCGACATTAATTGGGACAATTTTTTCTCTTTGCATTGGCGTTGAAGAAGTTAAAATCTATCAGAAATCGCGAGCGTCGTTGCGCTCGTCAAAAGGAATGGGAATATACGCATTTGCTTTCATCACATTCGCTCCGGCGCGGAAATGCCCAGCGTCTTGAAGCCGTTGCGCAACACTTGTCTTGTCGCAAGGGCGAGGAGCACGCGCGACTTCATCACCGATTCCGCTTCGCCCACGATTCGGCACTCTTGATAAAACTTGTGAAAGAGTTCCGCCACGCCGTTCAAATACGTAATCATCTTTTGCGGCTCGAGCGACTGCGCCGCGAAACTCACCGCATCGGGAAAGCGCATCAGTTCTTTGGCTAAATCCAATTCTTCTTTTGCGTTCAAAAATTTGACAAACTCGGTCGGAATCGCTTCGGCGTTGAGCGTGGCTTTTTCTTCGGCGACACGAATAATGCCGCAGATTCGCGCATGCGCATATTGCAGATAAAAGACGGGATTGTCGCTCGATTGCTTTTTGGCAAGTTCCAAATCGAAGTTGAGGTGCGTTTCTTTGGCGCGCATCACGAAGAAAAATCGTGTGGCATCGGCGCCGACTTCATCAATGAGCGCATCGAGCGTATCGGCATTGCCTTTGCGCGTCGACATTTTAACTTGCTCGCCATTGACCGTTGTGGTTACAAATTGGTTGATAGCGACTTTAATGCGCGAGGTGTCGTAGCCTAAAACATCAAGTGCGCGTATCACATCGGGATATTCGTCGATGTGGTCTGCGCCGAAGACATTAACGATTAAATCAAAGCCTCTTGCATATTTTGTCGTGTGATAAGCAATATCGGGCAGGCGATAACTCGGCTCACCTGTGGATTTTATCAGCACGGTATCAACAGGAATTTCCTTTCCGTCCTCGACTTTCTTTTTGCCCAAGAGCGATGTTTTGAACCATACTGCACCCTCTTTGTGCTCAATAAATCCTTTTTGTTCGAGCATCTCGATAACTTGCTCGTTACGGCTTTTGCCGCTTTCCATTTTTTCGTAGAGCGAATTTTCGTTGAAGAACGAATCGTGCTTGATGCCAAGTCGCAAGAGCGTGCGCTTGATGCTGTTGAAAATTTCCGCTTCGGCAAACTCTTTGAAGAAGGTTAAATCCGTTTCGTTGATAAGTGAATTGCCTTTTTCGGCGAAGATTTTTTCGGCGATGTCTTTGATGTAACTGCCTTGATAGTAATCGTCAGGAAAGGTAATGGATTCGCCACAGCATTCGAGGTAGCGGAGGCGGACGGAGTCGGCAAGTGTGCGCATTTGTCGTCCGGCGTTGTTGAAGTAATACTCGCGCGTTACGCTGTAGCCTTGTGCCTCGAGCAGATTGGCAATGCAATCGCCGAGCACGCCGCCACGACCGCGCCCAACGGTGAGCGGTCCCGTCGGGTTGGCGCTCACATACTCAACCATTGCCCGTTTACCTGCGCCAACGCTCGACTTTCCGAATGCGTCGCCTTTCGCCAGAATCTCCGCCACGCTTTGTTGCAGAAGCGATTTTGAAAAATAAAAGTTGATGAACCCTGCGCCTGCAATGTCGACGCGCTCAACGTGCTCAGGATTGAACTTGAACTTTGAAACTAATTCCTGCGCGATTTGACGCGGATTTTTTTTGAGTTCCTTTGCGAGCGTCATTGCCACGTTGCTCGAGGCGTCGCCGAACTTTTCATCGTTTGGCTTTTCAATGATGATTTCGCGAGTAGGCTCTGCGCCGACTTCCGCGAGGGCTTTTTTGATTTCAGCAATCAGAAGGTCTTTCATTGATGATAGGTTATGTGATGAATACGCCAATTTCTTTTTCAAACTCTTTAAGATGTTCCCGACCTTCTAAGACGTCTTGTTTGGAAAATTCTTTGCGAATTGTGCCTTTGTAAAGACAGCCAATTCTATCAGAGAGCGAGAGAACTTCGTCGAGTTCAGCGGAAATGAGCAAAATGGCGATGCCTCTGTCGCGCGTCTCAATGATTTTGCGGTGAATGAATTCAATAGCGCCGATGTCGACGCCGCGCGTCGGTTGTGCTAAGATAAGGAGTTTGAGTTGCGGTCGTCCAAGTTCGCGAGCGGAAACAATTTTTTGTTGATTGCCGCCAGAGAGGTTGCCGATTTTTTCGTTAGCGATTTTGTCTCGCTCACGCTCTTGGCGTGCCATGCGCACATCGAAGCGAGTTACCATGTCGAGGGCATATTGAGCGAGTTCGTTCCACTTAAAGCCAATGCGTGCAGCGAAGGTCGGCTCACGATGACGCCCAAAAATTAAGTTGTTGGAAATTGAATAGTCTTTGATGACGGCGTATCGCAGTCGGTCTTCGGGAATGTGCGAGATGCCCAGCGAGGCAATTTCGCGCGGCGATTTTCCAAGCAAATTGACTGAACCGAATTTGATTTCGCCTGAAAGTTCATCGCCGTCGTCTTGCATGCCCCACAGGGCTTTGAGCAGTTCGGATTGTCCGTTGCCTTCAACGCCTGCGATGCCGTAGATTTCGCCCGCTTTGATGTCAAACGAAAGTTGATTGAGCATCTTGACGCCGCGCGAATCGGTGTAAGAGAGGTCGCGAACCGAAAGCACGACGCCCTGTTCGTGGCATGGTGTTTTCGGAACGGACAGCAAGACATCGCGTCCGACCATCGCGCGTGCGAGCGATTCTTTCGTGGTGTCTTTGGTCTCCATTGTCGCTACAAGTTTGCCCTGACGCATCACGCTCACGCGGCTTGAAATCGCAAGCACTTCATCAAGTTTGTGTGTGATGATGAGAATCGTCTTGCCGCTTTGAGCAAGTGTTCGCAAGGTTTGAAAAAGTTGTTCCGTTTCAATCGGGGTAAGCACGGCGGTGGGTTCGTCTAAAATCAAAATGTCGGCTTTGCGATAAAGCACTTTGAGAATTTCTACGCGCTGTTCTTCACCGACGGAAAGCGTGCTGACAAGTGAATCAGGTGAAATGGCAAGTCCGAATTTTTCCGACAAAGTTTTCAAGTCGGCGTGAACTTTGGCGAAGTCAATGAAGCCGCGTGCGGTTGGCTCGTCGCCGAGAATGATGTTTTCTGCAACGCTCAAAGTTGGCACAAGCATAAAATGTTGATGCACCATTCCAATCCCTAAGCGAATGGCGTCAGTCGGAGAAGCAATGTGGGCACGCGTGCCGTTGATGAAAATTTCGCCTGATGTCGGTTCATACAAGCCGTAAAGAATTTTCATCAAGGTAGATTTGCCTGCGCCGTTTTCTCCAACAATCGCATGAATTGTGCCGCGCTCAACCGTCAGCGAGACGTCTTGATTAGCATAAAAATTTCCGAATTTTTTGGAAATATGTTTGAGTTCTATGGACGGCGCCATTGATGAAGAAGTTGTTTTTAAGACGAAATTTTTTTGTTTTCTTTGCAAGCCTACGCAATCATAATTTAATCGTCCAATGCGCTATACACACCACGCTTTTATTTGCACTAACCTTTCGAGTTGTGCGCAACACGACCCTGAAAAAATACAGAAGTATCTGAAATCTCGCCTGAAAGAATTAGGGTTGCATAAAGAAATTCGCGCCAACAAATCGGGCTGTTTAGATGGCTGTTCCTACTCGCCCGTAACAGTGGTTTATCCCGAAGGCATTTGGTATCGATTGCTGACGGAAGAAGATGCCGAGCGCGTTTTGCAGGAGCATTTCATCGGCGGCAAGCCTGTTGAAGAGTTGATGGTGCGCGAACTCAATCCGAATCATCCCTTTCAAACCCACGCTAAACAGGTGGAAAATTCACACAAATGAACGAACCGCCTGCGTTTGTGCCGAGCGTTTCACTCGATTCGCTTCTTTACGACCTTCCCGAAGCGCGTATTGCCAAATTTCCTTTGGCGGAGCGCGACCAAAGCAAATTGCTCGTTGCTGACGCGTACGCACAAGAGATTTCACATTATCACTTTTACGACCTTCCTGCACTGTTGCCCGAAGGCGCGTTGCTCATTCGCAACAACACCAAAGTGATTGCGGCACGGCTACATTTCGCAAAATCAACAGGTGGCGTGGTAGAAGTGCTTTGCCTCGAGCCGATTGCACCAAGTCCCGACCCTGCCTTGACGCTTAACGCCAAACGCTACTGCCGTTGGAACTGCCTCATCGGCGGACGGAAAATCACAACGGGCACAAAACTGTATCTACACACCCTCATCGCAACCGTCATTGAGAAAATCGGCGCGGAAGCCGTCGTCGACTTTGCTTGGGAAGCGGATATATCATTCGCTGAACTCTTGCAAGCCATCGGCAACATGCCCATTCCGCCGTATTTGAAGCGCGAGGCAGAAGAGCTCGATCGCTTCCGCTATCAAACCGTTTATGCCGTCTCGCAAGGCTCCGTCGCCGCACCAACCGCCGGGCTTCACTTCACAGAGCGCGTCTTTGACGCACTTCATCGCAAGCACGTTCACATCGCAGACCTCACGCTTCACGTTGGGCTGGGCACATTTAAACCGATTGAAAGCGAAACGATTGCCGAACACGAGATGCACACTGAACGAATCGCCGTTCCGCTTTCTACACTTGAACGCCTGCTCGAACAAGCCACATTGCCAAAGCCCTGTATTGTTGCCGTTGGAACAACGTCGATGCGCACGCTCGAATCGCTCTATTGGTTTGGTGCGAAACTTTACGCTAACGACAGCGACGCCCGCTCCCGAAATACGCTGTGGGTATCGCAGTGGGAAGCCTATCGGCTTTCAGCAGAAGAGAAAATACCCACGCTTGAAGATGCGTTAAATATCTTGTTGGATTGGGCAAAGGCAAATGGATTAGAGCATATTCAAGGCGAAACCCAATTAATGATTGTGCCCGACTATCGCTTCCAAGTCGTTAATGGATTGATTACCAATTTTCATCAGCCCAAAAGCACGCTGATTTCACTCATCGCCGCTTTCTTGGGAAACGGTTTTTGGCGCACGGTGTATCAAAGCGCGCTCGACAACGGTTATCGCTTTTTGAGTTATGGCGACTCATCGCTTCTTTGGCACAGGACGTCGTAGCACTAATCACTCCAAATTTTTCAACACTATGGACACGTTACTTCAATCGGAAAATCTCCTCAGTTTGCTTAGCCTCACGATTCTTGAAATCGTGTTGGGGATAGATAACATCATTTTCATTTCGATTCTCGTCTCCAAACTTCCGTCAGAGGCACAGCCGAAGGCGCGTCAGGTGAGTTTGCTTGCCGCACTTGGATTGCGCTTAGGGCTTTTAGTGGCTATCGGCTGGATCATCTCTTTGGAATCACCGCTTTTTACAGTGTTTCACCAAGAGATAAGCGGCAAAGATGTCGTGATGCTGGTTGGCGGGCTTTTCTTGATGTATAAAGCCGTTACGGAAATTCACTCGAAAATTGAAGGCAGTGCCGAAGGCGGCGGCGCACAGGTGGCATCGAGTTTTGCCACAGTCATTCTGCAATCCGTCGCGCTGAGTTTCATTTTCTCGATTGACTCAATTATCACCGCGATTGGGCTCTCGAAGGAAGTGCTGATTATGGCAATCGCCATCATTGCTTCAACCCTTGTGATGCTTCTTTTCGCAAAGCCCGTCAGCGATTTCATTCATGAACACCCAACAACGAAAATGCTTGGGCTTGCGCTCTTGCTCCTTATCGGCGTCTTGCTGGTTGCCGAAGCCTTTGAAGTGCATGTGCCAAAAGGCTATATGTATTTTGCGATTGCTTTCTCGCTCTTCGTCGAGGTGCTTAACATTAAAATGAAGAAGAAAGCCACCTTGCGAGAGCGTACGATTCGTCAAGCCTCTGATATAACAAACATCAATTAAACGCGACGCCAAGTATGAAGCGACTTGCGAAAATCTTGTTGATGTCGGCAATGCTGTTGCCGTTTGGTGCGATGGCACAAGAGCGCGATACGACAGAACTGCCTCACTTCTTGACGCCCAAAGAGCGCGAGATGATGCGATTTTATACGCCGCCAGTTTCCGCAGACGGCATAACAAGCGTGCCAACTTCGCCCATGCGCACAGCGGCAGAGTGGGAAGCATGCAAAGGCGTTTTAATTACTTGGCGCAGTTTTCCGACCATTCTTCGACAAATCGTTATCGCCGCGCAAAAAGAAGGCAAAGTCTATATCGTGGCGAATGCAAACGACACAACGAACATCAAAAATACTATTGTGCAAGGCGGCGGCACACTTCAAAATTTGGTCTTTATTGTTGCACCTTCAAACTCTATTTGGTGCAGAGATTATGGACCATGGTCTGTCTATTCCAACGGCGTAGATACGCTCTATTTTATCGATTGGATTTATAATCGTCCGCGCCCAAACGACGACCTCGTGCCGGTTGCAATGGCAAACCAACTCAACATTCCTTTGTTTCAAATGACCACGCCGCCTAACGACTTAGTCCACACCGGCGGCAACTTCATGACCGATGGGTTCGGCACAGGGTTTTCGTCGCATCTTGTTCTCGATGAAAATCCAACCAAGACCGAAGCGCAAATCGACACGCTCATGCATCGCTTCATGGGCATTCGCCGATACATCAAAATGCCCAATCTACCCTACGACCTGATTCATCATATTGATATGCACATGAAACTGCTCGATGAAGAAACGCTCTTGGTCGGCGAATATCCGCAAGGCGTCTCTGATGGTCCGCAGATTGAAGCCAACTTGCAATATGTCTTGAACAACTTTCAAACGTGCTACAATCGTCCGTATCGTGTAGTGCGGATTCCCATGCCGCCTGACCAATTCGGACGCTATCCCAATCAAGGTGGATATTATCGCACTTACACCAATTCGCTCATCATCAACAAGACCGTCATTGTGCCAACCTACGAAGAACGCTACGATACAACTGCACTTCGCATCTATCGAGAAGCCATGCCCGGCTACACGATTGTGGGCGTAAATTGCAATCAAATTATTCCGCAATCGGGCGCAATTCACTGCATCACCAAAGAAATTGCGGATGATGAGCCGATTGTCATTGCACATAAACGCTTGCTCGATTCCCCCGACAGCGCATCGCATGAAGTGCTTGCAAAAATTACTTCACGAAGCGGCATTGCGCGTGCAGAAGTATTTTGGACGACCGATACAGCACAAGGCTTTCAAAGCGTTCGAATGCAAGCCATCGGTGCGGATTCCTTCCGCGCTGAAATTGCACTGCCGAGCGCACGAACTCATACTGCGCAAACGATTTTTTATTACATCGCCGCCACGACAAACCGCAATAAACGCCTCACAAAGCCGCTCACTGCCGAACAAGGCGGCGCGTGGAAGTTCACCATTCAGCCTTCACTTGCCGCACCTCAACCTTCCAACGAACCAAAAGCGTTTATGCTTGCGCAGAACTATCCGAATCCATTTAATCCAACAACTATTATCACTTACACCCTTCCAAGCGCAAGCGCAGTTCGGCTCGAACTCTTTGATGTTTTAGGCAGAAAAATCGCGACGCTTCTCGACACCAAACAGGCTTCAGGAACACACACGTATTTGTTTAATGTTGCACCACGCACCCTTTCGTCAGGAGTGTATTTTTATCGATTAGAAGCCAATGCAATCAGCGGCGAGCGGTTTGTTCAAACAAAAAAAATGATGTTGCTCAAATAAAACGTTTGCCAAGCGCGTTTCGTTGAAGAACTTGGAAGTAATTTTGAAAACCGACTGAAGTATGTGGTCAAAATGCTGAAAGGAAAAAATGGCAAACGAACAAGCATCAAACGAAAAAAATCGCACCGAAGTGCGCAACATGCCCGATACGGTTCGAACCGCTGGCAGTGACACTGTGCGCGACACCGACATGGGCACTGTGCTGGAAAAGCCAAAAACAACAGTCAAAAAAACGACAATCAGCGGCGGCAAGCGCGTTCCCGATACAGTCCGAACCGCTGGCTACGACGATGTGATGGCGACTGACAACTGAACATTGACCGATGTCATCACTTAGGGCGGCGTTTCAATCCGCCCTTTTTTATTTGGTATGATTTACAGATTCGGCGGGTTTTCGCAAATTTTTCAACCGGGCTACCTCAAAAAGGCAAAAGCAAGATGAATGGAATCCCCAACGAACGTCGCATTTCCGTAGAGCCGCCGTTGATACTCAACCAAGACGGAGAAGGTTGGAGAAAAATTGGCTTGCAATCCGAGTATGAGTTGTCCATAACGCTCGTCGCCCAAGATGTTGAGCGGGCGCGTTGCGGCAGGGCGCGGAATTTCGCCGATTCCAATGAGCGTGCTTAATTCGCCCAGCGAGGCAATCCCCGAAATACCGATGCGAAACTGCACTTCTTCTGCGGCAGAGATGCCCAACTCTACCCGATACAATGCTTGATTTTTGTAGTCGCCGCCGCGCAAACGGTAGCCCGTATCGAAGAGCAAATACCCAGGAATACGGTTGAGGAAAAACGTCAATTCGCCGAGCATGCGCGCGTCGTAATCCAACATTCCCGTGCCGAGCGCGACGGGCGCGAGAATATCTCCCGTCGGCAACTTTACGCCGAGTTGCGTCGCAAGCCGAAACGGAAATTTGAGTTGCGCGGGATTCAAGAGTTCATAACGCCCCCAAATCCAAAGGTCGGTGAAGCCCGACGAAGTGATATTTTTTGCAAGAAATGTCGGAATACCTTGCGGGAAATCAGTTTCCGTGTAGGAAGTGGCAATGCCGCGATAACCCAAGTAGCCAACAAGCGTGAGTTTGCGCGAATAGCCATATTCGTAGTGAAGCCCAATCAACCGGTCAATAAAGCGTGCATCGGTAACAGGGAAGGACGTTTCGTCGGTCGTCGCCACGCGGAAGAGGTCGCGACGAAATCCTGCGCTTGCAAATTCTTCTGACGCCTCAAAGTATGACGTCGTAACCCAATACACTGATTTTTGAGGTTGAAGCGGTTTGACCGACCAAAATGCACGCTCTTGTGCAGGAGCGTTTGAGGTAAGAAAAACATGCAGAGTAATGAAAAGAAGCAGTCGGCGACTCATTCGTGCGCGGTTTTTCACAAAGGGTTCAAGCGATTGAAACGCGAATATACAACAATCGCTTTACGCAGTTGCGCTCAATTTCGCCCCTTGATTCGTTTCGCCAACGCGCAGAATGAAAATTTCTTTGAGCGACGGTTCGGCAAGCTCGAAGCGCGTCAGGTCGGTCTCGTCTCCGATGAGCGCGAGAATATCTTTTGGCTTCGTATCGCCTAAAAGTTTGAGCTCCGCATACTTCGGCTGTCGGTCGCGCACGTCGACTTTGCCCATCGATGTTGCGATGTCGATGAATGCGTCGCTGCCGTCAAATGCCACGTGAAGCATGTTTTTGCCGTAAGATTTTTTCACCTCGCGCACGTTGCCGTCCAAAACTTTTTCGCCGCTGTTAATCAGGCAAATTGAGTCGCAAATTTTTTCCACTTGTTCCATGCGGTGTGTTGAGAAGAGAATGGTCTTTCCTGCTTTTTTCAGCTCGAGAATAATATCCATCACCAGTTCCGAATTAATCGGGTCTAATCCTGAAAACGGCTCGTCCAAAATGAGAAGTTCAGGCTCGTGCAGCACGACGGAAATGAACTGCACTTTTTGTTGCATGCCTTTGGAAAGTTCTTCAACCTTTTTTTCCGACCAAGTCTCGATTTCAAATCGCTTGAGCCACATCGCCGATTTTTCTTTTGCCTCGGCTTTCGGCACGCCTTTGAGTTCGGCAAAATAGACGAGCAATTCACCGACTTTCATTTTCTTATACAAGCCGCGCTCTTCGGGCAAGTATCCGATTTTGGATTGAAGCGCCATGTGCATCGACTCGCCAAGAAATTCAATCGTGCCGCTATCGGGAAGCGTGATGCCGCAAATCATGCGAATCGTCGAGGTTTTTCCCGCTCCGTTTGGTCCGAGTATGCCGTAAATTTCTCCGCGATTGACGTCAAGCGAAAGATTTTTGACGGCGACTTTCCCGTCATAAACTTTTGAAACGGCGTTGAGTTTGAGCATGGTTGAATCGGTATAACGGTTGATGAATATCCGCTCAAAATTAAGTATAGGTTTGACCAAAAGCGTCATTCTGAACGAAGTGAAGAATCCACCTTCAAAATGCTCGTGAAACTACTGGATTCCTCGCATTGCTCGGAGTGACATTGCTGTTTATCCACCTCATACTTAACTCTATCCTGCTAATTCTATCTTGCTACTTACGTTGGTTTTTGATAATCGGTGTGATACACAGCGTTACGCCGCGCTCACAAAGGAAGTTACAAGGGCAACGAAACTTTGGAGCGGACATAAAAAAGCGGAGCGTTTCCCTTGAAACGCCCCGCCGAATTACTAACAAAGAGCAGTTACGACATACTTCTCAACGAAATGTAACACACTTACGCCTGAATTACTCCGCGACTTGATAAGATTTTGGCACCTCAAACAAAGATGATTTAAGCGACTTGCGCACCATTTGTTTGACTTCGATGCGCGCAATTCCTGCCGCTTCCGTCACGACGACTTTGAGCGGAAACCCGTTTAGATTTTCTTTTTGCATGGCTTCAATCGCGTTGGGACTGATGCCAATCAGCACGCCGACGTCGCCGACGCGCGCCAATACAGTTGAATCCACCAGGGACTCTGCCGCCCAGACTTCAATCGTGCGTTTCGGACTTTTAAGTTTGAAGTGATGGCACGCCACGTTCAAGATTTTTTCTTTGCCAAATTTCTCGACTTCAAACTTTTCTAATTTTCCGACGGACGCTGAAAGCCGCCTCTGGTCTTGCAAGTCGATTTCGCGATAGGTTTTGGTTTTAGAGTTCAGCTCAACTGCGTTGGTGCCGTCGCACGTCATTAGCACTGTAAAAGCAGGCTTGCCCTTAAATTCCGCGCGAATACCTTTTTGGGAAATGAGAAGTTCGAGTTCGCCGTTTTGTTGCTCGGATTGAATGTGAAAGGAAATCGCACCTTCAAATGATTGCGCGACCACCGACATCGTCGAGAGGAGAAGTGTAATGAGCATTTTACTGCGTAATGGCATAGAGCACGATGTTGGTTCCGAATTGAAAGGCTTCTTCGCGTTTTTCGGGCGGGTCGTTGTGAATTTCAGGATTCGCCCAGCCGTCGCTTGGATTGGATTCGTAAGTGTAAAGCAACACAAGCCGATTATCGTGAAAAAGTCCGAAGGTCTGCGGCGGTTGATTGTCGTGTTCATGCGTTTTCGGCGCGCCCTTCGGAAAGTTGAAAAAGATGTTGAACGTCGGGTGTGAATACGGCAGTTCCACTAAATCAGTTCCGCTGAAGATGCGTTTAACTTCGCGACGAAAACTTTTATCCATTCCGTAATCATCATCGACATAAATGAATCCCCCTGATTTCAGATAGGCGCGTAAATTTTCGAGTTCGGCTTCGGTGAAGCGCACATTGCCGTGTCCGGTCATGAAGACGAATCGGTACTGAAAAATGTTCGGGCTTGATGCTTCAACGATTTCTTCCTTTTCGGGCGTGGCGATGCCTGTTTTTTCTTTGACGTAACGCATGAGGTTCGGCACGGCGGAAGGGTCGTTATACCAATCGCCGCCGCCACTGTATTTGAGTCGCGCACAGCGAAAGGCGGGCGGAATTTTCTGCGCCCAGATTGTCGCTTCGCTCAGGGCGAACCCGATGAAAACTAAAATCGCTACTTTCAACACTGTTGAGAACAAAGGTTCTGCATGATTCTCACTTCGGCATCGGTTGCAGTTTGAGAATTGTAAATCCGACAAGCCCCGCAACAACCGAAGTCATTAACACCGATATTTTTGAAGCGGCAATCACTTCCGCATTGCTCTCAAACGCCAACACCGTAATGAAGATAGACATCGTGAATCCGATTCCGCCCAGAAATCCCGCGCCGAAAAAATGCTTCCACGTTGTGCCGCGTGGATACTCGGCAACTTTCAACTGAATGGCAAGCAGTGCCGCTCCGAGAATCCCAACCGACTTTCCAACGAAGAGCCCCAAGAAAATTCCGAGACTGTTTTCCGAAAGCAATCCTTGCCACCAATTTTCAGAAAAGAGAATGCCTGTATTTGCTAATGCGAAAATCGGCATAATCACAAAGAGCACCGGAATATGAAGCGCATGTTGAAGGCGATACGACGGCGACGATTCCGAGCCGTCTCGGAACGGAATGGCAAACGCAAGCAATACACCTGCAATCGTTGCATGAATTCCCGATTCCATCATGCAATACCACATCACTACACCGAGCACAAGGTAAATCCAAAGCGCGTCAACTTTCAATCGATTCAACACGAGCATAAATGCGAAAAGCCCCATCGCGCCGAGAAAATAGGCGAGCGAAAATCCTTTTGAGTAGAAAACTGCGATGACGATAATCGCGCCTAAGTCGTCGATAATCGCCAGCGCGGTGAGAAACACCTTAACCGCTAACGGCACATTTTTTCCGACCATTGCCAAAATGCCAAGCGCGAAAGCAATGTCTGTCGCCATTGGAATTCCGAATCCTGCTTGCGTTTCTGTTCCCGCATTCAGCAAAAGGTGAAGCATTGCGGGAAGAAGCATTCCACCGAGCGCGGCAAATATGGGCAGAGTGGCTTTACGCAAGTCGGAAAGTTCGCCCGCGTAAATTTCACGCTCAATTTCCAAGCCGACAAGCAAGAAAAAAATCGCCATTAAGCCGTCGTTAATCCAGTGTTCAAGACTGTGTTTGAGATTCACATAGTCCGTTTGAACGCCGATTTTCGTGTGCCAAAAGTGAATATACGCCTCGCCAAGTAGCACATTTGCCAAGAGAAGCGACATCACTGTGCTTGCCAAAAGCAAAAGTCCTGACGATTGATTGCTTTCCGTGAACTCTTTGAAGAGTTTGGTGAAGTTGAGTGAGAAAGGCATGAAAAATTTAGGCAGTGTTTAATGTTTAAGTGAAACGCTTCGCGCCTTCAAAGAACAAATACGCAAACGGCAGATTGTATAGGCTTGTTGCAATCGCCAAGAGCGTCCATTTGAATAGCGGTGCTTGCAGTGCTGTTGACACGAGTTCGTAGGCGGACGTTCCAAACAGTGCCGCTAATGCTGTCGCCAAGATGAAGTTGGAAGCCTTGTCGAGGTCGTCGGGGTTGGCAAAAAATCCTGCTACAAATCCAGAAACGGTTTTTGCAAATGAATCAAGCCCCATCGTGCCGTGAAGCAAATCCATGAACAGCCCGATGAAGAAGCCTGCGGTGATGCCGAGGCTCTGCCCTTCGCGTCGCGCAATCCAAACCGTCAGAAGCAAGAGCGCGTCGGGCTTTGCGCCGAAGATAAGCAAACGGTCAAAGAGAAGTTTTTGAAGGAAGCCGAGCGCAATCGCGCCGCCGACATACCAAAGAATGCGCTGTCTCAAACGAGTTGAAAAAACGAGTTGAAAAGAAGTGACTTTACTGAAATTCTTTGTAGCGAGCCCGCAGTTGGTTCTGCTCCACACTCGGCTTTGTTAAATCCACAAACACGTGCTCGAGCGTGCTGAAATCTACTGAAAGTTGCACGCGAATCCGTTGAAACAAATCGTTGTCGCTTGTCTCTGCTTGCTCGACCGTTCCAACAGGAATGTTGGCATTTGCAAATGAGCTGAACTCTGTTGTCAGAAGTCGCTCTCCGACTTCAATTTTTCGGCTGGTCGGAATGTGCAAGAGTTGCGAATGGGCAATATCTCCACCCGTCCAATGCACCACGCCAAGCAAGCGCGTTTTTTCCGACACCACACTGACTTTGAAATCAGCGTTGATAATTGGCTGAACAATCGCAAAGTGCGGCGAGGTTAAAATAATTCTTCCCGCTAAGCCTTTATCGGTCAAGACCGCCATACCGATTTCAACGCCATCTTGCGAGCCAGCGTCAATCATAAATAAATTTCGTTCAGGGTGGAAGGTTCTATCAACCACGTGGGCGAAGTGAAGCGCACGCGGCGTTTCGGCTTTGCAGTTCAGAAGTTCACGAAGTTTTTCGTTCTCGATTTGCGCGGCGCGCATGCGGCTGGCTTCGGCTGAAAGTTCGGCGTTGGTGGCGAGCAGGGTTGCGTTTTCATCAATCAACCCGAAATAACGATTCCAAATTTTTAGCGGCGTTTCAATTATACCGAAGAGTTCAACGCTTGCGCCACGAATAACCCGCAGAGTCGGCGTGTCGCGATTGACCAGCAATCCGAGCGAAAGCAAACAAAATACAACGAGTAAAATGTATTGCCGAAAATCGTAAATGATGAAATCGAGTAACTGTCTCATCTCAAAAGCCGAGCGGCTCTTTTTGCGTTGACTTGAAAATCCACTGCACACCCGTCGTTAGAACAAGCACGATGCCGACGAGCAAGACGCCTTGCGCCGACGCAACGCCGAACTCGCCCAATCGAAGCGACGAAAAAATCGCAACTGAAATCGGCACCGCGTCGGGCGAATATAGCAACACCGAACAAGGAAACTCACTCATCGCACTCACGAAGGTGAATAAAAATCCCGATGCAATCGCCGAAAGTGCAATCGGCACAATCACTCGACGCACTACACGCGACGGCGACGCGCCCAACGTCGATGCAACTTCCGAAAGCGACTTATCAAAATTCGCGAGCACGCTCGACACACTTCGCGTGATGTAAGGCAAATGGCGAATGAAATACGCAAGCGGTAAAATCCACATCGTCCCGACCCATGTTTGCCCAAATGCAAAGACCGACGGCTGATTAAACGTCGCAATCAAATTCACGCCCAACGCTGTCGCTGGCACCGCAAACGGAAGCAAGAACACTACGCTCACCGCCGATTTGAACGCCATCTTTCGCGACGCAATCAATACGCCCGCCGCCACGCCGAAAAGCAAGTTTATCACGCTTGCAATCATCGACATCGAAAAACTATTCACAAACGGTTCGTAAAAATTCGCCTCCTTGAACACGCGCACATAATTCCCAACACCAAACGCTGTCGGTAAAATGCTTCGCGACGACGCTGGCATTTCAGAGAGCGACATCAGCATGAGCATCGCAATCGGCATTGCCACGAAGAGCGCCATGCTCACAAGCCCTATTGCCGCGCCAACAGAAAGCGGCTTCATCGGCACGCTCCGCACAGAGCCGCGCTGCGCAAGCACGGTGCGAACTTCGTTCAACTTTTCAAACACAAAGAGAAGCGACGACGACGTCAGAACCAGCAACACCGTTAGCCCGCTTGCAATCCCAAATTCGCCGCCGATTTTTTGATTGTAAATCTCAACCGTCAAAAAAGGCATCTTGCTTGCAAAGAGTAGCGGCGCGGTGAACGACGCCATGCTCAACACAAACACGATTAAACTCGCCGAAAGCAACGCAGGGCGAATCAGCGGCAAAAGAATTTTCACAAACACTTTTGATCGACCCGCGCCGAAGGTTCGCGCAACCTCTACCAATGCGTAATCGACTTTTGAAAGTGCGGCATAAACGAAGAGATAAAAATGCACGAAGAACGAATAGATATGCACGAAAAGCACCGCCCACGCGCCCTCAAACGAGAACGGAGGTTCCGACAATCCAAACATCGCTTGAATCGCTCTCGGCAAAACGCCCGATTCGCTGTAAAGCATCTGAAATGCAAAGACCCCGATAAGCGGCGGCAATCCAATCGGCAACAAGAGAAGTTGGGAAACGCCTTGCTTGAAGGGAAATGTGTATCGCCAAAAAAGAAATGCTAACGCCGTTCCGACTGCGCCTGCGCCCGCTACGGTCAGCACCGACACCCAAAGCGTGTTCAGCATCGCAAAAAGATAGCGCGACGCCGAAAAAATTCGCTCGTAGTAGGCAAAAGTGAGCACGCCTTGCGCGAAGAGGCTTTCTTTCAGCGCGACAAGCGACGGAGCAAGCACATAGGCGCATAGCACCAAAAAAACAATGAGATTGAGGAAGATGAGCGTTGGGCGAGAAAACACACGCGTTGAAAGTTTGTGTGGATTTGAAGCGTTGAGGTGCGGGTCGGAATCGAACCGACGAATGAGGGTTTTGCAGACCCTGGCCTTACCACTTGGCTACCGCACCTTGTTTTTCTGAAAGGGCGCAAAGATAATCAGCGTTTCGACTTTTGCCAAACATTTTCCGCCTCTTCTTTTCCCCCTTAATTTTGCTCAAAATTTTGCTCAAAATTTTGCTCAAAGCGAAACGCCGATAGGCTTGATTCGTCTTATCGGCGTTTCGTTTCACCTTTGAGATACACGCGCTGGAGGTATCGCGTTATTTGGCTTCTTCGGCGTATCGTTCGTGAACGAGTTCCCACTTCGCCGGTGAACGCCAAAGGCTCGAGAGAATCAATTCGCGCATCAAAACGAACTCTTTCGGCAAACGGTCATAGAGTTTCTCGAAGAGTTCTTCATGCGAAAGAATTTCTTGCTTCCATGCTTCACGGTCGACTTCCATCAACTTATTGAATTTTTCTTTTGACAAGTTCAATCCTCTTAAGTCGAGGTCTTCATAACGCGGCATCCAGCCGAGCGGCGATTCAATCGCAGAAGTTTTGCCATTGACGCGGTTGATAATCCACTCCAAGACGCGCATATTTTCGCCGAAGCCAGGCCAAATGAATTTCCCGTTCTCATCTTTTCTGAACCAATTCACACCGAAAATACGCGGCGGGACGGGCACGCTTCGTCCCATTTGAAGCCAATGATTGAAGTAATCGCCCATGTGGTATCCACAGAAGGGAAGCATCGCAAAGGGGTCGCGTCGGACTTGACCGATTTTGCCAAACGCGGCGGCGGTCATCTCTGAACCAATCGTCGCGGCGAGATAGACGCCGAAGTTCCAGTTCACGGCTTGATACACCAGCGGCACATTGCTCGCCCGCCGTCCCCCGAAAATGAACGCAGAAATTGGCACGCCTTTCGGATTTTCCCAGTCTTTATCAATCACGGGGCATTGTGTCGCGGTAACGGTAAATCGGGCGTTGGGGTGCGCGGCAGTTCTACCTGTTTCTTTGGCGAGTTGCGGCGTCCATTTTTGCCCTTGCCAATCGAGGCACTCTGCGGGCGGCTCGCCGTCCATGCCTTCCCACCACACGTCGCCGTCGGGCGTAAGTGCCACATTGGTGAAAATCGTATTGGATTTAATGGCTTCCATCATGTTGGGGTTTGTGCTGTAAGAAGTGCCCGGTGCAACCCCGAAGAAGCCTGCTTCAGGATTGATGGCGCGTAGTTCACCGTTTTCGTCAGGCTTAATCCAAGCAATGTCGTCGCCAATGGTTGTAATCTTCCAGCCGCCTAATTCCTTCGGCGGAATGAGCATGGCAAAGTTGGTTTTGCCGCACGCGCTTGGGAACGCCGCCGCCACGTAGGTTTTCTCGCCCTTGGGCGATTCCGCGCCCATAATGAGCATGTGTTCGGCAAGCCAGCCTTCATCGCGTCCCATCACCGATGCAATGCGAAGTGCGAAACACTTCTTGCCCAGCAACGCATTACCGCCGTAGCCCGAACCGTAAGACCAAATCAGCCGCTCTTCGGGAAAATGCACAATGTATTTTTCTTTCGGATTGCAAGGCCATGGCACGTCTTTTTGTCCTTCAAGAAGCGGCGCACCGATGCTGTGCAAGCATTTGACATACTCGCCGTTCTCTCCCAGCACGTCCCAAACCTTGCGTCCCATGCGCGTCATGATTTTCATATTCACGACCACATAAGGCGAGTCAGTCAGTTCAATGCCAATTTGCGAAATCGGCGAGCCGAGCGGTCCCATACTGAACGGAACAACATACAGCGTTCTGCCGCGCATGCATCCGTCGTAGAGTTTCGTCAGCGTTTGCTTCATTTCTTTTGGATCAACCCAGTTGTTGGTCGGTCCAGCATCTTGCTTGCGCAAGGAGCAAATGAAGGTTCTATCTTCGACGCGGGCGACATCGCTTGGGTCAGACCATGCTAAAAACGAGTTCGGACGCTTTTCAGGATTAAGCCGTTTGAACGTACCGCTTCGCACCATTAACTCACACAGTTCATCATATTCCTCTTGTGAACCGTCGCAGAAGCGCACATCATTCGGCTTACAAAGTTCAACTACTTCGTTGAGCCACGCCTGAAATCCTTTATTTCGCACGTAATTCGGAACGGCGACATTGACCAATACTTCCATCATAGTTTACTCCTCTTTTTTTAATGTTGTTATTTGAACCAGAATGAGTTGGGATATTTTTCGTGTAGGTGTTTGTCAAATCCCAACCAATGACCTGTCGGAAAGAACATAATTAAAATCGCCATTGCAGAGAGAATGATAATCCAAATGTTGTAAAATGCGCCCGCCGCAAAGTTCAGGAGCATGAACAGCCCGAAGCCCGCGTTAACTCGCGTTGTAACGCCGAGCATCAACGCTACGCCGATAATCAATTCGCCGACGGTTACAACAAAAGCGATTGGAATGTAGAAGGGAATGCCGAAATACTCGAGGTAGGCGGCTTGAAACGAATCGGGCGGAATTTCAGAGAGGCGTTGCTGAAAATGCACTTTCATTATATCCGTCCACATCCACTCCTTGACCAGCTTATGCCAAAAGCCATAAATGAAGAAGACAGCAAAGAAATATCGAATTGCAAGAACGGTAATGATAAAAAGCGTTTGAAGAGGATGTTGCTGAAAATATTGAAAACTCCAGCGAAAAGAATCCGAAAGCGGTTTGGTAATGTTCATTTTTTACTCCTTTCTAAAAACTTCAAACTGCAAGAAGATACGCAATTTTGCGGGTTTCGTTCCAACCTTTTCGCCCCAGCGTTTTATTCGCCGAAAATTTTTCAGCGCGGTGTATTTTAGAACTTTCTCAAACTCGGATTTATCCAACAATGAAACTAACAAATGCTTTTTGGCGCGAAGTCGCCCCGATTTACGATTCCATCACCACGCATCCATTCAATCAAGAGTTGATGAGCGGCACGCTCTCGCGGGAGCGGTTTGAGTTTTACATCAAGCAAGATGCCCTGTATTTGATGGATTTCGCAAAAGCCCTTTCTCTCATCGCGGCACGTTCAGATGGCGCGGCACGCATCATTGATTTCATCAAATTTGCCGAAGGTGCGATTGTTGCCGAGCGAGGATTGCACGAATTTTATTTGGACTTCTATGGCACAACGCTCAATGTTGGCTATGCGCCTGCCTGTTTTACCTATACCAACTATATGCTTGCGACGGCTTCTTTGCGCAGTTATGAAGAAGGCGTTGCCGCGCTTTTACCGTGTTTTTGGATTTATCGCGAAGTGGGAAATTTTATCTTTTCAAAATCTTCTACGCTTCCTTCTTACGACAAGAATCCTTACAAGAAGTGGATTGAGATGTATTCAAGCCCGGAGTTCAGTGCGATTGTTGATAAAATGATTGCGATTACTGACGAGGTCGGCAATACGGCGACAGATTCGCTTCGCAAAAAGATGACGGAGGCGTTTGTCAACAGTTCGCGCTTGGAGTGGCTTTTTTGGGAGAGTGCATATCATTTGGAATCGTGGCAGCCGTGAAGTTGGAGCGCGACATAGGCTACCGTATCTTTGGACTTACTTTTTGCGCCCGTAGCTCAACTGGATAGAGCGTCGGTCTCCGAAGCCGAAGGTTATGGGTTCAACTCCCGTCGGGCGCACAAAATTGACGATTGAGACCATGCTCAGTGAAAACAAAAAAGGCTTGTCCGAAAGACAAGCCTTTGCTGCTTCAATGAGTTTGATTTCAAGCCGTAGCAGTCATGTCTTTTTGTTCGCCAGTGCTTTTCGCCTGTGCTTCTTTTGACCCGCGAACACGGCGTGCACGGTCTTGTTTTTGCGACTTTTTCACATCAGGTTCTGCGCCAAAGTCAACGAGTTCAATGTAAGCCATTTTTGCCGCGTCGCCGAGTCGTGGCGCGAGTTTAATGATGCGCGTATATCCGCCGTTTCGGTTTGCCGTTTTATTTGCAACTTCGCCGAAAAGTTCCTTAATGACGGCTTTATCGCGAATCACCTTGAACGCTTCGCGTTGTGCATGCATCGTGCCTTTTTTGGCTTTCGTGATGAGAGTTTCAACAAAAGGTCGCAATGCTTTTGCTTTTGTTTCCGTCGTACGAATACGTTTATGACGTATCAATTCCGTTGAGAGATTGGAGAGCGTTGCATGTCGGTGCGCGGTTGTGCGTCCGATTTTTTTAACAGTGTGCTTTTGTTTTCGCATAATTTCCTCTACAAATTTTTTGTCGGTTGTCCTTTGTTTTTAGACTTCTTTCAAGCGATACTTTGAGGTATCCATACCGAAGTGCAGATTTTTGGACTCTACCAGTTCTTTGAGCTCCGTGAGCGACTTCTTGCCGAAGTTTTTGAAGTTTAAGAGTTCTTCTTCTCGTTTTGCGACGAGTTGCCCCAGAGTTTCAATTTCCGCCGAGCGCAAGCAGTTGTGAGAGCGCACCGAAAGCTCCAAATCTTCAATGCGCGTGAGCAAGAGTTGGCGCATTCTATCGAACTCCGCGTTGTCTTCTTGGGTTTCAGGAACAGTGGTTTCTTCTTCTGTCGTCGGCGTGAAGGTAGCAAACAACTTGATATGGTCGGTGATGATTTTGCCTGCCATGCTTACGGCTTCATCGGGCGCGACTGACCCGTCCGTCTCGACTTCCAGAATCAATTTTTCGTAATCAATTTTCTGACCGACGCGCGTGTTCTCAATGCTGTATTTCACATTGCGAATGGGCGTGTAAATTGAATCCATGGGAATAAACCCAATCGGCATGCTTTCGGGCTTATTTTCTTCTGCTGGTACATAGCCGCGTCCTCTGCCAACATAGATATCCATTTTAATCATCGCATTTTTATTGAGCGTTGCGATGTGTAAATCTGGATTAAGCACTTCAAAGTCGCCTTCGCTGCTCACAATATCTGCCGCCGTGAAGTTCTTCGGTCCTTTGAGCGTCAAAGAAACCACCGCTGTGCGCTTGCTGATTGAGCGGAAGCGAACCTGCTTTAAGTTCAACACAATATCCGGAACATCTTCCTTAACACCTTCTAAGGTTGAAAATTCGTGCAGAACACCTTCGATTTTGATGCCCGTAATTGCCGTTCCTGGCAATGAAGAAAGGAGGACGCGGCGCATGGCATTTCCGATAGTTACTCCGTAACCGCGTTCAAGCGGTTGAGCAATAAATTTGCCGTAATTGTTGGAATACGAACTGTCGTCGAGTTCCAGACGCTCCGGCATTTGCATTTGTTGAATCATAACGCTCCTCTTGAAAAATTGTGCAAGTGTTGAACAGCAACGCTAAAATTTTGCCGCTGGTGTGGTTCTTACTTCGAGTACAATTCAACGACCAACTGCTCGTTGAAGGGCTCTTGAACTTCCGAGCGTTCAGGCGCATTGAGAAATGTCGCTTTTAAGTTCGCTTTATCGACTTGAATCCAAGTCGGGATTTGCGAGTCAGGCTTTTTGTTTAACGAATTTCTCACGACGTCTAAATTCTTTGATTTTTCTCGGAATTGCACCACATCGCCCGACTTTAATTGGTATGATGGAATATTTACTTTCTTCCCGTTCACAAGCAGATGTGCGTGAGAGACGATTTGTCGTGCGGCAGGACGAGACACCGCAAATCCCGCACGATACACAATATTATCGAGCCGACTTTCAAGCATCTTGACGAGGTTATCCCCTGTAACGCCGCGCTGACGCGTTGCTTTTTCGTAATACGAGCGAAATTGACGCTCTAAAACGCCGTAGATATATTTCATCTTTTGCTTTTCGCGCAACTGAATCGCGTATTCCGATAATTTGCCTTTGCGCGACCCGCCATGCTGTCCCGGCGGATTTGGACGTCTATCCAAATACTTTTCATCTTTTGGGACAATAGCGACGCCCAAGCGACGAGAAACTTTTGAGGTTGGACCTAAATATCTTGCCATTTCAACTCTTCCAATCGGGTTTATGATTTGTTAGACTCTTCTGCGTTTAGGTGGGCGGCAACCGTTATGCGGCAGCGGTGTGATGTCGCGAATTGAGCGCACTTCCAATCCTGCAACTTGCAGGGAGCGAACGGCGGCGTCGCGTCCAGAGCCTGGTCCTTTGATTAAAACATCGACTTTTCTCATTCCCAATTCAGCCGCTTCTCGCGCCGCCGCTTCTGCGGTAACTTGTGCGGCATATGGCGTGTTTTTCTTTGAACCCTTGAAGCCATTTTTACCCGCTGTAGACCATGCAACCGTGTTGCCGGACATATCCGTAATGGTTACAAGCACGTTGTTGAAAGTCGCTTTAATGTGCGCCAACCCTTCGGGCGACACATTGATTTTCTTTTTCTTTTTTGCCGCGGCGGCTGATGTATTCGTCGTTGCCATTTGCTATATCAAAAGTTTAGTGATTATTTCTTTGCTGCCGCTTTTTTCTTACCTGCTACGGTCTTGCGCTTGCCTTTGCGCGTGCGGGCGTTTGTGCGCGTGCGCTGTCCTCTGACGGGCAATCCTCTACGATGACGCAATCCGCGATAGCACCCAATATCCATCAATCTCTTGATGGCGAGTTGCTGTTCGCTTCGTGCTTGCCCCTCAACTTTATACTCGCTCGTGATGACGTTCCGAATCAGACTTGCTTCTTCGTCCGTCAACTCTGCGATTTTGCGGTTCCCGTCGACGCCCACTTTCGCTAAAATTTTTTTGGCGGTGGCGTCGCCGATGCCGTAAATATAAGTCAAGCCGATAACGGCGCGCTTGTTTCTTGGAAGATCAACACCTGCAACTCTCATTCTGTATCTCCTATTATCCTTGACGCTGTTTGTGGTTTGGATTTTTCTTGCAAATGACAAGAATTTTTCCTTTTCGGCGAATGATTTTGCACGATTCGCAACGCTTTTTTAGCGACGAGACAAGTTTCATAATCGTTCGAATTTTAATTTCCTTTGCAAAAAAGGGCGGCTAATTTACACGCTTTTTTATTTCTTTCCAAAATTTTTTGAATACTAATTTAGAAAACCCCTCGAAACTTACTTAAATCGATAAGTAATTCTTCCTTTGGTTAGGTCATATGGCGACACCTGAACCCTCACGCGGTCGCCGGGCAGAATTTTAATGAAATTCATTCTCATCTTTCCCGACACGTGCGCCAAGATTTCAAGATTATTTTCCAATTTGACTTTGAAACTCGCGTTTGGCAACGCTTCGAGAATTACGCCATCGAGCTCAATCGCTTCTTCTTTTGCCAAGTTACAGCAAGGGTTTAGGTTTAACTCGCTAATTGAATCGTCGCGTCTTCTTCCGTAGCGAGCAAAGTTTTCGGAAGACGCGAGAGCGTTAAAATTTCGGCTTTACCTTTGCGCACGACAACCGTATGTTCAAAGTGTGCAGAAGGTTTTCCATCGGCGGTTACCGCAGTCCACGTGTCGCTCAAAATTTTCGCCTTGCGCGAGCGTCCCAAGTTAATCATTGGCTCAATCGCAAGCACCATTCCTTCTCGTAAGAAAACGCCTGTTCCCGCTTTGCCGATATTTGGCACAGGCGGCTCTTCATGCATCTTTGTTCCGATTCCATGCCCAACCATATTTTCGATGACACCGAAACCGAAACTTTCCGCATATGTTTGAACGGCGGCGGAAATATCGTGCAAGCGCTTACCAACCACAGCCTCTTTGATTGCGAGCATCAAGCACATCTCTGTAACCTTGACGAGGTGGCGAACTTCAGGCTTTACTTCTCCTACGATGAATGTTCTTGCAGAATCTCCGTGATAACCGTTCTTAAATGCACCCACGTCAATTGAAACAATGTCTCCTTCTTTTATGACGCGCTTTGGATTCGGAATTCCGTGAACAACTTCTTCGTTGATTGAGGCGCAAATTGACGCAGGATACGGCTTCGTTCCGCGCGCGCCGCGTGGCACATATCCTAAAAAACTCGGCTGAGCGCCCTGACTGCGGATGTAGGTTTCGGCAATTTTGTCAAGGTCTTTCGTTGTTACGCCAGGGCGAAGTTCGAGCTGAATTGCGTCAAGTGCTTGTGCGACGATTCTGCCGCTTTCACGCATCAATTCAATTTCTTTTTCGCTTCGCGCCGTTACCATACGTGTTGCTTTTCTCGTGTGTGTTATGCGCTGACCGCCCCTCGTCCTCTCACCCGACCCGTTTTCATGAATCCATCATAGTGGCGCATTAAGAGATGGCTCTCAATCTGTTGAAGCGTGTCCAACGCAACGCCGACAATGATGAGCAAGCTCGTTCCACCAAAAAACTGTGCGAAGCCCGGAGATACATTTCCATATTTCACCAAGAACGTCGGCAAAACAGCGATGATAGCCAGTGCCATTGCGCCGGGCAAAGTAATACGCGTGAGAATGTTGTCAATAAACTCTTCCGTGCTTTTTCCTGGACGGACACCGGGAATAAATCCGCCTTGCTTTTGCATCGTATCCGCAACGTCTTTCGGATTGAAGGCAATCGCCGTATAGAAATAAGTAAAAAAGACGATTAGAATCGCAAACAGAATTGCATAGCCCCACGAATCATATGAAATCCATGACGCAACTTTCTGCATCCCTTCGCTTTCAGGGAAAAATGAAATGAGCGTGCTTGGAATGAACATAATGGACTGGGCGAAGATTATCGGCATGACGCCCGCCGTAATGACGCGCATGGGAATGTATTGCGTTGTTCCTCCGTAAACCTTTCGTCCGACAACCCGCTTTGCATATTGAACGGGAATTCGTCGTGTGCCGACGGTCATCAGCACGACACCTGCAACAATCAGCACCATAATTGCAAGCACAATCATTTCAACAATTAAATTTTTGCTTCCCGTTGCAACGAGTTGCCACTCTGCGACGAGCGACTGTGGGAATCGAGCTAAAATGCCAATCATAATGATGAGCGAGATACCGTTCCCGATTCCGCGCTCTGTAATGCGCTCGCCGAGCCACATTGTAAATATTGTTGCCGCCGTGAGCGTAATTACTGTTGAGAGTGTGAATAAAAAGCCCGGATCAGGCACAATTGATTGACCAAAAGATGACGGGCTGGAAAGGCTCACGCTTACGCCCCATGCCTGCATAGCGGCAAGCAACACCGTTCCGTAGCGCGTGTATTGGGTGATTTTTTTTCGCCCCTCTTCGCCTTCTTTTTGCAAACGTTGAATGACGGGCGTTACCGCACCAAGCAATTGAATAATAATCGATGCCGAGATATACGGCATAATTCCGAGCGCAAAGACTGAAGCACGTTTGAACGCACCTCCGACGAAGAGGTCAAAGAGCCCGAATAAATCGTTCGTCGGACCTGCCCCTGCGGCGGCAACTGCGGCGGCGTCAACGCCGGGAATGGTGACGTGAGAGCCGATTCGATATACAATCAAAAGCCCAAGTGTGTAAAGGATTCGATCTTTCAGCTCCGGAATCTTGCTGATATTTCTAATGCTCTCGACAAGTTTCATCGTAAATCAAGATTATTTTTTGACGGTTTTTGCTGATGCTTTCTTTCGCGCTTTGACCGCCTTCTTATGTTCATCGACAAGTTGCTTCGGTGTTGATACGGCTTTTGCAAACTCAACATTCTTCATTGTGCTTGCTTCTGCAACGGTTCTATAGGCGACGGTTACGCTCCCGCCCGCCTTTTCAATTTTTTCTTTGGCGGTTTCGCTGAATGCGTGTGCGGTTACATTGATTTTCGTGGTCAATTCACCTTCACCCAAAATTTTAAGATATTCCGTTTTTCCAATTACGCCCAATTTGTTGAACGCATCGAGCGGCATGTCAGTGCCGATTTTTCCGCTTTTCGCCCATGCCTCCAATTGCGCCACGTTGATTCCGATAACGGTTTTTTGGTTCGGCGGCGTAAATCCAAATTTAGGCAGTTGGCGGTAAAGCGGCATTTGTCCGCCTTCAAAGTTTTTGGTTGTGTAACCGCTACGCGCTTGGTGCCCTTTGTTTCCACGTCCAGCAGTTGTGCCGTTACCCGACCCAGGACCGCGACCGACGCGTTTCTTAGGTTTTCTTGACCCTTTTGCCGGCGTAAGTGTGTGTAAGTTCATTCCCTAAAAATCCTTTCCTTAGTTGAGTTCTTCGACTTTAACGAGGTGCTCAACCGACTTGAGTTGACCGCGCAATGCTGGGCTATCCGTGCGCACCACTGAATTGTTCGGGTGAGATAATTTCAGCGACTTCATCGTTGCTTTTTGATTTTTCGTGCAACGAATCACGCTTCTGACCTGCGTAATTTTTAGTTGTTTCTTCGTCTCTGACATATTACTTGTAGATAGAATATGGCTTGTGAAATAGTACTGATGAACGTCAATGATTAGCCTTCAAACACTTCTTTAAGTGCTTTGCCGCGCCTCGTTGCCACATCGATTCCGTCAGAGAGGCTCAAAAGTCCCTTGACGGTGGCTTTAACAACGTTGTGCGGATTAGAAGAGCCAAGTGATTTGGTCAGCACGTCCCTTACGCCTGCGCTCTCAAGCACGGCTCTGACAGCACCGCCAGCGATGAGTCCCGTTCCTTGAGAGGCGGGTTTCATTAAAATTTTCGCTGCACCAAATTTCACATAGACTTGGTGCGGAATCGTGCCTTTGATAACTGGAACTTTGAAGACGTTTTTCTTTGCATCTTCCGTTCCTTTGGCAATCGCGTCTTGGACTTCATTGGCTTTACCGAGTCCATATCCGACATGTCCTTCACCGTCGCCGACGACGACGATGGCGTTAAATCCGAAACGCTTTCCGCCTTTGACGACTTTTGCAGTGCGATTAACTTGAACTAATTTTTCTTTCAAGTTCAATTCGCCTGGTCTAACTTTCTTTTGCACTTGTTTTGTCATTGCTCTGGTTGAGTTTAGAATTCTAATCCGCCTTCGCGCGCACCGTCCGCTAAGGCTTTAACGCGACCGTGATATTGATAGCCATTGCGGTCAAAGACAACTTTGGTAATCCCTTTTGCTTTGGCGTTTTCCGCAAGCATTTCACCGACTTTTTTGCTCACTTCGGATTTTTTCATTCCTTTGAAAGTGCCTTCGAGCGATTTTTTATTGCTTGTTGCGGCGGCAAGCGTTATGCCTTTGTCGTCGTCGATCAGTTGGGCGTAGATATGATTCAAACTGCGATACACCGTGAGGCGAGGACGTTCGGCAGTGCCCGTTACTTTTTTGCGAACGCGCATTTTGACTTTGAATCTGCGCTGAATTTTTTCTGGAACTTTCATCTTCGTCTTGAGTTTTGGAGGCGATAGTTGCCGCCTCCTTTGTTCATCTAAAAAATTTACTTACCAGCCGTTTTACCTTCTTTACGACGGATATTTTCGCCTTCATACTTAATTCCCTTGCCTTTATAGGGTTCGGGTTTCTTGAAGGAACGAATTTTTGCGGCAACTGCACCGACAAGTTGCTTATCGATGCCGCTGACAACGACGTTAGTAGGTTGTGGCGTTTCAATTTTTACGCCTTCAGGCGGACGAAAGAAAATCGGGTGAGAGTATCCCAGCGACATTACTAACCAATTTTGCTTTAATTCGGCTTTGTAACCCACGCCTGTGATTTCCAACTTTCTGCTATAACCTTGTGAAACACCTTGAACCATGTTGTTGATAAGCGCGCGATACAACCCGTGCAACGCACGCGTTTGTTTGTTTTCATCGCCGCGTTCCACGCTTACGTTTTCGCCTTCCGTTTTGATGGTGATGTTTCCGCGCAGGGTTTCCTCGAGCTGTCCCTTCGGACCGGAAACAACGATTTTTCCATCTTTTACTTCAACTTTTACGCCTTTGAGAATCGCAATCGGCTTTTTTCCAATTCTTGACATTCGTCTTGCTCCTTCCAACAATTTCGGTTAGTGAATACGGAAAAGAACTTCACCGCCAATGCCTGCGGCGCGTGCTTCTTTATCCGTCATTAGCCCCTTTGATGTCGATACAACCGACAGTCCAAGTCCGCTTAAATATCTTTTGATGTTTTTTCCTTCATAGACGCGGCGTCCGGGCGTGCTGACGCGAGAGATTTCTTTAATCGCGTGTTCTCCGTTTGAGAGGTAGCGAAGTTGGACGCGCAGAACGGGGAATTTTTCTGCTGTAACAACAGAGTAATCTTTGATATACCCTTTGTCTTTGAGCAGTTTGGAAATGTTTTCTTTCAATTTGGATTGCGGCACATCTACGGTTTTGTGCTTGGCTTTTGCAGCGTTGCGGATTCGCGTCAAATAGTCCGCGATAGGATCTGTAACAGGCATTTTGGTTGAAAATTAAAATTATCTTGTGCGTTCCTGCTCCCGACACCACTCGGTTGCGGCGGTCCACAAGCGTTGAATGAAATTTACTGGATTACCAACTGGCTTTTTTCACGCCGGGAATTTTGCCCGCGAGCGCAAGGTCTCGGAATTGGTGGCGGCACAACCCAAACTCTGCATACACGCCGCGCGGTCTGCCGGTCAGGTTGCATCGATTGCGAACGCGCGTCGCCGAACTGTTGCGCGGCAATTCGCGAAGTTTGCGTGCCGCGGATTCGTCGCCCGCTGCGGCTTTCTTCTTTAACTCTTCTCGCAATGCGGCATAACGTTCAACGATTACCTTGCGCTTTTCATTGCGAACTACGACACTTGTCTTTGCCATATTTTTGACTTGATTAGTTTCTTTTCTTAAACGGCATTCCCATTTCTTTGAGGAGCGCGTAGGATTCCTCGTCGGTTTTCGCCGTTGTAACAAATGTGATGTCCATACCTGAAATGCGATTGACTTTATCGATATCAATTTCAGGGAAAATGATTTGCTCTTTTACGCCCAGCGTATAGTTTCCGCGTCCGTCAAAACTGCTGTCGCTCACACCTTTGAAGTCGCGAATGCGCGGGATTGCCAGCGAAATCAATCGGTCCATAAACTCATACATTTTTTCACGGCGCAGCGTTACTCGGCATCCGATTGGTTGGTTTTCGCGCAATTTAAAGTTTGAAATCGCTTTTTTTGATTTACGCACTTCGGGTTTCTGACCTGAAATTGTCATTAATTCTTTGACTGCGATTTCCATAAGTTTCGGGTCTTGCGAGGCTTGACCTACGCCGATGTTGATGCTGATTTTTTTGAGTTTCGGCACCATCATGACGTTGTCATACTTGAACTGCTCCATCAACTTCTTAACCACTTCACTTCGATATTTTTCGTGTAGTCTCGGTTTTGGAGTCGGAAGATGTGAATAATCTACGTTCGCTTTGGCGGTCGCTTCTACTTCCTTTTTCTTACCTTTTTTTTGCTCTTTTTGTGCCATTATCTCGGTTCAATTTAGCGGAAACGGTCTTTGTCGTTTCCTATTTGAGTTGATTCGTTAGTTCAAACTTTTTTGACATTTGAGGCGTGAATCGGCATTTCGCGCTCGACGATTGCGCCTTGCGGCTGATTTTTGTTTGGTCGTGTGTGTCGCTTGCGAAGATTGACGCCTTCAACAATCACGCGATTTCGGTCGGGAAAAACGCGCAGGATTTTGCCTGTCTTGCCTTTATCGTTTCCCGTCAACACTTGAACGTTGTCGTTTTTCTTCACGTGCATCTTTGTAGGCTTATTTCCCAATTTCATAGTCTTTGAGTGTTTTCGCTTTGAAAGTTTCGCTTCGCTCTACTTTTTTTGAGTCTTTTACTTTTGAGAAAAATTTTGCGTCAACCTCACGTCGCGCTTAGAGTGAAGATTGACGCATTTTTCTTTTTGAGCGGAAGACGGGACTCGAACCCGCGACCAACAGCTTGGAAGGCTGTGACTCTACCAGCTGAGTTACTTCCGCTTGGCTTACCTGTTCATTAAAAACGGGTCGCAAAAATACGAAAGGTGTTTGATTTTTCAACACTCCTTTTCGCTTTTTTTACTCAGAGTACTTCTGGCGCAAGAGAGATGATTTTCATGTACTGCTTGTCGCGCAACTCTCTGGCAATCGGTCCAAAAATGCGCGTGCCCTTCGGCTCGCCTTGAGCGTTGATGAGCACGACGGCGTTTTCGTCAAAGCGGATATAAGTGCCGTCTTTGCGACGAAATTCTTTTTTTGTGCGTACAACGACCGCCCGCGAGACGTCTTTCTTTTTGACGGTTCCACCGGGAATTGCGGCTTTGACCGAGACGACGACGACGTCGCCGATTCCGGCATAACGGCGGTGCGTTCCGCCCGGCACATGGATAACGCGAACTTTTTTTGCGCCGCTGTTATCGGCAACCACTAAATTTGTTTCGTTCTGAATCATAAGTCGTTTATCGATTTTACAACCGCCTTTATTCTAACAAGTTTTCTAACAAGTTTTACAAGCGGCTCGTGATTCATTGTAATTACTTAGCTTTCTCAACAATTTCAACAAGCTTCCAACTCTTGCGTTTGCTTATTGGTCTGAATTCGGAGATGCGCACCGTGTCGCCAATCCCTGCTTCATTTTTTTCATCGTGCGCCATGATTTTCGTCGTCTTTTTCATGAATTTCTTGTAAATGGGGTGCTGTTCACGGCGTTCAATGGCAACGACAATGCTTTTTTGCATTTTATTGCTCACGACTTTTCCCACTTTTTCACGCACAATCTTTTTTGTGGCGACTTCAGGCGTAATAGTTTGTGTTTCTGACATCGTTCAGACTCGTTTTAGTTCTTTTCGGATTGAGGCTTTGCCGCTTTTGCTTTTTGTTGGTTCAGTGCCGTTTTCATGCGCGCAATGTCTCTGCGCATATTGCGGACAATCATCGGGTTTTGCGGCGGTTCAAAAGCCAAGTTGAATTTTGTGTCGGCGATGCGCTGTTTCATTTCACCGATTTGCTTTTTCATCTCTTCTGGTGAGAGCGCGGCGATTTCGTGTTTCTTCATCTCTTTTCCCCTTTAGCGGTTCATATTACTTTTTGACTTCTACGGCTTCGTAGTCTGGTCGCGTAACAAACTTCGTTTTGATGGGAAGTTTCGCGGCGGCAAGGCGGAACGCTTCTTCAGCAGTTGCTTTCGGAATTCCGTCTGCTTCGAACATAATGCGACCGGGTTTAACGACAGCGACCCAAAATTCAGGCGCGCCTTTTCCACTTCCCATTCGTGTTTCAGCGGGCTTCTTGGTTACAGGTTTGTCGGGAAAAATACGAATCCATACTTTTCCATCGCGCTTCATAAAACGGTTCATAGCGACGCGAGCGGCTTCGATTTGGCGGCTCGTAATCCATGCTTGTTCAAGTGCTTTGAGCCCGAAAGAACCGAAGTCTACGTTCGTTCCTCTGGTTTCATTGCCTTTCATTTTGCCGCGTTGCGTTTTGCGATATTTCACGCGCTTTGGCATCAGCATCGTTGAAGTCTCCTATGCGTTAAGAATTTCCTTTATAGAAAGTTTGATTCGCGTATATGCGTTTATTCAGCAGGTTCTTGCGAGGCAGACGGGGCGTCGCCGCCGCCTTGTTGAGGTCTTGAACTCGGTTTGCGTCGACGTCTACGACTGTCTCCGCGCCCGTCGCCGCCGCGTCCGTCTCGGCGATTGTCTCCGCGTCCGCCGCGATTGCGTTGATTTTCTCTACGATCTTTCACTTTTTGACGCTCTTCTTCTTCAATCGAATCAATGCGTTGCACCAACACTTCTCCTTTGTATATCCAAACTTTAATCCCGACGGTGCCTGTGATGGTGAAGGCGGTGGATTGCGCATAATCAATGTTGGCGCGTAAGGTATGAAGCGGCACTTTGCCTTCGCGATATTGCTCCATACGGGCGATTTCCGCACCGCCCAAGCGACCAGAGACTTGAACGCGAATGCCTTCCGCACCCGCACGATTTGCTTGTTGCATGGCTTGTTTCATCGCACGGCGAAACGACACACGACCTTCAAGTTGCGCGGCAATGTTGTCTCCGACAAGTTGTGCGTCAAGTTCAGGCTTCTTGATTTCAATCACGTCGATTTTTATGTCTTTCTTCGTGAGTTTGCCGAGTTCTTGACCGAGCGTATTGATTTCTTCGCCGCTCTTTCCGACAACCGCACCAGGTCGTGCCGCGTAAATGTAGAGTTTGATATTTTTCGTTGTGCGCTCAATAACGACTTTCGACACGCCCGCTTTTTGACGCTTCAAGCGCGTTGTGACGTATTCGCGAATAAGGCGGTCTTCTTTAATTTTTTCGGCCACGTTGCCGCCCGCGTCATACCAGCGCGAATCCCAGTCTTTAATGATACCGAGTCTGAAACCGTTTGGATTTACTTTCTGTCCCATCGAGTTAGTGCGTCAAGAAATTATCAAGATTTGATTCGTTTTTCATCAACCACAATCGTGAGGTGGTTGGAGCGTTTTCTCATTCGGTAGGCTCTTCCCATCGGTGCGGGGAGCATACGCTTGAGCGTTACGCCGCCGTCGACGAAGGCTTCGGTAACGAACAGGCGTTCTTCGTTCACTTGTCGGTCGCTGTGTTTTTGCAGATAATTAGACACAGCAGACTTCAGCGTGCGGAGGACGGTTCTTGCGGCATGCTTTGTTGAGTTTTGCAAGATCGCTTGTGCTTCACCGACGTTTTTGCCGCGCACAAGGTCTACGACGAGACGCATTTTTCGCGGCGAGGTTGGTGTATTGCGCTGAACGGCACGCACTTTGGTGTCTTTGGCGCGTTTTTCTTTTTTCGCCGTTGCCACTTCTCTTTTTCTAACGCTCATAATCGTTTTTCCTCCGTTACTTTTTGCCGGGTGCAGAAGCCCCTTTTTCTTTTGCTCCCGAATGCCCCCTAAATGTGCGGGTTGGTGCGAATTCTCCGAACTTATGTCCAACCATATTTTCCGAGACATATACGGGAATATGCGTTTTGCCATTATGGACGGCAATTGTGTGTCCGACAAAGTCTGGCGTTATCATTGAAGCACGCGACCATGTTTTAAGGACTTTTTTCTGTCCCTTTTCATTCATTTCTGTAATTCTATCCAAGAGTCGATCTTGAACGAACGGACCTTTTTTGAGTGAGCGTGGCATTGCTTAAAAGTGGTTACCTTATTGTTTAGTCTTGTTTCTTAGCTCGACGGTCTCTGACGATGAGTTTCGAGGATGATTTCTTTCCGCGTCTTGTCTTTAAGCCTTTAGCTTTTTGTCCCCATGGCGATTCAGGATGCTGACGACCGCCGCCGGATTTTGATTTACCTGCGCCGCCGCCCATTGGGTGGTCGACGGGATTGCGTGCCATGCCGCGCGTAATCGGGCGAATGCCCAGCCATCGCGAGCGACCCGCTTTTCCAAGCGAGATGTTTTCGTGTTCCAAGTTTCCGACCACGCCAATCGTGGCTTTGCACTCGATTCTTACTTTTCGAATTTCGCCCGACGGCATTTTCAGCGTTGCATAACTTCCTTCTTTTGCCGCAAGTGTTGCGAATGCCCCTGCGCTGCGGGCTAACTGCGCGCCTTTTCCTGCTTTTAGCTCAATGCTATGGATTTCCGTGCCGACAGGAATGAACTTCAATCGCAGGGCATTGCCGGTTTTGATGTCTGCGCCGTCGCCGCATTCAATTTTATCGCCGACTTTTGTGCCGTTTGGAGCGAGAATATATCGTTTCTCACCGTCTTCGTATTTGAGCAATGCAATGCGCGCCGAGCGATTCGGGTCATATTCAATGGCTTCGACGGTTGCGTTCATTTCTTTATCGCGCTTGAAATCAATGAGGCGATAGAAGCGTTTCGCGCCTCCGCCCATGCCGCGCGAGGTAACCCGACCGAGATTATTGCGTCCGCCCGTCTTTTTGAGCGGCACAATCAAACTTTTTTCAGGTTCTTTTTTCGTGATTTCTTCAAACGAAGGATACGATGCAAATCGCGTTCCCGGTGTTACTGGTCTTAATTTTCTAACCGCCATGATGCGTCGTGATTAAACTTTTCGAGATCTGTTATGCCTTTAGTCTTTTTTTTCAGATGCGCCCGTATTGGCGTAGTAGTCGATTTTACTGTCTTTGGCGAGCGTAACAAGGGCGCGCTTTGTATCGGAATGCTTGCCGTATCGAATGCCTTTGCGCGTCATTTGTGCTTTCGCTTTACCTTTTTTGTTCATGGTGCGCACCGAAATCACTTGAACGCCGAACTTGGACTCTACGGCTTTTTTCACTTCTTCTTTTGTTGCACCGTCTTGAATCTCAAATGCATATTGGTTCTTCTCTTCTTGCAGTTTCAAGATTTTTTCGGTGAGAAGCGGTCTTACTAACACGTTGGTCATATTTTATCTCCGTTACAAAAGATTTTCTTCAAGGGCTTTAACGGCACTCTTTTGGAGCAACAGCACTTTGTTATCCAGAATGTCGTAGGTTGATGCTTTATTGGCTTCCAACACGTTCAAGGTCGGAATGTTTCGTCCTGATTTGTAAAGCACGTCGTTTTTACCTGCGGTCAGGAACAGCGTCTTCTTTCCTGCAATGCCTAGGTTTTTGAGTGTGCTTGCAATTTCTTTCGTCTTGATGACTTCGGGCGTAAAATCTTCGACGACGAAAATCGCGTTTGCTTTTGCTTTGTAAGCCAATGCCGACTTGCGCGCCAGCGTTTTAACTTTCTTGTTGATGCCGACGACGTAATCGTGCGGTTGAGGTCCGAAAATTGCGCCGCCGCCCGGCATTAAAGGAGAGCGTTGGGTTCCGCGACGTGCACCGCCGGTGCCCTTTTGACGATACGGTTTCTTGCCGCCACCGCGAACTTCGGAGCGCGACTTTACCTTGTGCGTGCCTTGATGTTGATTGGCGCGAATTGAGCGGACATCGAGATAGATTGCGTGATCGCTCGGTTGAATTTCGAAAATTTCAGGGTTGAGCGCAATCATCTCGCCGCTGTCCGTTCCGTCCTTTTTCAAAACTTTGAGTTCCATTCTTGTTGCTACGTTTAATCGTTACGGCTTGATGATTATGGTTTCTTTGCGGTGGTGATTTGAAGGTATGCGTTTTTCGGTCCCGGAACCGCGCCGCGCACGACAATCAAATTAGAGTCGGCAATCACTTTCACAACAACCAAGTTGCGAACTGTAACGCGCTCTCCGCCCATTCTGCCGCCCATTTTCAGTCCTTTGAAAGAGCGAGACGGATGCGACGACCCCCCCATCGAGCCGGGAGCCCGCTCTCGGTCGGATTGTCCGTGCGTTCTGAATCCGCCTCCAAAGTGATGACGCTTGACAACCCCTGCAAATCCTTTGCCTTTTGAAGTGCCGACCACGTCAACCTTTTCGCCTTCTTTGAACACATCGGCTTTAACGACGTCGCCGGTGTTCAATTCCAGCCCAACGACTTCCTTGCGAAATTCAACCACTTCATAAACGGGTTTCACATTTGCTTTTTTGAAGTGTCCGATTTGGGGCTTAGGCGTACGGTCTTCACGTTTTTCGTTGAACGCAAATTGGTAGGCGTTATACCCTTCTTTATCAACGGTCTTTACTTGTGAGATGAAACATGGTCCCGCTTCAATTACGGTACATGGAACGACTTTACCTTTGGCATCATAGATGCTCGTCATTCCGACTTTTTTTCCTAGAATTGCACTCATGTGTGTTCGATTTTGTAACTCACCGTTTGGAAACAGCGGTTAATGAATCTGTTGTTGTATTAACTCTTGATTTCGACATCAACGCCACTTGGCAGCTCGATTTTCATGAGCAAGTCGATTGTTTTGCCGCTTGGGTTGATGATTTCAATCAAACGTTTATGCGACGCAATCATGAACTGTTCGCGCGATTTCTTGTCAACGTGGGGCGAGCGGTTGACGGTATAAACCTGCGATTCCGTCGGGAGCGGAATCGGACCGGAAATGATTGCGTCCGTTTGTTTGACGACATCGATAATTTTTTCCGCCCACTTATCAACCAAACTATGGTCGTATGATTTGAGCTTGATGCGGATTTTTTGTTGCGCTGCCACGTCTTTTTCTGTGTCTAAATTTCTGTATCTAATTTTGGATAAAAAAGGAGCGTCTGCCGAAACAAACGCCCCTCATTCCTATTCAAATCGTTACTTACGCAATGATTTCGGAGACTGCGCCTGCGCCAATGGTTCTGCCGCCTTCGCGAATCGCGAAGTTCAAGCCTTTGTCCATCGCAACGGGCGTAATGAGTTCTACTTCAACGGTTACGTTATCGCCGGGCATCACCATATCCACACCGGCTGGAAGCGTAACGACGCCGGTCACGTCCGTCGTTCTGAAGTAGAATTGCGGACGATAACCTGAGAAGAACGATGTGTGGCGTCCGCCTTCTTCTTTTTTCAATACGTAAATTTGCGCTTTAAATTTCGTATGGGGCGTGATGCTGGCGGGTTTTGCGATAACCATACCGCGCTCAACTTCACTCTTTTCAATGCCGCGCAGAAGCAGTCCCGCATTATCACCCGCTTGGCTTTCCTCAAGACTTTTGCGGAACATTTCGATACCGGTCACGACTGATTTTTTTGTTGGACCTAATCCAATCAGTTCGACTTCTTCGTTTAACTTGATTCTTCCGCGTTCGACGCGTCCGGTCGCGACTGTTCCACGACCTTGAATCGTGAAGACGTCTTCAACCGGCATCAAGAACGGTTTATCAACATCACGTACGGGCGTCGGGATATAACGATCGACTTCTTCCATCAATTTCACAACAGAATCCACCCATTGTTTTTCTCCGTTGAGTGCGCCGAGTGCCGAGCCGCGTACAATCGGGATTTCATCACCCGGGAATTTGTAAGCAGAAAGCAACTCGCGAAGTTCCATTTCAACGAGTTCAACAAGTTCTGGGTCCGCAATATCAATTTTGTTTAAAAAGACAACGATTGACGGCACATTGACTTGGCGGGCAAGCAAGATGTGTTCGCGCGTTTGCGGCATCGGTCCGTCGGTTGCGGCGACCACAAGGATTGCACCGTCCATTTGGGCAGCACCGGTAATCATGTTTTTGATATAGTCAGCGTGTCCGGGGCAGTCGATGTGCGCGTAGTGACGCTTATCCGTTTCGTATTCAACGTGTGATGTTGAAATTGTGATGCCGCGTGCTTTTTCTTCGGGAGCTTTGTCAATTTGGTCGTAAGCCAATGCTTGCGCCATGCCGCGCTCGGAGAGCGTTTTAGTGATTGCCGCCGTGAGCGTGGTTTTACCGTGGTCAACGTGTCCAATCGTGCCGATGTTCACGTGCGGTTTGTCTCTCTTGAAATTCTCTTTAGCCATTGTTGGATTCCTCCAAAGTTAGCAGTTACAAGTGGTTGTTGTTAAACTCAATTTTCTGTTGTGTTATACTTCGGCTGCCGCTTTTGCGCCACTCTTCTCAATAATTTCATCGGCGACTGCTTTCGGCGCTTCTTCATATGCGAAGAACTCCATTGTGTAGTTTGCGCGTCCTTGCGACATCGAGCGCAAATCGGTTGAATAACCAAACATGTTTGCAAGCGGCACTTTTGCGGTAATGACTTGCTCTCCGGGTCGCGCTTCCATGCCTTCAATTCGTCCGCGACGACTTGAGAGGTCGCCCATAACAGATCCCATATAATCTTCGGGTGTTGTTACTTCGACCGCCATAATCGGCTCGAGAAGCACAGGGTTCGCTCTGCGCGCACCTTCTTTGAACCCGATTGAACCTGCAATTTTGAACGCCATTTCCGATGAGTCAACTTCGTGATATTTTCCATCAAACAAAGTTACCTTTATGTCTTGCATCGGATAGCCTGCAAGCACGCCATTCTTCAATGCTTCTTCAATGCCATCTTCAACCGCAGGGATATATTCTTTTGGAATTGCTCCGCCTTTGATTTCATTGACAAACTCAAATCCTTTTCCTTTTTCCGATGGCTCTACATAGAGATTTACCAATCCAAACTGACCTTTACCGCCCGACTGGCGCACAAATTTTCCTTCTGCTTCAACGCGTTTGCGAATGGTTTCTTTGTAAGCCACTTGCGGTTTGCCGATGTTCGCTTCAACCTTGAACTCACGCTTCATTCTATCCACAATGATTTCAAGGTGCAATTCGCCCATCCCCGAAATAATCGTTTGATTGGTTTCTTCATCGGTTTTGACGCGGAAGGTCGGGTCTTCTTCTGCAAGTTTTTGAAGCGCAATACTCATTTTTTCAGAGTCCGCTTTCGTCTTGGGCTCGATGGCAATTTGAATGACGGGTTCAGGGAACACGATTTTTTCGAGCACAATTAGTTTTCCCTCTTCGCAAAGTGTATCCCCTGTTCGCGTATCTTTCAATCCAACAATTCCAACGATTTCTCCCGCCAGCCCTTCTTCCAAGTCTTCTCGGTGATTGGCGTGCATTTGGAGCACCCGTCCAACACGCTCTTTCTTTCCGTTTGTCGCATTGATGACATAGCTTCCCGAACTCACTTTTCCTGAATAGACGCGCACATATGTTAAACGACCAACAAAGGGGTCTGTCGCAATCTTAAACGCAAGACCTGAAAAGGGTTCGTCATCAGACACCTTGCGCGTCAATTCATTGCCCGTTTTCGGGTCGGTACCTTTCACCACTGCAATATCAAGCGGGGACGGCAAATAATCCACAACAGCGTCGAGCATAAATTGAACGCCTTTGTTTTTGAACGATGAACCGCAGAGCATCGGGACAAGAATGAGCTTCAAGCAGGCTTCGCGAAGGGCGGAGCGAACTTCTTCTTCCGTCGGCTCTTCGCCGCCGAGATATTTTTCCAAAAGTGCGTCATTGACTTCCGACACCGATTCAATCAAATTCGTGCGCCACTGCTTCACGCTTTCCGCCATATCGGCAGGAATCTCAACCTCATGGTAAGTTGTTCCGTCTTCAGCATCATAGATAAGCCCTTTCATGCGAATCAAATCCACAAATCCCTTGAACATATCGCCTTCACCGATAGGAAGTTGAATCGGAACGGCACGCGACTTCAGGCGTTCTTGAATCATCTTAACGACATTCAAGAAATTCGCACCGATTCTATCCATTTTATTCACATATGCGATGCGCGGCACTTTATACTTATTCATTTGTCGCCACACGGTCTCTGATTGGGGTTGAACCCCTGCAACCGAATCAAACAAGGCGACTGCACCATCAAGCACGCGCAGAGAACGCTCGACTTCAACGGTAAAGTCCACGTGCCCAGGCGTATCAATGATGTTGATTCGATGCTTTTTATCTTTGAAGTTTCCATATTTAGCCGTCCAGAAACATGTTGTCGCAGCCGAAGTGATTGTAATTCCGCGTTCTTTTTCTTGTTCCATCCAGTCCATTGTTGCCGCGCCATCATGAACTTCACCCAATCGGTGGACGCGACCGGTGTAATAAAGAATACGCTCGGTGGTGGTGGTTTTTCCGGCATCGATGTGTGCGGAAATCCCGATATTTCTCACTCTATCTAACGCAATCTGTCTGGGCATTGTCGTGTGTCGGATTCAGTTTTCGATTATGACTGACTAAAAATGATTAGAATCGGAAATGCGAAAAGGCTTTATTCGCTTCTGCCATTTTATGAACTTCTTCTTTTTTACGCACCGAGTTGCCTTGATTGTTTGATGCGTCCAAAAGTTCGGCGGCGAACTTATCCGCCATTGAGCGTCCGCCGCGCTTGACGGAATTTTCTTTAATCCAACGCATTGCAAGGGCAAGACGTCGATCGGCGCGTACTTCAATCGGAATTTGGTAGGTTGCTCCACCAATGCGCTTACCGCGAACTTCCACGACAGGCGCCACGTTTGCAACCGCTTTTCGGAACGTCTCGAGGGGATTTTCTTGATTTTTTTTCTCCATAATATCAAACGCTCTATAGACGATATTGCGGGCGATATTTTTCTTGCCGCGCTCCATAATTGCATTGATGGCACGCTCTACAACGGGATCCTGATATTTTGGGTCGCCGAGTGAGCCGCTTCTATTTGATGATTTCTTACGCATAGTCTTCGTTCGTTCAATTATTTTTTACCTTTCGCCGCCGGCGCACCTTTGCCCGCCGCCGCTGGTTGTGCTTTCTTAGAACCATATTTGGAGCGAGAGCGACCGCGATTTGCGACACCCGCCGTATCCAGTGAACCACGAACAATGTGGTAGCGAACACCGGGAAGATCTTTAACACGACCGCCACGAATGAGCACAATGGAGTGCTCTTGGAGATTATGCCCTTCTCCCGGAATGTAAGCAATCACTTCTTCTTGATTTGAAAGACGAACTTTTGCCACTTTGCGGAGTGCAGAATTCGGCTTTTTCGGGGTTGTTGTATACACGCGCGTGCATACGCCACGCTTTTGAGGACAACTTTCAAGCGCTGGCGAGGCGGTCTTAAACGCTTTCGAACTTCTTCCTTTGCGAACTAATTGTTGTATCGTTGGCATTGCTTTGCTTTAAGTCTGATGCGATGCAAAATTAACCTCTGAAAAAAAAATTTATCTGAACGCTCTTCGGAAATTCATTGCCGTCGGCACATCACCTTTGGGAGCGATTGGCTTTGACATTTCATCTTACCTTCTGGTTTGTCGCTCAATGATTTGTCGCTCAACGCTTCAGCCGAATGCCAAAACTCCTCTGTTTATGCGGGTTTAGCGCGTGTGAAGTATGTTTTTGGCGGCACTACCTTCCAAAAAGGATTGCAAAGGTAGAGGTTTCGACTTGATTTTCAAAATTTCTAACAGGAATTTTTCAGGTGCTTTTCAAAAAAATGAGGCGTTGTTGGGCGTTGAGCGGTTTCACAAACCCCTACATATTCTCTATATTCGCCCGCTTTAATACGATAGATAACCTTAGGCGCGAAGTGGTCGCGCTGTAACTAATCGCAATTCAAACAATGGTTTTTACAAGAGAAATTGATTTGGGACAAGGGAAAGTCCTGAAAATTGAAACCGGCAAAATGGCAAAGCAAGCCGACGGTGCCGTTGTGGTTTCAATGGAAGACACAATGGTGTTAGCAACGGCGGTTGCCAAGAAAGAAGCCGCGCCGAATCAAGATTTTTTTCCGCTTCAAGTTGAATTTCGTGAGAAATACTCGGCGGCGGGACGGTTTCCGGGCGGCTTTGTCAAGCGCGAGGGAAGACCGTCGGAAAAGGAAGTCCTTTCAGCACGCCTCATTGACCGTGCGCTTCGCCCGCTTTTCCCTGATGGATTTTACAACGAGACGCAAATCGTTGCCAGCGTAATTTCTTCCGACCGCACCAACGATGCCGACGTGCTCGGCGGCGTGGCGGCTTCGGCGGCACTATGCTTTTCCGATATTCCTTTCTACACACCCATGGCGGAAGTGCGTGTGGGCAGAATCAACGGCGCGTTCATTGTCAATCCGCATACCGAAGAGTTAGATGAATCGGATATGGATATTTGCATCGGCGGCACGAAGAATACAATTTGCATGCTTGAAGGCGAAATGCAGGAAATTTCCGAAGCCGATATGCTTGCCGCGATTCAATTCGGGCACGAGGTCATCAAAAAAATATGCGCCGTGATTGAAGAGATGATGAAGGAATGTGGAAAACCGAAGCGTTCCTTCACGCCCCCTATCTTTCCTGATGATTTGAAGGATTTCATCGCATCTGCTTGTTATGATAAACTCTATGCCCTTGCGCAAGAGCCGCTTCAAAAAGAAGAACGCGCCGATAAAACCAAATCCGTTTATGAAGAAGCCCTTCGTTTGGCGCTGGATAAATTCAAAGCCGAAGTAACTGATGAAGTTCTTGCTACGAATCCAGAGAAAGCCATCTACCTCAACGAAAAAGCCATCAAAGGAATCATTCACGACCTTGAAAAGAAGGCAATGCGCGAGGTCGTCCTGAACGGCGGCAAGCGGCTCGACGGACGAGACCTTGTCAGCGTGCGCCCAATCTCGATTGAACTTGGGTTATTGCCGCGCGCGCACGGTTCAGCACTTTTTACTCGTGGCGAAACGCAAGCCCTCGTTACGCTCACGCTCGGCACAAGCAAAGACGCGCAACTTGTCGACACGCTTGTGGAAGAACCTGAGAAGCGATTCATGCTTCACTATAATTTTCCGCCGTTTTCGGTTGGCGAAGTCGGTAGAATGACGGGCGTCGGTCGCCGTGAAATCGGACATGGACACCTTGCCGAGCGCGCCATTAAGATGATGTTGCCGAGCGAAACGGAGTTTCCGTACACGATGCGCATTGTCTCCGATATTTTGGAATCGAACGGGTCATCCTCAATGGCGTCAGTTTGCGGCGGCACTTTGGCAGTAATGGACGCAGGCGTTCCAATTAAAAAGCCCGTCGCAGGAATCGCGATGGGACTTATCAAAGAAGGCAACCGTTACGCTGTCCTCTCCGATATTCTCGGCAGTGAAGACCATTTGGGCGATATGGATTTCAAAGTTGCGGGAACCAAAGAGGGTATTACGGCTTGCCAAATGGACATCAAAATCGATGGGCTTGATTACGACATTCTCATCAAAGCGTTAGACCAAGCCAAGCAGGGTCGATTGCATATTCTCAGCGAAATGGAAAAAGCCATCGCCGCACCGCGCCCGGATCTCTCGAAGTATGCGCCGCGCCTGACGACGATGCAAATTCCCATTGACGCAATCGGCGCCGTTATCGGTAAAGGCGGCGAGACCATTCGCGGCATTATTGCCGAAACAGGCACGGAAATCGACATTGCCGACGACGGCACGGTAACGATTGCTTCGGTGAGCGGCGACGGCGCGGAACGTGCGATGGCGCGAATCAAGCAACTGACAAGTGAGCCGGAAGTTGGAACCGTTTATGAAAACGCGCTCGTCAAAGAAGTGCGAGACGAACTCGGCGCATTCGTAGAGATTCTTCCGAAAATCGAAGGACTGCTTCACATCTCTGAAATTTCATACGAGCGTGTCGCCAAAGCCAGCGATAAACTCAAAGCCGGCGAGCGCATCGCTGTTAAACTCATTGACGTTCAAAAAGACCCGAAGACGGGCAAAACTCGCTTGAAACTTTCAGCGAAAGCCTTGCTTCCGAAGCCTGAAGGCTATGTGGAGCGTCCGCCCCGTGAACCGCGTCCGGAAGGCTCGTTCAATCGAGACGGCGGCGGTCGCGGAAATGGTCGACGCGACGAGCGACGTCCGCCACGCCCATAAACTTTCTTGACATGGTTGAATCCCGCTTGTGCAAGGCTTTACGGCAAGGCAGAGCGGGATTTTTTATTCATACCTTAACTTTTTCTCGACTTTGATGTTCACCTACCGCGTCATTTTCCGCACTTGTGATACCGTGAACTCTGTGCATGGCGCCAAACGCCCATTCGGATTAGACAAAACGACGCTCGTTAAACTCTGCTTTTTGAGCCTTCACCAAGCCATTAAACACTTGCCGCACGAGATTTTCATTTTGGGCGACAAACTCTCCGACGAGATACAAACTTTTTTCAAACGTTTTCCCGTTACGCTCACCAACGGCGTTTATGGTAACGACGAATCCATTCGCCAATCCATTCGCCTTGCGCAAGGCTATCCAGAAACGGATTGGATTTACTTTTGCGAAGACGATTACCTTCATCAACCCTTTGCCTTTGAATACATTCACGAACTGATCACCCATCGCCATGAAGTGCTCAAACGCAAAGCGCGTCGATTTTACCTTGCACCCTTTACAACAGACACCAGTCAGTTGCCGCTGTTTATCTCTCCCGTCGATGATGCCCTTCGCTACAAGCCTGAATGGCGGTTTCAATCCCTTCTTTTTCTGACACGCTTCAATCATTGGCGACAGACGAGCCACACTACCTTTACTTTTCTGACCGAAGGCAAAACCGTGCGCCACTTCGCCGATGTGATGTTGAACGCGGCAAAAGGCGCAAAAGATGGACTGATGAGCCGCAAACTTTACGGGCGTCTGACCTTTCGAAACAAAGGACTTTGTGTGTCTCCAATTCCTGCACTTGCCACGCACATGCAAGAATCTGAACTGTCGCCTCTCGTCGATTGGACACGGCTTTACGAGCGATATAAACTTGAACTTGAGCACTTAGAGCGATGAAAAGAGCGATGAAAAGAGCGATGAAATTTCCAGTTCACGTGCTTTATACAAGCCACTTCGACCATGCGCGAATGGGCGGGCAAAAAAGCCTCCTAACCATGATTGAACATTTGGATAGAAGTAAAGTCAAGCCCTTTGCCGCCGTGCCCGCCGAAGGCGAACTCTCGCATCTGCTTCGTCAACTCGATTGCCCAACATTCATTGTTCCGTTTGAAGAACTGCGCCGAACATACCTTTGGAAACGTTGGCTACCTGAATCGCGACGCTTCTTTCACAACGCTAAACTTATTCGCTCGCTTATTCGCCAGCACCGCTTGCATGTGCTTCACCCTGATGAAGAGCGGGACGTTGTTCTGTGTGGATATGCAAAAACACACACATCGACGAAACTCGTCTATCATGTGCGCCTGACTAATCCAACCAAGTTTGACCGCATGATTGAACGCGTTGCTGACGCCCTCATCGGTGTTTCAGAAGGCGCAATCGCGCGTTTCCCTCAATTTATGCCTTCCAAAAAACGCATCATTTTTGACGGCGTCGATTTTTCACGCTTCCAGCCGATTGATGACCAAGCCAAACTCCGAGACGAACTTCATCTACCGATTGACGCATTTATTTTACTCTTTGTCGGACAAGTCAAAGCGGGCAAAGGCATATTTGACCTGCTCAATGCTATGAAGTTGCTGAAACTCATGTTGCCCGAATCTGAACAGCCGCTTTTGCTCATCGCAGGCTTGCCCATCGACGAACACACATTGCCCGAAGTTCAAACCAAAATCCAACAAGAAAACTTAAATGCACGATACTTAGGACATCGTGCAGATGTTCATCGGTTGATGCAAGCGTGTGATGTGCTGACGCTTCCTTCTCACGAAGGTGTGGAAGGATTGCCTCGCGTGATTGTAGAAGCAATGGCATGCGGCGCAGTCGCACTTGGCACTGACACTTCGGGCTTGCGCGAAGCCATTATGAATGGACATGGCGTGATGGTGCCAGAAAAATCACCAGATGCTATTGCCCGTGCGATTTTAGACCTGATGCAAAACGCCGATTTACGGCGCGCTTATCAAGCCAAAGGATTAGCATGTGTTAAAGCGCATTTTGACGTTCAACGCAACACTGATGCCGTTGTCGCTTTTTATGAGGAAATTCTATAACTCTCCTTCCGCCATGCGTTTGAGCTCGACAAGTTTCATCATGGCTTCAATCGGCGTGAGTTTATTGAGGTCGAGTTTTTGCAGTGCGTCTTTGAGTTTGGTATCGCCGATTTCAAAGAGCGAGATTTGCCAGTCGGGTGCTTTGGGCTTGATAGATTTGACTTTGTTTTTGACGGCGGCTTTGTTTGCAGTTTCAGGAATTTTTTCGTGGGCTTCAAGTTCAGCCAAAATTTCTTTTGCGCGTGAAATAACTTGTTGGGGTAAGCCTGCCATTTTTGCGACTTCAATGCCGTAGCTATTGTCTGCCGCGCCGCGTGCAATTTTTCGAAGGAAGATGACTTTATCGGCTGTTTCAGCGACGGTGGCGTTATAGTTTTTCACAGATGCCAGATGCTCTTCCAATTCAGCCAGTTCGTGATAGTGCGTTGCGAAGAGCGTTTTGGCGCCAATGTGATTGTGAATGTATTCAGTAATTGCCCATGCGATGGACATTCCGTCGTAGGTGCTGGTGCCGCGTCCGATTTCATCGAGGAGAATCAAACTTTTCTCTGTGGCATTGTTCAAGATGTTTGCCGCTTCGTTCATCTCAACAAGGAAGGTGCTTTCGCCGGCGGCAAGGTTATCGGAGGCACCAACGCGCGTAAAGATTTTATCAACGATTCCAATTTCTGCACTCGCGGCGGGCACGAAACTTCCGATTTGTGCCAAAAAGACAATTAACCCCACTTGGCGCAAGTAGGAACTCTTGCCTGCCATGTTCGGTCCGGTAATAATCAGCACGCGCTCTTCGCGATTGAGCGTGCAATCGTTCGGAACATACTTTTCTCCTTCGGGTAAGATTCGCTCTAAAACGGGGTGTCGTCCTTGCTTGATGATGATGCTGTCATGTTCGTTCACAACAGGTTTCACATAACCATACTGTTCGGCGCACTCGGCAAGCGAGGCGAGGCAATCGAGCGTTGCGAGCGCAAGTGCATTTTGCTGAATGCGTTCCGACTCCAACGCAATCGTTTGTCGCAACTCGCTAAAGAGCCTCGATTCCAACTCGTTCATTTTTTCTTCCGCCGTTAAAATTTTCTGCTCGAGTTCTTTGAGGATTGGAATCGTGTATCGCTCGGCATTGACCATCGTTTGTTTTCGCTCGTAGTGGCTTGGGACTTTGGATTTATTGGCGTTGCTGATTTCGATGTAGTAACCAAAGACTTTGTTGTAGAGCACTTTGAGCGATGCGATGCCAGTTTTCTCGCGCTCTTCGGTTTGAATTTGAATCAATCGGTCTTTGGCGTTATTGGCAATGTCGCGATACTCATCGAGTTCTGCGTTATAGCCTTGTTTGATGACGCCGCCATCGGCAACGTTGATGGGCGCGTCGGGCGAAAGCGCGTCGTCAATTTTTTGCGCAAGGTCGCTACACGTATCGAGTTGCGCGTGAAGGGTTTTTAGCAACGTGGATTCTGCAGATGCAAGCAAATTTTTGATTGTCGGCAACTCACGAAGCGACGCGCCAAGTGCGAGCACTTCTTTGGGATTGGCGCGATGGGTTGCAATGCGTGAGAGTGCGCGTTCAAGGTCGCAGATGGCTTTGAGCGATTGCCGAAGGTCGTTTCGCCAAGTGCGTTTTTCTTTGAGTTCTCCGACGGCGTCAAGGCGTTGTTGAATGAGGGCTACATCTCGCGACGGACGCGCCATTTGCTTTTTGAACAAGCGTGCGCCCATTGCCGTTTGGGTTTTATCCAAAACTTCAATCAGCGTGCCGCTGCGCGAGCCGTCGTGCATCGACGCGATGATTTCCAAATTACGTTTGGTTTGAACATCGAGCGCGACGAGCGTGCCCGTTTCAAATCGCGAAATGCGTTGAATGTATTGAAGTTTACCGCGCTGGGTTTCTTCGAGATAATTGAGAATGACGGACGCGGCGACTTTGGCGGCGGAAAGGTCTTCAATCCCGAAGCCTTTGAGCGAGTGTGTTTTGAAGTGATTGCGCAAGGTTTGTTCAGCGTAATCTTCACTGAAGAGCCATTCGTCCAATTCCGTGAAGGGCATTTCGCGCCCCATCGCTTCGGAGAGCGATGCTTTTCGTTCTTTTTGCTTTTTGGAAACGATGATTTCCGAAGGCTGAATCGTTTGCAAAATTTCTTTGAGCGATGAAATCGCAACTTCGGTGGCTTGAAATTCGGCGGTGGTTACATCGATGAACGCAATGCCGACAAATTCGAACTGACGCTCTTTTTGAAAATGAATCGCGCAGAGATAATTGTTCTTTTTTTCGTCAAGCAGTCGGTCGCTGAAATTGACGCCGGGCGTAACGATGTCGACCACTTCGCGCTTGACGATGCCGCGTGCAAATTTCGGGTCTTCCATTTGTTCGCACACGGCGACGCGAAACCCTTTTTTGACCAATTTTGCCACATAACTTTCAAGTGCGTGTTGCGGAAATCCTGCCAGCGGCACTTCTGCCGCCGCACCGTTGGCGCGTTTAGTCAGAACAATTCCCAGCGCATTGGAAACCTCTTTCGCATCGTCATAAAAGGTTTCATAAAAATCGCCGACGCGAAAGAGCAGAATCACATTCGGGTATTGCGATTTGATTTTGTCGTATTGCCGCATGAGCGGCGTCTCGTCGCGCTTTGCCACTGCGAAAATTTATGACTTGATGTGTTTTGAAAACTTGATTGATAGACTTGTGCGAGAATAATACGGAAAAAGCCTCAATCGCCGACTTTGGACGGGCGCGTGAGCATGGATTAAACCAACCCCTCGCGAATGGCTTTGGCGACGACTTCCGACTTCGAGTGCACATGCATTTTTTCATAGACCTTTCGCATGTGATTGACGACGGTGTTGAAACTGATGAAGAGTTTGTCGGAAATTTGCGCAAAAGATAAGCCCTCGACGAGCAAAGCGAGAATTTCTTTTTCGCGCTTCGTTAGTTCCACGCCTGAATTTTCGGGCGGCGCGTATTGCTGATAGAGCCGAATGATGCGCTTGGCGATGCTCGCCGAAATCGGCATTCCGCCCTCATAAACTTGCGCAATCGCTTCAAGAATTTGCGGGTGTTGTGTGTTCTTCAATAGGTAGCCGCTTGCGCCCGCCATCATTGCCCGCGAAATATGCTTGTCGTCGTTGAAGACTGTCAGCATAATCAGTTGCGCCTCTGGAAATTTTTCTTTCACTTTTGCAATTGCCTCAATACCGGAAATGCCGGGCAAGCCGATGTCCATCAGCACGACGTCACTTGGCGGCATAGCAATTAAGGCGTCTTCGGCTGAGCCGAACTCGCCCATGAACTCAATGCCTTCGGCGTTGGATAGTAGGTTCACCATGCTGTCGCGGAACTCGACGAGGTCTTCGACCACCGCGACACGAATTTTCTTTTGTTTAACCTTTTTGATGGGTGATCGGCTTTGAACCACTTTGCGCGGCGAGCGCGTCTGCCTCATGGGTTTTCTTTCGTTGATTTGTTCATCACTTTCACACATCGGTAGTTCAACAAAAAATGTCGTGCCTTTGTCTTTGCCGTCGGATTCCGCCCATACTTTGCCGCCGTGCAGTTCGACGAGTTGCTTGACGATGGATAAGCCCAAGCCCGTCGAACTTTCGCCGCCCGTCGGTCGTGCCGAGAGTCGTTGGAATCGTCCGAAAAGTTTTTGCTTATCTTCTTCTGTTAAGCCCTGCCCCTCATCTTTGACTGCAACGCGTATAACCGTTTTATTTTCAGACGTGAGTTCTTTTTGACATTGAATCAAAATCTGTTTTTTTCGTGGCGAGTATTTGAGCGCATTGGAGACGAGGTTTTCAAAGACTTCGCGCATGCGTTCCGAATCAAGTTCAGTGATGCAACCCTCTTCAAGCTCGAGTGCAATCGTTTGTGATTTTCTTTCGGCGTTAGGGCGATTGTGTTCGGCGACAGCGCGCAAGAGGTCGGCAAGATTGATGGGAATTTTGTTCAGGTCTAATTTGCCCGAATCCAACGCGGCGGTTTCAAGCAAATCTTTAATGAGTTTGAGCATTCTCGCCGACGAGGATTGAATCGTCTTCGAGTATTCTTTTGCTTGGTCGTTCACCGCGCTCTCCTCAATGAGTGCGGCAAAGACTTGAATGACTTGAAGCGGATTTTTAAGGTCGTGTGCCGCAATGCCCAAGAGTTCGGTTTTGAAGGCGTTGGCTTCTTCAACTTTCGTCAAGGCGTCGACGAGTTCAATGTTTTTGAGCCGCTCGAGTTGCGCGTCTTTTTTGGCTTGCTCGGTTTTATGAAGAATCATCAGCGATTGCGTGCGTTTTTGCTGTTCTTCGCCAAGGAGGTCGTCTCTCAAATCGCGGTAGGCGCGTTCACAGCGGAGGGCGTCTTCGAATTTTCCCGCGCTTTCGTGGGCAATCGCCAATTCTTTGAGAATGGAATAGACGGCGCGTTTATTTTGGAGCGATTCGGCTTCTTTGAGCGCATCGTTAAGAAATGCGACGGCAGTGTCGAGATTGAATTTTGAGAATACTTTTTTGGCATAAATTTTTCCGATAGCTTGAAGCGAGAAGGTTCGATTGTTTTGGTCGCTTGCCAATGTGGAGAAGGATAAGGCTCTTTCAAAATTTTCAATCGCTTCCTCGAGTCGCTCTTGTTCTGCATAGACATTTCCGATAGCGTAATACGCCGCCCCTTGTTCTCGATCCAAGTTCGCCTGTTGAGCACTGTTCAGGCTTTCGTTGTAGTAGCGGAGCGCGTCTTCAAATTGGTGTTGGCGCAGGTAGGCGTTTCCCATGTTGAGCAGTGCGGAGGCAAGCCCTTGCTTGTCATCAATTTCCCGCCGTATTTCTATGACTTGCCCCAATGTTAAAATCGCCGTTGTGTAATCGCCGAGCGCACCATAGATGCCAGAGAGGTTGTTGAACAAATTGGCTTTATCTTGTTTGTCATCAAAGCTCGAGATTTCATCGAGATATTTGAGATAGAGATCGAGTGCCACTGCGTAGTTGCCCAACCGATAATGAGCACCGACGAGAAAGTTCACCGCTCTCACGAGCAGACTTTGGCGCGAGTTTTTCGGCAGTGCCTCAATCAAGTGATGGGCTTCTTCGCCAATGGCGAGCGACGCTTCCACTTCGCCGTCTTGAAACGAAACAACGGCGAGCGTGATGAGGCTTTGTGCAAGTTCAGCCGTTTCTTCCAGTCGAGTGGCGAGGTCTTTGGCTTCAAGCGCAAGCGTTCTTGATTTCGGCTTATCCGTCAATCTACACTCCCAAGCGGCTTGGTTCATCTCTGTGAGTTGAGCGCGTTCAAGCGATGGGTCTGAATGGGTTTTCGGTCGGGCATTGGGAACAATGCGCGATTTTGTCGCTCGGTGTTTCATCGCTGGCAAGGCGAAAGGTTCTTGTTTTGGTTAAGAGAGGTTAAAATATGAAACTTGCCGTCTGATTTCAACTTTTAAGTTTCAACGCCCAATCGGTGTGAACCTAATTTTCATTCGCAACTTTTCCGCCCTTCGCTTCGACCGCAATGAACTTGCGGGCGCATTTGGCGACATCGGTACGGATTTGCCGCTTCTTATTGGTGTGATTCTCGCCGCAAAGTTAGATGCCGCAAGTGTGCTCATCGTCTTTGGCAGTATGCAGATTTTGACTGCGCTGTTTTACCACATGCCGATGCCCGTTCAGCCGCTCAAAGCCATGGCGGCGTTGGTGATTGCGCAAAAAATTGACGGTGAAGTTCTTTTCGGCGCAGGGCTTGCAATCGGAATTGCGATGTTTTTGCTCTCAATATCGGGCGCGCTGGTGTGGCTTTCGCGTGCGATTCCGAAAGCGGTTGTGCGCGGCATTCAGTTTGGATTGGGATTGCAGCTTGCCCTGCTTGCCCTCAAAGACTATGTGCCGTCGGAGGGCATGCTCGGCTACGCGCTTGCCGCCGTTGGATTTTTAATCGCGCTCTTCCTGCTTGGCAATCGCAAATATCCCGCGTCGCTTTTTGTGATTGCGCTCGGAATGGGTTACGCGCTCGTGCTTCACTCCGACACCGTCTTTCAAAGCGGGCTGATAGGGATTTCGCTTCCGAAATTTTTTATTCCGACTTGGGAAATGATTGCAAGCGGGTTTTTGCTTCTTGCGCTTCCACAGATTCCGCTTTCAATCAGCAATTCCATTCTTGCCACGAAGCAAACGGCGAGCGACCTTTTTCCCGAAAAATCGCTTTCAGTCCAACAACTTGGGCTTACATATGCGGCGATGAACTTGATGTCGGCGTTTGTTTCAGGCGTGCCGATTTGTCATGGGTCAGGCGGGCTTGTCGGGCATTATGCTTTTGGCGGCAGGACGGGCGGTTCGGTCGTCATTTACGGACTTTTGTATCTCGTGCTGGGACTTTTTTTTGCCTCTGGCTTTGAGCATATCATCAAGTTATTTCCGCTTCCGATTCTCGGCGTGATTCTTTTCTTCGAAGGACTTTCGCTCATCACACTTCTTAGAGACCTTTTAGGCGAAAGGAAAGATTTTTTCGTCGCGATATTAACCGGCGTTTTAGCGGCGGGCTTGCCATGTGGCTACGTGCTGGGTGCGATTGTTGGAACGCTGGTCTGGTATTTCAAACAAGAAAACTAACGCTCCTCGAGTTCCTTTTCGGCAAGGGCTTTTTCGAGGTCGGTAATTTTTTTATCGAGACGAAAGAGATACACGAACACGCCCGACCAGATAATCAGAACGATGATGAGGACGACATAAATGGAATTTTGAACGAGAAAATCAAGCATTGGGTTTATTGTTTATTGAACGCAAATCACTTGTCCTTTCTTGATGTCTAATAAAGCCTGCTTGATGTTTGGAATTAGCGGCAAATGGTCTTTAAGGCGGTTTCTTCTCGCTTTCAATACGATTATTGCTATCTCACTTGTAAGGATTTTGCCCTGTTGCGAGGTTAGATTTTGGTCGGCAGTAATGAAAACATCAAACACATCTTTCATTAGTTTCAACAACTCACCGTTTTTCTTGCCCGCCCATCCCATTTGCTGAACCGTTTTAATGTTATAGACTTGAAATTGGTTTGCAAGGCGCTTATCTACATTTTCATCAAGTAGTATGTTCATTTTGAGGAGACTTCATTTCCGATATCATTTTGTCTTTGGCTATTTCCAAAAAGGCGATGACTTGTTCTCGCGACACAGAAGGGAATCCTTCTAAAAAATCGTCAATTGTTTCTCCTCCTTCCAGATGGTCTAAAAGGATTTGCACAGGCACCCTTGTATGCGCGAAGACGGGCGTTCCTCCTAAAATTTCTTTGTCGCTCGTAATCGGATTTTTCATCATGCTATCAGGCTTGGATTAGCGTTATTTTCTCGGCGAGTTTCATCTGCCGCACGCGAAGGTTGTGCAGCCAGAAGAAAAGCGCGATAAAGCCGAGCATAGAGCAGTAGAGCACGGCGCGAATCATCGGGTCAGTGGTTGAAGAGACGGCAGGATTGATACCGGCTTCGCCGCCTTCGGGCGAGCCCGGATGCAAGCCGGGCACAAGGCGCGGCAATACGAAGTAAAGGAAAATGAGCGCAGGAAACGAGAAGATGCTATACACGCTTGAAAGCATTGCGCGTTTTTCCGCCGAATCCACGGCACTGCGCAACGCGAAATAAGCCGAATACATCAAGAAGACTAAAAAGATGGTCGTCTGTCGCGGATCCCAGTGCCAGAAGGCGCCCCAAGTTACTTTCGCCCAAATCGCGCCGGTAATCATCGCTAAGAGATTGAACAAGAATCCCAAGCCCGACGCGGCTTCGGCGTTCATGTCGCTTTCCAAGTCGCGCGTTTTCAGATACTTCACGCTGAACCATACCGATGTGAAAAAGGCTACCACCGCCGTAATCGCCATTGGCACGTGGAAGTATATGTTCTTCGTTGTTTCCGCCAGCATTCCGACTTTATTCGGAGAAGCAATCGCAAACACAATCACGCCGACAAACCACACATACAATCCAATTTGAAACACTTGCTTCTTCATTTTCTAACCGAGTTTAATTCGCGGGTCTACAATCCCATAGAGGACATCGGCTAATAAGTTGCCCATCACGATTAACGTTCCTGAAATGAAGGTATTGGCGATAATCAGCGGGTAATCTCTGGCGAAGACGGCTTCAACGGCGATGCGCCCCATGCCCGGAATAGCGAAAATGACCTCGATGAAGAGCGCGCCGCTAAACAACGCAGGAAGCGACCCACCGAGAATTGTAACAACGGGCAAGAGTGCGTTGCGCAACGCATGCTTAAAAATGACGATTTTCTCGTTTAGCCCTTTGGCGCGCGCTGTGCGAATGTAGTCTTGACGAATGACTTCGAGCATCTGTCCACGCACATAGCGCGCTAAGCCTGCAATGCCACCCAGACTCAATACGAAGATAGGCAAGACTAAATGATGCAAGCGGTCTAAGATGTAATCGAATGTGCTGAGCGCATCTGCCCCAATGCTGTTGAGGTTTGACGCGGGAAACCAACCGAGTTTCAGAGAGAAGACAATAATCAGCATCAGTGAGAGCCAGAACTCAGGCATTGAGTAAATGAAGAGCGCGGAAACGGTCAGCGTTCGGTCAATCTTCGTGCCTTGTTTGACGGCTGAAATCACGCCGAGCAAAATGCCGAAAATGAACTGCATTGTGATTCCAATGAGCGCAAGCGAAACCGTAATTGGAACGGCTTCGAGAATGACGTCGAAGACCGGTTGGTGACGGCTGAAACTGCGTCCGAAATCGCCTTGCAAGACGTTTCCCAGCCACTTGAAGTATTGAACGATGAGTGGGTCGTTCAAGCCGTATTGTTCGCGCATTTGTTCGGCGACTTTGGGCGAGACGCCGGGCTGAATGAAAAACGACGCTGGGTCGCCGGGCGCAAGGCGAATGATGAAAAACGTCAGCGTCAGCACGCCGAAAACAAGCGGAATCGCGCCTAAGACGCGGCGAAGCACATAACTAAACATCGCTGAATCAATTTATCGTTGATAGAGTTTTCCCATTTCATCGCCTTGAACGGATTCATTTCACTTCCACTTGCGCGGGCATCGTGGAGAGCGTCCATTTGTCAAGGTCGGTATAAATGGAAAGAATATCTGGATTCTCGCCAATGACGCGCTTGTTGTAGCCGACAATTCGACTGCTCCAAAACATCGGCACAAACGGCACGTCGTCGTAGAAAATTTGTTGGAACTCTTTCCAATACGGCGCCGCTTCTTCGCGCAGGAGTTTGGACTGTCCTAATTTGTTGAGTTCATCAACGCGCTTGTTGATGTAGCCCGCCGAATTAAAATACGACTTATTCAAATCGCTTCCGAAAGCGGAGGAGAGGTCGATTTCAAGTCCGACGCCGAGCGCGTTGAGCGACGCATCTAATTGATGCTCGCGTGCTTTTTTGACGAACACGTTGAACTCCACGACTTCAATGTTGCACTCGATTCCCAATTCTTTCAAACTTTGCTGAATAATCGGCGCCATGTATTCGCCCGCCGTGGCGCCTTTGGAGTTCATGAGCGTAAATGAAAACTTCACGCCGTTGCGCTCCAAAATGCCGTCGCTGCCGATTTTCCAGCCGTCTTCGGCAAGCAATTCTTTGGCGCGCTTGGGGTCGTAGGGATACGGCTTGATGTCGCTGTTGAACGCCCACTTAAACGCAGGTGAAATCGGAGAGGTCATCAGTTCGGCGTATTTGCCGAAGTAGTAGCCGTCCAAGATTTTTTCGCGGTCGATTGCCATTGCAATCGCAAGGCGCGTTTTCTTCGTGCCAAAAAGCGGGTGCGGCTTAATTTGCTTTCCTTCTTGATAGGCTTTACAATCGATGTTGGAGAGCATGAGATAGGAGTAAGTGCGATACTTTACAACGCGAATATCGATTTCAGGATTTTCTTTCTCGATTTTAATCGCGTCTTCGGGCTTGATGGCTTCCATGACATCAATCGCGCCGGTTTTGAGTTGGGTGAGTTGCGTGGTGTATTCAGGAATGACGCGCATGGTGATGGTCGGAATTTTACCGGGTGCGGGCAAATTATAGTCGGGATTCGAGACGACGGTAAATTCTTGTTGGCGTTTCCATTCTTTGAACTTAAATGGTCCGCAACTGACGGTCGGATTGGAGTTCAATTCGCTTGAACGAAATTCACTTGGTTTAACATCTTTCCAAATGTGTTTTGGAATCGGCGTGAGTGCGGTATGAAATTCAATCAAGTGTTTGGCGACGGGCTTATCGAAATTGAAAATGAGCGTCGTGTCGTTCGGGGTTAAAATGGCTTTGTCGTAGTCGATGAGTTCTGTCGGTTTGCCTTTTTTGTCTAAGACTTTGATGAAATTTTCGAGGTAATCTTGTCGTGCGCTGGCAATGATGGTGTCGCCGTAGAGTTGGTAAGAGAACTTGAAGTCGTGAGACGTTAGGGGCGTGCCGTCGGTCCATTTGACATCGCCGCGCAAGTTGTAGGTGATGGATTTGAAGTCGGGAGCAATCGTCCAACTTTTAGCGATTGAGGGTTCAAAGACGAGGTAACCGTTTGCAGTGTCGAATGTGCCCGCTGTGATTCCGGGATAAATCATCGAGATGGCGTTGGAGCCGGGGACGGTCGAGCTGATGACGGGATTGAAATTATCGACGTCGCTTCGGTCGGCGAGTACAAGGGTTGTCGCGAGGGTACTTGTTTGTGATTTTTCGCCGTCTTTCTTTTGACAAGCGAAGGAGAAGAGAATGAAGAGTGCAAGAAGAATCCGAATGTAATTGACGGTCATTTTAGTCGCTGGTTTTATTTGTGAAAAATTCGCTTGATGCACTTCCGGGTTGCTACTCGAAATCGTGCTCGAAGTATTCAATGGCTCGGCTTTTTTTGGGATTACGCTTGATTTTATTCGCGCTGAATCTAAATTTCTTTTTTTTGCCGCCTTTGGATTGCGTTGCGATTTTTTCCAGAACGCGCTTATCTAATTCTTGCGCCGCATCGTAGCCGTAGTGTTTGAGAAGATAGTTTAGCGCAATCACTTCGGCAATAACGGTGATATTTTTTCCGGGATAAATCGGGAGTTGAATGTGCTGAACGGGCACGCCGAGAATATCGGTGTTTTTCGGTGCAAGTCCTGTTCGGTCGTATTCGGTTTTGCTATCCCACTCCATGAGTTCGACGACGAGTTCCAGACGCTTTTGGTAGCGCACGGCGCGCACGCCGAAAATTGCTTCGACGTCAATAAATCCCAAGCCGCGAATTTCCATAAAATGCCCAATCGTATCCATTCCGCTTGCCATTAACACTGATTCGCCTTTGCGGGTAATGACGACGGCGTCGTCGGCAACGAGTCGATGTCCGCGCTCGACCAAATCCAGTGCAATTTCCGATTTTCCAATTCCGCTTCGCCCCGTGAAGAATATCCCGATACCATAGACATCGACCATTGAGCCGTGAAAGACTTGATAGGGTGCGAATTGGTCGTCTAAAAAATCGGTAACAAGGTAAATGAACTTCGTTGTAGAAAGCGAGGTACGAAAGACGGGAATGCGCGCTTCGGTCGCCATGTTCAGAAGGCTTTCGTCGAAGTCGTTTCCGTCGGTGATGCAGATGCAAGGAATTTTGTAAGGCGTAATGTGAGCGAACGCTTCGCACTGCTTTTCGGGCGAGAACTGTTTGAGAAAGCGCGATTCCGTGTTTCCAAGAATCTGAACGCGCTGATAGGTAAAGAGGTTCGTGAATCCTGCCAGTGCGAGTCCAGGACGATGAATATCACGTTCAACGATTTTACGATTCAAGCCGACCTTATTGAGCCGCTCGAGCGAGACGCCGAGCCGCTCCGTGAGCGCGTCGTAGAGTTCGGCGACGGTGATGTCTTTCTTTTTCAGCGGTTGCTTGTTGAAATCCATTGCTCAAGGATAAAATCGGCATGTGAAAATCAATGATGAACGACGTGTTGCCAACATCATTTCTGCTTGGCGCGCCACGTCGTTCATCAAGAACTAAACCGTTAGAGATGTCTAATTTTTTCTTTGTGCTTTTGAAGTTGTCGGCAGATGTGCTCGACGCATAAATCGATGGCTTTTTCATATGTCGGCGCGGCTTGCTTCGACACGAAGGTATGGCTATGCACGTGCGCCGTGATTTCCGCTCGCTTGTTCGTTACAAGGTCGTGCGCTTGGTGGTCAAGAATGATGTGACAATCGGTAACGCCATTGTAATACTTATCGAAATCCAGTATGGCTTCTCGGGCGTAGCGTTCGACTTCAGGATGGCTGTTCGCATGGCGAAGGGTGAATTGAACGCGCATTTTGTTTTCAGTAGCCGTGTGCCCGTTGAGATGTTGCTTTCCCATAATGGCTTTTCCTTTCAAGATAAGTGGTTGGTAAGAGTCGCTTCGCTCTTTGAGCGAGGCGGGTTTGTTGCTTCCCGTTTTCAAAAGCGGATTAGGCTTTCGGGTGCGCTTTGTTGTAGGTTTCTTTTAATCGCTCGAAGGTTACGTGTGTGTAAAGTTCCGTTGTTGAAAGATTCTCGTGCCCCAACATTTCGCTGACGCTTCGCAAATCCGCACCGCTGTTGAGCATGTGCGTCGCAAAAGTGTGTCGCAAGACGTGTGGGCTTTTTTTCTTCTGCTCGGTTACGCCTGAAAGAAGATTTTTGACCAATCGTTGCAGAAGCATCGGATAAACGCGCACTCCTTTTTCGGTGATGAACGCGGCTGCGGTGTGTGTTGCGTTTGTTGGATTGGTAGTTTCTGGTGCCGTCTCCCGATTAGAATGGTTTTCGGTTATCTTCTCACCATGTTCTTTATTTTTGATACGATGCAACGTATCAAAGTTTCGTCGCACTTCAAAGTATTTCCTTAGTGCCGAAATAGCCGATTTTCCAATCGGAACAATGCGTTGCTTTTTGCCTTTTCCGAGCACCTTCACAAAGCCTTGCTCGAGGTCGATGTCTTCACGGTTCAGCCCAATGAGCTCCGAGAGCCGTATGCCCGCGCTGTAAAAAAGCTCCAACACGGCTTTATCACGCGCACCGTCGAGGGTTGAATCATCTAAGGCGCAGAGGGTTTCTTCAAAGAGTTTTTGTGTTTGCGCTTCGCTCAAAAAAGTCGGCAGGCGTTTGCTCGTTTTCGGCGTTGCGACCGTTGAGGCAGGCGACGACGTCAAGACTTTCAGCGAAACAAGAAACTTGAAGAACGTTTTAATCGCCGCCAACTTGCGCCCAATCGAGCGTGCTTCGTAGCCCTTTTCCAACAACTCGCCCAAATACAATCGAATCGTGAGCGCATCAATCGATTCAAGCGGAATCAAAGATTCATCTTCCACTTCAAAATGCACTTTGAGAAACTGCATGAACTGCGCAAGGTCGTTTCGATACGCCGTTACGGTATGCTCCGAAAGCATGCGCTCGGTTTGAAGCGATGCCAAAAAGCGCTGTAGTTGCACTGTCATGGTGATTGTTTTTACTCTTGTGCCTGATTTGAGGAAACATAACCAAAATATCTTTCCCAATGACGACTTTGCAAAATTTACGCTTTTGCAAAGCATCTTAAAATTAGAATGGGGTGCGCGTATCGAGATTAGAAAATGGCACTAATGCCGAGCGTCGGAATCAGGGGAAGCATGTCGGTTTGCTCGCGCGCCAGAACCGGCAAGCGACCATTTGGAACGTCGCGGCGGTCTTCGACGTCGTAGCGGTATCCAATCACATTGACGCGGTTGTAAGCGTTAATCACATCGAGATAAAACTCCCAGCGTCCGCCCCAGAATTGCGTTTTGGCGGTGAGCCGAACGTCCAATCGGTGATAGGCGGGCAAGCGTTCCGCGTTTAGATTTTCTTCGCCGCCGTAATCCAAATTAAAGAGCACTCTGCCGCGTGCGTCGGTTACAATTTCAGGCACGCCGTCTTGATTGGGCGCAATGCGCGGCGCGGCGGCAAGGGCGGGCGTAATCGGAAAGCCGCTTCCGTATCGCCAACGGATTCCCAAATCCAGCCAGTTATTCAAGCGGATATTCCCGACGAGATTAACTGTGTGCCGTTGGTCGAAGTTGAAGGGAATACGCAAGCCATCGCGCTCACGGTAAGCATAAGCGAGGGCGTAACTTGCCCACCCGCTGAAGCGGTCTTGTTGGCTCATCAGTTTCTTTTCGAGGAGCAATTCAATCCCGTAAGCCGAGCCTTCGCCTTCATTGACGGGCGTCGGCGTAAGAACGGGTTGAAGAGACGAGGTCGGGGCGCTCCAATTGCGTTTATCCGAAGACCAGCCGCCGAGAAAATCGGACTGAAACACTTCTTGCAATTCGCGCTGTTGAATAATCAACCGATTGAAATCTTTGAAATAGACTTCGCCGCGAAATTGCCACTCCGCATTCAGCCAACGGTCAAGACCCAAAACATAATGAACGGCTTGCTCGGCTTGGAGGCGTTGAAGCGTGCCGCGTTGGGTTAAATCGAAGAACGCGGTTTGGTCGATAAGTTTTTCATAGCCGGGCGATTGCCGATACATTCCCCACGCGCCGCGAATGGTTGTGATTGGATTGACGGCGAGCGAAAAATTGAAGCGCGGAGACAGGTAGGCTTTTTGAATCACGTCGTAATAATCAAAGCGCAAACCGGGTTGAATGTAAAGCCGTTTCGGAATCGCTTCCCATCGGTCTTGAATAAAAGCATGAGAGCGCACGTAGGTTTCAGATTGCCCAATGCGCTGATTGAGCGGCAATGCACTAAAACGCGGATTGCCTTGTTGGGCGCGAAGCAGGGCGGCAGTGGCTTCATCGGCTTCGAGCAAGAGTTCAAATGTCGTTTCCATCACATCAACGCCTGCGCCCATTTCGACGAGGTGGCGATTGTATCGCTTTGAGAATTCATCTCGGAGCGTCCACTTCGTAAATGAAAAGTAGGAATCGGAGCGAAGATTGATAGACGCAAGCGTCGCCGGATTGATTAAACTATCCTGCTCGACTTCGTCTAAGAATGCATCGTTATAGTTGAGCCGATCGATGAACGAGCCGCCGAAGCGCGAGTCGCCGCTGTTGCGATACCACGAGGCGATTAATTTGTTCAAACTGCGCGAACTCGGCTGATAGTGCCAAGCAACGCCAATTAAATCGTTGTTCGTCGTATTGCCGACGCTGACGCTATCGGGCTGCGCGTTGCTGCGCTGTGCTGTAAGCACATTAACGGCGTCGCGTCCGTAGACGCCTGTAAGAATAAGGTAGTTCGTCGGATTGAGTTCAAGAAAGAATCGAGTTTGAAAATCGGTGAAATTCGGGAAAGCGGTGTTGTTATCGACGCGACCTGTGTTGCGCAAAATCGGACCAACAATCAAATCGTAATAAGTGCGCCGCGCCGACATAATCCAAGAGCCGTTGAGCTTGAACGGCGACTTGCCCTCGACGATGATGTTTGCATCGGTGATGTTCATATCGAGTTGCGTTTGAAACGCCACATCGCGCGAGCCGTTGCGATTGCCGACGTCAAGTACCGCCGAAAGCCTATCGCCATACTTCGCAGGAAAGCCGCCCGTAATCAGGCTCACGTCGGCGACGGTTTCGGGATTGAACATGCTCACCGTGCCGTAAAGCCGATACGGATTGAACACCTCGATATCGTCAATCACCATCAAGTTTTGGTCAGGACCGGAGCCGCGAATAAAAAGTTGTGAGGAAAAATCATTTTGCGCCAAGACGCCCGGAATCGCCTGCAAAGAGCGCATAATATCTTCCAAGCCGCCCGCAAGGATTTTGCTTTGTCGCGGCGTGATTTTATAGACGCTGGTGCGCACGTCCTCCTGCGGCTGGCGCGTCGCGTCGGCAATCACTTGCACCTCTTCAGATTGAATGGCTTTTTCGCGCAGTTCAAAATTCACAACGAGCGTTTTTCCTCTTTCAACATCGTGCGCTTCTTCAATTTCTTCGTAGCCGATGAGAGAGACTTTCATCATATAGTCGCCTACGGGAACGTTGGAAATCGTGTAGTTTCCATTGACGTCGGAAATTGCGCCGTATTGTGTTTTCTCCAAACGAATCACGGCACCTGTGAGCGGTTCGCGCGTTTTTTCATCAACGACTTTTCCGCGAATCACGCCCATGCTTTGCGCCAAGAGCGCTGAATGAATCGAGAACAAAGCACATGTAATCAAGAGGCTTTTCAAGGTGATGCGGGAATCCGGCATATAAGTCAGAACAGATGAGTTAAGGTATTTCGAATAAATTGAACAATGATTAGGAACAGCGATTTGAACGTGGGCGTTACGATGCCCGTCGGCAAAAGGTTCGGTCGCGTTCAAAAGAGAGGTTTGCCGAGAAATTAAACAACGTTCAAAACCGAGATTGGCGGCGAGGCGTTCCAAAAAATAAAAAAGGGAAAAAGTCGGCTACAACTGATTCATAAACTCGACGATGCGCTTGTCGACAATCACATCGCGCGGGCGAACCGGCGATTTAAGCACAATGCCTCCAAGCGAGCGACAACGCGAGAGCGCAACATAGAGTTGCCCGTGTGCAAATGCACCGTTCCCCAAATCAATCACAACCTTGTCAAAAGTTTTGCCTTGACTTTTGTGAATCGTAACCGCCCACGCAAGCCGCAACGGAAATTGGGTGAATGACCCAATCGTATCCGAAACAACCTCTTTTTTTTGAGCGTCAAATTCGTATCGCAACATATCCCAACTGACCCGCTCTGCGGTAAGAATTTTTCGCTTCCCCTCTTCCTCTACGAGCACCTTAATGGTGTTTTGAAGAATCTGATGCACTTTGCCAATCGTGCCGTTGACCCAGCGTCCGTCGGGGTCGTTCTTGACGAACATGACTTGTGCGCCCACTTTGAGCGTCAAGTTTGCATCGGTAGGAAGCAATTTGCTATTGAAGTCGCCTTCAATTTCACCGATGAATACTTTTGCTGATTCTTTAAGCAACTTTAACCGTTCCGCGTTGGTCTTATCGGCGATGTCATTGCGCGTGGTCAGCGTGATGTAGAAATCGTTTTCATTCGGCGCGAAATCGCGCTGAACACGTGCGTTAATTTGCTTCAAATGCCACTCGGTCGCTTGATTGGTGCGAATGGCTTGCAAGAGCTCGATAAACCCAACATCGCGCTGGCGAAAAATTTTGTTGAGGCGAATGATGCGCAACAGGACTTTTTCAAACACACTGCCACTGAAAAAATACGGCGATTGATACAGCGACATGAAAAGGCTTTGCTCGTCGTCGCTTGAAACCACCGGCGGAAGTTGAAAGAGATCGCCCATGAAAATCATCTGCGCGCCGCCGAAGGGTTTTTTCTTATCGCGTCCGTTGAGCCGCATGAAGTAGTCAATGCCGTCGATGATGTCGGCGCGAACCATTGAAATCTCATCAATGACAATCGTATCAATCGCCTTATAGAAATCGGTGCGCGGAAAGGCGTGAATGTTTTTTGAAGTAACCACGCCAAGCGGAAATTTGAAGAATGAGTGAATCGTTTGCCCGCCAACATTGAGCGCGGCAACGCCCGTCGGCGCAAGCACGACAATCTTCTTTTTCGTATTCTTGCGAAAGTAATTGAGTAGTGTTGACTTCCCCGTGCCCGCACTGCCTGTGATGAAGAGACAATCTGATGAATGTTCCATCAAGTTGTAAGCGTCTAAAAACTCTGGCGTGAAGTCTAACTCTGTTGCGTTTGCGCGTGAGACAAGCATGTGTATTGAATTTGATTGCGTCTAAATCGGAATCGCGCCAAAGGCTTGCGAGGCAGAGGCGCAAATTGTAACTTGAAGCATTAAACTTACTTGACTCATGAAAACAATTTCACAATGCATCGTTCTCTTCGTAACGGCAACGCTCTTTGCCGCTTCGACGGTCTGCTGCATTGTTGATGACCGGTGGATTGACCATTCCGTCTTGAACTATGCGCACACGCATGCATGTCATGCGACCAATTGCCCCGTGTGTGGCGCGCAATACCAAGCTCAATTTGATACGCAACACGTCCAAAAAGCCATCGCCTTAGCATCGGACGAATTGTGTGCCATGCTCTCCTTGCATGACAGCAACACGTTTGAGCCACAAGAACCCTTTTGCATTGAGTTTGCCCTCGATACCTCTCCCGATTCAGACTGTTCGCATCAACCTTCCCCAATTCCGCTCCGCATTTAGGCATCGATTCAACGCTGTCACGTAACTTTTTTGTGTGTGTTATTCTGAACGAAGCGTAGCGAAGTGAAGAATCCATCAGTAAGTCTCATCGAGTTTGTCAGTGGATTCCTCGCACCGCTCGGAATGACGAACACATTTTTATAGCACTACCCACGCTTGGCATTTAGGTGCTTGCTTAATTCCACTGTTGAACGATGCTCAAAATACGATTTTATCTTCTACTGCTGTTGTGTTCAGAGGCGGCAATCGCACAGCCGCTCTCACTTCGCACGGCGATTGAACGCGCCCTCAAAGACAATTTGGCGATTAAGCGTCAAGTTGAACTTCAAGCCAGTGCAGAAGCGCGAACGCTCATTACGCTTTCGCCTGAAAAGCCTGTGGTTTCCTATTACACCGAAGATATGCTCAACTCGCCGACGGATAATCAGGTGGTTCGACGTTGGCAAGTCTCACAGGGGTTTGACTTTCCGCTTACAACCTACTACCGTGCGCGTGCACAATCCAGTCTTGCCTCTGCCATAGCAAGCGAGACCGAAGAACTCAAATGCCAAGTCGCCGCCGATGTTCGCATCGCCTATATGCAAGTTGCATTGGCGACTGCCCTTGAGCGATTGAGCCAAGAAAATCTTGCCATTTCGCAACGCTTTTACGAAATGTCCAAACGGCTCTATGAGATTGGCGAAGTTTCTGAACTGCAAATGCTACGAGCACGAACCGAACTTGTGCGAGCTGAAAACGCTTTGACCGAAGCGCGCATGCAAGTTGCAGAATCGCGACGCGCGCTCGTTCTGAAACTGGGTAATCTCACGGATACAAGCATCACGCTTGTCGATTCGCTTAGAGAAACGTTTGTGCGCGTCGATATTGAACAGCTGGCGCAAACGATGAGCCAATCGCGTCCGTTGCTCACAGCCATACAAGCCAAGCAAGAATCGGCAGAAGAGGCGCAAGCGGCGGCATACTCTGCGCTGTTCCCGTCACTGCGCTTGACGCTGTTTCAACAGCGATTTACACCTGCATTTAATCCGAATCAAAATTTTTACGGTGGGGAAATTGCACTATCGGTGCCGCTATGGTTTTGGCTCGGAGAGCGGGGCGAGATTGCCGAAAAATCAGCACTCCTGCACGCGCAACGCTATGAATCGGAGTTGATTAAACGGCAAGTTGAAACTGAATGGCGCAACGCCGTTTCACGCTACGAATCGGCACGGCTTCAAGCCGAGCGCGCCACAGAAGAAGAACTCATTTATGCCCGACGTGCCTTTATCGCCGCTGAACGACAGTTGCAAGTCGGCGCAATCGGCTACATCGAGTATCTCGAAGCCAAACGCACTTACTTTGAGGCTGAAAAAAACGCGCTCGAAAAACGCTTCGACGCCGAACGTGCTTTCGCTCAACTGCTCCGCACCATAGGAATTATAAACTTGAACGACCAATGACACTTACACGATTTTTTTTCATCGCCTTGTTCTGCGGCGCGTGTCAGAACCATCAAATGCCAACGCTCAATCAAAAAGCGCAACAGACACTTACGCCAAATACAATCCATATCGAGCAAGAACGGCTCGCAAAGTTGGAACTTGGGCTTTACCGAGTTGAGCAAAAATCCTTTCGCTATGACCTCAAAATTCCCGCCGATGTCTTTGCCAGTCCAAACGGAGAAGCATTTGTCGGTGCAAATATTGCCGGACGCGTTCAAAAACTGTTGGTGAGTGAAAACAGCTTCGTGCGCGAAAGTGCGCCATTAGCCGTGATAGAAAGTGCGGCGATTGCAAATCTGGTGGCAGAATTTCTCGAGAGCACAGCATCATTTGCGCTTGCTGAGTCTGATTACAAACGCAAACAGAAAATCGCGACGGAAAATATCCTGTCTGAAAAAGTCTTACTCGAATCCCAAGCGGCTTTGCGTATTGCTGAAGCACGATTGCTTGCCGCACAGTCGCGCTGTCTGGGTGCTGGCTTTACAAAAGCAGACCTTGAAAAAATTAAAGCAAAGCCCGATAGTGCTGTCACGTGCATTGCAATTCGCTCAAATCTTTCTGGCGTTGTGGCAAAACGATTCGCTACGCTCGGTGAATATGTCGAACCCAATAAACCACTTTTTCACATCGTAAGGCTCGATGAAGTCATGCTGATTGGCAATGTCTTCGAGCCAGAGTTCGGAAAAGTGCGTGTTGGGCAACCCGTTGAGGTGCGCTTTGGTGCTTTTCATTCAGAAAAATTCGTCGGTAAAATTCATAGCGTCGGAACGGTTGTTAATGAAACCACCCACGCCTTGCCCGTGCGTGTTCTGCTGTCCAACCCGCATCACAAGTTGAAGCCGTCTATGCATGCCGAAATGTGCATCACGATTGAATCCGAACATCTTGAACGAATTGTGCCAAGCACTGCAATTGGAATTGATGGCGAACAGCATGTGGCTTTCGTGCAAAAAAACGATACGACCTTCGAAGCGCGATACATCAAACTTGCCGAAGAAACGGGTTCATTCAGCGTCGTCAGCGAAGGGCTGAACGAAGGCGACATCATCGCCACGAAAAACATCTTCTTTTTGAAGTCGCAGTGGAAAGCGGGCGAACTTGCCGAAGACTAAACGCCAACAGCCATGCTTCATCGATTGATTGAATTTTCGCTTAAAGAGCGGCTTGCCACCGCAGGGCTTATCATTGTGCTGGCGGCAGTCGGGCTGTATTCGCTTCAACACATTCCGATTGATTCGCTTCCCGATGTAACGAACAATCAAGTGCAAATCATTACACAGGCACGCGGACTTTCGCCCGTTGAAGTCGAGAAGATGGTTACTTATCCGATTGAAACTGCCTTGAACGGATTGCCCAAAACGCTGGAACTGCGTTCCATTTCAAAATATGGGCTTTCGGTGGTAACGGTTGTTTTCGAAGACGATGTCGATAAGTTTTTTGCGCGGCAATTAGTCTTGGAACGCATCACATCGGTGCGTAGCGAACTGCCGCCTCTTGCATCTGAACCGATTCTCGGACCGATGTCGTCGGCGTTGGGTGAAATCTATCAATATCAAGTCAAGGGCGATGGCTACACGCCAATGGACTTGCGCACCATTCAAGACTATGTGATTAAACCGCAACTGAAAACAGTTGCTGGTGTTACCGAAGTCAACTCATTTGGCGGATTTGTTAAGCAGTATCACGTGGTCGTTGACCCGTTAAAATTGCAAGCGTTTCGAGTAACGATTGGCGAGGTATTTCAGGCACTTGAACGCGGCAACTCGATTGTGTCGGGCAATTACATTGAGAAGAATCAAGAGCAGTATATCATTCGCAGTTTGGGTCAGGCAAAGAGCCTACGTGATTTAGAACTCACGCTGATTCGTTCAACCGACAATGTGCCAATTTATGTGCGCGATGTTGCCGAAGTCAAGATTGGCGAAGAAATTCGGCAAGGTGCCGTAACGCGCGACCGCGAAGGGGAGATTGTAACGGGCATTGTCATGATGATGCGGGGCGAAAACTCGCGCGCCGTCATTGAACGCATTCAAGAAAAAATCGACGCGCTCAATCGCACGCTTTCGCCACAAGGCATTCGCATTGAGTCGTTTTATGACCAAACGGAACTTGTTCAACGCACCATTCGCACGGTTGTAACCAACCTCACCGAAGGCGGCTTGCTGGTGGTGCTGGTGTTGGTTACGTTGCTGGGCAATTTGCGTGCCGCGCTGATTGTTGCGGCAGTGATTCCGCTGTCTATGCTCTGCACGTTCATTGGCATGAACGGACTTGGGCTTTCGGCAAATCTGATGTCGCTGGGTGCGATTGACTTTGGCATGGTCGTCGATGGTTCGGTGGTGATGATGGAAAACATTGTGCGGCATCTTCATCACAAGCCGAATGAAGAACGCATGCAAGCCATTCTTGAAAGTGCCAAAGAGGTTGCGCGTCCGATTTTCTTCGGCGTGCTGATTATCATGATGGTCTATGTGCCGATTCTCTCGCTTCAAGGCATGGAAGGGAAACTCTTTGCGCCGATGGCGTTTGCAGTGGGCTTTGCGGTGTTGGGCTCGCTCGTTTTGGCTTTAACCTTCGTGCCGATGGCGGCGTCGCTTGCCTTACGCGGTAAAGTCGAAGAAAAAGAAAATCCCTTGCTAAAGAGACTTTATCCACGCTATATGCAGTGGCTTTCGGCGGCGATGCACCACCGAAAACGCACCATGCTGATTGCACTAATTATGCTTGTATCAACGCTTTCTGCTGTGCCTTTTATGGGCGGCGAGTTCGTGCCCGAGTTAGACGAAGGCAACATCTTGATTGAACTCAAACGCTTGCCCTCGATTACGCTCTCTGAAAGTGTAGAACAAGCCGAAAAAGTGGCTACAGTTTTGAAGCGATTTCCCGAAGTAAAAACGGTCGTCTGCAAAACCGGTCGTCCCGATATTGCCAACGACTACATGGGCATACAAGAAACCGATGTATTCGTAATGCTGAACGACAAAAGCCAATGGCGAAGCGGACTTTCAAAGCCGAAATTGATTGAAGCAATGCGGCAAGCCATCGCCCCGCACACACAAGGCATGTATGTCAATTTCACACAGCCCATCGCGATGCGCGTCAATGAACTCGTTTCAGGTTCAAAAGGCGATGTGGCAGTCAAAATTTTTGGAGACGATTACGCCAAACTCAAACAATACGCCGAAACCGTAGAAAAAATCGCTCACGAGATAGAAGGCACTGCATCTGTTTTAGTCGAGCAAGTTTCTGGACAACCGTATCTGAACATTGCCATTGACCGAGAAGAAATTGCGCGCTACAACATTCCCGTCGAAGATCTTCAAATGGCGATTGAGACGGCACTTGGCGGCAAAGTGGCAACGGTAGTTTTTGAAGGACAGCGACGCATTGCCGTCGTGGCGCGCTATAAGCCGTCAGCGCGGCGTAACCTTGACGACATTGGCAATGTAATGGTGGCTATTCCCAACACCACATCGTTTCTGCCGCTTCGACAATTAGCAACGCTCACGCTTGAAGAGGGACCTGCACAAGTCAGTCACGAACACACCCAACGCCGATTAGTTGTGGAGTGCAACATCGAAGGGCGCGATTTATCGAGTTACGTTCAAGAACTGCAATCGCGCATGAACCAAGCCTTGAAGTTAGAAACAGGATATTTCATCGTTTATGGTGGACAGTTTGAAAATCAAGCACGCGCAACAGAGCGTTTAATGCTGGTGGTGCCGCTATCGCTCTTCATCATTTTTATGTTGCTGTATGCGGCGTTTGGCGAGGTGCGCCATGTGTTGCTGGTTTTTGCCAATTTACCGTTTGCGTTGGTGGGCGGTGTCTTAGCCTTGCTTTTGCGCGGTATGCCACTTTCGGTAACGGCGGGAATTGGTTTTATTGCGCTCTTTGGCGTTGCCGTTTTGAACGGCGTGGTGCTGGTCAGTTACATCAACGAGCGTTTGAAAGTCCAACAAGAAAACTTGCGAGAAACAATTCTCAATGCATGCAAAGTGCGCTTGCGACCCGTCTTGATGACGGCACTCGTTGCAAGTTTAGGCTTTTTGCCCATGGCACTCTCGACGAGCGATGGCGCGGAAGTTCAGCGACCGCTAGCAAGCGTCGTCATTGGCGGCTTAATCACCTCAACGTTGCTCACGCTCTTCGTCTTGCCAACCATGTATGAATGGGTTGAAGAACGGCGTTTGAAACGTCCAGCCCAATAATGCGTTTTGCAAACGTGCCTTAACGATGTCTATTTTCGCCGCACCATTTTTGCTTACCACATGCTCAAAACGCTTTACATCAAAAACTTCGCGCTGATTGATGAACTCACGATTGAGTTTGGCAGCGGCTTAAACATCATTACAGGAGAAACGGGCGCGGGAAAATCCATTTTGCTCGGCGCGCTCGGCATGGTGCTTGGAGAACGCGCCACTACCGACGTCATTCGCAAAGGCGAAGACAAAGCCGTCATTGAAGCCGTTATTGATATTGCAAACAACAAGCGCGTCGCAACCGCACTCAAAGGAAGCGACATCGACGTCGGCAGCGAAGCCATCTTGCGTCGAGAAATTTCCGCCAAAGGCACACGCTGTTTTATTAACGATTCGCCTGCCACGCTTTCACTTCTGCACAGCGTCAGCGAACTGTGTATTGACCTGCATGGACAACATGAACATCAATCCTTACTCAAAGTCGACTCGCATATTCGCTTGCTCGACGACGCAGGCGGACTTGGCGGATTAGTCGAGGAGTATCGCGCACTTTTTGCAACGCTCAAACAATCCAAAACCCAACTTGAAGAACTGCGCAACAAAGAAAAAAACTTGCGCGAAAAGCGCGCCTTCTATGAATTTCAACTCAAAGAAATTGACGGCGTCGCACCCGAACCCGATGAGTGGGACGAGCTTCAAACCGAACAAAAAATTCTTGAAAACGCTGAACGGATTTTTTCCGCAACCAATACGCTTCACGAAATTCTTTACGCCAATGACGATAGCGTCCACAACCGCCTCGTCGAAGCGCGCAATATCCTTCAAGACCTCGCCCGCATCGACAAAGCCTTTGCCGATTCTGCCAACGATGCACAAACCGCCCAAGCCCTCGTCGATGAAATCACGAAGTTCGTTCAACGCTACAATGCGCGCATCGACTTCAATGCTGAACGCTTGGAAGAACTGCGCGAGCGATTAAGCGCGCTCAGCATGCTCAAAAAAAAATACGGCGGCACGCTTGCCGATGTGCTTGCCTATCGCCAACAAATCGCCAAAGAAGTTGAACTTGCTGAAAACTTCGAAGAAGAAATCTCGAAGTGGGAAAAGCGAATTCGCGGACAGCAAGACAGCCTTTCCGACATCGCCGAACGTCTTTCTCAAAAGCGTAAAGAAACGGCAAATCGTCTCGCACGCGCCATTGTCGAAGAGCTCAAAAAACTTGGCATTCCCGAAGGACGTCTCGAGGTGCGCTTTTCTGCTACGCCTGACAAGGAGGGCGACATCTTCATCAACGGCACACGCTACGCCGCTAACGCCAACGGCTACGACGAAGTCGAGTTCTTGATTTCAACAAATCTCGGCGAAGACGTTAAGCCACTGGCAAAGGTGGCGTCAGGCGGAGAAATTTCGCGCGTGATGCTCGCGCTGAAAACTGTTCTTGCAAAATCCGACCGATTGCCGATTCTCGTCTTTGATGAAATCGACACCGGCGTGAGTGGCAAAATCGCGCAAGCCGTCGGCTTTAGCATGAAAGACCTCTCGCGCTACCATCAAATCATTGCCATTACACACCTTCCGCAAATTGCGGCAATGGCAGATTTACACTTCCGCGTGAGCAAAAAATCGGTCAAGCAGCGCACAGTCTCGATGGTCGAGGTGCTTTCTGAATTGGAGCATAAAAAAGAAGTCGCACGGCTCTTATCAGGAACTGACATCACCGAAGCGGCTCTGCAATCTGCCGCTGAACTCATAGAAGCGGGAAGATAGCCGCATGCAGTTTCGCCAACGGTTTTGAAAGGTTTGAAATAGACGATTTAGCCGATTCAAAGAGGAGTGCCCTGAAACCCCTTATCCCACAAGCGTTTATAGCCCTCCACGTTTCGTAAAAAATCTTTCCAAAGTAAATTTTTACGTTGTAATCACTCTCGGTTTAGATGTAATTTATTCCCGCAAACCATACCCTTTGCCAAGAAAGAACGTGAGGGGGCTGTTCAACATTATTATTGGAAGTTATGCGAGTTATTACTTTTACAGGCAAAGGCGGCGTAGGGAAAACGAGCATTTCCGCCGCTACGGCAGTTCGTCTGTCAGAGATGGGATTGAAAACGCTCATCATGTCGACCGACCCGGCACATAGCCTTTCGGATTCATTTGAGCAGAAATTGAGCGCAGAGCCGTCTCACGTCAAAGAGAACCTATGGGCGATAGAAGTCAATGCCTATGAAGACCTCAAAAAGAATTGGCATGCGGTTCAAGCCTACTACTCGCGGCTGTTGACCGTGCAAGGCATTCCGCCGATTATGGCTGATGAAATGACGGTGCTTCCGGGCATGGAAGAACTCTTTTCGCTGATGCGTGTCAAGCGGTATAAAGAAATGGGCAACTACGACGCGCTGATTTTAGACACCGCGCCGACGGGCGAAACGCTTCGCCTGCTCTCGCTTCCCGAAGCGATGAACTGGGGCGTGAAACTCGCCCGAACCGTTGAAAAATTCGTCCTGAAACCCGTTGCGCGTCCGCTCTCGAGAATGTCCGACAAATTCGCGCACGTCGTTCCGTCCGAAGAAGTGATGCGCTCGATTGATTCACTCTTCGATGAATTGGACGGCGTAAAGGAAATTTTGACCGATGCACAAACCGCTTCAGTGCGCCTCGTGATGAATCCTGAAAAAATGGTCATCAAAGAAACCATGCGCGCCCTAACCTATTTGAATCTCTATGGCTTTAAGGTGGATATGGTTGCGGTCAATAAACTTCTCGCCGAAGATGAAGACAGCGGCTACTTGGAAAAATGGAAGAAAGTTCAGCGTCGCTATCTCGGCGAAATTGAAGAAGCCTTTACGCCGCTTCCGATTAAAAAAGTGAAGATGTATGACGACGAAGTCGTCGGGCTGAAAGCATTGGAACGCTTGGCGCAAGATGTGTATGGCGATGAGAATCCGGCGGCAATGATGTATGATGAAACGCCGATACAATTTATTCGGCGCGACGATTCGTGCGAGCTCTTGCTGAAATTGCCTTTCGCCAATCCCGAAGAAATTGACAGTTGGGTATCGGGCGATGAACTCTTTATTCAAATTGGCAATCAACGCAAAATTATCACCTTGCCCGTTACGCTTGCCGGCATTGAGCCCGACGACGCCAAGTTCAAAGGACAATGGCTCTCGCTGCACTTTTCGCTTCAAGGCTCAATGGCGAAAGCGGTGTAAGTCGGCATGAGGAATTGGCTGTATCAAACCTTTAACGCTTAATCAAACTCTTTACTGCAATGACAGAGACCTATCAAAAACTTCGCGAGGATTTCAAAGCGATGCCGTTGCCTGAACGGCTTGGCTTCCTTGCTGAAGCGGCAGTCCTGACCGGACAATCGGCAGTTGTCGGCACACTGAATCTCATCGGCGACATCGTCGAAGGCGCAACCTCAACGGTTGAAACCGTAACCAAGAATCTCGGCGTATCGGGCGAAACCGGAAACGCGGCGGCGCAAACGGTCAATCGCGTGGTCATCACGGTCAAAGACGCCGGCAAAGCGGCGGGCGCTGTGGTCAAAGACGTCGCTAAGAGCGTCGACAGTGCCACCGAAGGCATCGTCAAAACCGCCGGCGAAGCGGCGGCAAGCGCAACCAAAATGGCGGCGGAAGCGGCAAGCACCGTCTCTAAAACCGTCTCCGACATCGCCAAAGGCGGCGCGAAATCCGAAACCGTTACACCCGTTGAAGTCAAAAAAGAAGAACCAAAACAGGCGTAATACCCGTCGTATCTACGCCATCTAAACGAAAGGACGACTGATTATGCCGAATCCAAATTGGCAACAAGATTTCAAGAAAATGGACTTGCCCGAACAAGCCACGTTCTTCGTCTTGGGTGCAATCGATACCGTCTTCAACACGCTGACCAACACGTTCCAAGCCGTTGCAGACACCTCAAATTCGTTTGCCGACTTTACCCGACCGGGCGCGAGCGAAAAATTAGGGGCGCGTTCTTTGGAAGCCATATTAGGCTTCGAAGTCAAAACCGATAAGGTCAAACGACCCGAAGCCAAAGCCGAATCGGAAGCAATTCCGGTAAAGCCGGCACCGTCAAAAGCCATTCCGATTAAGAAAAAGGAAGACGACGCAAACGGCGGCGCGTAAGTTTTTTTTCGTAGTTCAACTGTCTGTTTCATTAACCTTAAATCGTTGGAGGATCTAACTATGCCAGCAGGTGGCGGAGGAGTAATCACCGATGTTCTCGTGAGCATTGGTCGCATTTCGGAATATATGTTTGAAGGACACTGGTACACGGGCGGTCAAATTTTTGACGCGCTCGCAAAAGGCACGATGCGCCTGAACCAAAACCTTTACGGCGGCTTAACGGGCGGCGGCGGCGCAATGCGCGGCTCATCTCCGTTTGCAACGGGACAAAGCAGCTCAACAGCGGCGCGCGACAAAGAAATCGAAGCGCGCTTCAGCAAGTAGTCCACTCGCGTCTCAACGCGCACCAAAAGGCAACGCTCAACACAAACGTCGGGCGTTGCCTTGAAGTGCCCCTGTTTTCATGAAGTAAAGTTCTGTGAAGTAAATTTTTAAGGAGTAAGTCATGAGTGAAGTAAAACTCTACGCGGCGGCGCACACCGACCTCGCCCACATTCGCGAATTTTTCGAGAAAAATTTACTTCGGGAAAACGAAACACCGATTGCGTTCTTCGACGGCATTTTCTATGCCGCCAAAAACGAGCGCGTCGGCGGCTTGGCGTTTCACGACTACCTTGTCTTTTCCGACCAATCCATCTACCTCTGGGCGCGCGGCATTCATAAAGATTACTTAGACCGATTTCCGCTTGCCGCCGTTGGCGCGTCCGCCAAACACACCGACGAAGGCTTTGCCGCCATCAACCTGACCATCTCTCAAAAGGAAAAAGAACCCCTCTGCTTGATTTTTGACCTTGTGCCGACTGACGAAGCCGAAAAAATCGTCGCGCTTCACTTCGCCATCGACTCTGAAATTGAAACATCTGTCGGCAAAAAGTTTGACGACGATTTGCCTAAAGAAGTCACTGAAAAACTCATCGATATCGCCCATAAAAATCTACCGCTAAAAACCATCATTGTGCCAGATAAACCGAACACACAACCATCAGCCGAAAGCAGACATGCCGGTGCAAGTGAGAACGGCACGCCTCAACACGTGGAATTTCACAACAACACCATGTTTTATGGCGACGATATGCTCTCGCGTCTCAGACGCTACAGAGAAGGCAATGAAAAAGAATTTCAACAGCCCTACGCCCATAGAAACGGACAGAACGCCTACTCGGCGGAGTTCCTTCAAAATGAACCGCGCGGCAGATTCCGCCCGCCTACACCCGATTTTGAAGGCATGTTTTCCAAACTCGATATGATTTCGCTCAAACGCGCCGAAGCCATTACCAAAGACCTTTTGAGCAACATTCCCGAGCAGTATCGCGAGCAGGCGAGAAAAGATTTGGCGCACATGCCCGAGCGCATGAAGGAATCGTTCAACGCCTTCAACGAACTCATCACAAACCTTGCCGAAAATCCGCAAGCGCAAAATGTCGTTATTCAAACGATTGCAACGGCAGTCAAGAACGACGGGCTTTTAGGCGCGATGCTCAAAGCCGCAAGTTTGATTCAACAAACTGCAACCCGAGCAACCTCACCTGAGGGGTTCTCAACCTCCCCGCCAAGTGAAGGCACAGAAGACGCACCCCAAACTGACGCACAGCCGACAGAGCGCAAAAAGAAAATTAAAATTCGTGTCGAGTAAAGTTTGAAGAAGAGGGTAAAACAAAAAAGTTTCAAGAATTGAACCACTGACCGTTGAGAGACGGCGAACGAAAGAAAGGCAAATTGATATGCGTATTATACTTTATCTCGGCAAAGGCGGCGTGGGCAAAACGACTATTTCCTCCGCCACCGCCGTAAGAGCCGCTCGCGAAGGCAAGCGCGTTTTGATATTAAGCACCGACATCGCCCACAGCCTCGCCGACGCGCTCGGCAGAGAACTCAGCGATACGCCGATTGAAATCGAGAACAACCTCTTCGCGGCGGAAATCAACATTTTATCGGAAATACGAAAAAACTGGTCGGAATTTCACGAGTATTTTTCAACCATTTTGGCAAACGATGGCGCGTCGGAAATCGTCGCCGATGAGCTCGCCATTATGCCCGGCATGGAAGAAATGATTAGCCTGCGTCATATTTGGCTCGCTGAAAAATCTGGCAAATACGACGTCATTATCGTCGATGCCGCCCCGACCGGCGAAACCATGCGCTTGCTCGCTTTACCAGAATCCTATCAATGGTATACTACCAAAGTGGCCTCTTGGCACATGAAGACCATCAGTTTCGCCTATCCGCTCATTCAAAAATTGATGCCGAAAAAAAACATTTTTCGCCTCATGCCGGAAATCGGCGCGCACATGAAGGAACTGCACGCCATTTTGCTCAATCCCGCCGTTACCTCGTTTCGCATTGTGCTCAATCCCGAACAAATGGTCATCAAAGAAGCCCTTCGTGCACAAACATACCTCAACCTGTTCGGCTACACGCTCGACGCCGCCATCGTCAATAAAGTCTTTCCCGACAACACCAGCGACCCCTATTTGCACGCGCTTGTTGCTCAGCAGAAGAAATATCGCGAGATGATTCTCTCGTGCTTTTATCCAACGCCCGTCTTCACAGCGATGCACCGCGAACAGGAAGTCATCGGAACGGACGCGCTTTCGGAATTGGCGAATGAAATTTTCAAAGCGTCAAGTCCGACCAAAGTCTTCTATACATCGCAACGCACCCAAGAAGTCCAAAAAGAAAACGGCAAGTATTTGATGAAACTCTACCTGCCGAACGTGGAAATCGACCGACTGCAAATGAACGTCAAAGGCGATGAACTGCTGATTGAAGTCAACAACTTCCGCAAAAATATCGTCTTGCCGAACGTGCTCGTAGGCAAGAAAACTGATTACGCCAAATACGAAAACGGCTCGCTAAACGTCTTTTTCTCGTAATCCGCCTCGCACGGCTGAACGCTCAACAAAGTTTAGGGGTTTGTATAGGATATTCAACCTAACCTTTGATTGACAGTATGAAACTCGCGCTCTCGCCCTTGCAACAAGGCATCGTTAATTTTTTGGAGTCCAACGAAACTTGGCTTCGTCCGCTTCTCACTGAACGTATCTTTGACGGCGTCAATGTTCAAGCCGAAGGCGATAAACTCGCCAATCCCGCTATCGTTTATCCCGATTACTACAAACAAGATTTTCACAGCGTCGACGGCGGCTACCTCAACAAAGACGCCGCGATTACTTACGACCCCATCACCAAGCAAATTCTCGTTCCGAATGAAAATTTCTTGCGTAGCGAGACAGCAAATTCAATCCCTGCCAACGCTACATCGGTGCTGGATTTAGGGTGCGGCACAGGCACGGCAACGCGCGCGATTGCGTCAAGGCTCACATCGGCTTGTGTGACGGGCGTTGACCTTTCGCCGTATATGGTGTTTGCCGCTCGTCTTAAAGCCCAATCGCTTCCAAACATTTCGTTCATTCACGCCAACGCCGAAGCCTTACCATTTGAGGATAATTCGTTTGACGCCGTAACGGCTTCACTGCTTTTCCACGAAACACCGCTTCATGCCGCGCTCAACATTATGAAAGAAGCGCGGCGTGTCTTAAAGCCGGGCGGCGTGTTTGTCGTCTTTGATGGCGCACAAGGCGACGCTCTTGCCAAACTCGGCGGCAACATCAGTTCCTCGCTTTTCCTTGAACCATATGCAGAGCAATTCCTCGCAAGCAACGTGCTCGAGCTCATGCGCGAGGCGGGATTTTCAAAAGTAGCCTCACGCCCATTGCTGATGATTTATGAAATTCGAACAGGGACAAAGTAATACCAATATCACTTGAAAGGATAAGATTTGCCATTCTGAACGGAGCGAGGAATCCAAGTGGATTCATCGCTTCGCTTTCAATGACGGCGTCGTTTGTCAACCTTATCCCTAATTCTGTCTCGATACTTACTTCGCTACGACTTCTTGCTCTGCGGTCGGCGCTCCGTTAATGCGATAGTAGGTTTTTAGTGGCAGGCTATAAATTTTGATAAACCCGATGCTCGCTTTGTGGTCAAATTGGTCTTCTTCGGTGTAGGTGGCGAGGCTTTCATCGTAGAGCGAATTCGGCGACCAGCGCGAGAGCAGCATGATGTTCCCTTTGTAGAGTTTGAGCGTGATGACGCCATTGACCACCTTTTGCGTTTCTTCCACGAAAGCATTAAGCGCGTAGCGAAGCGGCGAAAACCACAAGCCGTTGTAGATGAGGTCGGCGTAATCATTCGCGAGTTTGGCTTTATAGTGCATGGTGTCTTTATCCATCGTGAGCCGTTCAAGTTCGCGGTGTGCGAAGTGAAGCACGGTAGCGGCGGGGGCTTCGTAGAGTTCACGCGATTTAATGCCGACTAATCGGTTTTCAATCAAATCTAACCGTCCAATGCCATGCGCGCCGGCAATCTCGTTGAGCGTCATAATGAGTTCAACGGGCGGAAGCGATTTTCCATCAAGCGAAACGGGCACGCCGTTCTGAAATTCAAGTTCAACCACCACGCCTTCATTCGGGGCTTGTTCGGGTGAGACGGTGCGCTGGTAAGCGTCTTCGGGCGGTGCGACGCGCGGGTTTTCCAAAATGCCACATTCAATCGATGTGCCCCACATATTTTCGTCAATGGAATATGGGCTTTCTTTCGTCGCCTTGACGGGAATGCCGTGCTTGTGGCAATACTCGATTTCTTCTTCACGCGACTTGAACTCCCACTCGCGAAGCGGCGCATAGACTTTGAGCTCGGGGGCAAGCGCGGCAATAGCGGCTTCGAAGCGCACTTGGTCGTTGCCTTTGCCCGTGCAACCGTGTGCGACCGCCGTGCATCCTTCGGCTCTGGCAACATCAACCAACGCTTTGGCAATCAGCGGACGACCGAGCGACGTTGCCATCGGATAGGTATGCTCGTAAAGCGCACCGGCTTTGAGCGCAGGGAAAATGTATTCGGTTGCAAACGTGTCACGCAAGTCCAAGACAATCGCTTTCTTTGCGCCTGTCTTGTAGGCTTTTTCTTCTATCCCGACCAACTCTTTTTGTTGACCCAGATTTGCTGACACCGTAATCACATCAGCGTTATACTTTTCTTGAAGCCACTTGGCGATGACCGATGTGTCTAATCCGCCCGAATAGGCGACAGCGATTTTTTCTTTCATTCCTCGAGATTGAATTAAAACGTGGTTAATGATGATTGTTCAAGAATAACAACTGATGCTTGCTCATCACGGAACTTTTGCTGAATCAGATGCCGAGGCGTATTCCAAGCATGCAAGAATATCTGCTCGCTCCAAGTAAGGATAATCTGCAAGGATTTCGTCAATGGTCATTCCGGAAGCAAGCAATGCCAAGACATCAGAGACGCAGAAGCGCATGTTGCGAATGGTCGGTTTGCCGTTCATAATGCCGGGGTTGAGCGTGATTCGATCGAGATATTGACTCACTTTTCCTCCGTTTGAAGCACGGCTTCTTTGATGCGTTTGATAATTGCTGGAATTTTCTTTGAAGACGTTGGCGCGATGAAAATCGTATCGTCGCCGGCAATTGTGCCGAGAATGTCAGGAATCTCGAGTTGGTCGAGAATTTCCGCCACGCCAGAGGCTCTGCCGCGAAGCGTTTTGATAATGACCATGCAGTCATTGGATTGAATCGCCTCTATCTCATATGAAAGGAGCATTTTCAAGCGTTGCGCTTCGCTATTGGGTTGAAGTTCATACCAAACGCCGTCGGCGGTAATCACTTTGGCGATGCCGAGTTCTTTCATATCGCGCGAGAGCGTGGCTTGATTGACTTCAAAGCCTTTGCGCAAGAGTTCTTTGGCAAGTTCCTCTTGGCTTGCGATGTCTTTGGTCGTAATCAGTTCTTTGATGGCTAATTGTCGTTCTGCTTTTCCCATTGTAATCTCGGCTTGGTTTAACAGTTCGTTTGGTTTTGTTTCTACGGTGATGAGCAGTTGAAACAAAATCAAATAGGCTTTCATCGTTTCTTTTTGGCTTTCGTCTGTGCTTTTTGTGTTGAAGAAAATACAGGCGCGTAATGATGCTCAACGAGCTTCGTCATCACGGCTTTTTGAATGTGTAATCGGTTTTCGGCTTCGTCAAAGACGACGGACTGCGGCGAGTCAATGACTTCATCGGTTACTTCTTCGCCGCGATGTGCGGGCAAGCAGTGCATAAAAATCGCATCGGGCTTGGCGTAGCTCATCAGTTCTGAATTGATTTGATAGGGCATGAAATCTTTCTTGCGCTTGTCGTTATCGGCTTCTTGTCCCATGCTTGTCCATACATCGCCATAAACGACATCGGCGTCCCACACTGCCGCTTGCGGATTATGAACAATCTCCACTTTGCCGACGCCGCTCGTTTGCACAAGGCTCAGCATTTCACGATTCGGCTCATAGCCTTTCGGCGATGCCAAGACAAAATGAATTGGCAGAAGCATTGCAAGTTCAAGCCACGAATAGGCGACGTTATTTCCATCGCCAACGAAGACGACTTTGACGCCATCGAAGAGTTTGCCATGCTGACGCAAGGTATAGGCGTCTGCCAAGACTTGGCACGGGTGCGATAAATCCGACAGCGCGTTAATCACAGGCACGCTCGCATATCGCGCCATTTCCGTCAGAATCGCGTGTTCAAAGACGCGCGCCACAATCATGTCGTTGTATCGCGACAGCACACGTGCCACATCGGCGACGCTTTCGCGTTTGCCCAGCCCAACCGACTCTTGCGCAAGACTAATTGGATGCCCGCCGAGTTGCACAATTCCGACTTCAAACGAGACGCGGGTGCGGAGCGACGGCTTTTGAAAAATCATCGCAACCGTTTTTCCTGCAAGCGGCTTTGAGCCATCGTATTTAAGTTTATCGGCAAGCTCAAAGAGCTCAAAAATCTCTTCCGCCGTAAAATCCAAAATCGAGAGAAAATCTTTCATGGTCTGCGTTAGTCGTTGAGTTAATTTTTGCCGTTAAAGTCTCTTTCCATCATTTCAGGGACGAGACGCGCAACGTCGTTTTCGCCTGTAATTTCCGTTCCGACGCCGTCGCTGGTGAAGACTTCGAGCAAGAGCGAATGTTTGATTCTGCCGTCGATGAAGTGCACTTTTTTCACGCCTGATTCAATCGCTTCAAAGGCGGATTGCACTTTGGGAATCATACCGCCGTAGATTTTGCCTTCAGCGATGAGCGCGTTGGATTGCGACTTGTTAAGCGAGGGCACGCGCGCACCGTCGACCATCACGCCCTCGATGTCGGAGAGATAGACGAGTTTTTCGGCTTTGAGCGCAATCGCCACTGCTGACGCCACTGTATCGGCGTTGATGTTGTAGAGTTCGCCTTGCTCGCCCATACCAATCGGCGCAACAACGGGAATCATTTCATGCTTCATGAGCAGTTCAAGCAGTGCGACATTGACGCTCACGACATCGCCCACAAAGCCCAAATCGACCTCGCCTTGTAATCGCTTGGCTTTAATAAGCCCTGCATCAGCACCGCACAGCCCAATTCCATTGCCGCCGTTTTTCGTGATGAGACTGGTTACTTCCTTGTTCATCGAGCAGAGCCCCATCAAGACGGCTTCGAGCATTTTCTCGTCGGTGTAGCGGAGCCCATTGATGAATTTGGTCTCAATGCCGAAGGCGTTCGCGATTTTGGTGATTTCTTTGCCCCCGCCGTGAACGACAACGATATGAATGCCAAGTTTTTTGAGCATGGTCACGTCTTTGGCGAAGGTGTGCTTCAAGTTTTCATCGACCATGACCGCGCCGCCAAACTTGATGACGAAGGTTTTGCCTTCGTAGGTTTGGATATACGGCAGGGCTTCTATGAGTACTTCTTCTTTCGTCATTGAACAACAGTCACATTAGAGTTTTTTTCAGAGCCAATCGAACCCAGCAGTTCGGCTTCTCTCTCGTAGAGATTCGGCACAAAAATTTCCATAATTTTTTCAGGGTGCATCGGCGCGGAAAATCCGAATTGCTCGTAAAGCCCGTGCGCGTTGGTCGTTACCAGCATCCATCGGCGAAGCCCTTGCAATTCATGGTGCTTCATGATTTCAGAGAGTAGCAGTTTGGATAAATCGTTGCCGCGATGCGATTCCAGCACAAACACATCGGAGAGATACGCAAATGTGGCAAAGTCCGAAATGACGCGTGCAAAGCCAATCTGCGTTCTCACGCCTTCAGCCATTTCATAAACCCCAAAACAGAGCGAGTGCTGAATCGACTTCTCTACCAACTCGCGCGAAATGCCTTTCGCCCAGTGGCAGTTTGTCAGAAAGGTATGAATCACGTCAAGATCGAGCAGTGATTTGTCGGAACTAACGAAATATTTTGCTTGCATTCCCAAGACTTTTGAACGGTTTTTTAGACAGAATAGAAAGAAAAAGCCCGATGAATTAACATCGGACTTTGAGCAAAACCTATTGCGTGCAATTATGCACGTTGTTGCATAATTATGCAAGAGTTTGCATAAATATTTTTTGCGACTGCCGAAAAAAATTTCAGAACGACTTAATTTTCAAGGCAAAAAGAATTGTTTTTCTTAAAAAGTAAGGTGACTTTCACGAGCGGTAACTGCCATTAATTTCCACATACTTCTCGGAAAGGTCGCACGTCCAAAACGTGGCAGAAGCCTCTCCCAAGTTCAAGTTAATTTTGACCGTTATATCGTGCTTCGAGAGTTCGGCTTTGGCACTCGCTTCATCTAAAACGATTTCAAAATTTTGATTGAGAATGGGCACATCGCCGAAGCGGATTTCAACTTTTTCGGGAAGGAACTCAATGCGCGAGTAGCCAAGTGCGGCAAGGATTCTGCCCCAGTTGGCATCTTCGCCGTGAAGCGCGGTTTTAACAAGGCTGGAATTGGCGACGGTTCGCGCCATCACTTCGGCATCGTGTTCGCTGCGTGCGCCGCTTACCGTGATTTCTACGAACTTGGTTGCGCCTTCGCCGTCGCGCACAATCATTTTAGCAAGTTCGGTGAGCACAAATTCAAGCGCCTTCTCGAACCGCTTGTATTCATCGTTGTGTTCGGCGATGAGCGGATTTTCAGCAAGTCCGTTGGCAAGCACCACAACCATATCGTTGGTGCTCTCGTCGCCGTCGACGCTGATTCGATTGAACGATTTTTGATTAGTAACGCTCAACGCCTGTTGAAGCAACGGTTGCGCGATTGCCGCGTCAGTTGTAATGAAAGCCAGCATCGTTCCCATGTTGGGCGCAATCATGCCAGAGCCTTTGGCAACCGCTCCGATGCGCACGTCTTTTCCACCCAGTTCAAATTCAATCGCAATCTCCTTTTTGACGAGGTCGGTGGTCATAATCGCTTCGGCAACGTCGCTTCCACCTTCTTCCGAAAGCAAAAGCGAGAGGCGTGGGATAACGGAGAGCATTTTTTCAATCGGCAAAAGTTGACCGATAACGCCCGTAGAGGCAATCATCACTTGGGATTCGGATACGCGCAGTGCGTTTGCCACTTCACGCACAATCGCCCAAGCGTCTTGCAAGCCTTTTTCGCCCGTGCAGGCGTTGGCATTGCCAGAGTTGATGACAATCGCCGAGCATGTCGCCGTTTTTTTCAGTTGTGCTTTGCACACTTCAATGGGCGCAGCGGCGGCACGATTGCGCGTAAATACACCCGCAACCGCGGCGGGCTTTTCAGAATAAATCAGCGCGAAATCTTTTTTGAGTTTGCGAATTGGCACTTGTAACGCGCTCGCCTTGAAGCCTTTGGGCGCACATACGCCGCCAGAAATTGTCTTATATGATGTTACCATTACAGCAGAGATTCAGTTTCGTTAAATCCGTAAATCAAATTGAAATTTTGAATCGCTTGTCCCGCCGCGCCTTTGACGAGATTGTCAATCGCCGAGCAAATCATGACTTGATTGGTTGATGATGAAATCCGAAATCCAATATCACAAAAATTCGTATTCACCACGCCTTTCAATTCGGGAATGATTGAACGGGAATATCGCACAAACGGCGATTGCTTGTAGTAGCGTTGATAGGCGTCAAAAAGTTTTTCTTCGCTTGCGCCGTTTTGAAGCGAGGCATGAATCGTAGTGTAAATGCCCCGTGAAATCGGAATCAAATGCGGCACAAAGGAAAGCGATACAGATTGCCCCGTGAAGACTTCCAGCGCTTGCGCAATTTCAGGCAGATGTTGATGCTCAGCGACCTTGTAGGCTTTAACCGAATCGTGAATTTCAACAAATGAGAGCGAGAGGTCGGCTTTGCGTCCCGCACCTGAAACGCCCGACATTGACGTAATCACAATACCAGTTGGAGAAATCCATTCTTCTTTGAGCAAGGGCAAAAGGGCTAAGAGCGCACTGGTCGGGTAGCACCCGGGATTGGCGATGAGTTTTGCTGATTTGATTTGCGTCGCATTCCACTCGGCTAAACCGTAGACTGCCATCGGCAAAAGATGCGTCGCCGTGTGCGTGTGTTTGTAGAACTGTTTATACTGCTCGACATTCTTCAAGCGGAAATCGCCACCCAAATCAATGACCGTTTTGCCCCGTTCAAGCAGTTCAGGCACAAGGTTCATCGCTTCGCCTGATGGCAGGGCAATGAAGATACAATCGCTCTCACAAACGGCTTCGAGCGTGAATGGCTCCAATGTTTTCTCCAAGCGATTGCGAAATTCGGGATAAAGGTCGGCGAGCGATTTTCCCGCTGAGGCTTGTGCAAAGAGTTTATCAATACGCACGCCTTTGTGGCGCAATAGGAAGCGCACGAGTTCCGCGCCCGAATAGCCCGACGCGCCGATGATGGAAATGCCGATGGGTGCTTTCACAGAAGAAAATTTAGACCGAAAGTTACAAAGTTTTTTATGATGTGGTGGAAACTTCTATTGTCCATGCTTTATCAAAATTTGACAAAAGAAAGGCGATGTCTCATGCTGGATTAAGCCGTTTGACCAAGTTGCCGAGCGTTAAACCTTGAACGAGAATTGAGAAAATGACGATGATGTAAGTTACCGACAAAATCACTTCGCGATTCATTTCTGCGGGAATTGAGAGCGCAAGGGCGATGGAAATTCCGCCGCGCAATCCGCCCCACGTTAGAATCCAATCCACTTTCGGAATAAAGTTCGTACGCGAGCGCAACACAAACAGTGGCGCAGACACCGCAACCCATCGCGCCAAGAGTGAAATAAAAATCGTAATAATGCCCAGCCAAAAATACTTGCCGATGAAGGTTAAAAGCACGATTTCAAACCCGATTAAAACGAAGAGCACGGCGTTCATAAATTCATCGACGAGTTCCCAAAATTTATCGAGATACAGAAGTGTTTGGTCGCTCATTGCACTGTTTCGCCCAGTGTTGCCGATGAACAATCCACATGCGACAACGGCAAGCGGCGCAGAAAAGTGAAGCGCAAGTGCAAGCGCGTAAATGCCCATCACCAGCCCCAACGAAAGTAGCACTTCGGTTTGATAGTGGTCGATGGACTTCATCAATTTGTAAGTTAGCCAGCCGAAAAGTAGCCCCAGTCCGATGCCGCCAAAAACTTCCTTCGCAAAGAGAATCGTCGTATCACTCACGGTGGCTTCGTTTGCGCCGAACTTTGCGATTTCAAGAACCGAGAGAAAGACGACCACGCCCACGCCGTCGTTGAAAAGCGATTCGCCCGTAATGGCGATTTCAATGTTCTTCGGCACTTTGGCTTCTTTGAGAATCCCCAGAACGGCAATTGGGTCGGTCGGCGAAATGAGCGCGCCTAACAGCAAGGCGTAGATGTAGGGCACAGGATAGCCGAAGAGTTGACACGCATAAAAAAAGAGCGTCCCTAAAATGAACGTAGAAAGAATCACGCCGACCGTTGCAAGGGAAAATATCACCCACTTTTGCTCGGCGAGTTTATCCATATCGACATGCAGCGCGCCAGCAAAGAGCAGAAAACTCAGCATCACTTCCAGCACGACTTCGGAAAAATCGACACGGTTCATAATTCCCGTTACCAAGTCCAGCACGCTTGGATTGATTTTGCCAAGCACAATCACGATGAGCGATAGCGCGAGCGCAAGCGCCATTAAGCCAATCGTGTTGGGCAATCGCAGAAAACGAATGTTGATGTAAGAAAAAATCGCGCTTACAACCGTGATGATGGCGAGCAAACTGAAGAGGTCAATCTGTGGCATGTGCGATGAGAATAATTAACTCCTGCGCTGAGGGAGAATAAATACCCACTTACGTTTTTCTTGTTTGTGCTTCAAATATGCTCATTTTTTTTCGTCGTGCAAATTCAAATGCTTAAAAGTCATATCATATAAAAAAAGACCGAATGCGTCCATTCGGTCTTCGTGCGAATTATCTTTTTTTTCCGTCTCGGAAAGCCCTTCTTTCAGGCGCACACCTTTTATTCGGGCAGATGTTTGGTGCGAGTGTTTCATCGCGCTGTGGTGCGGACGGCGTTACCCGTTTCCGCTATGTGAAAAACAAACTCCGACTGAGCGAGCAACTATTGCGCATATAGCACTTCAAATTGTCCGGTTCCGCCTTTGCAAATGTGCTCGACCCATTTTGCGTAAGTGCCTCCATACCATTTGTAAGTTTCGCCGACTTGATTTCGATACTGCGGTGCGGCATAACGAATTTTGAAGCCGGACGGCAAGGTAATCGTCAGTTGCGTATCCACACGGAACTCGTTGTATTTGCCAATGATGCCGTGATGGATAATCGGAATGAGCGGATGGTTAAGGATACGACGCAATCCGCCGCCCGCATCAATGGAAATGCCGGGCAAGTTGCCGTCCGCCTTCACCTCGATTCCCTGTGAATCGGAACGGAAAGAGGCTTCGATGGCCGCTTCGCGTCCGAGCAGTTTCTCGACAGGGAAGAGTTCAACCCAACGGCAAACCGCATCGACGACGCCGGAACCTGCATTAGAGAATCTCCAATTAGAAACGCCGAGTGGCTCTTGGGGCGTGCCTTGTGTGCCAATGCTGACCACTTCCAAGTTGGAGATGCGTTGTCCGCCTTCATCAAGGGCGTTATAGGCAGGTCCGATGAACCAGAAGTCTCGAATCCAGTCGCCGAAGTTCGGTCCTGAATTTCGAATGCCTGAAAGTGTTGCTTCCCATGTCTGTATGAGGTCGTCATTTTCAAGCGGGATTTTCATCAGAATGTCGTGGAATTGTCGCCCTTGCAGGTATCGCGGGTTCGGAATGTTGCGACGAATGACGTCGGATTTATAGTAATAAAGATTCACTACCGAGCCTTCAAACGAGAAGGCATGAGAAAAGTCCCCGACGGTTACGACCCCATCTCCAACCGCAACGCGGCGTTCTTCCGATTCGTTGGCGATGTCGGCTTCAACCGTGAGTTTCTTGACGGTGCTGTCGACGACGGTCTCGATGAGACACGAAAAGCGCACCACGTCTTTGCTGTCGCCAATCGGCTTACATTTGAGTTTGATATTCAAATCCGTCGGTAGAAGCGGAATTGCAGGCGTAACGTTAATGGTGGCACGGGCTTTTAATTTGCCCCACGTGCTTGTGCCGCCTTCGAGGACGATTTCGTAATCAGAGCGAGCGACGGTCGCTTCTGCTGCACCAAAGAGAGCCATAATGTTATTCTCCTGTTTGCTGAATTAATGAAAACTTACCCGACGCTTACAGCTCATTGACTTCGTGATTTTTTTGATACTGCCGATACTTCCTGTTGTTACTTCCGTCGCTGTTGAGCGTTTTCTTTTCGCTGAAAACTTAACACAACCACAGCCCTTTCTTCAAAGGCTTTTTCGTATTTTCGTTGAAAGAAACAGACGAAATAGTCGTTTCTAACCACATCATTGCGCATTTCAGAAAGCGACCATTATCCATGCCTGTGTCCTTCCTGTCTGTCAGCCATTTATCCTCTTTCCGCGCTTCGCTTCTGGGCGGGGCGTTGCTCGGACTTTCCTTCGTGATGTATCCGTTTTTTCACGCGCCGTTCCTTGCGTGGATTGGCTTCGTGCCGATTCTTTTGCACTTGAAAACAGTGGAAAAGTTTGGGGCGTATTTTCGCGCAACCTATCTGTCGATGCTTTGTTTCACGCTCGTGTCGGTATGGTGGGTGTCGCTTTCGACATTTCTCGGCGGGTTCTTGATGTATTTTGCGCAAACATTTTTCATGACGATTCCCTTCATTGTTTTTTTCTTCGTCAAAAAAGGACTCGGTTGGAATCGTGCGCTGTGGCTTTTTCCATTCTTGTGGACGGCGTGGGAGTGGATTTATCTCGATTTAGAAATTTCATTCGGGTGGATTACGCTCGGAAACTCGCATGCTAATCTTTGGTGGCTGATTCAATACATCGACCTCTTCGGCGTGTGGGCGATTAGTTTTTGGATTGTCTTGCTCAATGTGCTCATCGTCAATCTGCTGGAACTCAAATCCTCTGCGTCGCCTTCGCATCTTCAACCATCAACGCTTTATGGTGCGATTGCGCTCTTGTTTCTTTTGCCGCTTTTGTATTCAACCGTCGTCTTGCTTTTGCCGAAGCCTGAACCGATAGGGGTTATTAAAGTTGCGGTTATTCAGCCCAATATCGACCCATTTGCGAAGTGGGAAAACTCAAATCGTCGAGCGGTATTGGAGAAGCACCTTGCTGTGAGCGATTCGGCGGCGCGAGGCGGCGTGGATTTGGTGGTTTGGCCCGAAACCGCGATTCCTTATTTCATTTTGTATCAGCGCGGGTCGGAGGCTTGGGAGCGATTGGTATCGAGCGTTGCTCGCTGGAACGCGCCGCTGCTCACGGGATTTTCCGACGCAACCTATTATGCCGATAGCACACAGCGTCAATTCGGCGCCAAATACGACCGAAACGCACAACAATACTACGACACCTTCAACTCCGCCATGCTTCTGGATTCAACCGGTAACGCACAGGTCTATCATAAAATGAAACTCGTACCGTTTGCCGAACGCGTGCCGTATATGCAATACTTACCTTTTTTCTCGTCGGCAACTTTCGCCGTAGCGGGCATTTCAAGTTGGGGCGTTGGGAAAGACACGCTGAACTTTGCCTTCACGACAACCTCCAACACGCAAGTTCAAGTAACAGGATTGATTTGCTACGAATCCATTTACCCTGCTTTCACCGCCGACTTCGTCCGACGCGGCGCATCGATGCTCACCGTTATTACCAACGATGGTTGGTTTTCAAAATCTTACGGACCGTATCAGCACGCGGCGTTTGCCAAACTGCGCTGTATCGAGTCGCGACGAGCGATGGCGCGCTCTGCCAATACAGGCATTTCGCTTTTCATTGACCGATACGGGCGACCTTACGGCGAAATCGAGTGGTGGAAAGAATCCTACACAGTTGAAACCGTCGAACTTTACAACGACGAAAGTTTTTATGTGCGCCACACGGATTGGTTTCCAAAAGGCTGTTTGCTCGTCGCGCTTCTCGGCGTAGTTGCAACCCTTTTTCGTGCCGTGCGAAAACAATCGGAAATTCTTTAAGAGATGAACGCATCACATCGCCGTTTTTCCGTTTCAAAGTTCAACGAGCAACTGCTTGAGAAGTATCAATTCTTTTTCACCTTGCCACTGAAAGTACGTGCGACGGCGGCGACGGCGACTTTCATTTCATCATTTCTCGTGCTCTTTCTTATTCATCTGATGCTCAAATCAATTTTGACGCCTCTAAATTTGATTATCATGTATGTTTTTGGGGCGACGATTTCAGGTCTAACTTTCTCTATGATTCTCTTCCCCGAAATACGTCGTTTTTTTTGGCTCACTCTTCCAATCTCGTTTTTATTTGGCGGCTACATGGGCGCGACGGGCGTGATAAATACGTTCTCCGTTCAATGGTTTGATTTGCTGTCGTTCGCACTGGCGTTCACAGCACTGGTCTTGATTGGCATCAGCGGTTCGATGTGGAACTACGTCATTCGCTCGGTCGTCGAGGAGAAATCCAAACTTGATGCGGAAATTGATTTAGCACAAACGATACAAAAAGATTTTCTGCCGACGCTCAACATTCAAAACGAAGTGATTGAACTTTACGGCAAGAGCGACTTTGCCACCGAAGTTGGCGGCGACTATTATGATGCGTTTTGGCTTAGCGACGGGCGATTGATTGTCGCCGTTGGCGATGTGGCAGGACATAATGTGGCGGCAGGGTTATTGATGGCGATTACCAAAGCCGCCTTCCGCGCGGAACTGCGCCACTTCACCTCGCTTGAAAATTTAATGCGCGAACTCAACAACGACATCTGCGACAACTCGCGCCCGAAAATGTTCGTCAGTTTCGCCTGTATCTTGTTCGATTTTCGCAAACAAATTTTCACCGTTGCCAACGCAGGGCATTTACCGATTCTCTTTCATCAAAAAAATCTTGGCGACGTGCGCTTGCTCAAACCCAAAGCTATTGCGTTTGGACTTCGACACAATGCGACCTTCCCCGTAGAAACCTACCTCTTCGAGCGCGGCGACCGCTTCCTGTTGTTTAGCGACGGCGTCAACGAAACGCTCAATGAAGACGGCGAAGAATATCAAATCGAGCGCGTGGTGCATTGGTTCAAAACCGCACCCGACTCACTTTCGGCGAAAGACCTTTATGAAAGTCTCTCGTCCGAACTTTCTCAATTCAGAGGCAACTTGCCACTGCGCGACGACTCAACCATTTTATTGGTGAAGTGCCGTTAGTTTTTTTTCGCATCTTTCTTACATTCCAAAAACGCCTCACGCATTGTCAATCAAGAATACACATATTAATTGCGATATGGACTCAATACAAATTCGCCCCAAAACCACCGCCGACGCGGAATGGGCGGAAGCCTTTCTCAACAGCCAATCGAGCGACGCGCATTTGCCCACATTCGCCGGCATAACCAACATTCTATCCCTTCCCGCTTGGATTGCGGAAGTGGACGGCGAACCTGTCGGATTGCTCGCATATCACGTTCAAAGCGACGCTTGCCATATCGTCAGCCTTCATGTGAGCCGCAAGCGCATGGGCGTTGGCGAATCTCTGCTCGTCAGCCTTGAAGCCGAAGCACAAGCAAAGGGCTGTAAAAAACTCACTTGCGTCATCGGGAACGACAATCTCAACGCGCTTCGCTTTTTGCAAAAACGCGCCTTTCATCTGTCAGACCTTCGAGTTGGCGCAATCGATGTGCGGCGAAAGCAAAATCCAAAAATCCAACTTACAGGCGAGCACGGAATACCGCTTCGAGACGAATTGATTTTGGAAAAATCATTAAATGCTGAGTGAAGCGATGAGATGAAATAGGCTGGCGGCGCAGGCGACGAGTAATGAACGGCGGCGTGAGCGCGAGTTTGCATGCTTCATTACTCGTCGGATTCTTCGTCGAGTTAGTGTCCTTTCATCAGTCGGGCTTTTTCAAGGAAACTGGTGTCGAAGTTTCCGCTTCGGAAGAGTTGAGACTGCATGATTTTTTTGTGAAGCGGGATTGTGGTTTTCACGCCTTCGACGATGAACTCATCTAAGGCGCGAAGCATGCGCTCGATGGCTTCTTCGCGTGTCGGGGCGTGCACAATGAGTTTGGCAATCATTGAATCGTAGTGAGGCGGAATGCGATAGCCGGCGTAGGCGTGCGTTTCAACCCTGACGCCGTGACCGCCGGGCGTGTGAAAGACTTTCAGGTCGCCGGGGCTGGGACGAAAGTCGTTGTCGGGGTCTTCGGCGTTGATGCGGCACTCGATTGAGTGTCCGTGCGGCACGACTTTGCGCGTAGAAATTTTCTTACCTGATGCGACTAAAATTTGTTGCTTGATTAAATCGATATCGCAAACTTCTTCGGTTACGGGGTGCTCGACTTGAATGCGTGTGTTCATTTCCATGAAGTAGAACTTGCGATATTTATCGACGAGAAACTCGACTGTGCCCGCGCCTTCATAGTTGATGGCTTTCGCCGCCGCAATCGCCGCCTCGCCCATTTCCGCACGCAGTTCCTCGCTAACAATCGGCGAAGGCGATTCTTCAATCAACTTTTGATGACGACGCTGAACGGAGCAATCGCGCTCACCCAAATGAATGATGTTGCCGTGCTGGTCGCCCAACACTTGAATTTCAATGTGGCGTGGCTCTTCGACGAATTTCTCGATATAGACGCCAGCGTTGCCGAAGGCTTTTTCGGCTTCGTTGCGAGCGGTTTGAAATGCTTTTTCTAAATCTTCTTCGCGCTGAACAACACGCATGCCCTTGCCGCCGCCGCCCGCAGTGGCTTTAATAATGACGGGATAAACAACGCGCCGCGCAACTTCTTTAGCTTCGTTCAAATCTTCAACCAATCCTACACTGCCCGGAACTGTCGGCACATTGACGCGCTTAACTGTATCTTTTGCAGTTTTCTTGTCGCCCATTGCCCGAATCATATCGGGTGAAGGACCGATGAACTTAATGCCTGACGAGGCACAGATTTCGGAGAACTCGGCGTTTTCAGAAAGGAATCCATAGCCCGGATGAATCGCGTCGGCGTTGGTGATTTCGGCGGCGGCAATAATGCGCGGCATGTTGAGATAACTTTCCTTGCTCATTGGCGCACCGATGCAGACGGCTTCGTCAGCATATTTGATATGAAGCGAATCGGCGTCGGCAGTGGAATAAACGGCGACGGTTTGTATACCCATTTCGCGGCACGTGCGAATGACGCGCATGGCAATCTCGCCGCGATTTGCAATCAGAATTTTCTTAAACATCGAGAAAAAATTTGTGTTTAGACTTCGAGAGCCGCGTTAGTTTGTCGACGAAAATTACTCCACCAAAAAGAGCACTTGGTCGAACTCAACGGGCTTGCCGTTCTCAACGAGAATCTTCACGATTTTTCCATCAATGTCGCTCTCGATTTCGTTCATGAGTTTCATGGCTTCAATAATGCAAAGCACTTTTCCTTTGGAAATGGAATCGCCGACTTGCACATAAGGATTGGCTTCGGGCGCGGGTGCACGATAAAACGTGCCGACCATCGGCGAGCGGATTTCCTTGTATTTCTTGGCTGCATCGACGGGTACGGGTGAGGCTTCGGTCGGTTTAGCCGCTGGCGGCGGGGCTTGTGCCATCTGGGCGTGTTGTTGCGGAAAATACTGCGGCATCATCATCGGCATTGCACTCATGGCGGGCGACGCAGACGGCTCCGCCGCCTTCTTCAAGGTGAGTTTGAACTCGCCTTCTTCAATGGTCATTTCATCTAAACCGGATTCGTCGACCATTTTTATCAGTCGTTGTATGTCATCGAGATTCATCTCGCCTCCAAAGGTTTTTTACAAAGGTTGATAAAGGTTGTTTTTAAACACGACGCTTGAACCTTTCAGCGCGCGTGCGAAGGGCGTTACGCCCGTTTAAGTTTTTATCACTTCTTATTCACTCTGTCGAGATAAGCACCGGTGCGCGTATCGACGCGCACGACGTCGCCCGTCAAGACGAACATCGGCACTTGCACAACGGCGCCGGTTTCAAGCGTTGCAGGCTTGGTGCTTGCGGTCGCGCGTTCATCTTTCGTGGTCGGGCTTGTGTCGGTAACGGTGAGTTCGACGAAGGTCGGCGTTTCGGCTTGGACAATCGAGCCGTCGCTGGCGTAGACGACTTCGACGGTCATGGATTCTTTGAGAAATTTTGCTTGCTCTCCGAAAGCGGAAGTGGGCACGTTGGTTTGGTCGTAGGTTTCGTTGTCCATCAGCACGAAGTCTTCTCCGTCGCGGTAGAGGTATTGGAAAGTTTTGCGCTCCGTTTCTACAACCTCGACCTCTTCGCCGGAGCGGAATCGATTTTCCACAATTCGCCCGTGCCTTAGGTTTCTCATTTTGACTTGATAAAACGCACGAAGGTTGCCGGGCGTGCGATGAACGACTTCTTCGCAAACATGCAGTTCGCCGTTGAAGCGAACGATAACTCCTTTGGACAAATCACTTGTAGTTGCCATAATTTTTTGGACGAATCGCAGTTGTAAGTGTTGAAGATGTTGAAAGCCGAAAAAAGTCCGCAAATATAAGACAAGCGGTTTCAACCGCAAAAACGGCGAAATGCAAAGGCGTCTCTTGGAATCACCTTATTTTACAAGGGATTTCGGGCGATAGGGACTTGCATTATTCGGTTTTTTCTGTATCTTCGCGTTGCCTTGCAAGATGATTTCTTGAAAGGCGGTTTATTCATTAACAACATAACTCACAGACTATTATGTCAAAAGCCGACTTAGTGGAAAAAATTGCAAAAGAAGCGGGCATCTCGAAAGCCGCCGCTGAAAAATCCGTCAACTCGTTTATTGGCGGCGTTACGGCTTCGCTCAAAAAAGGCCAGTCCGTTACCCTGATTGGTTTCGGAACGTTCAGCGTAGGCAAGCGTGCCGCGCGCACAGGACGCAACCCGAAAACCGGTGCCGTGCTTAAAATCAAGGCGAAAAAAGTCGCACGTTTCAAGCCCGGAGCCGCGCTCAAAAGTGCCGTCAATAAGTAAGCGTTGAGAGAAGCATCGCTTACAAGTCCGTGCATAGACTTTGAAAGCCCGTCTGTTCTTGACGGGCTTTTTTATTGTCAGGATTTTATTGTCAGGATTTTGGTTCGTGTCCATCGCGTTACTTGACGCCGAGTTTTGCGGCTAAGGTAAAATAGCGTTCCGCCAAGAAGTCTTTGGCTTCGCGCTCCATGACGATTGCCATGTTGAACGCGGTTTCTCCGTGCGCTTTGTCGCGCTCACCGCACCATTGAAAAAGTTTGCCGGCATCAAGCAAGTTGTTTTCTGCAAGAAAGAGCGTCGCGACGTTGTAGGTCGGTTCAATCGCAACTTCATTTTTGAGATACTTGCTCCAAAGGCTTTTGGCTTTTTCGCGCAAGCCGAGCGAAGCGTAGACGACCGCCAAGTCGTTAGCGGTAAAAATATCGTCGCGGAGTGCATAAGATTTTTCAAGACAAAATTTGGCGCGATGCAGTGTGCCGGCTAAGAAATTTCCAACGCCCAAATTCAGCCAAGCGTCCGCATTTTTAAGATTGAGCATCACGTTTTTGCGAAACGCGCCCAACGCCTTCATCGGCTGATTTTGCTCCAAACAAGCAAACGCATAATGCGCATAAACCGACGCGCCGCCGAATTCCGACATCGGCTTCGGCGTTTGGTGATTGAACAGCGCGCGCTCATACTGTTCAATTTCAGAGAGCATCTCGCTTTCAGGAATCGGCTTCATCACGCTCGGCAACGCATAGAACGGCGTTTTTGACTTGGGAGACTTTCGCGAGAGCAAGAATTTTTTGAATCGCTGTTTTTCCAACGCACTTTTCCACTTCAAGCGAGGCTCAATTTCTCCAACACGCTGTTTCCATGTGTCGGGGTTCGCAAGCCAGAAATTCGCGTCAGCGAATTGCCAACGAAGCGTTCCGACGCTCTCGCCGTAAGTGGCATGATGCCAAATAAGTTCTTCATCAAACGCGATGAACTCTTCTTTCAACAGCGCAAGTTTTTCCGTTACTTCGCTCATGCGCACGGAGGTTCTCTCAACATCAGGAAGCATGCCAAGTAGGAGCGTCATTCCTGCAACCCGTTGCTCGTAAAGAAATCGGTATGAAATCGTTGCATTGATATGCTCCTCCGATTTCGTTTGTAAAACTTTTCGATGCAACGTCCACAAGCTCGAGTTGAACGTGTCTAAGAGCGTGTAGGCGCACACTTGTTGAACACGCACAGGCATGGCTTGGCACGCTGAAGCCAGTGTTGCAAGGAGCGATTGAACTGTTGCCTGAAGTGCGGCGGGAGCGGGAGCAAGAGCGATTTCCCCAAGCGCGTTGATAAATTTGAGCGATTCAGTCGTCGTTACGTCGACGCGCTCCGAAGAGAAAACCTCAGGGAGTTTCGCCGTTACAAATTGAACGGAATCTTGTAATCTCATTGTCAGAAATGTATTAGCGTTGAAAAAGTTGTTTTTCGAAGTGAGGCTTGCTGAACTTAACGATTTTTTAATAATCCCAAACCACAATCTCGATACGATGAAACCCGCTCTCCACTTGACTCAAAGAATTTGCGCGATGGTGATATGTCTCGCGTTACTCTCGATATTTCCGGCACTTGCACAAGACGCCGACGACGAAATTCCCACCCAAACCATCGACCGACTTTTAGACCTCTCGGACGAACAAAGCGGCAACAGCGAACTCTTGGAGCAGTTCAATCTCTTGCGACGTCAAAAGGTCAATCTCAACACGGCGGATTTTTCTCGTTTGCTTTCAATCCCGTTTCTTTCAGCAACCGATGCACAGCGCATTCTTGCATATCGCAAAGAAGTCAATCTCATTCCCAGCGTTGAATCCTTGCGTGAGATTTTAGACGAAGAAACCTATCGATTGATTGAGGGCTTCGTAACGGTCGGCGACGCGCGGCTGTATCGCAATCCGTTTGAACCTGCTTTCATCAGCGATTACAAAAACGGCATGCTTCAAGAACAACTGCGCGTAGAATACATCGCTCGAAGCGGCTTTGAATCGCCCGTCCGACAAGGCATTTTGAACGGACGCTATCAAGGCTCATCGGTGAAAGCCTACAACCGCCTTCAAGCCTTCCTTTCCGAAAACTTCGCCGTATCCGCGCTGACGGAAAAAGACGTCGGCGAATCAAGTTTGACCGATTTTTATTCGGTGAGTGTTCAGGTGCGAGAAATTTATAATGTGCGCACGCTCGTCATTGGCGACTACAATCTCTCATTTGGACAAGGGCTTGCCATCAACAGCGGACGCGCCTTCTTCAAAAGTGCCGAAGCCGTTACAACCGCGCGCGTGTCGCGAAATCCCGTCCGCCTTTACGCTTCAACCATCGAACAAAACTTCTTTCGCGGCACGGCAGCGGAACTCAAATTCGGCGACCTTTCAACCACGCTTTTTTACTCCAACAATCGCCTTTCAGCCACGACCAACGACAGTGCTTTCACCAGCATCGATTTTTCAGGCTTGCATCGCACGACAACAGAATTGAACCGCAAAAACAGCGTTTCACAAATCACCAAAGGCGGACATTTGAGTTATGGTTTTGGAACAGCGCAAACGTTTTTCAAACTCGGCGCAACACTCTACGACTCTGAATTTTCATTGCCGTTTCAACCTGCACCGACGATTGCCAACGCATTTCGCTTCAACGGCTCGCACATTACAGTTGCCTCAATGAATTGGGATTTTTCGCTCTACGACTTTACGCTTTTCGGCGAAGCGGCGCGCTCGTTTCAACAGAACGCAAACTCGATTGTGGCGGGAATCGAGGGGAAATTTCAAAAGCGATTAAAAACCGTCTTATTGGCGCGTAAATACTCGCAAGCATTTTATTCGCCTTACGCCAACGCCTTCGCCGAGCGAGGCTCACAAGGGCGGAACGAAGAAGGCATTTATCTGGGCGTTCAAATGAAATTGAGCGATGAAGTGTCCGTGCGCGGCTATTACGATATTTTCCGCATTCCTTTCATTAACGCCAGCACCGTGCTCTCGTGGTCGGGCGACGATTTGCTCTTTCAACTCTCTTACAAGCCTGCACGCAATTTGCTCATTGAGCCGCTCGTTCAACGCAAATACACCGAAGACGCGCTCACACAAACCGATAATTTTAATCGCGAATACCGAATCGCAGTGCCCGTCTCGCTTTCAAGAGTTCGAACAGATTTCGTTTATCAAGTCTCAACGCAACTGCGCCTGCGCACGCGCGTGGAGTACAAGCAAGTAGAAAAAACATTTGTGAGCGGGAAAGAAGCCTTCAACGGGTGGCTGATTTACCAAGAGGCGAATATCGACGCGCTTCAAAATCGGCTGTCGCTCGATGCTCGAATTGCCTTCTTTCAAGTTGATGCCTTTGATGCCGCTATCTACGCTTACGAATACGACCTGCCACTTCTTGCCACAACCTACGCACACTTCGGCACGGGGCGACGGCTCTTGCTGAACTTGCGCTATCAACTTTTCAAACAAGTAGAACTTGCCGCACGCTTTGCGAACCTTTATCGCGACGGCGTAGAAAGCATCGGGACGAGCAACGACCAATTCAACACAAATTCGCCAAGCACATTTGGGTTGGGGCTTCGCGCAAGATTTTAGGAGAGATGTTATTCAAAGCGTAACGCTTCAATCGGGTCTAACGATGCGGCTTTGTAGGCGGGATAGAATCCAAACCCGACGCCGATTGCCGAGCATACCAGCAAGCCAATCGCCGCCCAATCAAACGGAAAGACGAATGGCGCACTCATTGAGGCGGCAACCATATTTCCTATCACCACGCCAACGATAATGCCGAGCAATCCGCCTGACACCGAGAGCACAGTGGCTTCAATCAAAAATTGGGTTAAGATGTTGGCTTTTTTCGCGCCGATGGATTTGCGTATGCCAATTTCCTTCGTGCGCTCCGTAACGCTCACAAGCATGATGTTCATAATTCCAATGCCCGCCGTTAGAAGCGAAATGAAACTGATGACGAACGCGCCGATGCGAATCACACCCGCAAAATCTTGAAACTGCTTAACGAGCGAATCATTGGCGTAGATTTCAAAATCGTTCAAGTCTTCAGCCTTCAATTTGCGGGCGATACGCATCGCGCCAATTGCTTTATCCATCACGCTTTGATAAGCGTCTTGCGACGGGGCTTGAACCGTGATGTTAATGCTGCGTTGCTGTCGACCGTAATTAATGAGAAATCGTGTAATCGGAATGATAGCGAAGTTATCTTGTCCTTGTCCAAACGCGCTGCCTTTGAGTTCCAAGACGCCGATGATGGTATAGTTTCTTCCGTCTAATTTCAGTTCTCTGCCGATAGGATTTTCCGATTCAAAAAGCAGTTTTTGAATGCCGTCGCCGATGACGACAACACTGCGGGCATAAAGCACATCTTCGTCGCTGATGTTTCTGCCGTAGGCGAGCGTGTAACTGTTGTTGAAGATGTAGTTGGCGTCTCCGCCAGCGATGCCAACGTTAGGGTTTGTTTTTTTGCCTTGATAGACGGCTTGCTTGGCGCCTGTCCAAAGTTCAAGTCCGATTTTTGCGTCGTTGCCCATCAAGCGTTTGAAGGTGAGGGCGTCGTCGTAGTCGATGTTGCGGCGATTATTGTATTTGTTCCAATCAATGCCGCCGCCGAAAAGCGTTGCAGGATACTTCTGAATTTGAAATGTGTTTGTGCCGAGTTCGGAGAGTCCTTTCTCAATCGTGGTTTGAAGCGCGCCGAGAATGGTCATTACGCCAATGATGGAAAACACGCCGACGGTAATGCCGAGCATCGTCAGTCCGGAGCGCAACTTGTTGCTTTGCAGCGAGAGGAACGCCATCGTCGCAATTTCTTTGTATTGCATCGTTGAAGCCGATTAAAGTTTATTCATATCGTAATGCGACGACGGGGTCCAACTTTGAAGCCGAATACGCAGGCGCAAATCCGGAAATAATGCCGGTGAGAATTGACGCCGCCATTGCGCCCAAGACGAGCGAGGGTGAAAATTCAGCAGGAAAGTTTGCCGCTTGCATCGCTAAACTGATTCCAAAGGCTATCGACAGCCCCACAACGCCGCCCACCAAGCAAATTGCGACGGCTTCAATGAGGAACTGCATGAGAATCGTGCGACGCCTCGCCCCCAGTGCTTTGCGCGTGCCGATTTCTTTCGTGCGCTCTTTGACGCTCACAAAGGTAATGTTCATAATTCCGATTGCACCGACGAAGAGCGACAAGCCCGTAATGAACAGCCCCGCTAATGCAATGCCATTTTTAATCGGGTCTAAGGTGCTTTTGAACGCCTGCTGTTCATTGAGCGAAAAATCATCTTTGACTTCGGGGTTAAGCCCTCGTATGCGGCGCATGATGCCTGTCAGTTCGTCTTTGGCTTCGGCGAGTCGCTTTTTGTCCTTGACTTTGACGACCACGCGGTCGTTTTGCGTATTGCCGATGTGTTTCTTGAACACGCCGAGCGGCACAATCACTTGTGAATCAAAACTGAACAATCCGAGAAACTTGCCCTGCTTGGCAATGACGCCGATAACAACGCACTGAAAGTTGCGCACTTGCAAGGTTTTGCCGATGGGATTTTCATTCGGAAACAAGCCATCTGCAATATCATAGCCAATGACGCACACATTGCGAGCGGCTTTGGATTCAATTGCGTTGAAGAAGCGTCCATCTTGTAAATCAACAGTGGAGATGAGCGGATACTCATCAGTTGTTCCCATCAGAAAAGCGGAAGAAATTTGACGGTCGCCGCGCTTGACGGGTGCGCCCCATAGTCCTTGTGGCACGGCGGTGATAAGTTGGGAATTCGGGGTATCGTCGATGATGCGGTTGATTTGGTCGGCGTATTCGGTTTTCATCGGACGTCGATTTCGATAAATCCACCACGTGTTGCTGTTATCTGCCCAAGGCCATTTTTGAACGTAGAGCACGTCATAGCCAATCATTGAGAGGCTGTTTTCAAACCCCTTGTCGATTCCATTGATGGCAGTGCCCATGAGGGTAACGGCGAGAATGCCGATAATGACGCCGAGTGCAGTCAAAAAGGAGCGCACTTTGTTCGCCGTTATCTGCGCGTAAGCAATGTTGCAACTTTCAGCAAATTCGTAAAATAATCGTCGCATCGATGGTCATTTGGATTGAACTTTTTTCACTTCATCAAGCGGCAATTCTAATCGCTCGGCAATCTTTTCATCAGAAACGCCTAACTCGCGCAGGAACGCCACGGCCTTGAGTTTTCCTTGTTGTAGCCCTTGTTGTAGCCCTTGTTGTAGCCCTTGTTGTAGCCCTTGTTGTAGCCCTTGTTGCACTCCCTCTTGTTTACCTTCTTGCAAAATTTCCTGATAGGCTCGCGTTTTTTTCAGTTCTTCTTCGAATTCTTCTCTAATGCTCAACATTTTCAAAATCTCCTTTCGTGATAGGTCTTTGAATTTGTAAAAGAAAACTTGCTCAATGAAATTTAAGTGTTCAGGCGCTCGCTCGAGTAAATTTCTTGCTTCCTTGATTGCCGTTGTGTCAGGCTCAATAATTAACTTGAAAATACCCACTTCAGTATCTAACTGTGTTAGGCTTGGAAGCTCGTTCAGATAAATACGCCGAACCAAGCCTGTGTTCAGTATCTCTTCATATCCCACAAGGTTTGTTTGTTCAATATTTCTATCAGGATAAATAACAACCGCGCGCCAGCGACATGCGCCGAATTGTTTCAAATAAAGAAAAATTTGAGCAAAGCATCGAGCATAAAAGGCATTATCGCGTTGAAATTGAACTTCGACAAAGTAAGTGACATCATCTGTTTGAGGCACAAAAACACCGTCAATCCGAAACGATGTTTCCTTCAGCTCGACGGACTGAAAGGCATAGCGACTTGCATCTGACTTATTGCGACCAATTAGCGAGAAAAATCCTTCGGGAACTTCTTGAAGCCAAAGGTATGCGAGTTTATCGGTCTTCATGTACTCGCAGGATTAGGCTTTGGCGAATTCCATTTCAGAAATTAGTCGGTCGCTCTCAATGAGTCCATCTCGCAAGCGCACAATACGTCGGGCGTGTCGTGCAATATCTTCTTCGTGGGTAACGACGATAATTGTATTCCCTTGCTCATAGAGCGTTTCAAAGATGTTCATAATCTCTATGCTAGTTTTGGTGTCTAAATTTCCCGTCGGTTCGTCGGCAAGAATAATGGAGGGATTGTTGACAAGGGCGCGAGCAATAGCGACGCGCTGGCGCTGTCCGCCTGAAAGTTCGTTCGGTTTATGATGAACGCGGTCGCCAAGTCCAACGCTTTGAAGCGCAGATAAGGCTTTTGCTCGACGCTCTTCGCCGGAAAAGCCTGCATAAACGAGTGGCAGTTCAACGTTTTGCAGTGCACTTGAACGCGGCAGAAGGTTGAAGGTCTGAAACACAAAGCCGATTTCTTTGTTTCGAATTTCAGCGAGCTCATCGTCTTCCATTGATGCCACGTCTTTACGATTGAACTCATACTTGCCTGATGTGGGTGTGTCCAAGCACCCAAGCAAGTTCATCAGCGTCGATTTGCCGCTTCCCGAAGGTCCCATAATTGCCACATATTCGTTGCGAAAGATGCATAAATCAACCCCTCGCAAAGCGCGGACGATTTCCTCGCCCATTTTGTATTCTTTGGTTACTCCTTCAATCTGAATAACAAGGTCGCCTTTTGGTCTAATTGTTCGCTGTTCCATATCCTGTTGTAAAATCAAGTTGCCGTCAAAAAAAATTATTTTTTCATCATCGTCATCTCGCTTGCAACCTTCGTGCTATCCTTCAATTCGCGGCTGATGGCGCGATAGGGTCCAGAGACGACTTCTTCGCCTTCCTTCAAGCCTGATTTGATGTGCATATAAGCATTATCAGCAATACCGGTTTCGACTTTTCTCATACGCACGATGTCTCCTTCCTTGACAAACACGACGCGAGAGAGTTTTTCTCTATCGGCGCGCGCTTGCTGGGCTTGATTTTTCGCGGAGGCAGAGGTGTTATCCCCCGACTGCATTTCCTTCATTTCGCGCTGTTCGGCGACTTCTTCCGCACTTAATCCTGCCTCGATGTTGCGCACGGTTACGCTTTGAATTGGAACCGTCAGTACATTGGTTGCCGTCTCAGTTTCAATATCGGCATTTGCACTCATGCCGGGGCGCAATTTTCCTTGATGGTCGATGAGACGAATTTTGACCTCGAAATTCGTCACTTGTTCTTGTGTGCCTGCACCAGTGGTTTTTGCAGTGTTGGCAATTTCATAAACAACACCAGCGAACTTTTGATTTGGATATGCATCAACGGTGATGCGGGCAGTATCGCCGTTTTTCACGCTCACGATGTCGTTTTCATTGACATCAACGCGCACTTCCATTTGGCTCAAATCGGCAACGCGCATCACTTCTGTTCCCGTCATCATGCTTGTGCCGACGACGCGCTCGCCGAGCTTTGAAGTGAGTAGCGTGACGTTGCCATTCATCGGTGAGTATACCGTCGTGCGTGAGAGGTTTTCACGCTGTTGGCGCAGTTGGCTTTCCAAGCGTTGAATATCGAAGAGCGAAGCCTCGTAGGTGGCTTTGGCAACTTCGGCGTTGGTGGTGGCAGTAATGTAATCCGATTCGGAAATAAGTTTTTGTTTGTAAAGTTCTTTGGCGCGGCGCAGTTCGTCTTCGCGAAGCAAGAGTTGAGCTTTGGCTTGCAGATTTTGTGCTTTCGCCGACGAGAGCGATGCAGAGGCTTGCTCAACTTGTGCTTTCGTTACTTCGGGATTAATGCGAAAGAGCAGTTGTCCCTTTTTCACCGCGTCTCCATCTTTGACGGGCAATTCGACGATTTCTCCCGAGACTTCGGGCGCGAGTTTCACTTCGGTCTGCGGATAAATTTTTCCTGTTGCAGAGACGAGCTGCGTAATTGTGCGCACCGAAACTTTTTCAGTGCTGACAAACATCGGCGGCGTTTTCTTGTTGCTAAATACCGCAATGACAATCAGTAGCAAAACGCCCGCGCCGATTCCTATCCAAAGCCATTTACGCTTTTGTTGTTTTTTCTTGCCGCCTGATTTCAGGGTGGATTCCATCGTCAACTTTGACGCTTTTGGTTGAATGGTTGTCTCTGTTTCCGCCAACATTGCCTTGAAGTTAAAATTGTTGAAAACGACTAAAAAAATTTGACTCCGTCAGCGCGTCGCGCCGACTTCATACCGTCTCAAATCAATCGTGCCGAGATAGTATTCGAGAATTTTTTTCTGGAAGGTAAAATTGAAGAGAGCTTGTGCTCGATTGGATTGCGCTTGAACGAGTGCCGCTTGTTGGGTGATGAGCTCGACGAAATTTGCAGAGCCGACTTCATACCGCTTTGCGACGGTCTCGTAGGCTTGCTTCGCCGAAATGAGTCCTTTTTCGCTTGCCGCTAATTGCAGAACGGCGGCGTTGTAATCGCCGAGCGACTGCTTGACCTCTCCGATGACTTGAAGTTTCAACTCCTCAAAAGCAAGTTGCGCATTTCGTTCGTTGATTTTGGCTTGTTGCAGTTGGACTTCGCGCGTGAATCGGTCAAAGATATTCCAGTTGAGGTTGAGCGAAATGTTGTAGCTGGTTTGGTCGCGAAGCTGACGCGAAAAATCGGGCAAAGGAGCAGGCGGACGCACCTGCCCATCAATCGTCAATCGATCTTGTGTGAAAGCGTTTGCCCCATAACTAAAGCTCAAATTCAGCGTCGGAAAATAATTGCCTTCGGAGGCTCGTACCGCCCAAAGTGCCGCTTCAATGCTTTTTTCACGAGCTTTGAGGTCGGCGCGCGTTGCCAGCGCAGATTGAATCAGCCGTGCGCCATTCTGAGATTCACTGTTCAAAATGACGGTATCATTTGGCGGAAGCGCGAAAGCATACTCTTTTTCAAGGTCGACGCGGATTTGTCGCAGCAACAAAATCACACTGTTGCGAAGCGTATTCTCGCGCTGAATCACCGTGAGTTCGTCGTTTGCCGCTTGCGCTTCTTGCTGATACAAATCCGCAATCGCTCTTGAACCCACGCGCGTTTGCTCTTGGAACTGCCGTAATCGCTCTTGTGATGATTTTAAGTTTTCTTTTGCAATTCGCAACAGTTCCTCGTTCAAGAGCACTTGCAAGTAGCTTTGAGCCACGTTGAAGGCTATATCTTGCTTGGCTCGCGTGAGCGAATACGTATCTGCATCTTTTTGCTTCATGGCTCTGCGCAAGCCTGCCACATCGGAAAAGCCATTAAAGAGATTGAGCGAAGAGGAAATGTTATAGTTTGCACTTTTGCCTTCCAACCCACGCAAGTTGAAGAAGAGCGTGCTATCAATCGGGTTGAGCTGCCCTTGCAGACTGTTGTTGACCGTCAGCGGCGTTAATCCCACACTCACGCGCAAGTCAGGAAGAAATTGTCCATAGGCTTGAACCAACGACGCGCCCGTAAGGTCAAGCGTATTCTGCGCACGAAGCACGGCGAAGGAATTTTCTATGGCGAGTTGAATACACTGCTCAAGCGTGAGCGTGTCGGAAGGGATTGAAGATTGAACGGCTTGCGCCGGTTGTGCCGATGCGGGCGGCGCACACCAAAGAAGTGCGCAAAGCCCGAAAAGCGTCGCATGTTTAGCCATTGATGAAAGAAAGCGTTAACCGTTTTTTCAAACCGTACTCAGGTGGTTTGGATTGATGACGATGTATTGGAAATAACAAGTGGTGATAAGCAAGTCATAACGACAAACCCGCGCACTGTGTTTCAGGGCACACACAAAAGAGATGTAAATTTTTGTGAAGGGGGGGCGAATCAAGCATTTACCTTGAAGTATTCATTTTCTCGCGCAACTCGCTGATGAGGATGTCATAAAGAGAGGCGTTTTCAGGCTCGCGTTCGGCAAGCATCTCATAGACTTTAACGGCTTTGGCGTAAGCTCCTTGCGACTGAAAAATTTTGGCAAGTTGGCGCGTCGGCGTTTTGATGTCGTCATCGGAAAAAGGTTGTCGCTGCTCAGCAACGGGCGTGGGGTCGTTGGTTTCCTCGACTTTCGGCATCTGGGCGTTCATCATTTCTCGGGCGAGGGCGTCGATGTCGTATTCGTCATTCAGCGAAGGCGAAGGTGCAGGCATTGCATCATTGGCTTCATCTCGATGTGCTGTGTCTTTATTGGCGATGAAGGCATCAACATCTCCGCCTTGCATTTGCATCGCCATGATTTCTTCTTCAAAAGAAAGTGCGCCTTCACTCTGAGCGGGCGATTGCGGCGAAGCAAGCGGCGACGGCGTTGGTAAGCGTCCCCCATCGGATTTGGCGGGCATTGGGAACGGCATATCGTCGTCTTCACCTGCATCTGATTCAGCCGCACTTGGCGCGATGCCTTTGGCTCTATAAATGCCTGATAGTGCTTGGGTGAGTTTGTTGCGGTCAATTTTAATGATGGGATTGCCGTTCTCATCAAGCGGAATCGGCTTGGGTGCGGAGGACGTTGATGACGGTGCCGAAGCAGGCATTACGGGTTCGCTTTCCGAAGTGGTGGTTGAAGCCGATTCTATTGGTTCATCGGAGACGCCGATTCCCAGCATCTGTCGGGCAATGGCATCGATATCCGCCTCACTCTCAACGCCTTGCTGTGTCGGTGCGGCAATTTTCGGTGGTTGCGCTTGCGCTTCCCGTATCGGCGCAGTTTTCACCGGTGGCTGACTCATCTTATCCGATATTAACTCATCGCTTTGAGAGGTATTCATCGGCTCTTGTGGCTGGAATGTGTTCCCCATCATTTCACGGGCGAGCGCGTCAATATCGGGTTCTTGCTCCAAGAGATTGTCCGCCTTGCGGAACGCTTCCACAACCGAAGATGCGTCAGCCGGTTTGCTTGATGATGGCTTTTGAGCCTCAATCGGCGGGGCGTCGCTCTTCTCTGGACTGCCAACCACACCGCCCAATACTTTTGAGAGTTTATCTCTATCTAATTTGAATACGCTCGGCGTTTCAGGTTCAGACGCTTGGGCTTCCGTCTCCTTCGATGCAGGTGCGACGAGCGTTGGGGCAACTTTACGCTCCATTGCACGCTCACGCGGCGACGGCTTCGGCACAGCATGCGGAAACGCCGTTAAGGCAATCAATTCTTTCATAGCGACTTCATTTTGAGGGGCAATTTGGCAGGCTTTTTCATAATACTGTTTTGCAAGTTCCGTCTCTCCATTATCACGGTAAGCCCGCGCCAAAACGAGATTGAAGCGATAGACATCGCCGTAAAATGCCGCTACATTGAGGAGTCGGGTTATGGCTTCGCTGTAACGTCCTTGCTCGCAGAGCACTTCGGCAATGCCGATGATGGCAGGAGATTTTGGCTGGTCTGCAAGCCTCGAGAGAAGCGATTTAGAACGCGCATCGCTGTCGTTAAGTAAGGATAGCATTGCTATGGTCGGAAGACGTTAGCGTGTAATTGCTTATTTGAAAATAAAATAACATCTCTTTGTAATTTGGCAAACAGACTTGCCTTGCAAAAGGATTTTAATAAATTCGCGCCGACTACCGAACCGTCGTTAGTCGTGCGACAACAAACGCGCTATTTAAACTTGACTATGATTACACTCGCGCTCATTGCGCTTTGCTCCTACCTTATCGGCGCAATTCCGACCAGCATCATCGTCAGCAGAGCCGTCAAAGGGATTGACATTCGTCAGCACGGAAGCGGCAATGCAGGCGGAACGAATGTGTTTCGCGTTTTAGGTTGGCAGGCGGGATTGTTCGTAACGCTCTTTGATATGCTCAAAGGGGTTTTACCTGTTACTTTCATTGTTGGATATTTTACAGCAAACTCGATTGACGGTTTGCCAAATGCACCGTTCATCGTCTTTCAATTGCTTGCTGGCGTTGCCGCAATGCTCGGGCACATCTATACGGTCTTTGCCGGATTCAAAGGCGGAAAGGGCGTGAGCACAGGGGCAGGTGTGGTGATTGGCATTGCGCCAATTACAATGGCGTTTGTGATTACGATATTTTTCACTACGCTTCTCCTGACGCGCTATGTGTCGGTTTCATCAATGACGGGCGCGGTCAGCATTCCGACGGTGATGGCAATTCGCCGATTCGTTTTCGGCGGAGAAGTTGACGCGCAGTATCCCCTTCATCTTTTCGGCACAAAGTTCGTGCTTCATGACAGCCTCGAGACCATCACGATTGCAACCAGCGTCGTGATTGCTTTCGTCATCATTTACACCCATCGCACAAACATTGAGCGGCTTCGCAACGGAACGGAAAATCGAATCTTTGCAAAAAAATCAACGAGCGTCTCTCAATGAACATCACGGTTTTAGGCGCGGGAAGTTGGGGCACAACGCTTGCGATTCTTCTCGCAGAAAAAGGGCATCGGGTTGTGCTGTGGTCGCATAATCCTGAAAAAGCGACGCGCCTTTCAACCGAGCGCGAAAACAAAGAGTATTTGCCGAATGCGCCGTTTCCCGAATTGCTTTCGGTCAGTTCCGATATTCTCGACGCGGCGAGCAGAAAAGAACTTATCGTGATTGCAACGCCAGCGCAGAAAGTGCGCGAGACTTTAAATAAAATTTCATCGCTTGATTTCTCCGACACCGTTTTCGTCAATGTCTCCAAAGGCATAGAGATTTCAACGGGCTATCGAATGTCGGAAGTTACCCAAGATGTGTTGCCACAGGTGAGCCACCGACAAATCGCCGCGCTTTACGGACCAAGCCATGCCGAAGAAGTCATAGAAAAACACCCGACCGCCGTCGTCGCCGCTTGCCTCGATGAACAAACAGCGGAAAAAATTCAAGAAGCATTTTTCACGCCGATGTTTCGTGTTTATGTCAATATCGATTTAATCGGCGTGGAAGTCGCAGGGTCGGTGAAAAACATCATGGCACTTGCCGCCGGAGCCGTCGACGGCATCGGCTACGGCGACAACGCCAAAGCCGCGCTTATCACCAGAGGGCTGGCAGAACTCTCGCGCTTCGGCTTGAAACTCGGCGCAAACCCGATGACCTTCGCAGGGCTTGCCGGCATCGGCGATTTGGTCGTAACCTGCAACAGCAAGCACAGCCGCAATCGCTACGTCGGCGAGCAAATCGGCAAAGGCAGAACGCTCGATGACGTGCTTCAAGAAGTCAAAATGGTTACCGAAGGCGTTTATACCACGAAAGCCGTCGTCGAACTCGCCCGCAAACTCAATGTTGAAATGCCGATTACACAAGGCATTTACGACGTGCTCTTCAATCAGAAATCCCCGAAAGAAGCCGTGATGGATTTGATGATGCGAATCCCGAAATACGAAAATCGGTAACGCCGTCAAGTGTTGAACCAATAACTCATCTTCACGACGAACCCACGTGAACGCACGGCAAAGTTCCCCGTGTTGTAATTATCCGTCAGCACGATGAAGACGTCGGACATCGGCGCAAATCGCCATTGCAAGCGTGCGTTCAAATTCACGTTTTCAATCTGCGTGTTGTATTGCAAAAATCCGGTGATGAAGAGCGAGCGTGTCAGCGAAAGGTCGAGGCGCGTTCCGAGCAAAGTCAGTCGCGCATCTCGGAACGGTTCGGGCAAGTCAATATCCGTTTGATTCAAACTCACTTGAATCGAGCCATAAGGTTGGAATCGATACTCCACACTTCCGCCATACTCTCGGCGCGTGCCGTTGAAATATGTGCCGCCGTAGGCGAACGCGCTGTATGTGAAAACAGGGCGAATATCCGAGGTAAATTCCGCGCCGACGACTGAAAAAGTATACTCTCCGGTCGGCAAAGGCGTTTCGCCCCGCCCGGTTACATCAAACGGAAAAAAGAGTTTAGTGAACTGCCGCGCCGCATAAACCTCCAACTCCGCCGTGTTTTGAAAGTTCAGAAAGTAAGTGGCCTCGATGAGCTCGTCGAGCAGAACGGATTCGTTCAAAGCGCGATAAATGTCGCCGCGCACCGTCAAGCCGTGATTGTTAATCAACGTTGATTTTGGAAAGAATCGTTTGGTGACAATCGGTTCAAACCGAATCACATTGTTGCGCGGCACGAATCCGACTTCGGGGTTGTAATTGGCGCCGATGACTTCGTGATTCCATTCCAACGCAAATGACGGCTCGTCGTATCGTAGGAAAAGTGCCGTCGCATATTGCTGTGGCTTGGAAACGGGCGTAAAGTTGTAGTGATAAAAGAGCCTGCCGAACCAGCGTCCATCTGCCGAAAGCAAATTGTAATCCACGCCGACGACGCGATTGAAGTTGTTGCCGAGTTGCTCATTGAAGTCGCGCCCCTCCCGACCCACGTAAATCGCCGAGAGATTCGAGCGCGTAAAGACTTTCTGTTGAAGCGAAAGGACGGTGTAGTTTTGCGGCGTGAGTTGAATGCCTGACGCGGTTTCAAACGCGCCTGTTTGAATGTTGAGCAAGCCCAATCGCAAATTATTGTTGAGGTTGCCGCTCAACCGTGCGCCTGCAAGAATCGGCACTTGCTCGCCGTTGAACAGTCCAATCTGCCGCGAAAAGAACGGACGAATCCGTGAAAATCCAAAGTTGGAAAAAAGGTCGCCGTTCTCTAAAAAAAATTGACGCTGTTCGGGAAAGAAGATGCTGAAGCGTTCAAGGTTGGTGATTTGGCGATCGACATCGACCTGCGAGAAATCAGGGTTTATCGTCAGGTCTAAATTCAGCGACGAGGTAACGGCGAGTTTTGCGTCAGTGCCATAGTTGAACGTGTGTTCGGGCGTTGTTTGACGCTGGAAGTTTTGTGTGGTTGTGCTGTTTGTGTAGGGAATGAGTGCGAGGTTCAGGCTCGTATTTTCGGGCGGCGACTCCCACACCAGCGTGCCGGTGAAAGCAAGAGCCGATACGTTGAAATTTCGCGGCACAGGCGACCACGATGAATTTTCATTCACCTTCAAATTGTTGCGCGAAAAATTCACCCGCCATGTTTTTGTGCCGCTTTTGAATCGAAGGGTGTTGAATGGAATTTCAATTTCCGCAATCCACTTCTCTTCTTCAATCCGTACTTCTGCATTCCATTTGTTATCCCAGTTGGTTTGCGTGCCGAAACTTCCGCCGAAATCCAGCAGTCCTTCGCGCAAAACACCGAGCGGCGAGACGCTGAACGCAAAGCCCGTCGTTTGATTCGAGAGCGGATCGAGATAAACCGTGAAGTTCTCCGTTTGAGGATAGCCGAAATCGCGCCGAAGCGATTGAACGATGAAATCGCCTTTTATCGTATCGTAACAAACGGCTGAAATGTAGAGTGCGGATTCGCTGTAAGTCAAGCGGACTTCGGTTTGCGCCGTCGCGAATGACGTATCGAAGGGAAAATTTTGTACAAAGCCTGTTGCCACTTGCGCGCGCCGCCAACTCGCTTCGTCGAGCCGACCGTCAAGCGCAATTTCATCAACAGTTTTTTGAACCAAAATCACACACGATTCAGGGGATTTGAGTTGCCCAAACGTTGGTCGTGAAAAAAGCAGTAGAACTAAGAGAAAGCGACGCATTGATGAGCGGTCTGTAAAAGAAGTGTGTCAAAATACGACGAATCTTGAAATGGGTTGCGATTCGCATGGAGAAACTTGGTAAGTCGTAGCAAATGTCATAACTTATTTGTGAGTTCAAGTATAACAAACTATCCCTAATTCGCTTGACCATGCAACAATCGTATTCAGACAATTCTGTTAGTCGTTTGCGAACTTTAGTTGGACATTCTCTGCGCGTCAATTCTATGGTGTTTAGTGCCGATGGCGAGCGATTCGCGTCTGCCAGTTGGAAAATTTTAGTTCATAATCCGCACAACGGCGAAGAAATTCAGATGTTGATGAGCGGCTCGGCGCGAACTTACGTGTATTCGGTTTCTTTCAGCCCCGATAAATCTTTGCTCGTATCGGCGAGTAGCGACAAGATGGTTCGCATTTGGGACGTGAAAAACGGTAAAACCCTTTTCTCGATAAAGGCACATAAACAAGCCGTCAACCACGCCGAGTTCAGCCCCGACGGCAAAACGATTGTTTCCGCCAGTAGCGATAAAACCGTCAAACTTTGGAATGTAACCGACGGAAAGCGCGTGGGCGCATTTCCCGGACACAGCGACGGCGTCAATTGGGCGAATTTCAGCCCCGACGGCAAAATGGTCGCAACCGCTTGTCAAGATAAACTCATCTACCTTTTCAACGTCGCCTCGCAAACGAAAATCAAACAACTTGCTGGGCACGGACACAATGTAACCGTCGCCAAATTCAGCCCCGACGGCACGAAGATTGCCTCCACCAGTTGGGATAGAACGATTAAAATTTGGGACGTGGCGACCGGTACCTGTATCACCTCGCTTGATGGACACAAAAACGGCGTAGAATTTTTAGAGTGGATGCCGAATGGAAACGCTGTTGTTTCAGCCAGTTACAGCCGAGTTGAAAATGAAGGCACGGTAAAACTTTGGGACGCACAAACCGGCAAATTGATGGACAGCGTCGCCGGTGAGTTTTACGGAATCGCCTTCAGCCCAGTCGCCAATCTGCTTGCCGTTTCACGTAAGAATCGCGCCATTGAACTTTGGGGTCAACCCATCATCGTTACAGATAAGGAAGGAAATATCTTGAAAGGCATTGTGAAAGACCGTCGAACAAGTCCAGACCGCCGCAAAAACGAACCCGACGAAGAGTTTCCCAACCGTCGCACCGAAGAGCGTCGCGGCAGCTTTTTCAGAGAAGACTAATTGATTCCGAAGTCGGCTCAGCGCCATTCGTTCAAATTCCGTTCAAAAGAACTTTCAGGGAGAAGTTTTCAAGGCGAAGCAAGCCCGTTTTGTCTTTTTACCTACTTCATTTTGATTCTGACAGTGTGCATCGCGTCGCCCTGTTCCAGCCGATTTACGACGTCCATTCCGCGCAACACCTTGCCGAACAGCGTATATCGTCCGTCCAAATGCGGCTGATGCGAATGCATTACAAACCACTGTGAACTTTCTGTGTCTTTTCCCGCCGATGCCATGCCGAGCATTCCGCGCTCAAAACTTCGAGGCGAAAATTCCGAGCGAATCGTTTGCTCCGCGCCGCCCGTGCCGTCGCCTTTGGGGTCGCCACCTTGCACAACAAAGTTTGAAACAACGCGGTGAAATACAAGCCCATCAAAAAACTTACGCTCCGCAAGCGTTACAAAATTCATGACCGTCAAAGGCGTTTCGTTCAAAAACAACTCGACCTCGATTTCGCCGTATTGCGTCGCTACAACAGCAATCGGATTGTTCTTCAAGCGCGTGAAGTCCTCCAAGTTATAGGACGACTTGGCTTGGTTGGTTTGAGAAATCTGATGCTTGACGCCCGTTATCTTTTCAATCACTTGCGCCGCCTTCCGCCGCACAGCATTGTTTTCATCGCTTAAATAGGGTTCAATTTTCTTCGCAACAGAATCCGCGCGGCTTGCTTGGAGCGCGTCGAGCAGAGCGATGATGGTTTCGGCGTTATCTGACGATTTGAAGCGAGAGAGCGCGTCTAAAAGCGCTTGTGAGTATTGTTGTTTGAAAAAAAGCGAATCCGAAAGTCCCGATGCAATCACCTGCACGACGGCACTGTTTCCCAAATCGCTATGAAAGTTCAAGGCGGAAAGCAAAGCAGATTCGAGGCGCGTGTCGCTCGGTGCGAGCTTCCAAATTTTGATGAGGGATTCCGATGTCGCAGTTGCACGTTTGGAATTTTTTTGAGAAAGTGCTTGCAACAAAATGGCGAACAACTCTTCGCGCACGAATCGCTCCTTCTCGGCAACAAGCCCGACGACTTCTAAAAAAGCAAGCGAAGTATCGCCGCGAGTTTTAAGGTCGTAAAGGTAAGAGAGAGCCATAGTTGGAAAGGCTTGGGCAAGCGTGCGCATAGCAGTTGCCGACAGGTCAGGTGAATTTGCCCGCGTGAGCGCGCCAATTGCGGGAGCAACGCGCCGCTCGGCGTCGGTTGGGTTCAAGTATCTGATGCGAGCGAGTGTTTCCAACGAAGTGCGCGCAATGTGGTAATTCGGCGATGAAAGAAGCGCGAGCAACTCTGTGATGACTTTTTCTTGTGTGGGTGCGTCCATCATTGCAAAGCCTTGTAAGGCGCGAATGGCATTTACAACGACGCGCCAATCTTCATCGCGCAAGGCGCGAGCAATTGTGATAAAACTTTCTTCTGAACGCACGCGGCTTAATGCCATGACAGCAAACATTCGCTCGTCGGCATTCGGCGACTCTGATGCACGGCGCAACAGTGCCGTTTTTCCCGAAAGCAACGCGCCGTCGGGAATGCGCGCCAATGCGTAAATGCACCAGTTCATTCCGCGCGACTTTGGCTTGTAAAGTTTGGCAAGGGTTTCTACGCCGTTGCCGGAAAAAATTTGTCGCACGGCGAAACGTGCAATCGCTTCGGCTTGTGCCTCTTGCAGGGCGGTTTCTTTGAAGGAAAGTCGCGCCACTTCGTCCAGAGCGGCTCGCGTTCCAAACGCACCCAGCGCGATTATCAACGCCGACTTCACGCGCCGATTCTTTTCCGTCGTGATGCGCTCCATCACGATGGGTTCAAAGCGGGTTGCTTTCGGAGAATCGCGCAAGGTTTGCCCTAACGCAAAGCATGCGGCGAGACGCACCTTTTCCGACGCCGCGCTGAGCCTTTCTGCAATCGCTTCCGCCACCGCGTCGTCTTGAACGCTTCCGAGTGCAAGTAAAATCGCCTCGTCAAGCGCGTCGTTTCTGCCAAAAGATTGAACGAGGGCTTGGGCGTTACGTTCATCGGCAAATCGTTTTATCTCAATGAAATCATGCTTGAAAAATTCTGTTGAAATTGCTTGCGCAAGTGTTGTAGAAGAAATAAGGCAAAGGAATGCGGTTAGCGCGTGCTTCACAATCAAGGTGCGTTGAGCGTTGATGATGCGACTGAAGTCAAAATAAGTTAAGTATGAATTTCGATTCCGCCGAATACGGCAGTTGCGTTGATGCGCAGTATCGGCGCGTCAAGCGGTGCGGAGACGTTCGCCAATTTGTTTTCTGGACGTCGGTTTTCAATCCCACCCATGACGGGCGTTCCAGAGACTTCCACTTGCCAGTGGGCAGGGACACGCACTTCAACGCCGCCAAGCACGGCTGTTACTTCCAATGTCGCCGTTGAAAGCAAGACGGCGTCCCGCAAATCGATTTCAACGCCGCCGAGCACTGCCGTTACGCTTCCACCCTGAAAGTTGCTCGATGAAATGCGCTGGGTCGAGCCTCCTAATACGGCATAATAGTTCAGCCTATTCGTTGAATCCGTTCCAATTTGTCGCACTTTTGACAAAAGGATGGCAGCGCCGCCGAAAATGAGCGCGAGCGGAAGAATGAGCGAAATAAGGTCGATATCGAGAATTTGCAAGCGTTGTAGTTGAAGAATCGCGCCGAGAGAAAGCAAGAGAATGGCAACGCCTGGCGAACCGCTACGCGCAATCAATTTCGTCAGCCCCAAGCCCAAGAGCAGAAGCGGCCACCACGTAGAAAACAGTTGCCAAAACTTGATGAGATGTAGTTGGTCTAAAAAGACAAGAACACCTACAACAATGAAGAGAACCCCGACCCAAAGTCTTCCTGAAAGTAGTTGTGCGTTCATAATTTGAAACGAATTTTTATTGAATAGGCTTTGCGTGATGCATGTCGGCATATATGCTTCATCGAGAAACGCGCATTGTTTGCGATTGTTTCATTACATTCTTCTCGCTTCAACATTTACTTCAAATTTTCGTCCGTGTTCAAAGTTATTGACTACAAGCAAGACTCCGCTACTCTGAACGCTTTTCTTCTGCGCCGCCACGCGCTCGATGCGTCGGTAGAATCCACCGTCAAGTCTATTTTCGCCGATGTAAAAGCAAACGGCGACGACGCCGTGCGGCGATACACCGAACAATTCGATGGCGCACGACTTTCATCGTTTCGCGTTTCGCAAGATGAACTCAACGACGCCTTCAAAAACGCCGATAAAAAGTTGCTTCGCATTTTAGAACAAGCGGCGGCGAACATCACATGCTTTCACCAACATGAATTGGATAGAAGTTTTTTTTATGAAGATGGCGATGGCGTCTTGATTGGTCAGAAAGTTACGCCGATTGAGCGCGCGCTCTTTTATGTGCCGGGCGGCAAAGCCGTTTATCCCTCTTCGGTTTTGATGAATGTGATTCCAGCAAAAGTGGCGGGCGTTTCAGAAATGTATCTCACCTCGCCGTGCAATAAGGACGGTCGGATTCACCCGAACATTTTGCTGGCGGCGCAAGTGGTAGGCGTTCAAGATGTGTTCAAACTCGGGGGCGCGCAGGCTATTGCTGCCTTTGCTTTTGGAACAGAAACCTGCCCAAAGGTCGATAAAATCACCGGACCGGGCAATCAATATGTGGCGATGGCAAAGCGTTTAGCGTTTGGCGAGGTCTCTATCGACAGCATCGCTGGACCGAGCGAAATCGCCGTGATTGCTGACGGCGACGCCAACCCCGCCTTCATTACGCTCGACCTTTTTTCGCAAGCCGAGCATGACGAGATGGCTTCCGCCGTTTTGATTACGCCTTCTCACGAATTAGCTGAGCAAGTTCAAGCCGAAGCCCAACGTCGCCTTCCGCGCCTGTCTCGCAAAGCCGTTATTGAATCGGCGATTACGAATCACGCCGCCATTATTTTAACCAGCGATTTAGATGAAGCGTGTCAGGTTGCAAATTGCCTCGCACCCGAACATTTGGAAGTGCAAACGCGAAATCCGTTTGAACTCTTGCCGAAGTTGAAACATGCTGGCGCGATTTTCTTGGGCGCGTATTCCTCTGAACCCGTCGGCGATTACTTTGCCGGTCCGAATCACACTTTGCCCACGAGCGGCACGGCGCGATTTTTCTCTCCGCTCTCCACAAAAGATTTTCTCAAACGCACCTCGATTATTTCATACACCAAGACGCGGCTGATGAAAACCGGTGACGACATCGCCTACTTTGCCGACGCGGAACACCTGCAAGCGCACGCCGAAGCCATTCGCGTGCGGCTCAATCCGCGTGAAGACGTTTAAGCCTATTCGTTTTTCGTCTCTTCCGCATCAACGGCGTGGAGTTGCAACGCTTTAAGCGAGACGTAGCGCAGTGCCGCCTCGTGCGTCGATTTGAGCATGACTTTCGGCGCAACGCCGGCATCGAAGGCTTCTTTCCAACGAATGGCGCACAAGCACCACTTGTCGCCATGTTTGAGACCGGGAAAGCGATATTCTGCTCGCGGCGTGATGAGGTCGTTGCCCATCGCACGAGAGAATTTGAGAAACTCATCGGTAACAATAGCGCAAACGACATGTCGCCCATGGTCGTGTTCGTCGGTGCGGCAAAAGCCGTCTCGGAAAAAGCCCGTCATTGGATTGGTGCAACAGCATTCCAATTTGCCGCCAAGCACGTTTTTCGGATTCGTCATGATGAAAGAGAATTTGTTGTTGAATATCAATCGTTCAAAAAAGCGTCGTCAATTCCTGCCGTTAAAGAGGCTTTGCGTAATAGCGGTCGCACCCGTAGTGTCCGGTGTTTCCCATCGGTTTCGTGAGACGAATGAATCCGTTTTTCTCGTAGAGTTTGCGTGCCGCGCCCATTCGTTCAAGGGTTTCCAAGTAACAAGTTTTGTAGCCGAAGACCGCCGCCGCCGATAAGCATCGATTGAGCAGGGCTTGTCCAATTCCTTTGCCGCGCCCTTCTTCCAAGAAATACATTTTTTTCAGTTCGCATGTGTGTTCATCTCCGCCTTGCAAGGGCGCGATTCCGCCGCCGCCGATGACCACGCCGCCGTGCTCGACGACGAGATAAATACTTCGCGGTTGAGAATAGGCTTCATACATCGTATCGACTTCTGCGTCCTTGATGGCGAAGCCGTCGCCGCTTGCGCCGAATTGCGGCATCACGGTTCGAATAATGCGGGCGATTGTGGGATTGTCTTCAGGCTTGATTTTACGAATCACAAAGTCTTCGCTCATTGTCAGTAAGGCGTATCAACGATTTTGAGATAATGGTTTTGAGCGTGCGAAGATACAAAATGCCGCTTATCCAATTCGGGCACAAACTTTTACATTGTGGAATTTCCGAAACGACCCGAAAGGCGTTATTTTAAGTGCAGATTGAAAAAGGAATTTTTGTTATGAACATTCTGAACGAAACGCACCCACGCTCAACGGAAAATGCAATAGCCGAAACGCTGCTGCAAGTTGAGACAGATGAAATCCGCCGCCAAGCGATTTTGCAAGCGTTGGAAAACGTCAATCGCAAGGGTTTTTACATCGAGGCAAAGGCAATCGTCAAACTCATGAAGCCGGTGACGTGGTTTCCGCCGATGTGGGCGTTTTTATGCGGTGCGATTTCAACGGGTGAAAGCCTTTCGGAAAATTGGCTCATCTTGGTTGCGGGGTTGATTTTAGCAGGTCCGCTGATGTGCGCGATGTCGCAAACAATGAACGATTACTTCGACCGCGAAGTCGACGCGATAAACGAGCCGTATCGACCGATTCCATCGGGGCAAATTTCTAAAGATGCAAGTTGGATTATCACCTTCGCGCTCATCGGCGCGGCATTCGCTTTATCATATTGGATTCACCCTTACGTGCTTTGGATTTCGTTTGCAGGCGTGCTGATGTCGCACATGTATTCCGGTCCGCCGCTCCGCGCCAAGCAAAACGGCTGGTATGGAAACTTAATTGTCGGATTGGCTTACGAAGGCGTTGCATGGCTGACGGGCAGTTTCGCGCTGACAAAAGGCATTCCGTCAAGCGAATCAATTTGGCTCGCTGTCGTTTTCTCATTGGGTGCGCACGGCATCATGACGCTGAACGATTTCAAATCTGTGGTTGGTGATAAAATTCGCAACGTGCGTTCCATTCCTGTTCAACTCGGAGAAAAGAACGCCGCCATTCTCGCCGCCGTTGTGATGAACACGGCACAAGCCGTCGCGATTGCCATTATCGCCTTCAAAGGCGCGTGGATTTGGGCGGGGATTGGGCTTCTCTTGCTTATCGCACAGCAACCGATGCAACGCATTTTGATTACACAACCCAAAGAAAAAGCCATCTGGTATAATTCTTTCGGAACGCTCCTTTATGTGATATCCATGATGGTTGCCGCTATCGGGATTAGGTGAAACCTGAAATCAGACGAAGGATTTTAAGAAGTTTGAAAAAACATAACGACCAAACGAACCATCTCATGCGAAACGCGCTACTCCTCTCTCTCTGCTTTTTCTCTAGTCCATTTCTCAATGCACAGACGAACTCTGAAAACAGCGTCGTTGGCTCAATGGGCAACAGCGGCTCGGCGTATATTGGGGGCGTGCTTGCGTTGGGCGTCAATCCTTCTCGTTTGCTTTCCTACGAATACTACGAGCAAAAAGCCGCTGTTACGATTTTCCCCGCAGGCTTTATGCTCAAAAACAATTCGCTTAATGTTAATCTCTACAACTCCTTATTCGGCAAGGAAACGCGCGGCGTTTCGGGCGATAAAACCGAGTGGAATGACAACGACAAGCGCAAACTACTCGATGCCATCGACGATGAATTTGAAATCAACGGTCGCGCCAGTGTGATGCTCTTGGGCGCAAGTTATTTTCACAACGACAAAGTCGGCGCGTTTGGGTTGCACATCACCGACCACTTCGGCGGGCGCGGAATTTTGAATCGAGAATTTTTGGAATACGCGCTCTATGGCAACGAGCGATTTTTGGGGCGCGACTTGGGTGGACGCAACACCACCTCAAACGCTTATTGGTATCGCGAATACGCGCTCTCTTACGCACGCGAGTTCGCCACGTCATTCCGCTCCCGAAGCCTGCGCCCGATTGAAAGTATCAAATTCGGCGCCAGTTTGAAGTGGATTGCCGCGCACGCCTTCGCCGAACTTGACGACGAAAGCCGCATTTATCACTCGCCGACGGGCGACAGCCTTGCCGCCACCGTCCGATACACCACCACCTCTGCCGCACGCGGACGACTGCAAGACAATAACTCGACCGAAAGCTTTTCTCTCTTTCCTCAATCCGTTGGCAACGGGCTTGGCGTGGATTTAGGCATGTCGTTCAACTATCGCGAAACCATGACCTTCGCCGTCTCGCTCAACAATCTCGGCTTCGTTTCGTTTGGCGACAATACACTCCTCAAAACGGCGGATACCACCATCATCTTCACAGGCTTGAACGACCCCATCAGCGGCGAAGCGAATAAAAATCAATTAGACAGCATCGCCGACGGTGTGCGCGCACAAACTCGAACTACTGACGGCTTCACACGCGCTCTGCCTACACATCTTCGCATCGGCTTCGTCATGCTTTTCGATGACCGATGGAATTTTCCCGCCGCGCTCACTGTCGACTATGTGCAAGGCTTCAATAATAATTTCGGAAATACTGGCGTTCCGATTCTCGGCGTCGGCGGAGAAATTCGTCCGATTCGTGCTATGCCGATTCGCACCGGCATTCAACTCGGCGGCAGACAAGGCTTCGCATGGGCGTTTGGACTCGGCTACGACCAAAAAAATCTCGCCATTGACCTCAACATCGGCAACATTTTTTCACCGCTTGCGCCCAGCACCGTTAAAAATCTCACCTTTGGACTTGCGATTCGTGGAAGATTCTTAAATGTGAACTCTAACTAATTGGACTGCTAAAATCGGCTGATGTCGCGCCCGAAGATGCGCGAGCGTACCCAATCAAAGAGCACTTGCAACTTGTTTTTGAAACTCACAAGTTTCGTTAAATAAGCGGCACGCCAAAAAATCCACGTTAAAAATCCGCTCCACTTCATCATCGGCAAATCGGCGAGGGCTTCATCTTTGCCGATATAGGCGAGCATTCCAAAATTCTGCCGCTCAAACGGCGCAATATCTTTTTCGGCTTTGCTTGGGAGAGAGACTTCATTGAGAAGTTTGGCTAAATATCTTCCAGCCTGCATTGCCACTTGTGCAGTAGCGGGCTGTGTGTAGTCTTGAAGCGTCGCGCAATCGCCAAGTGCGAAGACATTCTCCACACTCGGAATGCGCAAGTATCGGTCGGTGAGTAATCGTCCAGATCTATCTTTGGGAAAGGGTAAAGATTTTACAAACGCATTTGCCCCATTGCCTGTCGACCAAACAATAAGCCCCGTTTCTAACACTTCGCCGCTCGACAAATGCACTTTTCCGGCTTCGACTTTTTTGACGGGCGCGTTCATGATGAACGTGATGCGCCGACGTTGAAAGAGTTTGGTGGCATATCTTGACAACCGTTCGTCAAAGGTGCTTAAAATTTGCTTGCCCGCCTCTACCAGCGTAATGCGCGCATCTTGAATCAAGTTCGGAAAATGCTCTTTGACCTCGTCGTCAAAAAAATCGGCAAGTTCCGCCGCATATTCTACGCCCGTCGGTCCGCCGCCGACGACGACGAAGTGAAGTAATTTTTTTCGCTCCTCTTCGCTGATTGACGGAAGCGACGCCGCCTCAAAGTTATCCAGCACTTTTTGACGAATCGCACGCGCATGCGCGAGTTCTTTGAGAAACAGCGTATGCTCTTTAACGCCTTCAATGCCGAAAGTATTGCTTTCCGCACCAACGGCAATCACCAGCACATCGTATTCAATCGGAAATTCTTTTCCATCAAAAATGCTCTTGCAACACACCACCTTGCGCGTTGCGTCCAACCCGATTGCTTCGGCTTGAACAAACGACGCATGACTTGCGGCGAGACGAATCGGCTCGGCAATGCTTAAAAATTCAATCGTACCGACCGTCGTGCTTGGCAGAAGCGGAGAAAAGAGAAAGTGATTGCGAGGACTGATGACCGTAACGGCATAGCGGTTGGGCGAAAGGTCTTTGAGCAAACTGACCGCGCCGAAGCCCGTTCCAAGAACGACTAAACGAGGTGTCATTGAGTAAATTGGTTAAGTGATGCGCTGAAAGATTGAACATCAACCCAGCGGCGAGACGTTCTACGCCCGCCAATTTTAGCAACCGCTGTCTTCAATCGGCGACGGCTTCCACTGAAACGCTCAGCGCACGCTCAAAGACGTCCTCGAACATTTCCTTAACGCGCGACACTGCCCAAATCTCAATTTCAGCATCGCTCATAATCGTCAGCCGCAGTTCAACTTTTTTGTTTGAAATTTTTGCTTTCACGCCGCGCACGTTTTGTCGATGTGTTCTATCCAGTGCGTTCGCAATGCGCAGTATTGCCGCACAATACTTGACTACTTGTTTATGCTTCGATGAAAGCGCCTGAAAGGTTGCGTGCTCTGGCTTCGGCGGCGACTTGCGATGATAGCGCGCAATGTGTGCAATCACTTGAACTTCGTCGTTACTGAACCCACGCAACTCGCCGTTGAGAATGATGTATTGGCTGTGCTTGTGATGTCCCGACGGCGAAATGAAATAGCCGATGTTGTGAAGCAGTGTAGCATACTCAAGCAGTTCGCGCTCGTGAATCGTTAAGCCATGTAAAGATTGTAGTTCATCAAAGAGTTGGAGCGCAAGATTGGTAATGTGAACGGAGCGCGCTTCGTCCCAATGGCAACGTCGGGCGAGTTCAATGACGCTGCGCCGACGCACGTCGGGAATGGTATTGATAAGACGAAATTCCTCAATATGCTTGGAAAGATAATCAATCACCATGCCTTCGCGCAACGCATATCCTGAAATGGTTATCTCTTTGAGGTTGAAGAGGCGAAAGATGACGTCGAACAAAATCAATCCGGGAATAATTAAATCGGCACGCTTTGGGTCTAATCCCTCGATGTTTTTACGCTCGCTTGATTTCATGGGTAAAAGCCGCTCGTAAAGTTTTTGAAAGCTCTTGCGCGAGAAGGCATTGCCGTTGAGCGTCTCAAACGGTTGTCCATTTTCTTGTATGAAAATCATCGAGGCGATGTTTTCCGCTGTGCCGCTCGAGGCGATTGCCATATCGTAGCCGATGGATTTTGCACGCGCCGCAAAAGGGGTAATCTGCTCAATGAAAAACTGCTCGAGCTCGGTGCGCTCTTTTTCGGTAGGCGGGTCGTGCTTGATGAAGCGTTCATACATTCTTGCTACGCCGAGTTTCTTACTTTCTTCGAGATAGAGTTTTTCTCCATCGCCAATCATCAATTCCACAGAGCCGCCGCCAACATCCAGCATCAGTGCTTTTCGGCTGTTAATACTAATGGCTTGGCGAATGGCGAGATAGATGAGGCGCGCTTCCTCGTCGCCCGAAATAATACTGGTTCGGATTCCAATTTTTTGAGAGACCGTTTCCATATACGCCCCGCCGTTTTTGGCTTCTCGAATCGCACTCGTGGCAAAGGCAATGATGTGATGTGTTTCAACGCCGCGCTGTTCGGCGAGTTTGCGAAATCGTGTGAGCGTTTCAAGCCCTTCTTTCATCGCTTCTTCCGTGAGCATTTTGGTCGTGAGACTGCCGTCGCCGATTCGAATCATTTCTTTGGCACGGTCAATCGTCAGAAAGCTCATATCGGGCAAGAGCTCGACGATAATCATGTGAAAGGAGTTCGTTCCTAAATCAATCGCGGCAAGCCGCATCGAATTTTGCGACAACGACATGGTAGCACTTCAGCGTTAAGGTTTTTGTGGTTAAAGTTTGAATTAAACCGTGCGACACCGTCAATTCTCGAACCCTTTTTGAGCGGCGCGCTTTACCGTTGATGCAATGTTCGGTTGAGGATGGGGAAAAGAAAAAGCCCCGCAAGTTGCGAGGCTTTTATCAAAGAGCCAATTATTTCGACTTTGCAAGGGCTTCGGTTGCTTCGGCATTTTTACCGACGCGCGCGTAGAGTTGCCCTAAAAATCTCCAGAAATCTTTGCTGTTGCCGGCTTCAGCGGCGGGCTTCAAAATGGCAATCGCGCTTTCGTAAAATTTGTAGTGCCCAGTGTATTCAGGCGCTTTTCTGCCGCGCTTTTTGTCTTTGGGCTTATTGGCTTCTTCATCGGCTTCAGCGAGTTTGAAGTAAGCGACGGCGGCGTTGTAAGAACAGGCATAATCCAAGAACGAGGGGTTGGTGTCAATGACTTTTTTGAATTGTGTAATTGCGCCGTTGTAATCTTTCTTTTCGTTAAGCAACGTGCCGTAGAGATAGAGCATGAGCGAATTGTTCGGCTCAACGGCTAAGGCTTGTTGCACCATTGTTTCGGCTTCGCGATTGCGCTTGGCAAGGAAGTAATTGGTAACGAGCAATCGATTGACTTCGGGCGAGCGCAGATTTTTCGAGTATGCGGTTTCGAGTGCTTTGATGGCTCTCGCGGTGTCTTTGAGTTCACCAGCGTAGATGTTCGAGAGTTGGATATACAAGCCGGTATCGGATTCGGAGACGGCGATGGCTTTTTCAAGCGTTTCGGTTGCACCTTTGAAATCTTTGAGCAAAACTTTGGAGTTGGCAAGTGCACGATACGATGCACTGCTATCGGGCTGAATGAAAATAGCGCGGTTCAGTTTGGTAACGGCTTGGTCGAGCAACTCGCGCTTCGTGCTTTCATCGCCCTTTTCGGTGTAGGCTTGATTAAAGAGACTTGCGCCGGCGTTATACTCAATGCGCCAAACTTCGCCGAGAAGCAAAGTGGCGTCCTTTAAATCGGTTTCAGAAATTTTCATGCCGGGTGAGATGGCTTTTTTGAGCGCGATGGCGGCGGAATCGTTGTATTGTTTGACGTAATAGGCTTTTCCGAGAATGTAGTAGGCTTCGCCGTTGGTGGGGTCGGTGGTGATGGCGTTGGTTGCCGCCTTGATGGCGTCGTCGGTGTTGCCTTGTCGGAGATAGAGTTTCGCGCCTTCAACATCGGCGCTTCCGCATCCACCGTCGGCGGCGGTCAATGCACAAAAAACGGCGACGGAGAGAAACAGATGAACGAATTTCTTTGACATTTGAAAAAGTTTGAAAAGTTAAGGTTGAAAAGATTAGCGTGAAGCGTTTATGCGAGAGTGCGATAATAGCAAAATCGGCACGCTTTTTCAATTTTGCACAACTGATTTTTCTTTCTACCTTAACAGCAGTTTTTAGTTCAAAATTTTGCACATAAGTATCGAGACAAAATTAACTTCAGTTGTGTGTCATTCTGAGCGGAGCGAAGTGAAGAATCCACATTGAAGATGGATTCCTCGCTTTGCTCGGAATGATGTCGCTATTTATCCACTCTATACATAATTCTGCATTATACCTTATCGTTCGCAAAGGAATCACGTTCAATGAAATCAACCGATATACCCTCGAAAGAAACCCCGATGACTTCCGGCTCAAGTAGTGCGTCAAGCGGGTTCTCTAAGAAGTGGATTTGGGGAGCGGTCGGCATTGCGTCGGCACTTGCTTTAGGCGTGGCGGTGTCGCGTTTGGGTTTGCCGTTTTTATCGCGCAGGGAAAAATCCGCAGAAAACGCCGCTCTGCCGAGCGCATTAACCGCCGAATGGCAACTCATTGAGAAAATTGATCGTGCTTTGCAAAAGTCGCACATCGAAGGCATTGATGTGTATGTCAAAAACGGTAAAGTCTTGCTGGTTGCAACCCATGAGCAACAGAACGACCTTTCGGACGCACGCGACGTCATTCTCGCCCTCGAGGGTGTGCAATCCGTTGAAACATCGGTCAAAGAGCCTTTTTCGTCTCAACATCAACCGTCGCCTCGTAGCCTTGCTCAATGAAAGTCGCTCTGCTTTACAATCAAAAACCTGACCTACCGGAACGCGCATCGCAGAAAAACGCATCGAGGTATCAAAGCGATGAATTCGCGGAGTGGGATAATCCCGAAACGATAGACGCCGTTGCCAACGCCCTACGCGAGCGATGCGACGTCGTCAAGATTGATTGCAATCCTTCCCGCCTCCAACAAATCATCTCAACACTTCTCGAGGAGAAGCCCGATATTTGCTTCAACATCACCGAAGGCATCGGAGAGCCAAGCCGTGAAGCGCAAATTCCCGCACTGCTCGATATGATGCGCCTCTGCTACACCGCTTCCGACCCCGCCACCTTGTGCCTGACGCTCGACAAAGCCCGCACAAAAGAAATTCTTTCTTACTACCAAATTCCAACGCCTCCGTTTCACGTCATTCACACGCTTCGTGAAGGCAAGGCATTTTTGACCGAGTCGCACCAATTTCCGCTCATCGTTAAGCCGCTTTACGAAGGGTCGAGCAAAGGCGTTTTTGAGCGGTCGGTGGTTTATTCGGTTGAAGAACTGTCGCGCCAACTTCGCGAAGTCATCGAGCAATACAAACAGCCCGCGTTGGTCGAGCAATTTCTTTCGGGACGCGAATTCACGGTCGCGCTTATCGGAAACGGAGAAACACTCGAGGTGCTTCCGATTATTGAACTGCTCTTTGAGCACTTGCCAAAAGACTCACGGAAAATTTATTCCTACGAGGCGAAGTGGCTTTGGGACGACCCCGCGAATCCCGTCGAGGTTTTCAAATGCCCCGCACCGATTACCGAAGAACTTGCTGATGAAATTCGCTCACTCTGCAAGCGTGCATTTTTGGCACTGCGCTGCCGAGATTGGTCGCGCATCGATGTTCGCTTAGATGAACAGGGCAAGCCGTTTATCATCGAAGTTAATCCGCTTCCCGGAATTTTGCCGAACCCGGACGAACACTCTTGCTTTCCCTTGGCGGCGCGCATGGCGGGCATGGATTTCAACGCTCTCATCAACCGCGTGCTTGATGAAGCCCTTAAACGCTATAATCTCACCACTTAGCAGACGAATCGACCGAATAATCTTTCCCTTTCCGTGAAAAGAACTTTTATGCTTGAAAAAGTGTAATAAATTTTGCCTCTAACATTCGTCTGCTGTTGTAAGTATCTATTTCATCACGGCTTAGCGAAACGCCTGAACATTCCTAAGCACATTTTCATCGCGTTGCAGTCGCCCTCAAAAGCGGTACGCGTTGCTTAATAAAAATCATTTAGCTACAACTGAACTCTGTTTTGGAGCAATCGAAGTCGTTATGGACTCAAAGCAGAAAGAACCTTCTAAATCGAACATTATGACCGCAAGAGAGGTCGCTGTTAAAGTTTTACGTGAAGTTGATTTTGGCGGCGTGAAGTCCGACACGGCGATCACAACGCAGTTTTCCATCTCGCCGCTCGACGCCGTCGATAAAGCCTTCGCCATGCACATGGTCTACGGCACGTTGCGCGAGAAAATGAAGATTGACTACATCATTCAACAGTTCTACAAGCACGATTACAACAAGATGGACGCCGATGTGAAAAACATTCTGCGCATCGCCGTCTATCAACTTTTTTACCTTTCCAAAGTGCCGAAATGGGCGGCGGTCAATGAATCGGTTGAATTGGCGAAACGGCTCAAGAATCAATTTCTTGGCAACCTTGTTAATGGCGTCTTGCGCAACATCGCCAACAACATCGAGTCGGTGAGTTTCAAGACGAAAGGCGGCACGTTTGCCGACCAAATCGCGCTCCAATACTCGCACCCGAAGTGGCTTCTGGACCGCTGGTTGGAGCGATTCGGGTTCAGCGAAGTGCAGGAGTTGATGTCGGCGAACAATCAAATTCCGAAGGTTTCTTTTCGAGTCAATACGCTCAAAACCGCAATCGGCGCGTTTCGTGAGCGGCTTGCGCAATCCAAACTTGTCTTTCAAGAAAGCCCCGTTCTCGGCTTCGTTACGCCCGACCGCTTTTTCGATATGGAAGCGTTTTTGAAAGAAGGATTGGTCTCGGTTCAAAGCGAGTCGCAAGGCATCGCCTGCCTGCTTCTCGACCCGAAGCCCGGCGAGCGTATTTTGGATATGTGCGCCGCGCCCGGCGGAAAATCAACCTTTCTCGCCGAAAGAATGAACAATCTCGGACGCATCACAGCGATTGACCTCTACGATAATAAACTCCAACAAATTCACTCACAAGCACAAACGCTCGGCATCGACATCATTGAAGCCGTCAAGGGCGACGCTCGAAAATTTGCGCCGATGGAGAAATACGATAAAGTCTTGCTCGACGCGCCCTGTTCAGGCACGGGCGTTTTAGCGCGACGCGCTGAACTTCGTTGGCGACTTTCGCCAAACGATATTGTTACGATGCAAAAATTGCAACGCGAACTTCTTGAAAACGCCCTGCATTGCGTTAAAGACGACGGCGTCATTGTTTATGCCACATGCTCGCTCGAGCCCGAAGAAAATTATCGACAAATTGAATCCTTTCTCGAAGCCCACCCCGATTGGCGCGTGCAAAGTGCGAGCGAAGTTTTGCCCGCCTCACTTCATCAGTATGTTTGCGAATCGGGTGCGGTTGAAATTCTGCCGCACCGACATCACCTCGACGGCGCATTCTCGATTCGCTTGGTCAAAAAATAACTCCGCGTTTAATCAACGCATCTCGACCCGACCTTCAAAGACCAGCTCGGCAGAGCCGATTAAATGCACGTCTTGAAACCTTTCGTCGAACTCGACTTGCACGCACTCGCCGCTTTGCACGTGAAGCGTTACATTTTTCGCGTTGATTTTTCCCAAACGATAACTCACCACCGCCGATGCCACACAGCCTGTTCCGCATGCCAGCGTTTCCTGTTCAACGCCGCGCTCAAATGTGCGAATGCGAATTGCGTCGGGTGCCGTCACCTCGAGAAAATTCACGTTCGCGCCTTCTGCAAAGTGCATTTTGTTTGAACGAATTTTCCTGCCTTCGTTGAACACGTCAAACCCTTCAAGGTCGCTGACATAGACAATGGCATGAGGCGAGCCCGTGTCGATGAAATACGTTTCATAGCCCTCGACGATGAACTTATCGCGGAACGCTTTTGGGGGCGTCATGTGTAGTTTGACTTGACCATTGGGCAAAATTTCGGAGTGATAAATTTCGCCGTTGGCTTCGAAGGTAAATTGTGTTTTCTTAATGCCAACGTGTTGGGCGAAGCGCGTTACACATCGACCGCCGTTGCCACACATTGAGCCAAGTTTGCCGTCGGCGTTGTAGTAGCGCATCGTAAAATCGCAGTCGCTCGAGTCTTCCAATAAAATCAAGCCATCTGCGCCGATACCTGTGCCGCGCCTGCACCACTTGGCGATTTGCGCTTCGGGAAAAACACGCTTTTCGGTGCGATTATCAATCATGATAAAATCATTGCCCGCGCCAGACATTTTTGTAAAATGAACCGTCATTCAACCTTGAATTTGAGTTATCCATGAAACGAGTGCTGATTGGTCTTCTCTTGATTGCGCCTACCTTGAACGCGCAAAATCGCGGCGACTACCAACTTGCCGAAAGTTTTTTTCAGGCGCAAAATTACGAACAAGCGGCGGAGCGATTTCAAAAACTCTACGAACAAAATCCGACGTCCCAACTTTACTTCGACCGCCTTCGCGTCTCGCTCTACGAATCGCGCCAATACGAGAAAGCCATTGCGCTCATCACAAAAGAACTTGACCGCAAAGAAAATCGCCAAGCCGCCATGCTCATGCTGATGCAGTGCTACTACGCCAAAGGCGATGGAAAAAAAGGCGACGACATGCTCCAACAACTGATTTCACGTGCAAAGAGCCTCCCCGACTTCGCCGCCATCATTTTCGCGCTCAAAAAGGAACGGATGATTGACCGCGTTCCGAAAGCCGCCTTGGAATCGCGCCAAAAATTGCGCGGCTCAACCGACAACCCCGACATGCTTTTTGCCGACGACCTCGCCGATGCGTTCCTCTTCCTCAACCGCTACAACGACGCGACGCGCGAATACCTCAAACTGCTCGATTCCGATATGCCCGACTTTCAACGCATTCGCGCACAAATTTCAAGCTACGCTCAAAAATCAAATCCCAACTTGCTCCGAGAAACCATCAAGACGGTGGAGGAAGAAAAATCAAAGTACCGCGACCTGCCGCGCCAACTCATTTCGCAACTTCTGCTCTCGCTCTACATGGAAGTCGGCGATTTTGAAAACGCATACAACGAAGCCTTGTATCGCGACCGTGAACTCAACGCAGGCGGCGGACAGCTCATTGCCTTCGCGCAATCTGCACTCGCACAGAACGCCTTGCCTGCCGCACGAAAAGCCTTCCAAGCCGCCGTTACAATGGACGCCAGCGTCCATGCGGTCCAAATGGGAAAGTTAGGGCTTGCCCGCGTCTTGGACTCCGAAGCCCATCAAGCCACATCGAATCAAGTTCAAAAAATTCAGGAAGCGATTCGCGCTTACAAAGACTACGTTGCCGCCTACCCCCAATCGCCTGAATCACCCGAAGCCCTCTTGACCGTCGCCGAATTGCAGTTCCGACTTCTGAAATCATTATCGGAATCAAAATCGACGCTTGAATGGCTCTCGCAACGCTATCCCAACACGCCGACACTTCGCCGTGCCGAATTGCTTTTAGCACAGATTCATTTCGCCGAAGATAATTTTTCAGAAGCACGAGCGATTTTGAACCAAATGCTTTCGCGTCCCTTCTTGACGCCGCGCCTAAAAGCCGATGCGACGCTCTTGCTTGGACAACTTGCCTACTACGAAGCCAACTTTGATGACGCTCTTAAACACTTCTCTAACATTGAATCGCCCCGCGAAGCCAGTAACGATGCGCTTCTGCAGCGTCTCACCATTTTGAAGGGAATTGGCGACACCGTTAAAAATCCCAAAGCCCTTGACGCCTTACGACGCTTCGCACTGATTGAAAAGCACATCGCTCAGCAAAAAAACGCCGTCGCCCTCGAGTCGCTCAAAACGTGGCTTAGCGATTTCGGCGGCTCAATTCTCACCGACGACGCGCTCTTCAAAAAAGCCGACCTCGAAGAAACACTCGCACCGAACCGTGCAATGGAAACGCATGAGCAACTTTTGACCACATATCCGAAAAGTTATTACGCCGATCAATCGCTTTTTAGGCTCGGCAAACTTTCCGAACAAGTCTTGAAGAATCGCGAAAAAGCCATCACGTATTTTGAACAGCTCATCAAAACGTATCCGCGCAGTTTCTTAGTGAAATCCGCCCGCGAAGAATTGCGCCGCTTGAAACAGCCAAGTTGATTATTTTTGTGCAACTCTTTTCAAATATGCTCACGACGGAACTTATCGACATACACCCCGCATCTATTTCGCTTGGGCGCGGACTTGACCTCAAAACGCCCGTTTTACTCGCAAGCGGCACGGTTTCTTACGGCGAAGAACTTTCCAAACTCACCGACCTGTCCAAACTCGGCGGCATTGTTACGAAAGCCATTTCGCTTGAAGTGCGCGAAGGCAATTTGCCACAACGCATTGTTGAAACGCCTGCGGGAATGCTTAACGCCATTGGGCTTGCTAATGTCGGCGTTGAAAAGTTCATTGAAGAAAAAATGCCATTCTTGCGCACACAACTTATACACACGGTTGTCAACATTGTGGGTAAGTCTGTTGAGGACTATTGCGAAGTCGTCAGGCGATTGGAAGATGTTGAAGGCATTAGCGGCTACGAAATCAATCTCTCTTGCCCGAATGTCAAGGGCGAGTGCATCATTTTCGGCGTTGACGAGCGTGCGACGTTTGAAATCACCAGCGAACTTCGCAAACTAACGAATCGGCATTTGATGATTAAACTCACGCCAAATGTAACTTCAATCTCAAGCATTGCGCTCGCGGCGGAGCGCGGCGGTGCCGATTCCGTCTCGCTCATCAACACCGTCGTTGGCATGGCGGTCAATTACAAAACAGGCAAGCCGATGCTGAAAAATGTAACAGGTGGGCTTTCAGGTCCAGCCATTAAGCCGATTGCGCTCGCCAAAGTTTGGGAAGTCTATAACGCCGTTAAAATTCCGATTGTGGGAATGGGCGGCATTGCGAGTTTTGAAGACGCGATGGAGTTTTTTCTCGTTGGGGCAAGCGCGGTACAAATCGGAACGATGAATTTTGTCGCGCCGACTATCGGAGCGACCGTTTCCGACCAAATCGAGCATTACTTTTCTACCGAAAAGAACGTTCGTTTCAAAAATTTTATCGGTTCTCTGAAAGTTTAATTTCAAGAATTTATAAAATTCCGTTGTGAGAAGACGATTTTACACCTTGTTAATGCAACTCTGCGCGGAGTTTGCCGTATATTTGTTGCAGTTCAGGTACAATTTGTTCTTTCTCACACCAAAGACTCTGATTCCTACTTATCAGAGCCTCCTTTGTTGTTTTGTTGATAGAGGGACTCGGCTATAGGGCAGCCGAGTCTTTTTTTTTCGGCACACTTATTGACGAAATAAGATTTATGGGGAAAAACACGCACGGTTGTGAAAACGGCATACAACGTGTAAATTCTTCGCCAGAATTAGTCAAATAAAATTACACACTTAACCATTAGGAGGCTTGAAGCATGAGCAAGAAGACATTTGAATTTCCGACGGAAGAAAAATTCCGCGCCGCCATTTTTGAAAACATGGGCATGGCGATTTGCGTAACGGACAAGAACGGCAATTATGTCGAGGTCAACGACGCGTATCTTGAACTTTATGGTTACACCCGTGAAGAATTAATCGGCAAACACTTCTCGATGGTTGTCCCAGAGCACTATCGCGCAGAAGCGACTCGTATTCACGATGCGTTTATTGCAGGTGCGCCAGAAATGCCCGCCGAGTGGGTTGTGGTGCGCAAGAACGGCGAACTTCGAAACATCTATGTTGTGCCAACCTTGATGGTCAAAGATGGCATGACGTGCAAAGTAACCGCTATTGCCGACATCACCGAATACAAGCGTGTTCAATCAACGCTCAAGCCGCACGGTGAAGTCGTTAATGCGTAAGCCCCAAGTTGAAAAATTTTCAGAAGGCGTTCACTCGAACGCCTTTTTCATTTTACATCACTTTTTTGCGAAGTAAGCCATGCGATGAAAGTTCGGCTAAAATTTTTTGCTCAATCTCTTTGCGACGCGCACGCTCAAATTTCTCACGACACTCATTGCACCACTCGTAGTTCAGCTTGCCTTGCTTGAAAGCTTTTTCCGATTTCGTTTGAAAACAACGCGGACATTTGATTTTTTTCATTTCACACGAGAATTATATTCCGACTTTTCAAAATTAACATTCGCCCTTTGGCGATTTACGACCATGCGATTGACCATTCTTTCCGTCTTCGTTCTTTTTTCCGCCGCACTTTCCGCGCAACCGCTTCCCGAAACCAAGCTTCCGATTGCCGAGCCGTCGTCGCACATCAAGTTTCTTGCTTCTGACGAATTGGAAGGACGCATGACGGGCGAACACGGCAACAACGTCGCCGCACGATACATTGCCACACAGTTTCAACGCTATGGCGTTAAGCCGCTTACTCCCAATTACTTTCAGCCGATTTCATTCATTAAACGCATACCGCCGAAGCAGCTCTCGCTGACGCTCACATCAAAACGTGTCAATCAAGTTTTCACCAACGATGATATGCTTTTGCTCTCTGGCGATTCACTTAACCTTTCGGCGCCAATTGCCTACGTCGGTTTTGGCATCGTGGATAGTGCAAGCGGACGCGACGATTACAACGGCCTTGATGTAAAAGGCAAAATTGTAGTCGCACGTGTCGGCACATCGGAAGAAGACTCACCTCGCCAACTCTTCGGCGCGTTCAAGCAAAAGCAAGACGCCGCCAAAGCCAAAGGCGCACTGGCGTTGATTGAACTTTACCGATTTGGGTTTCCCTTTGCACGGCTCAAACAATTTTTCGGCGGCGAGAATCTCTCGTTGGACGACGGAACCGCAGCACAACCCGCATTTGTCCATGTGCTCCTCAACGACGAGACTTCTGACATTCGCATGCTCATTCAAGCGCAAAAGAATCTCAACGCGACCCTTCAAACCGATGGATACAAAGAGCAAAAAGTAAGTTCAAACAATGTCGTTGGCGTTATTGAAGGCACAGACCCGAAGTTGAAAGACGAGTTCGTCATGCTCTCAGCACACTACGACCACATCGGCATTAAACCAACACCAAACTCAACCGATTCCATTTACAACGGCGCGCGCGATAACGCCATGGGCACAACGGCTTTACTTTGCGCCGCACGCATTTTCAGCGAAGCCCCACCTAAGCGAAGCCTTCTTTTGCTTGCATGCACGGGCGAAGAAATGGGACTCTTGGGAAGCCAATACTACGCTGAACATCCGCTTGTTCCATTGAATAAAATCGTCTTCAATCTTAACATTGACGGCGCAGGCTACAACGATACAAGCATCGTAACCGTTATCGGCTTAGAACGAACCACTGCCGAGCAAGATATTCTCGATGCATGCAAAGCCATTGGGCTTACTGCCGTTCAAGACCCTGCACCCGAACAAAATCTTTTTGACCGTTCCGACAATGTCAGCTTTGCGCGAAAGGGAATTCCCGCACCAACATTCAGCCCCGGCTTTCGCGCGTTTGATGAGGCGATTAATCGATTTTATCATCAAGCCGCAGACGAAGCCGACGAGAATTTTGACTTCGCCTATTTTCATCGATTTGTCAAAGCCTTTATTCACACGGCGCGACGCATTGCCGATAACCCTTCTGCACCGCAATGGAAAGCGGGCGACAAATATGAATCTGTTGGAAAAAAACTTTACGCCAAGTAGCCGATGAACCAACCGCTTCTTTGTTGGGCGCGATTTGCTCTCATACTTACAACGCTTTTGTGCACAATGACTGCCTGCAAGCCGCGCAACATTGAGATGGCACAAGAGACAGGGAAAGAACTGCCCGGCGCATTCGGCGGAGAACTCTTCTTCAAATGGGGCACGCGCAAAACGGCGATTGTTCAAACAATGCTGGCGCGCGAAAATGTCCGCACCGATTCTCAACACGAAAAAACGTTCGTCACGCCTGAACTGCACTTCAAAGGCGGTTCGCTTTACGGCATGCGTGTTGCTTCGTGGGCATTTGCTTTTGGCGATTCTGTCCGCGCTGATTCGCTCAATTCAATCGGACTATATTTTGTGCAGGTTATTTTTGAGGGCAACGAAAAAACCGATGAGCAGTTCAAACGGCTTGATAGTCTCATTTGCGCGCAATACGACCTTAAATCCATTCTCACCGAATCAACCGGAAGAATGGTTTATCGCTTTCTGAATGGCGACGAAATCGTTTTAGCACTGGTTAAAATTGGGAAAAAGCCACCAACGATTTTACTTGAATATCTTAATCAAAAGCGACTTGATGAGGGCGTGGCATTGGCAGAGAAGCAAAAGTAACCCACTATTCTTCTGCTAAGGCTGGTTCAGGTGGACTGGGTAAGGCGACTTCTTCAACCATTTTAATCCGCCTGACTAAAAACAAACAGAGCACCGTTGCGGCAATGGCAAGTAAGCCGACAAGGTTGTAGTTCGTCATGGTTCCGTCTGATGCTTTGCCGACAATCAATCCTGCCACAAAGCTTGATGCGCCAGAAGCCAGTTGTTGCGCCGACGAATTGATGCTCATAAAACTTCCACGCGATTTCGGGTCGACGCTCGATGTAACCAAGGCGACAGCAGGCACAAAGCGACCATTCATCGTAATCATAAACAGCGTTGTAATCACCAGCGCAAGCACAAGCGGTACTTGCGGCACGTGGGTAATGGCGTAAATGATAACCATCGAACTGAACGACATTACTGTAAACATTTTGGCTTTACCGAATTTGTCGGAGAGTTTCCCGATGAAGCGCGAGGTGAAAATGGTCGCCGCGCCGCCGAAAAAATAAATGAGCGGCAGTTCCGATTCGCTCATGCCGACATTCGACACGAAATAGGGACTGATGTAAGGAATGACCGTAAATCCGCCCACCATTAAAACGACCATAAACACCAGCGCGTTGAGGTGGTTGGGCGTAGAGACGAGCGCGTAAAGTTTTCGCAAGGCTTCTATGGGTGTTTCGGGGGTTGTATGGGTTTGCAAGTGTGCGCGCATGCTTGGCAGTTCTTTGTAGGCAAGTGCGAGCGCAAGTGTGCTCAATGCGGCAAGCATGAAAAAAGGCACATGCCAGCCGAAATGATTGGCGAGATAAAGTCCGAGTGGCACGCCAGCAACGGAAGCGATGGAAAACGCGCTCATTACTGTGCCAGTAGCCGCGCCGCGCCTGTGTTCAGGAATACAGTCGCCAATGACCGCGAAGATGAGCGCGCCCAGCACGCCGCCGAATCCGCCTGCGACAATTCGCGCCAGCATGAGCATGAGATATGTCGGCGCAATTCCGCAGAGAAATGTTCCAATCGTAAAACCGAAATAAAGGAACAGCAGTGCGGTGCGTCTATCGAATTTATCGATGATAAATGCGCTCAAAAATCCCGTAACACCCGCGCTGAACGTGTAAGAGGAAACGATGAATCCAAATTCTTGCGGCGAAATGTCGAAGACGCGCATCAGTTGCGGTCCAAGCGGCATCATGATTACAAAATCCAAGACGTGCGTGAATTGAACCGAGACTAAGACGAAGAGCAAGAGCCATTCGCGTTTGGAAGAAGCATGGTGAGAAGAAGTGGTCATTATTAAGATTAAACCGAAGTTAGGTCGTCTTTTGAGATACTGTTGTTTTTGTTACTTGAAAAATTTCACCTTCAAGTTTTTCTTGAACGGGCTCGCCGTAAGCGGAGCTTAAAATTTCTTTGACGTTGCGCATGATATTTTGCGCTATGTCGTCTGTTGGCAAATCGTCTTTATCGGTTCCGAATGGGTTTTCAATCGCTTCGGCGATGACCTCAATGCCGACCATGACGTAGAAAATAAACGGCACAATGACCACTGCCGCCCAGCCAAAATCGTGAATCAATCCGAAAGGAAGCGAAAACACATATCCTGCAATAAAGCGTTTGATGAGCATGGCATATGAAAACGGAATTGGCGTTTTTTTGATGCGTTCCATTCCGCCCAGTGCGTCGACAAGTTCGTTTAAGTTTTGAGAGAGCGAAATAAACTGTTCCATGCTCAACTTGCCTTCCGTGCGGAGGGTTTGAACTCGATTGATAATTACTCGTATCACGGCAAGCGGCTTATGCTTGGCGTGGGCAACAATTTCGCGATATGCCTCGTCGAGAATGTCCAAATCGTCGCTTGAAATTGTGTCGCGTAAGTGTTTCGGTAAAAGAATGGCAAAGGCGGAAATGGTGTTTGCAAAGAAGTATCGCGGCTCAAATGCAGACGGCTCTAAAAACGCATCGAGTTTTACGGCGAGGTTGCGAGACGCATTGACGAGTGCGCCGAAAAGTTTTCGCCCTTCCCACCACCGCTCATATGCCGTGTTGGTGCGAAAGACAAGCACCAGACCGAGCACAACGCCCATCAAGGTATGCACCGTGAGCGGCATTTCAAGTTTGTAAAGCCCTTTCACCAAATCCAAATAGCAAACAACGGCGGTGAAACTCGCCATAATCAATATACTCGGCAGAAGTCGACGCAACTGCCCCGTTCGGAAGTTGAATAAAAACCCGAACCAAATTTTGCTGTCGTATTGAATCATCGTATCACCTCAAAAATGAAAAGCCCGAACGGTTTGCAGTTCAGGCTCATAAGATAAGCAATTTACAATCGGTGTAGGCGTGCGAGCGTTATCCTTCTGTGCCAATGGCAAGCACTTTGGCGGTTTGCCAAAATTCATCGGGGTTGAGAATGCGCAAGATGGATTTATTGCGCTCGCCCGATTTTTCAACGACTTCATAACTGCTACGCACGTGTGGCGACCAGATTACGACGTCGCTCTTTGGTGCTGGCACTTCGATTTCAGATGTTTGCGAAATATCAATGCGCCGCACATTGCGATTTTGTGATGGATTGAAATTCGGGTTGTAGGCGTTGCCGAAAGGACCGCGACGCTCCAAGACGCCGTTGTCGCGCAAGAATCCTGTGCCGCCCATGATGTAGAACCCTGTATTGAGTTTTTCGCGCTGGGTATTGGCTGAGGCAACGGCTTCAGCGAGGCGCGACTTCAAGCTCGCCGTAACGCGGTTGAGGCTGTCAACTTTGTTGCGCAGCGCAAGGTTCTCGCCCGAAAGTTTGGCAATCTGCCCTTTGAGCCGCTCGTTCTCCATCGAGACTTCTTCAAGTTTTTTTTCAAGGCGAGCGACTTTGGCAGTCAGTTGTCCGATTTTCTCCTTTTGGGATTTGAGTGTGTTCGCCGCCTCTTTGATGCGCTCAATCGTGTTCTGTTGTTTTTCCGGGTCTTTTTCCGCCGCCAAATTCACGCCCAAGCCTTTCGTGTAGGTGTCGAGCTCATCTAATTCTCGTGCTAATCGTTCGCGCTTTTCATATTCTTCCTGAATGACGGCATTGAGCGAGTCAGTAACTTGTTGCGATGTTTTGAGGAGCGTTTCAAGTTGCTTTTTTTCGTCGTTGCAACCGACGAGCATCATGATAACAAGAGCAGGTAAGATGAGATGAGCAATGGTTTTCATTGATGGTATGAGTTGAAGTTCGTAACGCGCAAAGATACGACATCGAAAGAAAAAGGCGACTTCGTTTGAAGTCGCCTTTTGCATTGACCTTAAACAATTAAGCCGAAAACGAACTGCCGCAACCGCAAGTCTTTTGTGCGTTGGGATTGTTGAACGTAAATCCGCGTCCTTGCAGACCGTCTTGATAATCCACAACGGTTCCGGAGAGGTAAATCGCGTGGCGTTTATCCAACAAAATTTCAACGCCGTTGCTGATGAATTGCTCGTCGTTTTCTTTGGGCTGGTCGAAGCCGAGCGCATAGGAAAGCCCCGAACAGCCGCCGCCTGTAACGCCGACGCGCAGTTTATAGCCTTCTGGAATTTTATTTTCTGCCATAATACGGTTGACTTCCGCCGCCGCACCTGCGGTGAGCGTGATGAGCGATTCGGTCAAAATACTTGTCGCCGTTGCTTCCATGACTTCCGCCATATTTTGTCTCCTTTATGATTAGAGTTAGTGAAGATTAAAAAAAATTCAAAGTTCGTCTCGAGTCAAAACAGGTTCGGCTTATGCGTTGAAATCCACTTGTCGGCTTTGACAATTGCAACCACCAGCATGCACTTTATCGCATCGCCGATGATGAACGGAACGAAGCCCACTGAAACGGCTTGAACGAGCGAAAGATTCAACGCGACTTGAAGCCAAATCGTGCCGAAAATCATAATCACCAAACTGACGGCGAAGACGCGCGCGAATAGTGCGTAGAGTGAGGTTTCAATCGTTGCCGAGCGAAGTGCGAGACCTGTAAGAAATGCGGCTATCGGAAATGAAAACAGGTATCCGCCCGTTGCGCCGAAGAGTGTTGAAACGCCCATTGCGCCGCCGGCATAAATCGGGAGAAAGATGCCGCCCGCGAGATACATCACTTGGCTCACGAAGCCCCAACGCGCACCCAAGAGTGCGCCCGAAAGAAGCACGGCGCAAGTCTGCATCGTCATTGGAACGGGAAACATCGGAACTTCCACCCAAGCGGCAAGTGCGGTAAGTGCGGCAAAGAGGACGGAATACCCGAGCGGTTTTATGCCTGAAAAAGGTTGATAAATCGTTGCTTTCATCGAGATTGAGAAATTGAGATTTTTTAACTTCAATGGTGAAGTTGAAGATACAAGTTGCTTTGCGTATTTCAAATGCTCGTCTCAAATATGAAGTGCATTTCCATTCTTTTCATTTTTATCGTGATGCTTCTTTCGTCGTGTCAATCGGTCGTGCGCTACGGCGAGCGTTCCGAGTCGTCGCCCCTGTCGGCGAGCAACGCCAAAGAAGGCATGGCGACCTACTACGCAGACGAATTTCACGGCAGGAAAACGGCAAGCGGAGAGACTTATGACATGAACAAATTGACGGCGGCAAGTGTCGATTTGCCGTTGGGGACACCGGTGCGCGTTACGAATCTTGAAAATCGCAAAAGTGTTGTGGTTCGAATTAACGACCGAATGCCAAAGAACACCAAAGGGAGAATTATTGACTTGTCGCTCGCTGGCGCAAAAGCCATTGACATGGTGCAATCGGGCGTGGTGCGCGTGCGCGTTGAAGTTTTGAACGGTCAATAAGATTTGAGCGTCAATAGCGGATTTGATTGCGTCCGTTTTTCTTGGCTTCGTAGAGTTTTTCGTCTGCTTGTGCAATCATCTTTTCAAAAGATGGGAGCGAGGTATCGGCGCAAAGCCCGATGCTGAGCGTTACCGTCAATTCGGGGTGAATAGATGCCCAATCGTGCGTCTCGACGGCGCGACGCACCGTATCGGCGACCAACGCCGCGCGCTCAAGCGATGCGTTGGCGAAAACCAAGACAAATTCCTCGCCGCCATAACGTCCAGCAATGCCTTCTCTACCGATTCTGGTTTTCATCAGTTGCGCCACTGTTCTCAATACTTCGTCGCCAATTTGGTGGGAGAATTGGTCGTTGATTTTTTTGAAGTGGTCGAGGTCTAAAATGCCAATCGTTAATCTTCCGCCGTGAGACTGTGCTTCCTGAAAGGCTTGTTGCATGATTTGGTCGATGTAGCGTCGGTTGCACAGCCCTGTGAGCACGTCTTCTTTTGCAATGCGCTCGAGTTCGGCGTTTTTTTCGGCGAGTTGGGTGAGCAGTTCCGATTGCCGCCGGTCGGCTTGTTGAAGGGCTTCTACCAACAGTTTAAGCTCTTCTTGCGCCTCTACGAGTTCAACGGTTTTAAGACGATATATCTCGAGGGCTTGTCGTTCACGCTCCGATATGAATCGCTCTTCCGTTAGTTGAAGTCGCAGTTCACTTTCTTGGCTTAAAAATTTTTCCCACAGATGCGCGTATTCTTCATGATATTCAAAGGCTTTGCGGTAGTTCTGCATCACCTTGTAAGTTTCCGAGAGCACGAATGCTACGAGTGCGAGGGTTTGTTTGGAGTCAAGTTGTTCAGCATAATCGTGTGCCGAGTAGAGGTAGTTAGTCGCTTGTGCTAAGGTTTGTTGCTCGCGAGTTTGCAAGAATTCTTCCATGTGTGTGCGTCCCAGCGCGATGAGGTTTTCAGCGATGCCGAGTCTGTTGTTCATCTCGGTGTGCACTCTGAGGGCTTTTTGGAAATACTCGCACGCCTCCGTCCATTTGCCCAGGTGCAGGCACACATATCCAATGTTGGTGAGGCATATCGCTTTGCCGTGCGGTCGATTCAACAGTTCAAATTGCGTGAAGGATTGCTCCGAAACGGCGTGAGCGGCGGCATAATCAGAAAGGTATCGGTAGCAGTAGCCCATGAGGCATGCGCTCATTGCTTTGTGGTATTGCGCGCTTTGGGAATCGTCTTGCTCACAAATCATAGAGGCTTCTTCGGCAAGGGAGAGCGCGAGTTGCGTATTTCCCACTTTGAGTTCCCAGCCGAGTTCAAGCAAGAGTTCGGCTCGTTGCAATGGGAGTTCTGCAACAGCGAGTTGTTTTTCAAGCGCGAGCGTGCGCGCCCGAATGTATCGCTCGGGCGGCGGTATGCTCAGAGAAATTTTAAGCGCATCTTCTTCTTTCATCATCAGCAGTGAGCAATACAATTACAATGCGATGCATGTTGGTTTAAGCCGCAAGATATTTGAGAATATTTGAGAAACTATAAATGAATACAAGAGCCCCTTGAACACGGCGTGATGAGGTAACGTTTGACGTTCAGATTTCGCAGGCGGAGGCGACAGTACTCAAGCATTGAAGGAATTGACTACGAGCGCGATTTCGTCAAGGCGATGCGAGCGGCGACGAGTTTGGCACGCAATTTTTCCGCCGACGTCTGGAACGCTTGGTCGGGGCTGATGCTTTCCGCCGTGAGTTTAATGTTTTGATGCGGCGTTGATTGATAGGTGCGATTTTTCTTAGCGGCTTCTTCGACCGTGCGCGCAAAAGATTCTTCGCTCACGGGCTTGGTGATGTAGCGAAATACCTGCACTTCGTTAATCGATCGAATCGCCATCGTCGCATCAACAATATCGGTTAGAATGACGGTAACGGTGTGCGGAAACTCTTTTTTGACGGTGTTCAAAAAGTCAATGCCGTCGTGCTCACCGAAGTTGAGGTCGCTAATCAACACCGAAACAGAGACGCGGTTCAGCGCGGCAAATGCTTCATCGAGCGTCGTCGCATGCTCAACAATGAAGCGCACGTTTATTTTGGAGGTGAGCTTTTGAATTTCAGCAGGCGTATATCCCACAAACAGTAAAGTTGCAGGCGGGTCTGCATCCGTTTTAGCGACTTCAGTTATGGATTTTGCGGGTGCCGCCGTTTTGGCGTCGTTTTGCATCGAGACGATGCGGTCGTGAATTTGAACGCCCAGTTCAATCATTTCGCGCAACTTTTCAACGCTACACGGCTTGTTGATATATCGGAAGATTTGTCCCGCATTGACGGAGTTCAAAATCGCGTCAAGGTCGCTGTAACCCGTCAGTAGCAATCGCACGGTGTTTGGACTGAGGTCTTTGACTTTGCCTAAAAGCTCGTGCCCAAGCATGCCGGGCATGCGCTGGTCGCTGACAATGACTTTGATTTTGTTGCGCTGAACAACTTCCAGCGCTTGAACACCGTTTTCCGCCGTAAAAACGGTATAGTGAAGACGAAGAACTCGACTTAAAGAAGAGAGCAACAGCGGCTCATCATCAACGAGAAGAATATTGGAAAGTGCGCTCATAATACCTGTAAAAACTTATATCCGTTTGGACTTATGCCATTTGGAGGTTTGAAGATCGAGACCGAACGCTTTCCGTTGCGGCTCCCCCGTCGCGCTTTTGTTTGACGGGAATTTTAATCGTGAATGTTGTTCCGACGCCGACTTGGCTTTCAACCTGCATCACGCCGGAGTGCTTTTCAATAATTTGATAGCAGATGCTCAGCCCTAAACCCGTTCCTTGACCGACCGGCTTTGTTGTAAAGAACGGTTCAAAAATTCGGTTCAGGTGCTCTTTTGGAATGCCTTTGCCGTTGTCGGTAACGCGAACAACCGCGTAGCCGTCTTCAACCGACGTTTTGATTTTAATTTCGCCGTCGTCCCGCTCCATTGCTTGCGCCGCATTCGTAATCAAATTCAAGAACACTTGATTGAGTTGAGCAGGATAGCATTCTGCATAAAGTTTTGGAGCGTATTCTTTCACCACCCTTGCTTTGTTTTTAATAATGTTGTTGGCTATTAGTAAGGTCGAGTCAATTCCCGCATGAATATCGGCGTATTTGTATTCGGCTTCGTCGAGGCGCGAAAAATTCTTAAGGTTCATCACCAATTCTTGGATTCTATCCATACCCGTCAGGGATTCGCGAAGCATATCGCTAATATCTTGAACCGTATTGGCTTGCTTTAAGCGCTGTTGCAACTCTGCAAGTTGAATTAAATGCTTGTCGAGGTTTTCCATGTCGTCGTTTTTGAGGGATTCGCACAACTTATCGGATTCATCGATGAGTGAGAAAATTTCCTTTTGGAACTCCGACATGCCTTCCAAGTTGGTTTTCACAAACGCTAAAGGCGTATTCACTTCGTGGGCGAGCCCGGCTACCATCTGACCTAATGCCGCCATTTTTTCGGATTGAATCAGTTGGGTTTGCGTGTTTTTCAGTTCAGCGGTGCGTTCTTCGACTTTTTGCTCCAACTGCGAATTCAGAATTTCAAGTTCATACTTCGCTTTTTCAAGACTGATGTTCGTCGCCCTCAATTGCTCTTGCGCCGTTCTCAATTCACGCGTGCGAATATCGACCATTTTCTCCAAATTTTCAGAGTATCGTGCAATTTCTGCGTCTTGGGAACGCAACTTACGAATAAAATGGAAAAGGAGAATAAAAAAGTTAATGAGTGCGGCGATGATGCCTGTAATTTGAATCGTGCGGAGCGTGTTGGATTTATCCGAGAGTTTTTTCTCCGCTTCCGACGTGATGAAGTTCATCAAATCAAGGAGCAAGAGGTTGTTGTTCGAAGCATACTCGACGGCGTCTTGCAAATCTTCTTTAGGAACAGTGCCTTTGGCGGCAATCACGCGAAAGAGTTTTTCTTTGAACGGATTCCAGATGAGGAAAGCGCGCTCGAGATAGACTTTGGCACTGTCGGTTTCAACGGAATTGAGCATTACAGTTTTGTAGTCGCCGCCGGTAACGAGCCGCCCGTCGCGTAGTCCTTCAATCGTTTCGTCGAAAATTTTGAATGTGGTCGCCAATTCGTTTTGCGGGTCTTCAATACTATGCTCGGCATTTTGAGCGATTTGAATTTGAAGCAATGTTTTGACGATGCGCTGCGAGAGTTCACGTTGTCGAGAGGCAAGGTTCACGGCGACGGCATCGCTTTCAAGTTGCCCCGTCGTAATCGAGCTCACCACCAGCACGCTCAAATCCAAAATGAGGAAGAGCGCGACCGAGATAATGATTTCACGATATTTTTGAAGATTCCCTAACACACCACAACAATTAAATTAACTTGTAGGACGAAGTAAAATAATGACTGAATCACTTGTGCGATTGAGCAAAGCACAACTTTTCAAGAGGTGAATTGGGCGAGACTCCAACTTTTATTTGATGAGACGCCGCTATTTGCTCGCGACGGTTTTTGTTCCCTAACAGTAAAGTAGAGAAGTAAGGGCAGATTTCAAAAAAGAAAACGCCTCAACCCAACACTAAACAAATCATGTCTTCCTGTTGCACAATGGAAATTTTATGCAGGTCGGCAATCGGGCAGGGGCCGCTTACGCATTTTCCCGTTTCGGGGTCAAAAAGCGCGAAGTGCTCTCGGCATAAAAGGTATCGTTTGTCGCTGTTGAACGCCGACTGATTTTTTTCGGCAAGCGGCTCACCCGCATGCGGACACAAGTTCAAGTATGCGCGAACCTGACTCCCAAAACGAATGACAAAGGCTTCGTATCGCTCGTCGTCTTTAACAAACGTAAAGAGATGCGACATACCCTCATGCAATTCGGACGAGGCAATGATGGGAACGACTTTCGAGAGGCTCTCCACAGCGGTAGACAGCGGCGTTGACATTAAACAAGAACAGTAAGGTTACTTCCAAAATGTTTGTCCCTAAATTCGTTTCTCATTTCGTCTTCAAAGACGCGTTGGTTGCATTTAGAAACGGACGAGAGAAGATAGAAAAGTTTTCTAAATTGCTTAACATACATCTGCAGAACTTATTGACAACCTTAAACTCAACACGCTCTCGTCAATGGCTGAAAAAGAACAACCCGCCTTGCTTCAAGAGCAATTAGACGCTCTCTACGAACAACTCAAAGAAACTTCATCGTTTCAAACGGCGAAACGCGCCAAAGAACAAGTAACGGGATATATTGAAAAGCGCCCCGTCCAATCGGCGTTGATTGCGTTGGGCGTCGGGTTTCTTTTGGGCATGCTTTTTTCACCACGCAGAGGCGAATAAGACATGAAAGATAACCGTCAGCGCGAGAAAAGCGTCATTGAGTTGCTCGATGAATCGCTTTCACAATCGCTCGATGATTTTTCTGATATGGTTACGGCAAAGGTCGAGCTGGCGAAGATCGATGCGATTGAACTCCTTTCAGGGATTGCGGCGAATATCGTGCTCGTCTTGATTTCAATCGTGGGTGCGTCGTGTCTGTTCATTGCGCTCGCGCTTTACTTGGGAGAAATTTTGGGACAACGCTCGCTGGGCTTTTTAACCATCGGCGGCGTGCTTATCGGTACGGTTGTGCTCATCAACGTCTTTCAGCCAAGTTTGGTGCGAAACTTGTTTCTCAAATTTTTTTGGCGCGAGTATCAGCAGAGGCAATCGTCAAAGCCGAAAGAGGAGGAGCACAAGTAATGTCGGAGTCAGAATCGATTGATGCCTATCGCCAAGCGTTGGAACGCACGATTGCTGTGCGCAAAGCCCGCTTGAAATCGCGCAAGCAGATGCTCAAATCTGAACTCAACGCACGCCTCACTCCGAAAGGAATTGTCTCGCGATTTCCTGTTACAACCATGGCAATCGCCGTCGGCATTGGCTGGCTTACAGGTCGAGTCGTTCGCGCACTCGTCGCGCCCGAAGTCCCGCGCTCCATAAAGAAAGCTGTGCAAATTGCACCAAGTCGCTCTCGAGCGTCCTCGCCGCTGATTCAATCGCTCAAAGAAATTGCGTTTCAAGCACTTACCAATTTTGCACTGAACAAAACACGCGAGTTCTTGGTTAGTCGCTTGGAAAATGTTCGCACCTCGCGAGTTCAGAACAACATTGCCAACATTTCGAAGCCTTCGAGTGCGAAACCATAAAACGCAAGGGCTTCCAAACGAAAACCAGACATGAGCCAAACACGCATTTCACCCGTCCAAACTTTTTTTGAAAATAAGCAGAATGCCTATACCGTTGCCTTTGCCCCCGACAGCAAACGATTTGCAGCAGCGGGCGGCTTACGCTCCGTCTTCGTGTATGAAGTCGGCAAACCCGAAGCCATCGGCGGACTTGCCGACCACCGCCAATCCGTTTATGCGATGCTCTTTTCCAAAAGCGGTAAATACTTCATCACCACAGGGCGCGACGGCATGACGATTGTTTATGATGCACAAACCTTCGACAAACTTGCAACCATTCTCTCGCCACAACTTGGCGCAAACTACATTTCCGCTACCTATCTCCACGACTCGAAAAGAGAGGGGCGCGTGATGGTTTCCGACGGCAAAGAGACGATTGAAATCGCCGACATCACCGGTGTCTATGACGCCCTTCATTACATTTTTTATGAGCTGAACAAAGCCGACTCTGACACTGCAAAGCATGGCGGGCTTATTCGGTCAGTGTTTGAAAAAGCCGGCAAAGTCGCCACAGAACGCGAAGTCGTTTTTTCCAACCCGCAACTCTTGCCGAACTACGCGCTTGCGCTCAATCACGACGAAACCGAACTCTATGTCGGCGCATCGGGCGGCGCACTGAAAGTCTTTCGCCTCTCTGACTTCTCGCTTATACGTGTGGTTCCCCTTCATGCAGGAAACATTCGCACCATTGCCCTTTCGCCAAACGGCGAATTGCTCGCCACCGGCAGTAGCGACCGTCTCGTCAAAATTTTAGATGCCAAAACCTTCGAGGTGCTTCATACGATTGAGGGACACGGCGACTCCGTCTTCTCTGTCATGTTTTCGCCCGATGGAAAACTTTTCATCACGGGCGGCAAAGATGCTCGCTTGCGCATCTGGACGGTCGAGGGAAAATCGATTAAGCCGAAAGTCAAAATCCTTGCTCACACTTTCTCTATCAAAGCCATGACTTTTGTCAATGGCGGCAAAGAACTCCTGACCGTGAGCCAAGATAAAACCATCAAACTTTGGGATATCCAAAACGCACAATGCAAAGAAACCATTGACCGAACCAACGGCGGACATACCTTCACCATCAATGCCGTTTCGCTCTCGCCTGATGGACGCTACTTTGTAACAGGAAGCGACGACAAGACCGTCAAACTTTGGGAGATGAACTAATAATCTGCGCCATGCCGCGCTATTCTTTCGCGATTGAGGTTGGCTTGTTTAGCCAAATCGTTTTGAAGTCGCGTCGATCCATAGCATTGACAGGATAGTCTCGAACTTCTTTGCGGACGATGCGCTCATCGATGTCGTAAATTGTCAGAAGAAGTGGGGCTTCGTCGAGGGCAATCTGTTCGGCTTGAACATAGACGGCGTTGCGTTGCGCGTCGTTGATAATCATCAGTGACTTTTCATAAAGTTCGTCGAACTTCGGATTTTGATAACGTGCCGTGTTTGGATAACTGCGCTCCTCCAACTTCGCGGGAACAAGTTTGCCGTAGTATTGATTAAGAAAATTTTCTGCATCGGGATAATCGGCGACCCAACCTAATCGATAAAATGGAGCTTTTCCCGTCTCCATTGATTCCAAATGCATTGACCACTCGACTTGCAAGAGATTAACCTTGATGTTCAAATTTTTTTGAAGCATCTCTTGAATGGCTTCTGCCATTTTCAGATTGCGCCCGCCTCCCGCATTGAGTTGAAGTGTGATTTCAGGAAAGCCTTTGCCATTGGGAAAACCCGCTTCGGCAAGCAACTGCCGTGCTTTTTGAACATCAAATTTGTAGCCTTTGACTTTGGAGGTGTCGTAGTTCGGCGTCAGCGGTGACACGATTCCCTTTGTGGCGGCAATACCTTCCCCTTTCAAAACATAGCGTTCGAGTTTTTCGCGGTCAATCGCATAATTGAAGGCAAGGCGCACGCGCTTGTCGTTGAAGGGTTTGATTTTGCAATTCATGCCGTAGAACTGCGTCGAGAGCGCAGGCGTGCGATGCAGGACAAATTCATCGCTGTATTTTTCGGCGAGCGTATTTTGTTCCGTTAGCCATTCGCTCCGCATCGCGGATTCAATTCGATACGATTCCGATAATCCCCCTTGTTTGAGCGTCATCATTTGCGTGGAAAGGTCGCGAATGAAAAGCAACTTCACATTGTCTAAAAATGGCAAGCGATTTCCGTGTTCGTCTTTCTGCCAATACTTCGGATTGCGTTTGAGCAACAGGTATTGTCCGTCCTTAAATTCTTGGAACTGAAACGCGCCCGTGCCGACAGGGTGCATGCGAAAGTTTTGATTGTAATACTTGACCGCTTCGGGTGGCACGATATAACAAAACGCCGAAGTGAGAAGCATTAAGAACGGCGCGTAAGGTTTCACCAATCGAATTCGAAAGCGACGTTCATCGAGCACTTCAAAGCCTTTGACTTCGTTGACTTTTGGCTCGAGCGATTGTTGCGCCTCGAAGTATTCGTTGGCTCCGACGACCTTATCCTTGAACACCCAGAAGCCTTTGGTTTGTGTTTTCGGATTGCATGCGCGTTCAAAGGAGAACTTCACATCGTCTGCTGTAAATTTGCGTCCTTCGCCTTGCGGAAAGCAGACGTCGTTGTGAAAGTAGACGCTGTCGCGCAGATAGAATGTGTAGGTCAAGCCATCGGGTGAAATTTCCCATCGTGTTGCCAGTTCAGGCACAATTTGAAGCGTGGTGTGGTCAAGGTCAATGAGCAGTTCGTAAATCTGATGTGCGGCGTGGTGCGAGGCAACATCGCCGATTTGAACGGGGTCTAAGGTCGGCAAGTCGGTCGTTTCGTTGTAGACGAATGTGCCGCCGTAGACTTTGCCGCCGTTTGCGGAACGAAATTCCGACTTTGTTTCTTTTTTAGCGCAAGATGAAATTGCCAAAGACGTGATAACGAAAAAGAACACAGTGAAACAATGAAACGCGCGCATTCTTTGCTTTGAAACGGTTTGATTGAGAAGTGCAACTGAAAGCCAAATATAACACTTAACCATGCGACTTGCGTGGAGCATCTCGCATAAACCGATTTCAAGCCTATGATAACGCTCGAACAAGAGCTTTCACTTGATACACTTTTAGCTTCAATTTGGGAAGCGTTGCAAAACGGCGCGCGCACGCGCACTCACCCGTTTCATACGGGCGTCATTGCTACGATTTCAAACGGCGCGCCGCAGGCGAGAACCGTCGTGCTTCGTAAAGTTCTTCCTGAATCGAGAACGCTCATTTTCCACACCGACCATCGCTCACAAAAAATTTCGGAACTGACAGAGAATCCTAACATCTGTTGGCTTTTTTACGACACCGAAGCCCGCGTCCAACTTCGTCTTTCAGGCATGGCAACCTTGCACTATCAAGACGCCCTCGCCAATGTTCAATGGGAAAATACCAAACTATTGAGCCGGCGTTGCTACCTCTCGCTTGCGCCTTCGACAATTCTTGCCGAACCTGCATCAGGGTTGCCTGAATCACTGTTGAAAAGGAATCCGACGATTGAAGAAAGCGAAGCGGGAAGGGAAAATTTTACGGTGGTTGAAACGCATATTCACACGATTGATTGGCTTTGGCTCAATTCATCGGGGCATCAGCGCGCGAAGTTTGTTTGGCAAGCAAGCGGCGAAGTGATTGCTCATTGGATTGTGCCGTAACGCGTTCGCCGGTATGCTCAACTGTTACGCGCGCGTGCTTTGAAGCAACTGCTCGATGGACGCTGTTACTTCCTCAACCGACTTTGCACCATC